>JBEVAM010000005.1:0-122085 GCA_051297135.1 Halothiobacillaceae bacterium
GCTTTGGCCGGGCCATCGGGCGAGATGATGGCGCAGACCTGCGCGGGCTGCCATGGAACGCACGGGAGGCTGCAGCAGTCTTCGACGTTCATGCCGCTGGCCGGGATGAGTGAGGCGAGTTTTGTGAAGGCCATGCAAGACTTCCGGAGCGGAGCGCGGCCGAACACGCTGATGGGGCCGATTGCGCAGGGCTTCACCGAGGCGGAGATCCGGTCGATGGCGGCGTACTTCGCCAAGCAGCCGAAGTGAGGAGAGAGAGCATCATGAATCTGAGCATGAACGTGCAGGACGCGATGCAGCGTCGTCACTTTCTGAAGTTGCTGGGCGCCTCGGCGCTGGTGGGGGCGGGTGTTTCTGGCAAGAGCGCCTTTGCGGGGGCGCAACCGCACGTTGTCGTGATTGGCGGCGGGGTGGGTGGGGCGACCTTTGCCAAGTACCTGAAGCTTGCGGACAAGAACATCAAGGTCACCATCGTCGAGAAGGAGCGACAGTATCTTCGCCCGTATGGCTCCTCGGAGGTGATTCCTGGTCACATCACGATGCAGGACATCACGGTCAGTTATGACGCCCTGCGGAAGAACTACGGCATTGAGTTTGTGTTCGACACGGTGACTGGGATTGACTTCGATGGCAAGGTGGTGAAGACGGCGGGTGGTCAGAGCCTGAGTTACGATCGGCTGGTGGTTTCCCCTGGCATCAGCTTTAACTATGCGGCCATCGAGGGTCACAGTGAGGAGGTGGCCAACACGGTCATGCCGCACGCCTGGATTCCGGGCAAGCAGACGGAGCTTTTGGCCAAGCAGCTGAGGGATCTGCCGAAGGGTGGCACGGTTTTGGTGGGTGTGCCGCAGAATCCTTATCGCTGCCCGCCGGGGCCGTATGAGCGCGCTGGACTGATTGCCGAGTATCTCAAGAAGCACAATCCGACGGCCAAGGTCATCATTCTGGATGCCAAGGATGGTTTCACCACGGACCTGACCATGCTGCAGGCTTGGAACCGGCTGTATGGGTTCAACATCCCGGAAGGCTTCAAGGGCTACAGTGTGGAGGGGCTGAAGGCGGCGGGCTTTGGCGAAGACGAGGCCAAGCGTCAGTTGGCGGCGTGGCAGCCCATCAAGCATTCCAAGCCGGGCATGATCGAGTGGGTCATGGGCAGCCAAGGGGGTCGTGTGATCAAGGTTGATCCGGCGACCAAGACCGTTTACACCGAAAGCGGCGAATACAAGGGTGACATGATCAATCTCATCCCGCCGCTGAAGGCTGGCAGGCTGGCGCTCGAGAGTGGTCTTGCGGACAGTACGGGCTGGTGTCCGGTGGACCGCAAGACCTTTGAGAGCACGATCCACAAGGGCGTGCATGTGATTGGCGATGCGAGCATTGCGGACGCGATGCCGAAGTCGGGCTATTCGGCGAACAGTCAGGCGAAGGTCTGCGCGTTGCAGGTCAAGGCGCTGCTGGCGGGGCAGGAGCCTGCGGAGCCGGTGTGGCAGAACACCTGCTACGCGCTGGCTGGGAGCTCGACCTACGGTCAGTTTGTGGCGGACGTGTTCCGCATCAAGGACGGCAAAATCGTGCGGATGCCAAACCCGCGCTACCTGCCGCTGGACGCCACGCCAGTGCAGCACAGCCTGTCGGCGCTCTACACCCGCGCCTGGATGAAAACCTTCACCGACGATTGCTTTGCATGAGGCCCCTGATGCGCAAGACCTCTCTGATCCTGGGCGGCATGCTGGCCGCCACCCTGAGCCTGCCTGCGCTGGCAGGCGAACATCACGCCAAAGTGGAACCATGGACTCCCGCGACCCTCATGCAGGCCTTGCAGTCCATGCCCAAAGGCGATGCTGCGCGTGGGCAGAAACTGCATGAAGGGCAGTTTTGCGCCTCCTGTCACGGCACGAAGGGTGAGCCAACCACGGCCAACTGGCCATCGCTTGTCGGCCAGCGGGCTGAGTACACCTATAAGATGTTGCTCGACTATAAGGCCTTGCGCCGCGCTGAAGATGAACGTGCTCAGATCATGACGCATGTGGCGCAATTTTTGAGCGAGCAGGACATGGCCGATCTTGCGGCCTTTTATGCGAGCCAGGCCTTGCCCGCCATGCGTGGCGGCAAGGACAACGCCGTGGCCGAGAAACTCGTGCGTCAAGGTGATCCAACACGGCTGCTGACCCCATGCGCGGCCTGCCATGGCCTGCAAGGCCAGGGTGGGGTGAACGAGACCCCGGCCCTGGCCGGTCAGACGCAGGACTATTTCGAGCGCACCATGAAGCTGTACCGGGACGGTCAGCGTCACAACGACTCCATGCAAGCCATGCGCGCCTTCGCCAAACCGCTTACTGATGGGGAGATTGCAGCCCTCGCGCGTTACTACGCCCCTCCACAAGCTCATTGATGCGGCATCGATAACGACCATGAGATGATCACAAGGCCCCTCGAGGGCCTTGTGTGTTCGTTGAGGGAGACACTGATGGATTCAGCGCCCTGCGCGCCCGCTTGTTGGAGCGTTCCCATGCGCTCGCGCGGAGCGAGGTTTTATGTTCCGGGGGCATCCACGATGATAGAGACGACCCGGCGTGTTGTCGTCACCATCAGCATCGCCGCAGGGGCCCGGACCATGCGGGGCACTGCCGCAAGTTCTGACTCTACCCCGTCAGAGATGGCGTGATGGGTGAGCGGCCATGGGACGAGCTCGGTTTGGAGGGACGTTCCCAAGCGATCCCGGGCAGTTTGCCCAAGGTCTTGGCGGGGATCACGAGGTTGGTTGATCAGAGGATGGGATGGTCATGGACCGTCGGGGCGCACGACTCCCTTCGACGGCCAAGGTTTGGAGGAGGTAACTGCCCCTTCGGACACCTCCTCCTTGGCCGAAGCCTTACTTGGCTCGGTAGGCCGCCACCACCTTCTCGAACTGCTGGGCCGTCAGCAGCTGGCGCAGGAAGTCAGCACACTTGCTGCGCATGGATAGCAGCTGGGTTTCATTGGCAGCAATCTTTTCGATCAGGGCTTTGCGCTCCTCCTCCGGCTTACCAGCCAGAATGGCCTCACGCAATTGGGTGCGCAGTTGGATTTGCTCGTTCTCCAGGGCCTTGCGCTTGGCGGGGGATTCTTTGATCCAGGACTCTAGTTTGGCACGCTGCTCCTCGGAAAGGCCGAGGTCCATGCTTCTGGCAAGGCCAACCAACTCCACCACAGGGCTCGCGAGGCCAATGGCAGGCTCGGCCAAGGCAGACGGTGCGCCAGTCCCAA
Source organism: Halothiobacillaceae bacterium (assembly GCA_051297135.1). GTDB lineage: Bacteria > Pseudomonadota > Gammaproteobacteria > Halothiobacillales > Halothiobacillaceae > Thiofaba. The sequence continues at coordinate 3,247 of JBEVAM010000005.1, forward strand.
GACCGGTGGTCAGCAGTAGGGCGGGGATGAGGTATTTTTTCATGAGGCGCTCCTTGAAGAAGGTCGAGATCTAAATGATAAGCCAAGGCATGGAGAATTCAGTGCTTCCCCTCCAGTCAAGCCACGGAAGGCGTGCACCACGAGCGCGCACGCCCAATGCTTGATCTCCCAGGGTTACCGTTGACTTACCCACTCGGGGCTTTCGGCCATCCATGGCCAAAGCCCTATGGGGAAGGGCCCTTGGGCCACGCAGTCGCGGGTTAGAAACGGGTGTCCAGTCGCGCCCAGACAATGCGGCCGGGCTCATAAATGCGCTCGCTCGGGTTACCAAACACACTGGCATAGGCACGGTTGACATGTTCGGCGTACAGGCGATCGAACACGTTGTCCACGCCAAACTTTAGGCTGACGGTACGGCTGAAGTCGTAGCTGCCATACAGGTCGAACACGGCGTATTCCGGGGTCTGGATGGTGTCTAGGCCGCTGGCCGTGTCGATCTCGTGCTGCTGGGCGGCAAAACGCACCCGTCCGCCGGCGTGCCAGTTGGCACCGGTGTAATCCGCACCGATGCGGCCGTTGAGCGGCGGGGTCTGGGCAATGCTACGCCCGTCGGTGTCGTTCTGCGCATTGACATAAGCTAGCGCGCCGTAGGCATGCCAACCGGGCGCGAACATCCACTGGCCGGCGAGTTCGGCGCCGAACAAGGTGGCATCGACATTGCGGTAGACGGTGGCAGTGGAGGCTACGCCGACGATCCTGTTGTTGTTGATGTCACGCAGCACGTAGTTGCTGACATGGTCATAAAACACCACCGCCTCCCACTTGTAGCCTTTGCCCTTGCCTGTTAGGCCCATATCCAGCTGGTGGTGCACCTCGGGGTCGAGCGCCGGATTGCCGAGCCAGCTAATGCCTGCTGTGGGGCTGGTCCTGAGCATATAGCGCTCGGTGGCATCCGGCTGGCGCACACTGCGGCTGACTCCGGCGAAGGCCGTCAGACTCTTGGAGAGGTCATGCTCGTAGCGCAAAAGACCGCCGATGGCCGTGTTGTCCTGATCCTTCTTGGCCTCTTCGCGGATGGCCGACGGAACCATCGTGTGGGTGGCGATGGTGTTGGTGAGGTTGTCGTCGATGTTGGCGGTGACGCTATCCACGCGCAGGCCGGCCTTTAGGCGCTGATGGGGACTGATACCATACCGTCCCTCGATGAAGCCCCCCACGCTCGCGAGCTCGGCCGCAGGCCAGAGCCAGAACAGCGCGTTGGCCGGATAGGCAGGGTTGATCACCCAGCCCTCGCGATTCACCTTCTGCATGTCCAGGCCGTAGTCGAGCGTGAGGTTGCCGGTCGGCTTGGAGGTGAGGGTCAGACGCGCACCTTTGGTGGTGACCTCGGAAGGAGCGGCACGGTACATGGCCGGATTTGGATTGGGGCGTAGGCTGTAGTTGTCCATCAAATGCTCGACCTGGGTGTGCCAGGCCTCCACCTTCACGCCGTCGATGGCTCCGCCGAGGTTCCGGTTCCAATACTTGAGGCGGTAACCGTTCATGTCGTCTTTGGGGGAGTCCATGTCGGAACCGGCATAGAGGGTGTCGTCCTGGCGGCTGGCCTCAAAGCTGGCCTCCACACCTGCGTGGTCGCTGATGCGGTACCCTGCAACCACACCACCGCTGCTCTTGGTGGTGGCAGAGGGCACCGTACGTCCTGCACCGTCCTTGTAGCTGTCGGCATCCAGGTATTCCCCAAAGACGCGAAGATATGCTTTGCCGTTGCTCAACAAACCATCGGCATAGACCGCACCGTCAACGCCATTGGAGCTCGTCGCCACCCCGGCTCGGCCTTGCAGGCCCGGTTTGGCGGCCTTGGCGGCAGTGTCGCGCTCAAATAGCACGGTGCCACCACTGCCACCCATGCCGTGCTGCACACTCTGCACGCCCTTTTCCACCACCACACGGTCATAGGTGTTCAGACTCGCGAAACTCGTGGGCGGGTCCATGCGGTTGGGGCAGGCACCGTGCACGTAGCCGCCATCGAGCAGCACATTGAGCTGGGTGGACCTCTGGCCGCGGATGATCGGGTCCACGCCGTGCTGGCTCATGCGGCTGGCAGACACACCGTTGACCTCGCGTAGCGCCTCGCCGGCGTCAAAAGGGATATAAGTGTCAATGTCGGCGGGAGTGATGTGCTCGACATTCGGGGTGTCGCCAAGGGCACCGGCCCGGATCTGGAGGGGGGGCAGCTCATCGGCCTGGGCTGCGCCAATGACGATGGAGGCAAGGATGCCGAGGGCGATCGGGTGTGGGCGGAAACGGGCAAGATGCATGGGCGTGACCCCTTGATGATCCATGGTTATGCAGGGGCATCTTACTCATAAGAAAAACTTCCCATCCATTTTTTTTTTTAATGTAGCAGCGCGAGCCCTTGATGAGATGTGTGAGTTCACACATAAGCCACACGGCAAATGCCACACAATCGGACCGGGGCGTTGGGCCGGTAGCAATGTCTTGAAACATTTGTGTGGCATGATTCCCCTCGATCTCAACCATCTGGAGCAAACCCCATGCGCGAGCTGCCCGAAAACCTGCTCTATACCGAAGGTCATTCCTGGCTGCGCCAGGATGATGATGGCCTGCTGAGCGTTGGCATCACCGAGCACGGCCAGTCACTGCTGGGCGATGTGGTCTATGCCAAGTTGCCCAAGGTTGGCGCACAGGTCGAGGAGGGTGGAGTGCTGGCGACGGTCGAATCGGTGAAGTCCGCCTGGGACGTGCAGGCGCCGGTCGGGCTGGAAGTGGTCGAGGTCAATGACGAACTCGCTACCAGCCCGGAACACATCAACGAGGAACCTTATGGTGAGGGCTGGATCGTGCGCTGTCGTGCCCTGGCCACCCTGCCTCCGCTGATGGATGCGGCGGCCTATCGTGCGTTCATCGGCGAATGAACCGTGGCCTCTGAAAACACCGGGCTCAAGCGCGTACTGTTCGCAGCGCGCTATTCCTGGCAGGGGCTGACGACCTGCTATCGCAAGGAGGAGGCCTTTCGCCAGGAACTGTGGCTGACCCTGCTGCTCGCCCCGCTTGCCCTGTGGGTGGGCGAGGATGGCGTGGAGCGCGCGCTGCTGATCGGCAGCCTGATGTTGGTGCTGGTGGTCGAATTGCTCAACACTGGGATCGAGAACGTCGTCGATCGCGTGGGCTACGAGCCGCACAAGCTCTCGGGCCGAGCCAAGGACATGGGGTCGGCAGCGGTGTTCATCAGCCTGCTGATAGCGGCCATGGTGTGGGGGTTGATCCTGACGGATTAAGCCAGGTCAACTCAGGCAGCGTTCGCAGCGATGCAGCAGTACCCTCAGCAACGGCCAGACGATGAGGGTGCTGATCACCGGCAGGAAGTCGTCGGCGGTCACTCGGCCCATGCTCAGCCACTGACCCAGCCACAACTCCCCCACCTCATACAAAAACACCAGGCCGGCGATCCACACTGTCTGCTGGGTGACCGGCAGGGTTCGGAGCAGGCGCTGCTGCGCCAGGACAGGTGTGACCACCAGCGTGAACAGGGCCGCGTGGGTGCCAAGGGGGGAAGGCTGGATGGTGTCCAGCAAAAGGCCCATCAGCCATGCCCCCGTCATGCCTAAGATCGCAGGCTGCAGGATGCTCCAGTAAAGCACGACCAGTAACAGCCATGGCGGCTGCAATTGGGCGATGTATTGTGGGAAAGGAAGCAGCTCCACCACCAGGGCCAGCAGCAGGCTGAGCGGGACCGCCAGCCACATCCGGAGATCAGGGCGCATGGGCGGGAATGTTGGTGGAGGAGGCGTTGCGCATCCAGACGAGGATGACCTCGCGGACATCATCGACCGGTGCAAGTGGGCGAGCGCTGATGTTGGCAAAGACCCCGCTCTGGGTTTGCTCGATCACGCTCACGCTTGCCACCGGATAATTTGCTGGAAAGGTGCCACCGAGTCCGGAGGTAATGAGCAGGTCACCTTCCCGCACGTCTGCATTATTGGGCAGGTGAAGGATTTCCAAGCGCCCGCTCTGCCCGGTGCCGCGGGCGATGGCGCGCTGGCCGGTGCGGGCGATGCGCACCGGGACGGCATGCATGTCGTCGGTCAGTAGCAGGACCTCGGCGGTATGTGGCCCTACATGCACGACCTGGCCGAGCAGGCCCTCGGCCGCAAGCACCGCCTGGCCGACGAAGACGCCGTCGCGGCGGCCGCGGTTGATGAGGATCGTCTGCCGACGTGTATCGCCCTTGACCGGAAGGCTTTCGGCCAGCAACAGATCTTGCTCCAGCGGTTGTACGGCTCGCAGGAGGTTGCGCAGGCGGCGGTTCTCCTCTTGTTGGGCCCAGAAGGTTTGCATTTGCGCTTTGAGCAGCAGATTCTCCTGACGGAGCCGGACGAGCTCATCCTGCAGCGCAGCGCGGCTCTGCAAGGCCTTCGTTGCACTGTGCCAGAGCTGGGTGGGCAGGGCGGCCAGGCGCTGGATGGGTTCTACGCCGGCCATCAACCAGCCACGCACTGGGTCGAGCAGGTTCAGTCTGGCATCGGCGAGGTAGAGCCCGAGGGAGGTGAGCAGGAGGACCGCCAGCCAGACCGGGTCGGGACGTTCCTTGATGAAGAGTCGGGCCACGCGGCGAGTACGGGATTATTCGGTGGAGAACAGGGGGCTGTGGCGCTCGTCGATCAGATCCAGCACCTTGCCGCCACCGCGCACCACACAGGTGAGCGGGTCGTCGGCCACCACCACCGGTAGACCGGTCTCTTCCATCAGCAGGCGGTCGAGATCGCGCAGCAGGGCACCGCCGCCGGTCAGCACGATGCCGCGTTCGGCAATGTCAGAACCCAGCTCCGGCGGTGTTTGCTCAAGTGCCGTGCGCACGGCCTGGACGATGCCGTACAGCGGTTCGTTGAGGGCCTCGAGGATCTCGTTGCTGTTGAGGGTGAAGCTGCGTGGCACGCCCTCGGAGAGGTTGCGCCCCTTGACCTCGATCTCGAGCAGTTCCTTGCCAGGGTAGGCGCAGCCGATGTCCTTCTTGATCCGCTCGGCGGTGGCCTCACCGATCAGCATGCCGTAGTTGCGGCGCACATAGCTGATGATGGCCTCGTCGAACTTGTCGCCACCGATGCGCACCGAGGCAGAGTAGACGATGCCGCCCAGCGAGATCACCGCCACCTCTGAGGTGCCGCCACCGATGTCCACCACCATGGAACCGCGCGCTTCGTCCACATTGATGCCGGCGCCGATGGCCGCAGCCATGGGTTCCTCGATCAAGTAAGCCTTGCGCGCCCCGGCATTGAGCACCGACTCGCGGATGGCGCGGCGCTCGACTTGGGTGGCACCTACGGGCACGCAGACCAGCACGCGCGGGCTTGGACGCAACATACTGCTGCTGTGCACCTTGCGGATGAAATACTGCAACATCTTTTCAGTGACGTGGAAGTCCGCGATCACACCATCGCGCAATGGGCGGACGGCGGTAATATTCTGCGGGGTGCGCCCCAGCATCTTCTTGGCTTCGATGCCAAAGGCCTGGATGGAGCGCTGGCCGCCGTCCTGACGGATGGCGACCACCGAGGGTTCGTTGAGGACGATGTCCTTGCCCCGCACGTAGATCAGCGTGTTGGCCGTGCCAAGGTCGATGGAGAGGTCAGTGGAGAATAGGCCGCGGAGATTACGGAGCATGGCAAAATATATTGGCTTGAGGGTATGGGTGGGGGCATTGTGTGTGGGCTTAAACAAGCGCAAAACTCTATCAACCTCCTCCGCCTTGGGCAAGGTTTCGGGCTGTGCTAGATTATCCCGCCCATCTTTTGCGCCCAGGGCATGGATGTCCCCTGCATCTTTGCGGTGATGCGCTGCTGGAACGCGGTGCAGAAAGCGGGTGTGCAGCATCCCCAAGTCCGTCCGGGAAAGATGACGGCGTTTTTCCAAGAAGCAGAGCCAGTGATGACGATCACGCCTTCAGAGGTGAAGAAGATCGCCCGCCTCGCCCGTCTGGCCATCGATGAGAGCGAGGTTGAGCGTTATGCCCATGACCTATCCTGCATCCTCGATCTGGTCGAACGCATGAACCAGGCCGACACGCAGGGGGTGGAGCCCATGGCCCACCCCCTCGACATGGTCCAGCGCCTGCGCCCCGATGTGGTGACCGAAACCCGTCAGCGTGAGCTTCTCCAGCTCAATGCCCCCGCCGTTGCAAACGGCCTGTTTTTGGTGCCAAAGGTCATCGAATAATGATGGAGCTGCATCAGAAGTCGCTGCCCCAACTGCGCAGCATGCTCGACCGCAAAGAGGTCTCTGCGGTCGAACTGGCACAGCATTTCCTCGCTCGCATCAAGGCGCATGATCCTGTGCTCAACAGTTTCATCAGCGTGACCGAGGATGAGGCGCTCAAGGCCGCGCTGGCCGCGGACCACCGCATCGCCGCGGGCCACGCCGAACCGCTCACCGGCATCCCTCTGGCGCACAAGGACATCTTCTGCACCTTGGGGGTCAAGACCTCCTGCGGCTCCCGCATGCTCGACAACTTCATCGCGCCCTATAACGCCACCGTGGTCGAGCGCCTCCATCAAGCCGGCACGGTCATGCTCGGCAAGCTGAACATGGATGAGTTCGCCATGGGTTCGACCAGCGAATCCAGCTTTTATGGTCCGACCAAGAACCCGTGGGATCTTTCCGCCGTGCCTGGAGGTTCTTCCGGTGGCTCCGCCGCCGCGCTTGCCGCAGGGCTCACCCCATTGGCGACCGGGACCGATACCGGTGGCTCGATCCGTCAGCCTGCCGCCTATTGTGGGGTGACGGGCCTGAAGCCGACCTACGGCCGCGTCTCCCGCTTTGGGATGATTGCCTATGCCTCCTCGCTCGATCAGGGCGGGCCGATGGCGCGTTCAGCGGAGGATTGCGCTTGGCTGCTCAATGCCATGGCCGGTTTCGATGCGCTCGACTCCACCTGTAGTGAGCGGCCGGTGGAAGACTACACCGCGCAACTTGGCCATGACCTGAGTGGGCTGAAGATCGGCCTGCCGCGCGAGTACTTCGGCGAGGGCTTGGATGCCGGCGTGGCCCGGGTCATCGACGAGGCGGTGGCCGAGTTCCGTAGGCTGGGCGCCGAGGTCCGCGAGGTCAGTCTGCCGAACAGCGAGCTCGCCATCCCGGCCTACTACGTCATTGCCCCGGCGGAGGCGTCCTCCAACCTTTCCCGTTTTGACGGCGTGCGCTTTGGACATCGCTGCGAGGCACCGAAGGACCTCATCGATCTGTACGAACGCTCGCGTGCCGAGGGGTTCGGCAGCGAGGTCAAGCGTCGCATCATGATCGGGACCTATGCCCTCTCCTCGGGTTATTACGATGCCTACTACCTCAAGGCGCAACGCATCCGTCGCCTGATCGCGGATGATTTCCGCCGCGTGCTCGGCGAGGTGGATGTGCTCATGGGGCCAGTGGCGCCCCATGTAGCACCGGATCTTGGGACCTCGCTCGAGGATCCGGTTGCCATGTACCTCTCCGACATCTACACCGTGCCGGTCAACCTTGCGGGCCTGCCGGCGATGTCCATTCCGGCAGGCTTCGCGCACGGTCGCCCGGTCGGCCTGCAGATCATTGGTCGTGCCTTCGACGAGGCCCGTTTGTTGAACATCGCCCACCGCTTCCAACAGGCCACCGACTGGCACCGCCAGATCCCCGCTGCCTTCGTGTAAGGACCAGGACCAAATGCAATGGGAAACCGTCATCGGGCTTGAGATTCACGCCCAGCTCGCCACCCAGAGCAAGATCTTCTCTGCGGCTTCGACCGCCTTCGGTGCCGAGCCCAACACCCAGGCCTGCGCGGTCGACCTTGGCCTGCCCGGCGTGCTGCCGGTGTTGAACGAAGCGGCCGTGCGCTACGCCGTGACCTTTGGCCTTGCCATTGGAGCCGAGATCAACCGCTGTTCCATCTTCGCACGCAAGCACTACTTCTACCCGGATCTGCCGAAGGGCTATCAAATCAGCCAGTATGAGCAGCCCATCGTCACCCGAGGGGGGGTTGTGATTGAGCTGGAAGACGGTCGCAGCAAGGTGATCGGCATCACCCGCGCCCATCTCGAGGAGGATGCCGGCAAGTCATTGCACGAGGACTTCCACGGCATGACCGGCATCGACTTCAACCGTGCCGGGACGCCGCTGCTCGAGATTGTCTCCGAGCCGGATATGCGCTCGGCCAAGGAGGCGGTGGCCTATGCCAAGGCGATTCACAGTCTCGTCCGTCATTTGGGCATCTGTGATGGCAATATGCAGGAAGGCTCGTTCCGCGTGGACGCCAATGTCTCCGTGCGTCCCAAAGGGCAGCGCGAGTTCGGTACCCGCACCGAGATCAAGAACGTCAACTCCTTTCGTTTCCTCGAGCGGGCGATCAACTTCGAGATCGAACGTCAGATCGACGTGATCGAGGGCGGCGGCAGCGTAGTGCAGGAGACCCGCCTGTACGATCCGGACCGTGACGAGACCCGCTCCATGCGCGGCAAGGAGGAGGCGCATGATTATCGCTACTTCCCGGACCCCGACCTGTTGCCGGTGGTGTTGGATGAAGGCTTCATCGAGTCCGTGCGTGTCAGCCTGCCAGAGCTGCCCGCCGAGAAAAAGCAGCGTTTTATCACCCATTACGGTCTGCCAGCCTACGATGCGGCCTTCCTCACCGCCGAGCGCGCCCTGGCCGACTACTTCGAAGAAGCACTCAAGGTTGCGGGTTGCGATCCCAAACTCGCCGCCAACTGGGTGATGGGCGAGATCTCCGCCGCGCTCAACAAGGCGGGGTTGGAGATCAAGGCCTGCCCGGTGAGCGCGGCCATGCTCGGCGGCTTGCTCAAGCGCATGACCGACAACACCCTCTCCGGCAAACTTGCCAAGGAGGTGTTCGAGGCCATGTGGGCGGGTGAGGGTGATGCGGATGCCATCATCGAGAAAAAGGGCCTGAGGCAGATCACCGACGAGGCCATCATCGAGGCGATGGTGGACGACGTGCTGGCGCAGTTCCCGGCCCAGGTCGAGGCATTCCGCTCCGGTAAGGACAAGGTGTTCGGCTTCCTCGTCGGCCAGGTGATGAAGGCTGCCAAGGGCAAGGCCAATCCCGCCCAGCTCAATGCGGTGCTGAAGAAGCGACTGGAAGGCTCAAAATGAGCGAGTGTGACCTGCTCCATCGTTTCATTTTCACCCGTGCCGAAGACGCATGTGTCTCTAATATCGCGCGGTCCTCCTACGCCGGCGGGGCGCGCGGCGAGCTGGTTCAGCTGGATTTGACCTGGCGGTCCATCCTCGCGCGCGGTGACTACCCTCCTGCCGTGGCCCGTCTCCTGGGCGAGACGGCAGTGGCTGCCGTGTTGCTTGCCGCAACACTCAAAATCGATGGCAAACTGACCCTTCAGCTACAAGGCGAAGGCAGCGTACACCTGCTGGTCATGCAGGTGACCTCCGAGCGCGAGTTGCGCGGACTCGCTCGCTGGCACGGTGAGGTGGTCGGTGAGGGGCTGGCCCTGGTGGGTGATGGTCGCCTGGTGATGACCATTGAGACCATACACGGGGAACGCTACCAGGGCATCGTGCCACTGGAGGGCACCAGTCTCGCGCAGGCGCTGGAGGGTTACTTTGCGCGCTCCGAGCAGCTGCCGACCCGTCTCTGGCTGGAAGCCGGCCCTACCCGCGCCGCTGGCCTGCTGGTGCAGAAGATGCCAGGGCATGACAGCCCGCAGGATGACGAGGACTGGAACCGCATCGTCGCGCTCTCGGAGACCGTTAGCGCGGAGGAGTTGCTGGGACTCCCAGCTCATACCCTGCTGCAGCGCCTCTACCACGAGGAGGATCGGCGTGTGTTCGAGCCCGAATCGGTGCGCTTCGCCTGCGCTTGTTCGCGCGAGCGGGTGGCAGAGATGCTGCGCAGCTTGGGTCGGGAGGAAGTGGACACCATCCTCGCCGAGCAGGGCAAGATCGAGGTCCGTTGCGAATTCTGCAACGCAGGGTATACCTTCGATGCCGTGGATACGGCGGCACTCTTCGTTGAATCATCGCATCAGCTGGCACGGGGACTGCAATGAAAGGGGGGGCGAGATGACCAGCGACAGCTCCTCCCTCGAGGCAAAGACGGGCGTGGGGGGAGCAGATGTTCCTCTGCATGAAATCAAGGAACGTCTGCACCGCCTGCGTCAGCTGGACGAGGAGGTCGAGCGGATTATCCTAGCTCGGCAGCATCCTGTGACCGGTCTGCTCCCCGCCAGCACGGCCATCACCGCCCACGGTGATTACACCCATGCCTGGGTGCGGGATAATGTCTACAGCATCCTCGCCGTCTGGGGGCTGGCGCTGGCTTACCGGCGTGCGGATATCGAATCTGTCCGCATCTATGAGCTCAATCAGAGCGTGGTCAAGCTCATGCGCGGCCTGCTGTTTGCCATGATGCGCCAGGCGCACAAGGTCGAGCGCTTCAAGCACAGCCAGGACCCACTCGATGCCCTGCATGCCAAGTATGACACCCACACCGGTGGGGAGGTGGTGGGTGATGAGGCCTGGGGACATCTTCAGTTCGATGCCACCTCGATCTTCCTGCTGATGCTGGCGCAGATGACGGCCTCTGGCCTGCGCATCATTTTCAACCAGGACGAGGTCGACTTCGTTCAGAACCTCGTCTACTACATCGGCCGCGCCTATAGCACGCCCGACTACGGCATCTGGGAGCGCGGCAACAAGATCAACTGTGGCATCCGCGAGCTGAACGCGAGTTCGATCGGCATGGCCCTAGCGGCGCTCGAGGCCATGAACGGCTGCGATCTGTACGGTGGCGAGGGGGACGAGCGCTCCACCATCCACGTCCTACCGGATGAGATCGCGCGCACCGAGATCACCCTCAAGTCCCTGCTGCCGCGCGAGTCAAACTCCAAGGAGGTGGATGCCGCGCTGCTCTCGGTGGTTGGCTTTCCGGCCTTCGCGGTGCGTAACATGGCGCTGCTCGAGGAGACCCAACAGGCTGTCATGGACAAGCTGCAGGGGGCCTATGGCTGCAAGCGCTTCCTGCTCGATGGCCACCAGACGGTGCTGGAGGATCCGAGTCGTCTGCATTACGAACCGCACGAACTCAAGCGTTTCGAGCACATCGAGTCCGAGTGGCCGCTGTTTTTCACCTACCTACTGCTCAACCACCTGTTTCTTGGCCGCCACGAGCAGGCCCGCTTTTATCGCGAGTCGCTCGAACGTCTTGCCATCGAGAAGGACGGCCTGCGTTTGCTGCCAGAACTGTATTTCGTGCCGGCCGAGTACATCGAGGCTGAGCGCCAGCATCCCGGCAGCCAACCGCGCCAGGCGAACGAAAACCTGCCGTTGGTTTGGGCGCAGAGCCTGTTCATTCTCGGCAAATTGATCCAGGACGGCCTGCTGGATCCCGCAGACATCGATCCCCTCGGACGTCGTTTGCGCCTTGGTCGCAGCTACCATCGCCCGGTCCAGGTGGCGGTGTTGGCCGAGCATGCCGAGGTCCAGGAGCGCCTGGAGGCGAGCGGTATCCGCGCCGAACTCCTGGAACAAGTGAGTCCCTTGTGGGTGGCCCATTCACGCAAGCTGATCGACCTGTTTGCCATGCTCGGGCGCAACCCCAAGCTTGCCTTGAGTGGCCGTCCATCACGGCGCATGCGCATTCTCACCACCTCGCGCTCCTATGTCCTGGAGGGTCAGAAGGTGGTGTTCATACCGCAGCAGCTCGATCGCCAGGATTTTTATCTCGGTCGCGACAACGTCTATCTCGCCGGTAAGTTGCGTTCGGAGATTGGTTTCGTGCACCGCTACTGGCGCCATCCCGGCATGCCGCTGGTGGTGCTATGGATCACCGGCGATATGCTGGATGCCGCCGACGCCGAGGTGTTGCTCACGTTTCTGCGCGAGGTGCAATCTGGTGAGCTCGACGGTTACCCAGTGCGGAGCGGACGACTGTTGCAGCTCATCCAGCATACGGTCCCCGAACGGATTGCCATACGCGATAGGCTAGATTTGAGTGAAGACGAGCTGCCGCGCAGTGGGGCCTTCCTCTCCTTATTACCGGAGGGCACGGAAGCACCGCGCCCACTGAGCGATGACGAGCTGCACGCCCTTGCGCTCGAAGCGCCCAGCGAGAGCCTCCTGGCCCGTCTGGCTACGTGCACCAACCCTTATGCCCAGATCGAGTTGTTAGTCACCCTCCATGCCCGTCATGGCGGCGATTACGTCACTTTCTTGCGCCATCCGCAACTGGGCTACGAGCTGACCCTGCGCGAGATCACCGAGTCTCTGTTCGAGCGGGCAGGGCGCTTGCAGCTGTGGGGTGTGTTAAGGCGCGCTGCCGACCTCTTGGGCAAGGTCGATGCCCAGCTCGAGGTCGCAGTCATGGACATTCTGGTGCGGCAGAAGCAGCTCGCCGTCGGGCGTGCCTACAGCCGTCGTGCCATCATCCGTGAACCCTTGGGCAATGCCGAGATCTTGGGCATGATCCGCACCTTTTGCGGCCAAGATGAGCGCGAGCGCATTCTCACCCAGGAACTCATCATTCATCTCGGTCACATCGCCAAGAACGAGTCGCAACTGATCCGCGACATCCTTACCCTGCGCGTGGGGCATCTGCTCCAGCTTCTGATTGCCGGGCTGGCACGTGAGCGGGGTCTTTCACTCGACGCCGCCTTTGATGCATTGCTGGAAAAGCCGCCGTACCGCCTGTATGCCCGCCTGCGGGACACCCTGCTGCACTTTGGTGACGAACAGCGTAGTCTCGGACGCACCGAGTCGCTGCATATCGTTGGCACGCCGGCGAATGTGGTGCCTGTGCGCTTCGATGCCGGCCTGGATGTCACGCAGGCCGTCGACGACTGGTTGCACTGGCGTCAGGTGCAGGGAGCAATCGGCCGCCTGCCGGACCGTTTCTATCCCCAGGTGTGGGGGCTTTTGCGTCATTGTCGGGGGCTGGTGATCGGCGACCGCTACAACCGCAAAAACCGACTGGACAGCGAACAGCTCCTCTCGGAGAACACGGCTTGGGAGAAGAACTTCGCCCTGCGCGTTGACCATCTGCTCAACAAGATCGCTGCCCCTGAGTATCGCCAGCTGGTCATCGAAGGATTGGGGGTGTTGATCATCATCATGCAGGCCAATCCGAACCTGCGCTTTGAGGACGACCTCGTCATGGACGTACTGATCGGTCATGCGGTGAGGCTGGCCTGGCTTGTTGACCATCCCGAGGATGCGGGGCGTTACGGCGAGGTGCGTGATCTGGCCTGGGAGGCCTTTTATCGGCGCCCGCCTGCCGAGGTGGCAACCTTCGTGACCCATGCGCTCGAATTCCTGGTGGCTGAAGGTTCGGCGGCCAGTCTGGTCTTGACGGAATGATGAGGTGGGCGGGATGTTTCTTGCGGGCGATATCGGCGGCACCAAGACGGTGTTGGCCCTCTACACCCTACGGGGTGGCGAACTGGTGTGCGAACGCAAGGCCAGCGTGCCAAGCCGCGACCATGCTGCCTTCGAGGACATCCTCGAGGCCTTTCTTGGTCTTGAGCCACCGCGCCTTGAGGGTGCAGCCTTCGGCGTGGCTGGTCCTGTGGTGGATGGGCGCTGCCAGACCACCAACCTGCCGTGGGTGCTAGAGGAGGTCACACTGCGAGCGCGCCTTGGCTGTCCGGTACGTCTGCTCAATGATCTCGAGGCGGCGGCGCTTGGCATGTTGCATCTTCCACCCGAGCAACGTGTCCCTCTTTCCGTGTCTCGGCGGAGTCGGGATGGCATGACGGCCGTCATTGCCGCCGGCACCGGTCTTGGGCAGGCGTTGCTATTCTGGGATGGCCTGCGCTACCACGTGCAGCCAACCGAAGGGGGGCACTGCGATTTTGCTCCCAACAGCGCCGAGGAGGATGCCTTGCTGGTCTGGTTGCGCGAGAAGCTCGGTGGTCACGTCAGCGTAGAGCGCGTCCTCTCCGGTCCCGGTTTGTTCAACATCTGGGCTTTTCTGCGCGACACGCGTCGCGTGCCGATGGAGGATGCGGTCGCTCAGACCATCGTGACCGCCCCTGACCCGAGCGCGGTCATCGCCCGCCTGGCCCTGGATGGTGCGGATGCGGCGTGTGCACATGCGCTGACCTTGTTCTGTCGTATCTACGGTGCCGAGGCCGGTAACCTCGCCCTAAAATGCCTCGCGCACGCTGGCGTGTTCGTAGGGGGGGGCATCGCTCCCAAGATCCTGCCGTTCCTCGAGCAAGGGGCCTTCATGCAAGGCTTCCTCGACAAGGGGCGGTTCCGCAACCTGCTGGCGGCGATGCCGGTCGAAGTGGTACTGGAGCCCTACGCCCCCTTGATTGGCGCCGCGCATGCCGCGAGGTCGTTGGCATGACCCACGGAAGGGAGGCACTGCGCGGCCTCTACGTCATCACCGACCCGGCCCTGATCCCTGACGATCGCTTCGTCGAACGGGTCGAGGCTGCCCTCCGCGGCGGAGCGCGTATCGTCCAATACCGCGACAAGCGGGGCGATCGCCCTTTGCGCGAACGACTGGCGAGGGAGGTCGTGCGCCTGTGTTGTGAGTATGGTGCCCTCAGCATCATCAATGACGACCTCGAGTTGGCGCGCCGGGTTGGCGCGGATGGGGTGCACCTCGGTAGGGAGGACGCAGCCCTGGAGCATGCACGGAACAGGCTGGGGCCACGCGCCATTCTTGGCGTGTCTTGCTACAACCAGCTGGAACTTGCGCTGAAGGCCGCGGCAGAGGGGGCCGATTACGTCGCCTTCGGCAGCTTCTTCCCCTCGCGCAGCAAGCCCCAGGCCGTGCCGGCGAGCATGGACCTGCTGCGCGAGGCGCGCAAGACATTACATCTGCCCCTCTGTGCCATCGGCGGCATTACCGCCGATCATGCCGCTCCGCTGGTCGAGGCGGGGGCGGACATGCTGGCCGTGATCTCGGATGTTTTCGCTGCGCCCGATGTGGAGGCGGCGGTCCGTCGTTATGTACCGCTGTTCAATCCATCATTGCGAACGTAGCGAAGCCATCCATGTGCCGATTATGGAGTCAACGCCCATGGAACGTCGCATTGTTCTGCATTTTGTGATGATGCCCATAGACGTCCGTAAGGGCCTTGCTTTCGAGGGTGATTGGCCTGCTCCAAGACCATGCGTTGAAAGAAGCGCTGTTGATTCAGTGTTTCCTCCTAGGGCATGGATGCCTTGGCGCGGACAAGGGGGTTGATCCGTGGAGGAGGTCGCGCTATTGACTTCGCGGTGAGCCGAGCTGAAAAAATCCATGGATTTTTTCAGCCTTTTGCAGGAGAGAATGAAACCATGACCCGCTCCCATGAGCTGTTCATCGAAGCCCAGAAACACATCCCCGGCGGAGTGAACTCCCCGGTACGCGCCTTCCGTGGTGTGGGCGGTACCCCCATCTTTTTCGAGCGTGCCCAAGGTGCCATGTTGTTCGACGTGGACGGCAAGCGCTACATCGACTACGTCGGCTCCTGGGGCCCGATGATCGTCGGCCACACCCATCCTAAGGTGATCGAGGCGGTCAAGAAGGCTGCCGAGCGTGGCCTGTCCTTTGGCGCCCCGACGGCCATCGAAACCCGCATGGCCGATCTTTTGTGTGAAATCGTCCCCTCGCTGGAGATGGTGCGCATGACCAGTTCGGGCACTGAGGCCACCATGAGCGCCATCCGCCTGGCACGGGGCTATACCGGACGCGACACCATCATCAAGTTCGAGGGTTGCTACCATGGCCACGGCGACGCGCTGTTGGTGAAGGCCGGATCCGGCATGCTGACCCTCGGCGTGCCGAGTTCTCCGGGCGTGCCGGCCGCTCTTGCGCAGCACACCCTTACCCTTGAATACAACAACCTGGACCAGGTCGAGCAGGTGTTTGCCGAGCGGGGGGACGAAATCGCCTGCGTGATCGTCGAGCCGGTGGCGGGCAATATGAACTGCATCCCACCCAAGTCCGGTTTCCTCGAAGGCCTGCGGGCACTTTGCACCAAGTATGGCGCGGTGCTGATCTTCGACGAGGTGATGACTGGCTTCCGTGTCGCCCTGGGAGGGGCGCAGGAGCACTATGGCGTGATGCCGGATCTCACCACCCTCGGCAAGGTGGTAGGTGGCGGCATGCCGGTTGGCGCCTTTGGTGGACGGCGCGAGATCATGGAGTACATTGCCCCCCTTGGGCCCGTTTACCAGGCCGGCACCCTCTCGGGCAATCCGGTCGCCATGGCGGCGGGTCTTGCCACCATCGAATTGGTGATGGAGCCAGGCTTCTACGAGACCCTCGCCGCGCGTACGCAAAACCTTTGCGATGGCCTGCGGGATGCCGCCAAGGAGGCGGGCATTCCGTTGACCACCAATCATGTTGGCGGGATGTTCGGCTTTTTCTTCACTGCACAAGAGAGGGTGGAGACCTTCGCCGATGTCAGTCAATGCGACATCGAGCGCTTCAAGAAGTTTTTCCACGCCATGCTGGAGGAGGGGGTCTATTTCGCGCCGAGTGCCTTTGAAGCCGGCTTCGTTTCCGGCGCGCATAGCTGCCAGGACATCGACTACACGGTCGAGGCGGCGATGCGGGTGTTCAAGACGCTCTGATTCTCGCGGCGCGAATACTTATTAACCCCGCCTTGACGGGTTTTTTATTTTTGCGAATGGATCTATAAAGATCTTTCAATCTGCCTGGAGACGACGATGCGACCTCTGCTTGCTATCCTGATCCTGCTGCCCGCCCTGGTTGGCGCCGAGACTGCCGTGCTGCGGCCGGGTGACAGCTTGCCGAGGCTCAAGCTCAACGACCAGCATGAGCAGCCGTACGCCATGCCTGGCAACGCGCGTGTCCTGTTGGTGACCGCGGATAAGGCCTCCGGAGGGCTGGCGCACGAGGTGCTCAAGGACATCCCACAGGCAGAACAGGAAAGGCGTGGCATCGTCTATGTGGCGGACGTCAGCGGCATGCCATCCCTGGTCACCCACATGTTTGCCCTGCCGAAAATGCGCGAATATGGCTATCGCATCATGCTTGGCATGGAGCCTGGGCAGACAGCCATGCTGCCGCGCGCGGCCGATGCCGTGACCCTGGTGGAACTGGAATCGGGGCGAATCAAGTCGGTGGAGGAGGTGCGTGACGTTCCTAGCCTCAAAGCGAGGCTCAGCGTCATCGCTCCTTGATCTTGCCTTGACAAGGGGGCGGTCGTCTCCAATCATTGATCGTAAAATCCACGAACATCCTGAAAGATGTTGCGATGAAACCCATCATGCAAGTCTCGGCGGTTGTGACGGTGGCCACGCTGGTTTTGGCAGGGTGCTCCAATATGACCCCGCGTCAACAATCAACCCTCAGCGGTGCTGCCATCGGTGCTGCGGCAGGGGCAGGGGTGAGTGCGATTTCTGGGGGTGACCCGGTCACGGGGGCGGTTGTGGGCGGTGCGGCGGGAGCCGTGATTGGCACGATCAAGGATCAGAAAAAATGAATGGCCGCTGGTGAGCGCGTGAAAACAAGGCCCCGCTACGCGGGGCTTTGTTTTTGTCAAGCCGTTGAAAAGGCCTTCTCGATGGTCTGGTAAAGCAGGCCATGGAGGGTGCGCACCAAGATCAAGCAGGCTAAGGGCTTGATCTTTCAAGGCTGTGGTTAGGCTCCTCTCGCAAGTCCTTCAGCCATCCATGGCTGAAGCTCGATGGGGAGAGGCCCGTGTGAAGATTCACTTCACGGCGAGCCGAGCTGAACCCATCCATGGATGGATTTTTTCAGCATTTCCTTGGTGGCGCGATGCGCGGGCGTCAGACATTGGGGTAGCCTGGAGCCACGCCGGGGTTGTCTTCCATGCCGATCAGCTTCGGCGCGTTGACCTCCACCTTGGTGATGTGTTTCTTGGAGGTCAGGTACTGCTCCAGCACGTCCCAAATCATCTTGCCGGTGTCGCCCGGGATCTCGCCCGGTTTGGCGACGGAGGCCCAACCTGCAACCTTGTAGGTCTTTTTCGGATCCAGTGGCTTGCCGTTCAGGGTTAGCTGGCTGATACGCTTGCCGGAATCGCCGTTCGGCGCCACGGCGTACTTCAGGCCGCCGACGCGAACCATGTCACCCCCTTGCTGATAGTACGGATCCGGGTTGAAGATGTTGTCGCACACATCTTCCAGGATTTCCTTGATGCGCTCACCGGTGAACTCGTTCACGGTGACGTTCGGGTAGGTCAGGGCGCACTGGGTCATCATGTCTTCATAGGTGATGTCCGCGCCCGGAATCAGGGAGGTGCCCCAACGCACGCCGGGGGAGAGGGCGATTTCGGTGCCCATGACCTCCATCAGGGCATCGACGATCAGCTGGTCCCAGGTGCCGGAGAAATTGCCGCGGCGGTAGAGGGTGATATCGTTCTTGGCCAGCACCTTGTTTAGGCGATCCTCGGCAACAAACTCCTTGCCCTGGAACTTGATCGTCTGCTTGTGCATCTTGTCGATCAGCTCCTGCATCTCCTTGTCGGCCTCGATGAAATTCGAGAAGACCGGCAGCAGGCGATACTGGAAGCCCATGACCTTGTTGCCCTTGACGTCCAGATCCAGTACGCCGAGGAACTTGCCGTTGGAGCCGGCGTTGCAGACCAGGGTTTGACCGCCGCCGTTCTTGACCAGGGTGGGGTAGGGGACGGCATCGTGGGTGTGGCCGCCCATGATGGCGTCGATGCCGCGCACACGGCTTGCCATCTTCAGGTCCACGTCCATGCCGTTGTGGGACAGCACGATCACGGCTTGGGCACCTTCGGCGCGGGCCTTGTCGACGGCCTCCTGCATCTCTGCGTCCTTGATGCCGAAGGACCAGCCCTCGATCATCCAGGCTGGGTTGGCGATCGGGGTGTACGGGAAGGCCTGGCCAATGATGGCGACCTTGACACCGTTCATCTCACGGATGACATAGGGCTTGAAGACGCGCTCGTTGAACTCGGTATCGAACACGTTCTGGGCGACGAAATCCATGCCTGCAGCCTCGAGTTGCTTGATGCCCTCGAGCATGCGCTCCTTGCCATAGGTGGCCTCCCAGTGAGAGGTCATGACATCCACGCCGAGCTTCTTGGAGGCGTCGATCATGCATTGGGCGTTGGTCCACAGGGCCAGGCCAGTGCCTTGCCAGTTGTCGCCACCATCCAGCAACAGGGCCCCCGGACGGGAGGCCTTGAGCTTCTTGACCAGGGTGGCTAAGTGGGCGAAACCGCCGACCTTGCCATACTTCTCGGCTGCTTCGGCGAAGTTCAGGTAGGTGAAGGCATGGGCTTCCGGGGTGTTCGCCTTCAGACCGAAGTGGCTGAGGAACTTCTCGCCCACAAGGTGCGGAACCTTGCCCTTCATGTCGCGTACGCCGAGGTTGACCGACGGCTCACGGAAGTAGACCGGGCGCAGCTGCGCGTGGCAGTCGGTCATGTGCAGGATGTGCACGTTGCCGAACTTGGGCACTTCATACATGTCGGCGGAGGCCATGTTGGACTTCACGCTGGAGGCGACTTTCTGGGTGCCGGTCTCGGCCTGCGCGGTGCCGAGATTGATACCGGCGGCGCTAGCCACGGCGAGCATTTGCATGAACTCGCGGCGGGTAAGATTCATTGTGGATGTCTCCGTAGGTTCACAGCTCAAGTGAGCTCATCAAGAACAAGATGCCTGCCAGACCAAGGTCTGGGCGGACATTAGCCGCTGATCATATAAGAGCGTCCTTCTCCGTACCTCTAAAAAAAAATCCTGCGCGGATAAGATGCCATAATGGCAAGCGAGAACCGGCCGCAAAGACTGGTTCGGAGGGTGGACCGTGCGCTTAAGGAAGTGCTGAAAAATTCAAGGCTTGTTTCAGCTCGGCTTGCCGTGAGGTCGAGTCGCGATCTTTTCTGCGGATCAAGGGCTTACGCCCTTGTTCGTGCCAAGGCATCCATGCCCTGGACGAAAAGCGCTGCGTACATCAGCGCCTCCCTTACTTGCGCACGGCCGGACCGGTGATTTCCAGGCCATTGTCGATGTAGGCCAGGAAATATTCGAGGTTGCGATACTCATCGCCGTAGCGCTTGTAGGGTTTGGCGCGGGTATCGCGTACGCAGCCGAAGAAGCGGTCGTTGAGGGTGACGAGACCATCATCCTTCAGACGCCAGACCGGGAAGTGTGCGGTCTTGCCGATGCCTGGGCTGAGGGTCTCGGAACGGGCATTTTGGCCGGAGTGATACTGGTGGCAGTCGGCGCAGGAGAGGTTGAGCTGGCCGGTCTTGCGATACCAGTGGCGCTTGCCATCTTCGAATGCGGCCAGGGCCTGGTCGTTTGGAATGGTGACGTTCACCTTCATGCCGCGGGACTCGCTGGCCAAGTAGGCGGAAACGGCCTTCAGATCCTTGCTTTTCTCGTCGAATGTGGTCTCGCCGTAGGCCTGGGCGCACTGGATCAGGTCGGCTTCGAGGTTGCGCACCTTGTTGGTCTCGGTGTCGAAAAACGGATACTTGGCGCGCAGACCCTTGGGGTCACCCAGGCAGTCCTTGAGGGACTTGCCGTTGGCCAGCGGCTTGTTATAGAAGGCCTTGCCTTTGGCAATGGCGTCGTCGTACGGCGGGAACTCGTTCATCGCCTCGAATTGGGCGCGGGCATCCGCGTTCAGCGCATAGACGCCGTAGATGTAGTCGGCGGGCTTGATGTCCGGGAAACGCTTGTAGAAGAAGTCCCGGAACTCCTTGGCCTGGGCCTCTGCGGCGGCGGCCGTGTCGGCAGCATGCAGCGCAGGGGCGGTCAGGCCAACGGCGAGGGTGGCGGCAGCGATCGTGAGCAGGGTTTTCATCGTCAGGGTCTCCGCGTCTCTTACAAGCTGTAGATGAAGTCCACGACCTTCTCCAGCTCATCCTTGCTCAGGATGCCGTGGGCACCGAACGGAGGCATGATGGTATGCGGTCCAAACTTGGTACGTGGGTCGTAGATGACGTCGTACAGGGCTTTGCGGTCCGGATAACGCTGCTTCATGGCGATCAACGGAGGGCCGATGGTGCCCGGCTGGTCGCCGCCCATGATCATGTGGCAGGCCAGGCAGTTGCCCAGGCTGCGATCAAAGGCAATCTCCTTGCCGGTCATTTCTTTCTTGGCTTGTTTGCCACTTTCTTGGGCCATGGCCGGGGTGGTCATGGCCAGGGCGCCGATTAGTGCGGTGGCGGATATGCTGGCCGCCAGGATGCGGTGGATGTTCCGCATGGCTTCCTCCTTTGGGGGTGGTGGATTGGCGCCTTCTCACGTTCCACGCATCGGTTGGGCCGTGGAGGGCGCTCTTTCGTCAAGCAGCCGCAGGATAAACCGCCCCCCTGCTGAGGCAAGGAAAAATATTTTATCCCCGTATGGTCAGGCGCGATGGGGCCTGGTACGGTGTCAGGAGCGCTGATCCTTGCGGCGGCGTGCCTCGATGATGTCGGTGTCCACCCGCTCGATCAGGGCATCCAGCCGCTGGCGCGAGATAGCATCCCCAAGGCTTAGGGCGCGTGCCGTTTCCAACTCCGCGCGGGCCTCGGGCAGGCGCCGTTCTTGGATGAAGAGCAGACCCATGGCCTCATGGTGTTCGGCGCGACGGCCTGCGCGCAGGGCCGCGTCGGCGAAGGCCTGCAGTAGGCCGGTGTGGCTTGGGTTGTCGCGTAGGGCTCGGCGCAGCAGGTCGTAGGCGCGCTCTGGATCCTTCGCCATCCACAGCTGGCCTAGTTGCATGGTCAGCACGGGGTGGCCGGGAAACAGATCGAGCTGAGCACGAAGTACCGCGATGGCTTGGTCATCCTGGTTCAGTTGGCGGCGGGTTTCTGCGAGCAGGGTGCCAATCCAGAGGTTGTCCGCCGCCCGGTCATACAGCTTGAGCAGGATCGGCAGGGCCTCTTGCGGGCGCCCGGCTCGGTTCAGGAGCAGGGCGTGCTGGTAGCGAGCAATGTTGTCGCCCTTTGCCTTTTCCAGCCGCCCAGCTGAGGCCAACGGCTGGGGGTCGAGCAGGGCGGCCAGGGTCGCCTTGGCATAGGCATAGTCCGGCTGGTTGAAAACCTTGCTGGGACGGGCGGCGCGGGCGCGATGGGTAGCCTCGGCGATGCGGTGAGTGGTGACGGGGTGGGTGCGCAACAGCTCGTTATGCACGTAGAATCCGTCACCCTCCTGGCGAGCGAGCTTCTCGAAGAAGCTGACCATGCCCTGCGGGTCGAAGCCCGCGCCGGATAGGATCTGGATGCCGATGCGGTCGGCTTCGTACTCTTGGTCGCGGGTGAAGTTGATCTGCTGCTGGATCGCGCCGGCCATGCCGAGATTGACTGCCGCGGCGGCAGCATCCGGGTTCGAGCCGCCCACCAGAATGGCCGCGGCGAGTGCGGCAAGGACGGTCAGGTTCGCGCTGGCCCCACTTGCGATCATGCGTGCCACGTGGCGTTGAGTGACATGCGCCATCTCGTGCGCCATGACCCCGGCCAGCTCGTTCTCGTCATCGGTGTGCAGGATCAGGCCGGAAAACAGGCTGATGTACCCTCCGGGAGCCGCGAAGGCGTTGATCGCATCATCCTGAATCACGGTGAAACGAAACGGGTAGGCATTCCAACCGCTCGCGGCGGCCAACCGCTCGCCGAGCGACTGGATGTAGTGGTTGAGCAGCGGGTGGGTGACGAAGGTCGCTTTGCGCTTGAGGGCTTGCATGAAGCCCTCGCCCATGGCTAGCTCTTGCGCCAGGCTGATATCGCGGTCGATGGCCTCGCCCATGTCGGGCAGGTTGTCGTACGGGCTGGCGAGGGCCGGCTGGGCGGCCATGATCAGCATCCCAGCCAAGGTGCTGGCAAGGCTGCTCGCAAGCAGACGAGGCAAAGAATTCTTCAATCGAGGCACTTTCAAGATGTTTTCCATTGAACATGTGGATGCACGTGAGCTTTCGACCTGGCTTGCAGGAGAAAAATTCCTGCTTTTGGACGTGCGTACCCCCGGTGAGACCGCTTACGGTATCATCCCGGGCGCCAGGCTGCTTCCCCTCCACCTTTTGCCACTGAACATCGACAAGCTCAAGGGACAGGACAAAATCGTCATCTATTGCCAGAGCGGCGCGCGTTCCACCCAGGCTTGCGCCTTCCTCGCGCGGCAGGGCATTGCGAAGACCTACAACCTGGCCGGCGGCATCATGGCGTGGGCGAGTGAGCGCCTGCCCATCGTCGCCCCCAAGGCCGACAGCCCGCTGCTGTGATGGATCGCCCCTTTGATGCCAAGCTGGATGCGAGGGGCCTGCCGTGCCCCTTGCCCCTGCTCAAGGCCAAGCAAGCCCTGGCGGGGTTGGTGGGGGGGCAGGTCCTTCTCGTGCTTACCACGGACGAGGCGGCACCGCGCGATTTCGCCGCCTATGCCGAGGCCACGGGGCACCGGCTCGAGCGGGTGGAGTCTGTGGGCGATGTGATCGGCCTCTACCTGCGCAAGCGGGACGGTTGAGGGCCCCTGTCCGTCTGCGGCCGCTTTCAAAAATCCCGCATCTGCGCCAGTCTCATGGGGAAACGTCACATCTCCAAGGTGTTTTCATGCCCCGTAAACGTCTCGCCCTGCTCATCACGCGCGCCACGCCGGAGTCCGCCTATGTGCCGCTGATGATGGCGGCGACCGCCGCGGCCATGGATTACGAGTGCAAGCTGTTTTTTGCCTTTGGCGGACTGGAGTTGTTGCGCAGGGTGCCTTGTTTCGAGGTGCCGGCGTCCATGGCGGACACCCTTCCTGATTGGGTCGAGCTGCGTGCCACTTGCCTGGAGCAGGGGGTGGAGATGATCGCTTGTTCCGCCTCGCTTTCCATGTGCTCGCTCACCCGCGAGCAGCTCATTCCCGAAGCCATCGTGGCCGGCATGGCCACCTGGCTTGCTTTCGCATCCCATGCCGAAATCCAGCTCAACTTTGGCTGAAATCCGTCTTGATACAGGCATTCAAAAATTTGAAAGGCATGTCTTGAGACGCATTCTTTCATGGGTTTGGCGCAATTTTTCAGGATCAGCTCCAATTTTTGTCGATAGATTTTGGTGATGACTCCATTCAATGGATCGATTATTTTATGGATCCATGGATGATCAAGGAGTTATGTCTTTTGCTGCTGTGCTCGGTAGCCCTCCTTGCTTGGGCTTGATGTCTTTTTGATGAATATCAATAAATTCTGATGCTCTTGAAGAGCATTTCACGGTTTTGACAAGTATCCGTGTCACCTGCGAAATTTCTATATAGCCTCGAAAAGAGGCCATCAACGGTGCATCTGCGACAAAATCAAGCAAACAACCCAACTAAGGAGCAAGGCATGACATTCACGCTGAAGCGTTCCGTCCTCGCCACCGCAGTCGCCAGCCTCGTGGCCGCCCCAGCGTATGCGACCAATGGTATGAATATGGAAGCCTATGGTGCCAAGGCCGGTGGCATGGGCGGTGCATCGTTCGCTTACGATTCGGGCAACTCGGCCATGATGAACAACCCGGCGACCCTAGGATTGCAAAAGGAGAAAAACAGTTTTGGTATTGGTCTGACCTGGCTGCGGCCGAATGTGGATACCTTTATGGGGGTGGGAACCAGTGGCATGAATGCCAGCTCTGGCGGCGACTCTTACCTGATGCCGACCCTTTCGTTCATGCGCAAGACTGGCAAGTTCACCTATGGCGTGGGCGTGCTCGCACAAGGTGGCATGGGCACTGAATATGACACCCATACCTTCCTTTCCATGGGCACTGGTCTTCCGGTACGTTCAGAGGTAGGTTTTGGTCGTCTGATGTTCCCGCTGGCTTACAACGTCAACGACGCGCTTACCATCGCGGGCCAGGTTGATTTCGTCTGGGCCGGTATGGATCTCCAGATGGTGACCATGGACCCGAACGCGGGCCCCGTTTACATTGATTTCAGCAATGACAGTGACTTCACCGGCGAAGCTACCGGTACCGGTTGGGCGTTCAAACTCGGCGCACACTACAAGATCAACAAAGCGTGGTCCCTGGGGGCGACCTACCATAGCAAGACCGATATCGACGACCTCGAGGGTTATGGCTCCTTCACCATACTGAGCTCACAAAGCCGCTATGCGGCCAAGTACAAGGTGATCGACTTCCAATGGCCGGAAACCTATGGTATCGGTGTAGCCTGGAATGCGACCGACAAGCTGATGCTCGCGGCGGACATCAAGCATATCGGCTGGTCTGACAGCATGAAGGATTTCCGTCTGGCCGTGGATATAGGCATGGGGTGGAATGAGAGTGTCATGCCGCAGAACTGGCGTGATCAGACCATCTACATGATGGGTGGTCAGTACATGATCACGCCATCGGTTGCCCTGCGCGCGGGCTACAGCTATGCCGACAACCCGGTTCCGGATAGCACCCTGAACCCGCTATTCCCGGCGACCATCAAGTCGCACTATACCCTGGGCGTGGGTTGGAACATCGGCAAGGGCCATACCCTGGCAGCATCCCTTGCCTATGCACCGCAGGTCGAACAAACCAACCCGAACATGTTCGGTCCTAATGCGGCTGGTACTGTCACCCACAGCCAGACCACCTGGCGCGTCAACTATAACTACAATTTCTAATGCTCGACGCAGTGGTTCTGATTGTGTGATCAATAAGGGCGACACAAATCGCCCTTATTGTTTTGGGAACACCGAATAAGCTTGCGTTAACGCTCTGCTGCGTTGCACGGTGCGCGTTTCCTCACCGATCGCATGGCGAGCTCTCGGTCACTGCGCATCAATTGGCATCCCATCTTGCTTGCGGCCTTATTCAGCGTTTCCTTGACTGTTATCTTGGATGAATTACTCATGGGGCGTCGGCGTGACCTTTCGGGAACTCGAGGCGATGCATTGGCGGCTGCCCCGGTGCGACCACGCATCTAGGCCGAGAGCCCCGAGCCATTCAATTCAACAGATGCGCCACCACCGCTGGGGGATGCCACGTGGCACAAGGCCGAGGCCCTGCACATGTGCTATCGCACGGCCTTAGTATTTTCCAGCCCTGCGCAAGGCCTCGGGGTGGCAAGGCGGAGGAGGCGACTGCAGGCTGCAGGCTGGAGCAGGCAGAGGGCCTGATCAAGGGGGGGATAGGCGCCCGGCCGCATCCGTCCCTGCAAGACCATCCAGCCCCAAGGCTGGCAGATCAAGGCAGGATGCGTAGAATAGTTCGTCTTTCGCACCCGAATTGCGCGCGGGTCCTGGCCCGGCGGCAGCCGACAGGCTCCCGCGGGATGGGCCGCGCCGCGTGGGGTGGCGTTGTTTGAATCCGCTTGACACTGGGGGGTCACCATTCGTGGAATTGTTGTCCGGCGCAGAGATTTTTGTCCGCTGCCTGCAGGAAGAGGGCGTCGAGGTTGTCTTCGGTTATCCTGGCGGCGCGGTGTTGCACATCTATGACGCACTGTTCCAGCAGGATCAGGTCAAGCATGTGCTGGTGCGCCACGAGCAGGGTGCCACCCATATGGCCGATGGCTATGCGCGTGCCACTGGCCGTCCGGGGGTGGTGTTGGTGACCTCCGGTCCGGGGGCGACCAATGCGGTCACTGGCATTGCGACCGCCAACATGGATTCCATCCCCTTGGTCGTCTTCACCGGCCAGGTGCCCACCCACCTGATCGGCAACGATGCCTTCCAGGAAGTCGACAACGTTGGCATCACCCGTCCGTGCGTGAAGCACAACTTCCTGGTGAAGGACGTGCGCGACTTGGCCATGACCATCAAAAAGGCCTTTTACATCGCCACCACAGGTCGGCCCGGCCCCGTGCTGGTCGACATCCCCAAGAACGTGACCGATCCCAAGGTCAAGATTCCTTTCGCATACCCGAAGTCGGTGTCCTTGCGCTCCTACAACCCTACAGTGAAAGGGCATGGCGGCCAGATCAAGAAGGCGATGGAGCTGATCTTGTCCGCCAAGCGGCCGATGATCTACACCGGCGGTGGCGTGGTGCTGGGGCGAGCCTCCGAACAACTCACTCGGTTTGCCCGCAAGCTGAACTACCCCGTCACCAACACCTTGATGGGGCTGGGGGCGTATCCTGCCTCAGATCGTCAGTTCGTCGGCATGCTCGGTATGCACGGCACCTACGAAGCCAACATGGGTATGCATCATTGCGATGTGCTGATTGCCATCGGTGCGCGCTTCGATGACCGTGTGACCGGTAACCTCGCCAAGTTCTGTCCGACGGCCAAGATCGTCCACGTGGATGTCGATCCGGCCTCGATCTCCAAGAACGTCAAGGTGGATGTGCCCATTGTCGGTCAGGTCGGCGAAGTGCTCAACGAAATGCTCCGCCTGCTCGAGCACGAGGGGCGTACGCCCGATCAGGAGGCACTGGCGGCCTGGTGGGCACAGATCGAGGAGTGGCGCGGCCTCAACTGCCTGAAGTACCAGTGGAGCGATGAGGTCATCAAGCCACAGTACGTGATCGAGAAGCTATGGGAGATCACCGGCGGTGACGCCTACGTGACCTCCGACGTCGGCCAGCACCAGATGTGGGCCGCGCAATATTACAAGTTCGATAAGCCGAACCGCTGGATCAATTCTGGCGGTCTTGGCACCATGGGCTTTGGCTTGCCCGCCGCGCTGGGGGTGAAGATGGCATATCCCGAGGCCGAGGTGGTCTGTGTGACTGGCGAAGGCAGCATCCAGATGAATATCCAGGAGTTGTCGACCGCCCTGCAGTACCACCTTCCGGTCAAGGTCGTCAGCCTCAACAACCGCTACCTCGGCATGGTCCGCCAGTGGCAGGAATTCTTCTACGCTGGCCGCTATGCGATGAGCTACATGGAAGCGCTGCCGGACTTCGTCAAACTGGCGGAAGCCTACGGTCATGTCGGTATGCTGATCGATAAGCCAGCGGACGTGGAGGGCGCCCTACGCGAGGCTTTCAAGCTCAAGGATCGTCTGGTGTTCATGGATTTCCGTACCGATCCGACCGAAAACGTCTACCCGATGGTTCCGGCGGGTGCCGGCCTCAACGAAATGATCCTGGTGTAAGCCATGCGTCACATCATCTCGCTTCTGATGGAAAACGAGGCCGGGGCGCTTTCGCGCGTAGCCGGCCTGTTCTCTGCGCGCGGTTACAACATCGAGTCGCTGACCGTCGCGCCGACCAACGATCCGACCCTCTCGCGCATGACCATCGTTACCCACGGCGATGACCAGGTTATCGAGCAGATCGTCAAGCAACTGAACAAGCTCATCGACGTGGTCAAAGTGCAGGATATCCAGGAGACTCCACATATCGAGCGCGAGCTGATGCTCATCAAACTGCAGGCCGTGGGTGCTCAACGCGACGAGGTGTTCCGCCTGACCGAGATCTTCCGCGGCCAGATCGTCGATGTCACCGATGCCACCTACGTGGTGCAGCTGACCGGGCCGGGCAGCCGCCTGGACGCCTTCATCGAGGCGGTGGGTAATATCCCGGTGATCGAGATGGCCCGTTCAGGTGCGCTGGGGCTTTCCCGTGGTGCGCGCGGTATGCATGTTTGAATCTGGGCGCGACGCCTGTGTCGCGATCGTCGCGGCCCCAAGGCCGCGCCCGCGAGACTTTTTGCAACATTTGACGGAGTTTTGCCATGCAGATTTATTACGACAAAGACTGTGACCTCTCCATTATCCAGGGGATGAAGGTCAGCATCATCGGCTACGGCTCCCAGGGGCATGCCCACGCGCTGAACCTGCGTGACTCCGGCGTCAGTGTCACCGTCGGCCTGCGCCCGGGTTCTGCTTCGGCGATCAAGGCGCAAAACGAGGGTTTGCCTGTGAAGAGTGTTCCGGAGGCCGTCGCCGCTGCGGATCTCGTCATGCTGCTAGCCCCGGACGAGCACCAGGCCGCCATCTATGCCAATGACATCGAGCCAAATCTAAAGCAGGGCGCCACTCTGGCCTTTGCCCATGGGTTCAACATCCTCTATAACCAGATCATCCCGCGTAAGGATCTGGACGTCATCATGATCGCTCCGAAGGCTCCGGGTCACACCGTGCGCTCTGAGTTCGTCAAGGGCGGCGGCATCCCCGACCTGATCGCCGTGCATCAGGATGCTTCCGGTCGCGCCAAGGCCACTGCGCTGTCCTACGCCGCCGGCCTAGGCGGTGGGCGTACCGGCATCATCGAGACCACCTTCAAGGACGAGACCGAGACCGATCTGTTCGGCGAGCAGGCCGTGCTTTGTGGCGGCGTGGTCGAGCTGGTGAAGATGGGCTTCGAGACCCTGGTCGAGGCAGGCTACCCGGCCGAGATGGCCTATTTCGAGTGCCTGCATGAGCTGAAGCTGATCGTTGACCTGATGTATGAGGGCGGCATCGCCAACATGAACTATTCCATCTCCAACAACGCAGAGTATGGCGAGTACGTGACCGGCCCCGAGGTCATCAACGAACACTCCCGCGCGGCCATGCGCAATGCCCTCAAGCGCATCCAAAGCGGTGAATACGCCAAGATGTTCATCCAGGAAGGCCGCCTGAACTACCCGTTCATGACCGCCCGCCGCCGCCAGAACGCCGAACACGCCATCGAACAGACCGGCGCCAAGTTGCGCGCAATGATGCCGTGGATCCAGAAGAACAAGATCGTCGATCAGTCCAAGAACTGATCGACCTCCTGGTCGGTAAAGAAGGCCGCCTCGCGCGGCCTTTTTTGTGGCCACCCATCCAGCCAGGGCTTAAACTTCCATCCAGCCGAATTCAGGATCGTATGCCCGCATGAACGCCCATTCCGATAAGCCTTCCCTTGACGAGACCGATCATGCGTCGCGTGCTCGCGCCATCTATCTGTTGCCCAACGTGCTGACCACGGCGGGGCTGTTCTGTGGCTTCTACGCCATGATCGCAGCGATCCAGGGCAAGTTCGAGCAGGCGGCGATGGCCGTCTTCCTCGCCATGGTGTTCGATGGGCTGGATGGCCGCGTGGCCCGCCTGACCCATACGCAGAGTGCCTTTGGTGTGCAGTACGATAGTCTGGCGGATGTGATCGCCTTCGGCGTGGCGCCCGCCGTGGTGGTCTACCTGTGGGCCTTGTCCGGCATCGAGGGGCGCTGGGGCTGGATCGGTGCCTTCGTCTATGTCGCTGGCGCGGCCCTGCGCCTGGCGCGCTTCAACGTCCAGGTCGATACGACCGACAAGAACTTTTTCATCGGCCTAGCCAGCCCTGCGGCAGCGGCCCTGTTGATGGGCATGGTCTGGGTGGGGGTGGACAGCGGATGGGATGCCGCGGGACTTGCTGGATGGGTCTGGCTGGTCACCGTGACTGGTGGCCTACTGATGGTCAGCAGCTTGCCATACTACAGCTTCAAGGGGTTTGACCTGCGCCGACGTGTGTCTTACCTAAGCGCGCCTCTCGTCATCGTCGTGTTCGCCCTTGCCGTGCACAATTTCGCCTTGACTTTGTGGTGCATTTCGCTCGTCTACGCGCTGTCCGCGCCCGCCTATATGCTGATCCGTCGCACGCGGCGCCTGTACCGCTCTTGAAGTGGGTCTTGGGTTGTCTTTATAGTTGGAAAGACTATGAACGCTCATCTCCGTCATACCTCTGTCCTTTGCGCGCAGGTCGCCTTGCGAGGCCTGCGACTGTTGCCGCCCCGCGGCAACTGAATCTCCATGCCTGGCGAGGCCCAATACGCACACCCACCGAATTCAGTATCCCCCCCAAGGCCTTGCGCATCTTAGGTCCGCTATGAGAGCGAACGAGCCTGGGGGCGTCAAATCGCAGGAATCCATTTCATGAGTAACGACAGGCTCATTATTTTTGATACCACCCTCCGTGACGGCGAGCAGAGCCCGGGCGCGTCCATGACCCGTGACGAAAAGATCCGCATTGCCCGCGCGCTTGAGCGCATGCGGGTGGACGTGATCGAGGCCGGCTTCGCGGCAGCGAGCCCTGGGGATTTCGAAGCCATCAAGGCGATTGCTGAGACGGTTCGCGAGTCCACGGTCTGCTCCCTGGCACGTGCCAGCGAGAAGGATATCCGTGCGGCGGGCGAGGCCATCCGGCCGGCGGCGCGTGGGCGCATCCATACCTTTATTGCGACCAGTCCGATCCACATGGAGAAGAAACTGCGCATGAGCCCGGACCAGGTGGTCGAGGCGGCGGTGCGTGCGGTGAAAATGGCGCGCGAATACACCGACGACGTCGAATTTTCCGCCGAGGATGCCGTGCGTTCGGACATGGATTTCCTGTGCCGCATCTTTGACGCCGTGATCCAGGCCGGGGCGACGACCATCAACGTTCCGGATACGGTCGGCTATGCCCTGCCGGACCAGTGGGCGGCCCGTTTCCGCGAGTTGATCGAGCGGGTGCCGAACTCGGACAAGGTGGTCTGGTCCACCCACTGCCACAACGACCTCGGCATGGCGGTTGCCAACTCGTTGGCCGCGGTCATGGCCGGTGCACGCCAGGTGGAGTGCACCATCAACGGCCTTGGCGAGCGCGCGGGCAACGCCTCGCTCGAGGAAGTGGTGATGGCGGTGCGCACTCGACGCGACGCCTTCCCGGTCGAGACTGGCATCGACACCACTCAACTCGTGCCAACCTCCAAGCTCGTGTCCAGCATTACCGGCTATCCGGTGCAGCCGAACAAGGCCATCGTCGGTGCCAACGCCTTCGCCCATGAGTCTGGCATCCACCAGGATGGTGTGCTCAAGCACCGCGAAACCTACGAGATCATGCGCGCCGAGGACGTAGGTTGGGCTGCCAACAAGCTCACCCTGGGCAAGCTCTCCGGCCGTAACGCCTTCCGCACGCGTCTGCAGGAGCTTGGCATCGAGTTTGAGAGCGAGGAGGCCCTCAATGCCGCTTTTGCCCGCTTCAAGGAACTGGCGGACAAGAAGCGCGAAATCTACGACGAGGACCTGCAGGCTTTGGTTACGGGCGTGGTTGAGGAGGCGGTCGAAACCCTGCGTCTGATCTCGCTCAAGGTCTGCTCGGAGACTGGCGAGACCCCGCATGCCCAGGTGGTGCTCAGCGTGGATGGCAAGGAACGTCATGCTGAGAGTATGGGCAGTGGCCCGGTGGACGCGGTGTTCAAGGGCATCGAGTCTATCGTGCAGAGCGGAAGCGCGCTGACCCTGTATTCGGTCAACAACATCACCAGTGGCACTGATGCCCAAGGCGAGGTGACCGTACGGGTGGAGAAGGACGGGCGCATCGTCAACGGCCAGGGTGCAGACACCGATATCGTCATCGCCTCCGCCAAGGCCTACCTGCATGCGCTCAACCGCTTGCGCCAGCCGGAGCGGCGCCAGCATCCTCAGCTTGGGGATGTTTGAGGGCACTGCTCGATGTCTCGCGCGTGGGAGGTCGTGCTGGCCGAGTTGGGTATTGTTCAATGGCGTGCACGCCCCGATATCGCCTTCCCAGGTGGTCCCCCTGTGCAAGAGTGCGGCGAGACATCGCTCCTGCAGCGGGGTGATCCGTCTGTGGGCGTTGCCTGGGGTGGGGATGTCAGGGGTGAGCAGGCCCCATCCGAGCCGCAGATTGTGGACATCCTGCTTCAGGCCGAGGCCGTGACGGCAGCGGAACGTGAGCTTCTGCAACGCATGATCGAGGCCGTACGTGGCCTGCGCCCGGGTTTGCGGGTGGCCAGTGCGGGGCCTGCGGAGACGTCTTTGCAAGGCAAGGTGAGCGTCCGTCTGGACGGGCAGGGGCTGCCGGACCTTGCGGCCATGCTTGCTGATCCTGCCCTCAAGCGTCCTGTGTGGCAGGCCCTCAAGGATGCGGTGGCCTGCTTGTCGTGAGCGTGCGTTCTGCGTTTGAAACACTGCGTGTGCGTCCCTGGCGCCTGGCTGACATCGGGCTGATTGCCGCCATCGAACGGCGGGCCTATCCCTTTCCCTGGCCGGAGGGTGTTCTGCTGGACTGTTTCGAGGTTGGCCATCATGGTTGGGTGGCTGCGGGGCGGGGTGGTCGGGTGGCGGCGTATGCCATCATCCAGCCTGTTCTCGATGAAGCCCACCTGCTCAATCTCTGTACCGCCCCCGAATGGCAGGGGCAGGGTGTAGGGCGAGGTTTGTTGCGCTGGGTCATGTCCGCCTGTCGTGAACGAGGCATGAAGCGCATGCTGCTCGAGGTCCGCGCGTCGAACGTGCCGGCGCTGAGGCTTTACCGTGCGGAAGGATTTGTCGAGGACGGTGTGCGTAAGGGCTACTACCCGGCAAGTGGTGGCCGCGAGGATGCCATCCTCATGAGCCGGTCCCTTGTGGATTGAGCTGCTTTGCGAGCGCAGGGTCCGGATAGTGCCTTGCGGGCCGGATCATCGCCGCGACACGTGGTTCCTACTACGGCTGAGCTGAGCCCTTGCGGTGGCGTTGTGCTGCCATGAAGGCCATGGTAGGGGTTTCCCGGCAAAGAACAACCCCGCTGGAGCGGGGTGTTGATGCGCTGATGGGGCTGATCAGATGTCGCCGTTGGCACCGGCTTGCATCATCTTCCAGATGGTGTCGCGCACCTTGATCGCCTCGGTGCGGAACGGCTCGGGCATCATTTTGCCGCCGTGGACGAACATGTCCATGTTCAGACTATACAACCACAGCTCCCCGTGCTCGTCCTCGACCACGGCGATGCGGCAGGGTAGATAGGCCGAGAAATAGGGGCTGAAATCGGTCGCCTGGCGTGCGGTGATCGGGTTGCAGAACTGGTAGATGTGCAGGTAGCGCTGCTTCTGGCCGGTGCGGGCCTCGATCTCCTTGGAGAGTGGCATTTCACCCACGTTCATAAGGCCGGTGCCCAGGGCGGCAGACTTGAGCGATTCGCCAATGTCTTCGGGCTTGATCCCCGGCTTGACTTTCACCCGCCAAACGGTCGCGGCGCCAAGATCCCCTCCGCTCTCGACGAACTTATCATATAGATCCATGTAGGTGTCCATGGCCTGCGGATCGAGGTTGTCCTTGATGGACAAAAAGCCGCAGCCACTTAAGGAGAGAGCGGCGGTGGTTGCGATCAGCAGCTTTGCCAGTGATTTGGTCGTCGATTTCATAGGCGCATTGTCCTCGCTGTAGTTTTGCATCGGGAGGCCTCAGGCATCCCTCGCAGGCAGTCTAGGAGCGCATTCTTAATTAGTACAAACTAATTTAACTTTCTTTTCATAAGCCGCTTTGATTCCAAAATTGTCCATGCCCATCATGGGTTGATGGTGCTGCGTTCATTAGGGCAGTGGCAATTACTTCTGTGAATTGGTCATAAAAAAGCGTGGATTGGGTTTGCTTTGCTCTTGCGTTAGGCTGTTGCACCGCAACAAGCCCATTCCTGTTTTTGGGAGAGAACCGTTCCATGATTCGTAACCTTCTTGCACTCATCGGCGTCATCGCCATCGCCGCAGGCGGCTTCTTCATGGTCAAGATGCCCGGCATGATGCAACTGATGCCCAGCATGCTGAGCCCGGAGATGAAGCCCATCGTCGAGCTGATCAACAAAGATGCCGCCGGGATGGTCGCTGCCGCCAAAAACCTGGCCCCAGGCGCCGCCGAAGAAACCGCCAACATGCTCGCTCGTTGGGTGGAAAGCAAGGGCGAGATCGCCTACACCACCACCTGGGAGCGTAAAGTCAAGAACGGTGTCACCCTCAACGATATCCAGGATGCGCTGGCCTCTGTCGCCACGGAGCGCAACATCAAGGCCGTGGGCGAACTGCCGCTGTCCGAGGAGCTAAAGGCGCGCGGCATCGAGTCCGGCGTGCTCAAGGTGTTCTCCTACTGCAATCCAGAAACAGCACGCAAAATGGTCGACTTCGCCCCGCATATGGCAGCCTACCTGCCATGCCGTATCGTGGTGGTGGAAAAGCCCGATGGCCTGTGGATGTACACCCTCAACATGGACATGATGCTCAAGATGGGGCAGTCCCTCGAAAGTAACCCGGAGCTGAAGGAGGCCGCGATGGCGGTGCGTGACACCATTTGGGAAATGATGGAACGCGGCTCCAAGGGCGAGATCTAATAAACTACCATCCACGGACCTTTTCGGCTCGGCTCACCACGAAGCGCCTTTTCTCAAGGCCCGTACCTTGCGAGGGGGCCAAGAAGAGGAACCAACGCTCGTCCTCCGCAGATCACGCGCTGAGCGTGCCGATCTTCGCGCAAGCCATCCATGCTTTGCCTGAGCTAAAGAGCTTTTCAACGGCCCACTCAAACCCGCGAACCTTTCGCCACATCCCCCTCTAGCCCGGCCATGTGCCGGGCTTTTTGCTATCATCGCCGCCACCTTTCGCCGAGCTTTTGTCCCCCATGACCGACCTGAACGTCGAGCGCAACAAGCGTCGCACCTTCGCCATCATCTCCCACCCCGACGCGGGCAAGACCACACTGACCGAGAAGCTGCTGCTGTTCGGCGGCGCCATCCAGATGGCAGGTACAGTCAAAGGGCGCAAGACCGGCCGTCACGCCACCTCGGACTGGATGGAGCTGGAAAAGCAGCGCGGTATCTCGGTAACCTCCTCGGTAATGCAATTCCCGTTCAAGGATCGCATTGTCAATCTGCTGGACACCCCAGGCCATGAGGACTTCTCCGAAGACACCTACCGTGTGCTGACCGCAGTGGATTCCGCACTGATGGTGATCGATAGCGCCAAGGGTGTCGAAGATCGCACCATCAAACTGATGGAGGTCTGCCGCCTGCGTAACACGCCCATCATGAGCTTCATCAACAAGCTCGACCGCGAAGGGCGCGAGCCGATGGAGCTGCTCGATGAGATAGAGAACGTCCTCAAGATCCGCTGCGCGCCCATCACCTGGCCCATCGGCATGGGCAAGGCGTTCAAGGGCGTCTACCACCTGTATGACCATCGCGTCTACGTGTTCGAACCCCACGGCAAGGCCGAGGCCGAGGTCATCGAGGGGCTGAATCATCCGCGCCTGGATGAACTGCTGGGGATGCATGCGGCCGAGTTCCGCGAGGACATCGAACTGGTGCAGGGTGCAAGCCATACCTTTGATCTTCAGGCCTATCTGCGCGGAGAACTCACCCCGGTGTTCTTCGGCTCGGCGATGAACAACTTCGGCGTGCGCGAGCTTTTGGAATTCTTCGTCGAGCATGCGCCCGGTCCTCTGCCGCGCGCCACCAACACGCGCGTGGTGCAGCCGGACGAAGAGAAGTTCAGCGGCTTCGTATTCAAGATCCAGGCCAATATGGACCCGGCCCATCGCGATCGCGTGGCCTTTCTGCGCGTCTGCTCAGGCAAATTCAGCAAGGGCATGAAGGTGAGGCACGTGCGCCTCGGCCGCGAGATCAAGATCGCCGATGCGCTGACCTTCATGGCCTGCGAGCGCGAACACATCGAGGATGCCTTCCCCGGAGATATCATCGGCATCCACAACCACGGCACGATCCGCATCGGCGATACCTTCACCGAGGGCGAGAACTTCGCCTTCACCGGCATCCCCAACTTTGCCCCCGAGTTGTTCCGTCGCGCCCAACTGCGCGATCCGCTGAAGCTAAAACAACTCCAGAAAGGCCTGATGCAGCTTTGCGAGGAGGGCGCGACCCAGCTCTACCGCCCATTGATCAACAATGACTTGATCCTCGGCGCAGTGGGGGTGCTGCAGTTCGACGTGGTGGCGCACCGCCTGAAGACAGAATACAACGTGGAGTGCACGTTCGAGCCGGTCAACGTCAACACCGCCCGCTGGGTGGAGTGCGATGATCCAAAGAAGCTCGACGAGTTCAAGGCCAAGCACGAGGCCAACCTCGCCCTCGACCATGCGGGCGACCTGGTCTACATCGCCTCAACAAGGGTCAACCTGCAGATGACCATGGAGCGCTGGCCGGAGATCCGTTTCCTCGCCACCCGCGAGCATGGAGATTATGTGACGGAGTGAGTCAGAACAGCCGTCGGTTGCCGGTGGTCGGGAATCCATCCTCCTGAAATGATCACCACCAGCGATCAGTCTATGATCGAGCGTGGTTTTTCGCGGCTGATCATCGCCTTCAGGCGACCAAAATCGGCGGGCGCGACATACTGCAGGATCTCCCGCTCCTTGTCGGCCAGCATCACCACCAGCCCCTTGTCTGGGTAAAGCCAGTATTCGCGACCTTCGTCGATGGGGCGTCTTTCCGTAGGCACACCGAAGTGCTTTTCCAGAAAGACGGCATCGAACTGCACGACCGCAGGGATATAGGTGAGCGAGCGGATCGGCCAGTCTTGCACACGGCGGATATCCTCCACGGCAAGATCATAGCGCCAGGCCCCGCTCGGCTGGGCCTGGGGCTTGGAGGCGCGCTCGAGCATGGACTGGAGTTGTTCTTGGCTGCCGTAGGCTTCGGCAATGAGATAGGCATCCAGAAAGCCGAGCCGGATCTTACCATAGAACAGTTCCACGCTCAGGCTGCCATCGGCAGCCTTGAACAGGCTGATGTCACCCTTTTTGTCAAGGATACGCTTGGCCTCCAGCAGGGTGGTCTGCCCTGGGACGATGCCGAACACGCGGCTCTGCCCTCCGGGCAGGATCTCGATCTGCCAGGGCAGGTTGTGCATGGCCTCGGCCGGCGGTTCGGCCGTGCCGCAGGCGGTGAGCAGCAGGACAAGAGATAGGGCGACAAAGGCAGTACGGCAGGTCATGGTCTGCAATGGCCTGATTGTGTTGCAGTATTGTACGGGTTCCCGCATGGAGCGTCGCATGTTTCGCCTTTCGCCCGCTACGGCCTGGGCTCTGTACGACTGGGCCAACTCCGCCTTTGCCACCGTGGTGATGGCCGGCTTCTTCCCCCTGTTCTTCAAACAGTTCTGGGCAGGCTCGCTGCCCACGCCCGAGAGCACCTTCTGGCTTGGCCTGACGATCACGCTGGCCAGCCTCGTACTCATCCTCATGGCGCCCATCATCGGGGGGCTGGCGGATGCCCTCGGTTGGCGCAAGCGGATCTTGTTCCAGTTCACCCTGCTTGGTGCTGGGGCGACGGCGGCGCTGTGGCTCTTGCCTGCGGGGGCCTGGGTCTTGGCCCTGATCTTGTACGGGATGGCAAGCCTCGCCTTCATGGCCTCCACGATCGCCTACGATGCCCTGCTGCCCGCGGTGGCCGAACCTAGGCAGTTCGGCTCGGTGTCCTCACGCGGTTTCGCGTTCGGCTATCTCGGTGGCGGGCTGATATTCGCCCTGTGCGTTGGCATGACACTGCAGCCCGCTTGGTTTGGCCTGGCGGATGCAGCGCAGGCGGTCAGTCTGAGCTTCCTGCTGACCGGTCTGTGGTGGCTGCTGTTCAGCCTGCCACTGATGCGGCAGGTGATGGAGCACGGTCCGGTGAGCAGGCCGCAGGTGGGCGCTGCCATGCGGACGAACCTCGGCCAGTGGTGGACAAGCTGGCGTCATTTGCGCGCCGAGCCGCGCGTCCTGACCTTCCTCGTCGCCTACTGGCTGTACATCGACGGGGTCGATACCATCATTCGCATGGCCGTCGACTACGGCCTGTCCATCGGACTGCCCGCCGATGGGCTGATCCTCGCCCTGCTCATCGTCCAGTTCGTCGGCTTTCCCGCAACCCTGCTCTACGGCAAACTGGCCGACCGCATCGGCACGGCGCGCGCAATCCTCGCGGGACTCGCGGTCTATGGCCTGATCGTGCTGTGGGCCATGCGCATGGACAGCGCGCTGGAGTTCTACCTGCTGGCGGGCGGGATCGGTCTGGTGCAGGGCGGGGTGCAGGCACAAAGCCGTGCCTACTTCGCCCGCCTGACACCCCCGGGGCGCGAAGGGGAGTTCTTCGCCTTCTACAACATGCTCGGCAAGTTCGCCGCCCTGTTCGGGCCGATCTTGGTGGGCGTTATGACACTGGCCAGCGGCGATCACCGCGTCGGTATGTTGGCCATCCTGCCACTGTTCGCCGGCGGGGCCTGGCTGCTCTGGCATGCCGATCGCTTGGGCAGACACACCGTAGCTTGATGAGGAAGAGGTGGTGCCCCCGACAGGAGTCGAACCTGTGACCTGTCCCTTAGGAGGGGACCGCTCTATCCGTCTGAGCTACGGGGACATGGGCGACATTCTAGCATGGTTACCCCCTCATGCGCGCCTCCACCCCGCTGGCATCCTCACCACCGTCTCCCCAGGCTGTTATGATGCGCGCCATCATGAAATACCAGCCCCTCACCACCACCGTGCCCGCTCCACCCCTGCGCAGCTTCGCTGCGCTCATGGAACTGT
The DNA here is from genome assembly GCA_051297135.1 of Halothiobacillaceae bacterium. GTDB lineage: Bacteria > Pseudomonadota > Gammaproteobacteria > Halothiobacillales > Halothiobacillaceae > Thiofaba. The sequence goes on from JBEVAM010000005.1 coordinate 42,315, forward strand.
ATGAGACGAATTTCATGCTCATGCGGCGCCTGATGCCAGACATGGCCGTACTGTCCGGCACGCTGGTCTCACAAGGCGGGGAGGGACTAACCTTGCATGTGGAGGTGCTCGAACAGGGGCGTTTCACGACCGTGGTACGCCTGTTTTACCGCCTGCCCTGTGAAAATGGCGAGCTGAGGGAGGTACCGGACCTGCAAGTGCGCGTCTACCACGATGCGCGCGTGGCGGAGGCAGTGGCCGGACGGCTGCGTGGAAGAGACTGCCACACCCAGAGGCAAGCGGGTGAGCGCTGTCTGGATGTGCGCTGGCGGCTCAACCGCTTCCTTTACAAATGGCTGCGCTACCTGTTGCATCGTCGGCAGCGCATTGTGGGTATCCTCCAGAAGGAACTTCCGGGAGTAATTCTTGACTAACTTGCTTGGGTAGATTAGTTTCCTGAGTCAAACGATCAAGAATTAGGAGGCGCGCTATGAGAGTCTCGACCAAAGCCCGTCACGCCATCACCGCGATGATGCACCTTGCCGCCCATTATGGCCGCGGTCCGGTGACCCTCGCTCACATCGCCCAGACGCAGGGCATGTCCCTGTCCTATCTGGAGCAATTGTTCTCGAGGCTGCGCAAGCACGGCCTGGTGACGGGTGTGCGCGGCCCGGGTGGCGGTTACTGTCTGGCCGCCAGTCCCGATGAGATCAGCATTGCGCAGGTGATGGATGCGGTGGAAGATCGCACCCCCGCTGAGCGCGAGCGTTTCTTCGCCGCCTACCGCCCGGGTTCGCGCAGCGAGGCGCATGATATGTGGCACGATTTTAGCAAGCGCTTGTACGATTTCCTGGCTCAACTGAGTCTGAGTGATTTCGTGCGTGCCCAGCAAGCGCCTGCCAACGCCCGCCGTCCGACCCGCGCTGGCGTCGAGCTGCGTGCGGTCGGCTGACGAGATCAGTCCTTGCAAATTAGGGAATGTCATATGCCCCTGAAACTGCCGATCTACCTGGATTACAGCGCCACCACGCCGGTGGATGAGCGCGTCGCCGAGAAGATGTGTGCCTTTCTGACTCGCGAAGGGGTGTTCGGCAATCCAGCTTCGCGTTCCCACAGCTTTGGCTGGAAGGCCGAGAAGGCCGTGGAAGAAGCGCGTGAGCAGGTTGCGGCACTGATCGGGGCCGATCCGAAGGAGATCGTCTGGACCTCCGGGGCCACCGAGTCCAACAACCTCGCGATCAAGGGTGCGGCGCAGTTTTACAAGAAGAAGGGTCGCCACATCGTCACCATCAGTACCGAGCACAAGGCCGTGATCGATACCTGCCGGGCACTGGAGCGCGAGGGCTATGAGGTGACCTACCTCGATCCCGAACCCAATGGTCTGGTCGATGTCGATAAGTTCGCCGCCGCCCTGCGCGAGGACACCGTGCTGGCCTCGGTCATGTTCGTCAACAACGAGATCGGCGTGATCCAGGACATCGAAAAGCTAGGCACCCTCTGCCGCGCCAAGGGCGTGATCTTCCACGTCGATGCCGCACAGGCGACCGGCAAGGTGAAGATCGACCTGGAAAACCTGCCGGTCGATCTCATGAGCTTCTCCGCCCACAAGATCTACGGCCCGAAAGGCATCGGCGCGCTGTACGTGCGGCGCAGGCCACGCGTCCGCCTCGAGGCGCAGATGCACGGCGGCGGGCACGAACGCGGCATGCGTTCCGGCACCCTCGCCGTGCACCAGATCGTCGGGATGGGTGAGGCTTTCCACATCGCAGGGCAAGAGATGGCGGCCGAGAACGAGCGCATCCGCATGTTGCGTGATCGGCTCTGGAACGGCATCAAGGACATGGAAGAGGTCTACGTCAACGGCGACCTCACCCACCGCGTGCCGCACAACCTGAATGTCAGCTTCAACTTCGTCGAGGGCGAGTCACTGATCATGGCGCTCAAGGACGTCGCTGTCTCCTCCGGCTCCGCCTGCACCTCGGCAAGCCTTGAGCCGAGCTACGTGTTGCGCGCCTTGGGCCGCAGCGATGAGCTTGCGCACAGCTCCATCCGCTTCTCCATCGGCCGCTATACCACCGCTGAGGAGATCGACTACACCATCGACCTCATCCACAAGGCGGTCGGCAAGCTGCGCGACCTCTCCCCACTGTGGGAGATGTACAAGGACGGCATCGACCTCTCCAAGGTCGAATGGGTCCACCACTGATTACGGGAGATTCATGCCATGGCCTACACCGACAAAGTCATCGATCACTACGAAAACCCGCGCAACGTCGGCAGCCTGGACAAAGACGATCCGAACGTCGGCACCGGCATGGTCGGTGCGCCCGCCTGCGGCGACGTGATGCGCCTGCAAATCAAGGTCAACGAGCAGGGCATCATCGAGGACGCCAAGTTCAAGACCTATGGCTGCGGGTCGGCCATCGCCTCCAGCTCGCTCGTCACCGAGATGGTCAAGGGCAAGACCCTGGAAGAGGCGAAGAAGATCCGCAACAAGGACATCGCCGAAGAGCTCGCGCTGCCACCGGTGAAGATCCATTGCTCGGTGCTGGCGGAAGATGCCATCGCCGCCGCGATCGCGGACTACCAGCGCAAGCAGCAGCAGCGGGGCTGAGCCGTCACACGGCAATCCAGCGCACCCCGATCAGGTCCCGGCAGGACCGCGGCCGGGGCGTTTCTGCAGCAGGGCTATGGCCCTGATCGCTCGTTCGGCACTGCGCAGTGCCCGTTCCACTTCTGTCTGTGAGACACCAGCCGGGGCATGGCGCCAGCGCAGGTAGGCCTCGATGAATCCAACGGTGGCCTCGGCCAGCGTGGGATGTTCACGCGCGACGCGCTGGGCAAAGGCGCGGGGGCCTTCATTGGGTTGACGCGTCATACCCATGCTGCCCAAGGCCCGCTCGAACCTTGCCCAAAGACGTTGCGCAGGTGTCCTGCGGATTCGCTGCCAGCGGCCTGCGGCCAGGGCCATGATCGCCAGCAACCCAAGACCGATCCCCAAAGCCCCCCACAGGCCAAGCCGCAGGTCACCCTTCCAGCCGAGCCAATCGAGCAGGGCACGCTGATCGGCGCGGTTGAACCCGAGCACCCAGCGGTTCCAGCGGTTCTCCACGCTATCGAGCCGCAACTTGGCACGGTGCAGAAAACCGAAGTCGCGCCGCAGGGCCGCAGGCAGCTCCCCCACCATGCCCGGTACGGCGGCCGCAAGCCCGGACTCGATCCGCTCCGGCGCGATGGCCTCCGTCGGATCCACCCTCAACCAGCCTTCGCCCTTGATCCACACCTCGGCCCAGGCATGGGCGTCACCCTGGCGCACGAGCCAATAGCCGTCCGGATGGCGCTCGCCACCCTGGTAGCCGGTGACCACCCGCGCGGGCAGGTTTGCAGCACGCATGAGCAGGACGAAGGCGCTGGCGTAGTGCTCGCAAAAGCCGGCGCGCGTGTCGAACAGGAAGGTATCCATGGCGTCCTGCTCCGGCAGGGCCGGGGGCTGCAAGGTGTAGCGAAAACCCTGGGTGCGGAACAGATGCAAGGCAGCCTTGATGCGCTCACGCGGTTCGAGTCCCTGCCAGCGGGTCCCCAGGTCAAGCAGCAGGGGATTCTCGCCAGCCGGTAATTGCAGGGCCTGTCGCCGCAGGCCCTCGGGCAGATAGTAGGGGTCGAGCTTGGCATGGGGCGCAGCGCGCAGGGTCAGCAAGCGGCGGGTTTCCTGCGGGCGGTTGAAGCGCAGGTCATGATCGAGCAGCAGCCGGGTCCCCTCGGGAGCATCCATCGGGATATCCAGCGCTGGCAGGATAGCATTGCCCTGCGGTTCGAGCATGAGGCTGTATTCCAAGAGGGTCTCGCCTGGCTCCATGGTCAGCGCCTCCGGGCGGGGCAGGTCGGGCAGGCGGGCCCAGCGACGGCCGTCGTAGTGCCAGAACACCGGGCCGCGCCAGTAAAGCTGCGCGCGTGTGGGTTCCGCGCCCGCGAAGGTAGCGCGGAAGGCGACCGCCTCTGAGCGCGACAGGTTGGTGATGGTGCCAGGCGCGAGGTCGTCCGATAGACCGGTGACGGCCTGTTCGGCCTGCGGCAGACCGAACAGCGGCGCCGTCGGACGAGGCACGAAAATGAACAGCAGCAGCGCGACGGGCAGGGCAAAGCCCATGGTCGGAACGAGACCCCGCAGGCGGTGGCGTAGGGGAAGCGGCTTGAGCGGGGAGGCTAGATCCCCCAGCAGGCCAAGCAGGAGGGCGAAGGCACCGAGCGCCCAAAGCGCGGTCAGCGGCCCTTGGTCGAACAGGAACAGGGTCAGGAGCAAGAACAACCCGAGCAGTCCGAGCAGAGCACCGTCTCGGTACGTGCGGGATTCGAGCAGTTTGAGTACGCTCAGCAGGGCGAGGAAGCTCACTCCGCCGTCGCGGCCGAAGATCCCGCCGTGAGTGAGCCAGACCACGGCCGCGCCTGCGATGGGTAGGGCGACTAGCACGGTGCGATGGGGCAGGGGGGCATCAGAGCGCAGGTGAAGAGCGTACCAAACCAGTCCCAGGGTGCTGAGCAGGCTGATCCAAGGGGCCAGGTGTAGGGCGTGGGGCAGCAGCACCACCCCAAGCACGCCGAGCAGGCGGGCCTTCAGCACGGGAGAGAGCGGACGGCTAGCGTGTGTCATGCCGAAGGGGCCTCGGCCAGGAGGCGCAGTGCGTGTGTGCGGTGCTCCGCACCCAGGCCACGGGGAAGGACTGGACCGTGTCCAAGGCGCAGGGCATAAGGTTGGCCGCTCTCCTCGCAGGCCATGACCCACGCGCTTAGCTGGCGCAGACGGGCCTCGCGCGGGAGGTCGCCAAGCCGTTCCTCATCCAGCACCCTCGGGCCGTGCGACCGTGATTCGCCGCCAAACTGCTTGGTCTGCAACCCACCCCCGCGTGCGAGCGCACGCCAGTGGATGCGCGCGGGGCTGTCTCCAGGGTGGTAGGCCCTCAGACCGCTAAAGTCGTCCTGGCCACCACGGGCCTCCTGCCCCGCAGGAGGAGGCAAGGGACGATCCCCGTCAGGCGTCGGGTAGATCCAGTAGTGTCGTTCGAGCGGCTGGTCGCGTTCCAGCCGCACCAAGCCGAGTGGGTCGCGCATGATCAAACGCAGTGGTGGCAAAAGATGCCTGCCGCGGCGCCGCGAAGGTAGGTGGAGGATGAGTCTCGTGCCCTCCGGTGCGACGATCGCAGCCCCTGTGGAGCCCTCTTGGAAGGCCGCTTCGACCACCGAGCCGTGCTCACCCCGAAGTTCAAGGACCAGCCGCAGGGGCTCCCCCTCGAAGCCCGAGTCGACGTGCAAAGGTCGCGCCTCGAGTCGGCGCAGGCGGCGGCGGGTGGCGAGCAGGCCGAGGGCTGCAATGGCCGCAAGCCAGAAGCTGAAGAAAAAACCAAGATTGCTGGCGTACTGAGCCGAGCCGATGACGAGCACGACGAGCAGACCAAGGAAAGGCCAGGCGAGCGGCTCGAAGCGTAGTCGAAGATTCATCCGTCAGGAGAAGGCACTTGCTCCAGTAGCCACTCTGCAGCGGTCAGGCCGCTATGCAGCAAGGTGGGATTGGTCAAGTGCAGGCGGTGGCTGGTCACATACGGTGCAAGTTCGCGCAGGTCCTCGGGTTCGACGTGCAGGCGGCCGTGCAGCAGGGCCCAGGCACGTGCAGCATCCAGCCAGCCGAGACCGGCACGCGGGGAGAGACCTTGGGTGAATGCCCCCGGCAGGCGCGAGGCGGCCAGCAGGTCGAGCAGGTGGTCGAGCACCAACGGACCGACATGCACCGTACGCACCAAGGCGCGCAGGCGGCGCAGGCCTTCGACGTCCAGGCAGGGGGCAAGGCCCTGCGCGCTCGGCCGGGTGGTGCCCTGCAAGAGCATCTGTCGCTCCGCCGCGCGCTCCGGATAGCCGAGGGAGATGCGCAGCAGGAAACGGTCGAGCTGCGATTCAGGCAGGGGATAAACGCCCTGCTGCTCGACCGGGTTCTGGGTGGCGATGACGAAGAACGGGTCGGGTAGAAGGTGGCTTGTGCCATCCACGCTGACTTGGCGCTCCTCCATCGCCTCCAGCAGGGCGCTCTGTGCCTTGGGGCTGGTGCGGTTGATCTCGTCGGCGAGCAGCACCTCGGTGAAGATCGGCCCGGGCTGAAAGCGGAAGCTGCCCGAGGAGGGCTGGTAGATGGATGCGCCGAGGAGATCGGCAGGCAACAGGTCACTGGTGAACTGCACACGCCGGGCGTGCAGGCCGAGGGCACGTGCCAGAGCGTTGGCGAGGGTGGTCTTGCCCACGCCGGGGATATCCTCCAACAGCACATGACCGCCGGCGAGGAGGGCGGTCAAGGCCAGGCGGATGCGGTCCTGCTTGCCGATCAGGACGGTGGACACGCGGGTGACGATGCAGTCCAACTGGGCGCGCCACTGGGGGCTTAGGTCGGACTCAGCCATGGTCCTGCTCCTTCGGGGCCGGTTCGCCACGCACCTCGTGTGCCTGCAGGGCCGACTTGAGCCTCTCCCAGGTATAAGGTGAGGTCAGCGCCTTGTGCGCGTCGAGCGGAAGATGGCTTGTCGTTGGCGCGCCGCAGGGCGTTGGGGCAAATGAGATTGCAATGGGTATGCGGGTTGAAACCCGGCTGGCATACACCAAGGGCCACCTCGGTGGCCTGGATCGCGCGGGGTTGGCCGAACAGCCTTTCAAGGTCCTGCAGCTCCTTGGTACTGGCACAGGCAAGATCACCCCACTTCACTTCGTCGGTTGATCGAGGTCGTGGGGCGTGGGCCGCGAGTCGCTCGGACATGCTTGCATCCTTGGGGTGGAATTCAGGCCTTAACTTCTCATCGAGTCGAAGGTGGGTCAATGGCTCATGCCCCTATCCGCGCCGTGGCCTCCATGCCCTAGGAGGAAGCGCTGAATCAATCCGGCGTTTCTAAATGTCCCTGGCCAAGCCATATGATACACTGATACCTCCGCTGCACATGCGAGACCCACGCATGTCATCCAGCCGGGCGAAAGTGGCGGAATAGGTAGACGCACTGGATTTAGGTTCCAGCGCCGCAAGGCGTGAGGGTTCGAGTCCCTCCTTTCGCACCACCGAATCATCCCCCGCCGGGCGGGCAGTCCTGGGTAAGTGATCCTGTTGGGACTGCATGCCTGACAGAGGCTTGATGCGGGCCACCACATACCCCTCTCCAGGCGCTTCATGTATCATTCGCCCCTGCGACTTTTCCATGGTGGCTCGGGAAGGTCGGCTCTTGTTGCGTAACTCGTTGTAATTTCTGGCTTTTTGTCAGTCCGGTGGACCTGGGCGCCAGCGTCGCAAGGGAGGTGGGACCCCCGGCCCGGCCTGTCCGCAAGATTTTGACGCGCACGAAGAGCGGCCTGTCTTCCGGACTGCTCGAATGAACCCTGATTTGTCTGATTATCGAGGTGTACGACATGCAAGTGACGTTGGAAACCGCCGAGGGCCTGCTGCGCCGCCTGTCGGTCCAGGTACCCGCTGCCCAAGTGGAGGAGGCGGTCGAGCAGCGCCTGAAGGATCTCGCCCGCCGTGTACGCATGGATGGCTTCCGTCCGGGCAAGGCCCCGCTTCCGGTTGTACGTCTGCGCTATGGCGAGCAGGTGCGTGATGAAGTGGTGGGTGACCTGATCCAGCGCACTTACATGCATGCCGTGACCGAGCAAAAGCTGTACCCGGCCAGCAGTCCGCGCATCACCAAGGTCGACATGATCGCAGGCGAAGGACTGCATTATGTGGCTGAGATCGAGGTCTATCCGGAGATCACCCTGGCCGATCCGTCCGTGATCGCCATCGAGCACCCCAAGGTGGAGATCAGTGAGGCCGATGTCGACACCATGATCGAGAATCTGCGTAAGCAACGCATCACTTACAACACCGTCGAGCGCGCCGCTGCCGAGGGTGATCGCGTGATCGTGGACTTCAAGGGTAACATCGACGGTGAGCCGTTCGATGGTGGCTCTGTCGAGGACATGTCGCTCGAACTGGGCAAGGGTATGTTGCTGAAAGATCTCGAGGCTTCGATCGTCGGCATGAAAGCCGGCGAGTCCAAGGCCATTGAGGTGACCGTCCCTGAGGATTACCACGTCAAACATCTGGCCGGTAAGAAGGTCAATTTCGATGTCACCGTCAAGAGCGTCGCCGAGCCCATACTGCCCGAGGTCGACGATGCCTTCTGCGCCGCCTTTGGTGTGAAGGAAGGTGGGGTCGAGACGCTGCGCAGTGAGGTGCGCAAGAACATGGAGCGCGAGCTGGCCCGGTCCATCAAGCGTCGCCTCAAGCAGCAGGTGATGGATGGCCTGCTGGCGATCAACGAGGTCCTGCTGCCCAAAGCGCTGGTCGAGCAAGAGGCCCAGACCCTGCGCGGACAGTTCAGCCAGCCGCTGCCGCTTGACGTCTTCACGTCCGAGGCTGAGCGCCGCGTCAAGTTGGGCTTGATCGTGGCCGCGCTGGTGAAGGACCAAGGTCTGAAGGTCGATGCGGCCCGCGTGGATGCCCTGCTGGATGATATCGCCGCAAGCTACGAGGACCCGGCCGAGGTCAAGGCATACTACAAGAGCCGCCCCGAGCTGATGCAGAACCTCGAGGCCATGGCTATCGAAGACCTGGTGGTCGAGCATGTACTCGCCAAGGCCAAGGTGACCGACAAGCCGATGAGTTTCAACGAGGCCGTCAAGTCAGCCGTGTCCTGATCGGCCCGGCGACGGGGGCGGTCATGGCTGGCAGCCTTGGGTAAGGAGGCGGCTCCAGCCGCCTCCTTGCTTTCCGGGGGTTGTGTCACACTGCGTCGATCAGAGGCCGTACCGTCCCCATTCTGTCAACACGTACACAGAGAGCCATCCGATGATCCTCCCACCCTACGCTGCCCAGAACCTGGACCCGCAGAGGCTTAGCCTCGTGCCGATAGTGGTCGAGCAGAGTGCCCGGGGCGAGCGTGCCTATGACATCTATTCACGCCTGCTCAAGGAACGGGTGATCTTCATCGTGGGCGAGATCGAAGATCACATGGCCAACCTGGTGGTCGCCCAGCTGCTGTTCCTCGAGTCGGAAAACCCAGACAAGGACATTCACCTGTACATCAACTCGCCGGGTGGTGTGATCACCTCCGGTATGGCGATCTACGACACCATGCAGTTCATCAAGCCGGACGTCAGCACTCTGTGCATCGGCCAGGCGGCTAGCATGGGCGCCTTCCTGCTCGCGGGCGGCGCGCCGGGTAAGCGTTACTGCCTACCGAACGCGCGCGTGATGATCCACCAGCCGCTGGGCGGTTTCCGCGGCCAGGCCTCAGACATCAAAATCCACGCCGAGGAGATCATCAAGACCCGTCGGCGCATGAACGAACTGCTGGCCCTGCACACCGGTCAGCCGGTCGAGCGCATCGAGCAGGACACCGATCGCGACAACTTCATGGATGCCACCCAGGCCGTTGCCTATGGCTTGGTGGACAAGGTGCTGGAGAAGCGTCGATAAGACCTCGCCTTGGGAAGGCTTGCATGCCCTGCCCAAACCGGGCAAGGTTACTCCTGTATGACTGTCTGAGATTGGCTTGATGGCAAAGAGAAACGACAATCGCCGTCCCCGCGATACCCTGTATTGTTCGTTCTGCGGCAAGAGCCAGGACGAAGTGCGTAAGCTGATTGCCGGACCGTCCGTTTATATCTGCGACGAGTGCGTTGAACTGTGCAATGACATCCTGCGCGAGGAGCTGCAGGAGTCTAGTGAACAACCCGCGGGCCGCAAATTACCAACCCCGCACCAAATCCGCGCTGCACTCGACGAATATGTCATTGGCCAGACCCTGGCCAAGAAGGCGCTAGCGGTGGCAGTGTACAACCATTACAAGCGTCTTGAGCTCGCCGGCAAGAAGGGCAAGGGTGATGATGTCGAGATCGGTAAGAGCAACATCCTGCTGATCGGGCCGACCGGTTCCGGTAAGACCCTGCTCGCCGAGACCCTCGCGCGCATTCTCAACGTGCCATTTGCCATTGCCGATGCCACCACGCTGACCGAGGCCGGCTACGTGGGCGAGGATGTCGAGAGCATCATCCACAAACTGTTGCAGAAGTGCGACTATGACGTGGAGAAGGCGCAGACCGGCATCATCTACATCGACGAAATCGATAAGATCACCCGCAAGAGCGACAACCCCTCGATCACTCGCGATGTGTCGGGCGAGGGTGTGCAGCAGGCGCTGCTGAAGCTGATCGAGGGTACCGTGGCTGCCGTGCCGCCGTCTGGTGGGCGCAAGCATCCGCAGCAGGAATACCTGCACGTGGATACCTCCAATATCCTGTTCATCTGCGGTGGGGCGTTCGAGGGGCTGGACAAGATCATACGTCGCCGCGCGGAGAAGGGTGGCATCGGCTTCGCCGCCGAGGTAAAGAGCAAGAACGATACGCGCAACCTGTCCGAGCTGTTCAAGGACGTGGAGGCCGAGGACTTGGTCCGCTTCGGCCTGATTCCGGAACTGGTGGGACGCCTGCCGGTGGTCGCGACCTTGGACGAGCTCGATGAGGCGGCGCTGGTGCGCATCCTGACCGAGCCGAAGAACGCGCTGACCAAGCAGTTCGCCAAGCTGTTCGAGATGGAGAACGTCCAGCTCGAGTTCCGCCCGGAGGCCCTCACCGCCATCGCCCACAAGGCGATGCAGCGCAAGACCGGCGCGCGCGGCCTGCGTACCATCCTCGAGCACACCCTGCTCGATATCATGTACGACCTGCCCTCGCTTCCGCATCTGCAGAAGGTGGTGGTCGATGAGGCCGTCATCCAGGGCGAGGCCCAGCCCTACTTGGTGTTCGAGAATAGCGAATTGCCGCGCGCTGCCTCCAAATGAGGCCTCCGTAGTGGGCGTCTTGTGGCGCTCCTTGACAGGCCCTTGAAAAGGCAGGAAAGCCCCTTTCAACGCGGCTCGCCGCGAAAAGGACCCTTGCGAAGGCCATACCCCACAAGGAAGGCGGCAAGGATGCCGAAAGGGGCCTTCCATGCGGGATCAGCGGGCCGTTGGGTGGGATTAAAATCACACTCAGATGGGCCTTGCAAATACGGGGCCATGCCCCCAAGTCCCGAAACAGGAGACGGCCTAACGCCGCATGCATTGAGGACATCATGCCCGATACCGAAATCGAATCCGAGATCATCGAAGGTCAGCCGCGCGTCGTGCCGGTGTTGCCCCTGCGCGATGTGGTGGTCTACCCGCATATGGTCATCCCGCTGTTCGTTGGCCGGGAGAAGTCCATCGCCGCCCTCGATGCCGCCGTGCGCGCCAACAAGCAGATCCTGCTGGTGGCGCAGAAGAAGGCCGACGTGGACGAACCGCGGCGTGACGAACTCTACGCCATCGGTACCCTGTCGCAGATCCTCCAGCTGCTGAAGCTTCCTGACGGCACCGTCAAGGTGTTGGTCGAGGGGAGTGAGCGCGTGCGCGTGGAGCAGCTGTACACGCTGGAGACCCACCTGACTGCGCAGATCGTGACCCTGCCTGAGCAGATGATCGAGGACGAGCGCGAGCTCGAGGTGCACATGCGCGCCCTGTTCGGTCAGTTCGAGAACTACGTCAAGCTCAACAGGAAGATCCCGCCCGAGATACTCACCTCGCTGGCGGGCATCGACGACCCTTCGCGCTTGGCCGACACCATTGCCGCGCACATGCCTCTGCGCCTTGACGAAAAGCAGCGCATTCTGGAGATGACCAGCATTGCCGAGCGCATGGAGCACCTCATGGCCCTGATCGAGGCCGAGGTCGACCTGCTGCAGGTGGAAAAGCGCATCCGCGGTCGCGTCAAGCAGCAGATGGAGAAGAGCCAGCGCGAGTATTATCTCAACGAGCAGATGAAGGCGATCCAGAAGGAACTGGGTGAGCTGGAGGATGGGCCGAACGAGATCGAGGACTTCGAGCGCCGGATCGAGAAGGCCGGCATGCCGAAGGCCGTGCGTGACAAGGCCCGTGCCGAGCTGAACAAGCTGAAGATGATGCCGTCCATGTCCGCTGAGGCGACGGTCGTGCGCAACTACCTCGATTGGTTGCTGCAGGTGCCGTGGAAGAAACGCAACAAGGTGCGCAACGACATCAAGCTCGCCGAGCAGGTGTTGGAGGCCGATCACTACGGCCTGGAAAAGGTCAAGGAGCGCATCCTCGAACACCTCGCCGTGCAGCAGCGCGTGAAGGCACTCAAGGGGCCCATCCTCTGTCTCGTCGGCCCGCCTGGCGTGGGCAAGACCTCGCTCGGTCAGTCGATCGCCAAGGCCACCAACCGCAAATTCGCCCGCATCGCCCTTGGCGGTGTCCGCGACGAGGCGGAGATCCGCGGACATCGGCGCACCTACATCGGCTCCATGCCCGGCAAGATCGTGCAGACCTTGGCCAAGGTGGGCAGCAAGAACCCACTGATCCTGTTGGATGAGATCGACAAGATGGCCCACGACTTCCGTGGCGACCCAGCCTCGGCCATGCTCGAGGTGCTCGACCCGGAGCAGAACAGCACCTTCGGTGACCACTATATGGAGGTCGATATCGACCTGTCCGAGGTCATGTTCATCGCTACGGCGAACAGCCTGAACATCCCAGGGCCCCTGCTCGATCGGATGGAGGTGATCCGCCTCGCTGGCTACACCGAGGACGAGAAGATCAACATCGCCCAGCGCTACCTCGTGCCCAAGCAGATGAAGAACAACGGCTTGCAGGATGGCGAGTTGTCCATCGGCGAGGATGCCCTGCGCGACATCGTGCGCTACTACACCCGCGAGGCGGGGGTGCGCAACCTCGAGCGCGAGATTTCCAAGATCTGTCGTAAGGTAGTGAAAAAAATCCTCCTCGCCGGGCCCAAGGCCAAGGCGAAGGGGCCGATCAAGGTCACGTCGAAGAACCTCGATAAGTACCTTGGTGTGCGTCGCTTCAGCTTCGAGAAGGCGCAGGAGCAGAACCAGGTTGGGCAGGTCAACGGCCTGGCCTGGACCGAGGTGGGTGGCGATCTTTTGACCATCGAGACTGCCGTGGTGCCGGGCAAGGGCAAGCTGACCTACACCGGCCAGCTTGGCGAGGTGATGCAGGAATCCATCCAGGCGGCGATGACCGTGGTGCGCGCGCGTGCCGAACAGCTTGGCATCGAGCCTGACTTCCACGAGAAGAAGGACATCCACATCCATGTGCCGGAGGGTGCCACGCCCAAGGATGGTCCGAGTGCGGGCATTGCCATGTGCACTGCGCTGGTCTCTGCCCTGACCGGCATCCCGGTGCGTGCTGATGTGGCCATGACCGGCGAGATCACCCTGCGCGGCGAGGTCCTGCCGATCGGCGGGGTGAAGGAGAAGTTGCTTGCGGCCCACCGTGGCGGCATCCGTACGGTCATCATCCCGGAGGAAAACCGCAAGGATCTGGTCGAGATCCCAAAGAATATCCAGGCGAAATTGGACATTCGTCCGGTGAAATGGATCGACCAGGTACTGGATATCGCGCTCGCCGAGAAGCCGCACCCACGGGATGAAGGCGTGGTGTCGTCCGCCACCTTGAATGTCCCGCCAGGGTGCCAGGGGCGAGAGTCCCCCCTACCTCACTGATCAAGACGTAAGCATGGTGGGCGTTGACGTCCCCAGGGGGGATTGTTATAAACCTCACAGTTCCGGCAAAACCCGTCAGCATGCGGTTCAGGCTAGCTGCGGGGGCCGGGGGCGACCCAGCAGGGCCGGGTACCTGGCATGGGTTTGGTCTACCACCCGCAAGCATAACGCCTCAAAGGATTCATACGACTATGAACAAATCTGAATTGATCGACGCCGTTGCCCAGTCCGCCGACATCTCCAAGGCCGCCGCCGCACGTGCCGTGGATGGATTCATTGCCGCCATCTCCGACGCCCTGAAGAAAGGCGAGCAGGTCACCCTGGTGGGCTTTGGCACGTTCCTGGTCCGCGAGCGCGCGGCCCGTACTGGCCGTAACCCGCAGACTGGCGCGGAGATCAAGATTGCTGCCTCCAAGCTGCCCGCCTTCAAGGCTGGCAAGGGTCTGAAGGACGCCGTCAACGGCAAGTGAGTTTGGTTGAATGACCGGCCTCCCAGTGTCCCCTGAGGGACCGGGAGGTTTTTTTATGTCCACGCGTTCGAGTGTCCTGCCATGTTGATGCATCTCCGTGACCGCCTCTCCGGTTGGGTGGCCTATGCCATCGTGGGCCTCATCAGTATCCCTTTCGTTCTGTGGGGGATCGGTGAGTATTTTCGCGGCAGCAGCGATGCGCCGGTGGCCACCGTCAACGGGCAAGAGATCTCCCCGCGCACCTTCGACCATGCCTACAACCAGGAGCGTCAGCGCTTGGCTTGGGCCTTCGGTGGCACCATCCCAGCGGATATGCTCGAGGGGCTTGATCTCGAGCGTCAAGTGCTGGACGGGCTAATCCTGCGCGAGGTCCTACGCCAGTGGGCGCATGAACAAGGCCTGCGTGTGAGCGATGCGGAACTCGCCACGGTGCTGCGCGGGGTGTCAGCGTTCCAGGAGAACGGGGTCTTCAGCCAGGCGCGCTACAAGGAAGTGCTGGACCTGCAGGGTCAGACTCCCCTGACCTTTGAGCACGAAGTGCGTCAGGATCTCGTCCTCGACCAGTTGCAGCGCGGCATCGTCCTGAGCGCCTTCGAGGTGCAGGCCAACGTGGATGCCTTTCTGCGCCTGCGCGGGCAGACGCGCGAGGTCGAGGTCTATACCCTCTCGGCCGCGCCGCGCCGGGCCGCCATCCAGCCGGACGAGATCCGGCTTCAGACCTACTACAAGGAGCACATGCAGGATTTTCGCCGCCCAGAGCGGGTGCGCCTGGAGTACATCACCCTGTCGGTGGATGAGCTTGCGGCCAGTATGAGGCCGAGCGAGGAGGAAATCCGCCAGGCCTATGAGGACTACCTCGCGCGCGAAGCGCAGCGCGAGCGTCGCGAGGCACGCCACATCCTCATCACCCCGCCCGAGGGTGGCGACATGGAGGCTGCGCGCAAGCAGGCCGAGGCGCTGCGCGAGCGCCTGGCCAGGGGCGAGGATTTCGCCACCCTGGCAAAGCAGTACTCTCAGGACCCAGGCTCGGCCAAGCAGGGGGGGGCGCTTGGGCTGGTCGAGCGTGGCATGATGGTCGAACCGTTCGAGAAGGCCCTGTTCGCCCTCAAAGAAGGCGAGGTCAGTGCGCCGGTGCAGACCGACTTCGGTTGGCACCTGATCAAGCTCGAGCACATCGAAAAAGTTCGGCCGAAGACGCTGGATGAGGTGCGCGAGGCGATGACTCTCGCAGCCAGCCAGCGTATGGCCGAGGAGCGCTTCCACGACCTGACCGAGCGCCTGGCGACCCTTGCCTATGAGCACCCGGACAGTCTGGTCCCGGCTGCCGAGGCGCTGGGCCTCAAGGTCCAGACCAGCGGCTGGGTGACCCGTGATCGAGGTGAGGGGCTGGGTGCGAATCCCAAGCTACGTGCCGCCGCGTTCGCGCCCGAGGTGCTGGAGCAGGGGCGCAACAGCGAGCTGATCGATCTTTCCGGCAACCAGGTGGCGGTCATCCGTGTGGCGGAGCATGAGGCCGCAGCCGACCAGCCGTTCGAGGCGGTCCGCGCCGAGGTTCAGCGCCGTGTGGTCGAGCTGGAACTCGCGCGCTCGATCGAAGCGGATGCGGCTCGCCTGCGCAAGGCGCTCTCCGTTGCAGGGAATGCGGACGAGGATGTCCTGCGCCAGGTCGGCGCCGAGCCAAGCTTCAAAGGCGAGCTCAAGCGCCTGGGCGGGGGTGAGGTCGATCCGGCCATCCACCGTGTAGCATTCTCGGTCGGCCGCCCCACGGCCGATGCCCCGCGGGTCGGCAGCGTCCGTCTGGGCAACGGCGACATGGCCGTAGTGCGTGTACTGTCGGTCAAGGATGGCGACCTTGCGGCACTGGATGAGGCGGAGCGCATCGCTATCCAAAAGGAGCTGCGCCAGAATGTCGGCGTGGGTGAGCTGTCTGCCTTCCTTGCCGATCTCCGGGCACGGGCAAAAATCACCCAGCGTCAGGATCTCTGACGCGGGCCGGCTGCACACCCTGCATGTTCAGCTGTGGGGTCTCGCCCCGGTGGGTTCGCGTCATTCCTGTGTTGGCGGCGGGCTTGCGCGGGGCGCTTGGAGGCGCGGCTGTTCGGCCTGCGCCGACATATTGTTTGTCTACGTACTCTACGCGGTCATGTTCTCCAATGCGGTCGGTGCAGTTGTCATCGTCCGCTTGGAGAGAAGCGCCGAGCGCGCTGGGCGAACCTGCCCGTGACGTGTCGTCATGACCTGTGGCGCCGGGATCGTAAACGAGTAAAAACCGCCTTGTGGCTGGGGGCGAGAAATTCAATCGCACCGCCCCATGCCGGTAATGAAATACCCGGAGTCGACGTAAATGTTTTCGCCGGTGATGCCCCGCGCGAGTGGGGAGGCAAGAAATGCGGCGGTGTTGCCTACATCGTCGATGGTGACGTTGCGACGCAGTGGGGCATTGCGCTCGACATAATCGAGGAACATCTTGAATTCGCTGATGCCCGATGCGGCCAGGGTCTTGATCGGACCGGCGGAGATGGAATTGACGCGGATGTTGTCCGGCCCAAGACTTGCGGCCATGTAGCGCACGTTGGCTTCGAGACTGGCCTTGGCCACGCCCATGACGTTGTAGTTGGGCATGGCACGCTCGGCGCCAAGGTAGGAGAGGGTGAGAATGGCGGCGTCCTCGCGGTTTTTCATCAGCGGGCGCAGCACCTTGGCCAGCGCAGTGAGACTCCAGGAGCTGATGTCGTGGGCGATGCGGAATCCTTCGCGCGTGGTGTTGTCGATGTAATCGCCTGCCAATTGTTCCTTCGGGGCGAAGGCAACGGAGTGGACGAGGATGTCTAAGCCATCCCAGTGCTGGCTAAGCAGCCCAGGGAGGGCCTCGATTTGCTCATCCACGCTCACATCCAGGGGCAGGATGATCTTGGTGTCAAACCCAGCGGCGTATTTTTCTACGCGCTCCTTGAATCGGTCGTTCAGATAGGTGAAGGCGAGCTCTGCACCCTCGCGGTGCATGGCCTTGGCGATGCCGTAAGCAATGGAACGGTCGTTGGCCAGGCCCACGATCAGGGCGCGCTTGCCACTAAGAAAGCCCATGCTGTCACTCCTCAGACTATGATTTAATCCCGCGCATGATAGCACTCCCGCGCCTTGCCGCCTTGTTTCTGGTTTTGCTGATGGCTCAGGCCCCGGCCTCGGCTGCGCCGGCCCTGGCCTTGGGCTACGAGCCGGCCTATCCGGTGGACTTCACTCATTTTAGGTACGTCAATCCAGACGCGCCCAAGGGCGGTGAGCTCCGGATGTCGGCCTTTGGTAGCTTCGATTCGCTCAATCCCTTCCTGCTCAAGGGGCTTCCGGCCGCAGGACTGGGGCTTTTGGTGTTCGAGAGTTTGCTGGAAAAAAGCCTGGATGAGCCTTTCTCGATGTATGGCCTCTTGGCGGAGGATGTGCGTCTGGCGGAAGACGGCCTGTCGGTGACCTTCCGCCTGCGGCCGCAGGCGCGTTTTTCGGATGGTACGCCGGTCACGGCCCAGGATGTGAGGTTTTCCTTCGATACCCTGCGCTCGACCTTGGCCCATCCGATGTACCGTTTCTATTGGGCGGATGTGGAGCGGGTAGAGGTGTTGGATGCGCACACCGTGCGCTTTGTGTTCAAGCGCACCAACCCGGAGCTGCACCTGATCCTCGGGGAAATGCCGGTGTTGTCCGAGAAGTGGGTGGCGGGCCGGCCTTTTGATGCGCTCGCACGGGTGGCCCCAGTGGGCAGCGGGCCGTACCTGGTCGAATCGTTCGACTGGGGCAAGCAGATCCGCTACCGGCGCAACCCCGACTATTGGGCTAAAGATCTGCCGGTGCGGCGCGGCATGTTCAATTTCGACCGCATCATTTTCAAGTATTACAAGGACCGCACGGTCTCGCTCGAGGCGTTCAAGGCGGGTGAGTTCGACTTCTTCTATGAGAGCCATTCCAAGCGCTGGGCGCGTGATCATGAGGGGCCGCGTTATGCCAGCGGGGAGATCAAGAAGACTACCATCCCGCACCATAACAACGCCGGAATGCAGGGGATCGTGTTCAATACCCGCCGCGCCTTGTTTCAGGACCGTCGCGTGCGGGAGGCGCTGGGTCTTGCGATGGATTTCGAGTGGTCCAATCGCAATCTGTTCTATGGTCAGTACACCCGCTGTGACAGCTACTTTAGCAACAGCGAGTTGGCTGCGCGGGGCTTGCCGCAGGGCGATGAGCTGGCTTTACTTGCGCCTTACCGCGACCAGCTGCCGCCAGAGGTCTTCACCCGCGAATTCAAGCCACCCGTGGCTGGGGACGCTGCGAAGCTGCGGGCCAATCTGATCCGCGCCAAGCACTTGCTGGAAGAGGCCGGCTGGCGGGTGCGCGACGGGGTGCTGGTGAATGCCGAGGGCAAGCCGTTTCGGTTCGAGATCCTGCTTGGGCAAAAGGGCTTCGAGCGGATCATGGCGCCGTATGTCTACAATCTTCGCAAGCTGGGCATCCAGGCGGACTACCGTACCATCGACGCGGCCTTATACCAGCGGCGGGTGGATACCTTCGACTTCGACGCGGTGATCGCGGTGTTTGGGCAGTCCCAGTCGCCGGGTAACGAACTGTTCAATATGTTTCACTCCGCCAGTCGGGATCGCGAGGGATCGAATAACTTGATGGGGGTGCAGGACCCCGTGGTGGATGCGTTGGTGGAGAAGATCGTCTACGCGAAGGATCGCAAAGACCTGGTGACGGCGGCACATGCGTTGGACCGGGTGCTGCTGTGGAGTCACTACCTCGTGCCCAACTGGTATATTGGCGAGCACCGCATCGCCTACTGGGACCGGTTTGGCAGGCCTTCGGTGCTGCCGCTCTATTTCGAGGCCGAACCTTGGGTGCTCAAGACCTGGTGGCACAAGCCATGACCGAGACTGGCGGCAACCTTTGCTTGAGCTGCGGTGCCTGTTGTTCCACCTTCCGGGTCAGTTTCTACTGGGCGGAGGCCGAACCGGCGGCAGGTGGTTGCGTGCCGTCCGCGCTCACCGAGAAGCTCGACGACTTCCGTGCCGTGATGAAAGGCACCAACCGCCCACAGCTGCGGTGTGTCGCCTTGCGGGGTGAGGTGGGGCGTTTTACGTCCTGCGCCATCTACGCAAACCGCCCCTCGCCCTGCCGTGAGTTCCTGATGGCATGGGATGCCCGGAACCGGATTCGGCCTGTGACCGCGCGCGTGAGCGCTGGGGCTTGCCGCATCTAAAACCCCGTGCCCCCACCAAGAGGGATGGCTGATGAACAGGATCGGTTTACTCGTGTTGTCTTTGCTGCTGGCCGCTTGTGCCCCGCAGATGGTCGTGGTCAAGCGTTACCAGCCGCCTGGGGACGCCGCCGGAGGGGCCTGCCTGCAAACCTGCGAGACAGAGCTTGCGGCCTGCCAGGCGCGCTGCAAGGCCGAGCGAGACGCCTGCGAGGCGCAGGCTGAGACACGGGCGCGCGAAAATCTGCCCAAGGCCCAGGAGGCCTATGCCCAGGCCATGGAGCAGTACCGCACCGAGCTGCTGTTCTGGCAGCTGAATGTCTGGCAGGACGACCTCTTCTACAGCCGCTATCGGCCGCGCTGGGCGCCCCCGTTGTACGCTCTCGACCCGCCACCCATGCCACCGCCCGGGCCGCCCACCTTTGCGCGGGAGCTGGCGAAGGCGCGCATGGCCTGCCGCAAGGACTGTGGCTGCCAGGTGCCGTATGAGGCCTGCTTCTTGCGCTGCGGCGGGCATATTACGGAGGAGCGTCGGCCTGTGGGGGAAGGGGGGCAGTGATGGCCCATTACATCCTCAAGCGTCTGCTGCTGATGATTCCCACCCTGTTTGGGGTGCTGCTCATGACATTCGTGGTGATCCAGTTCGTGCCCGGTGGCCCGGTCGAGCAACTGGTCCACCAGCTTCAGCACGGTGGGCGTGAGGGGGGCGAGGTGAGCGTTGGCGTGGAGGGCATGTACCGTGGTGCGCAGGGGCTGGACGAGGAGCGGCTGGCGGAGATCCGCGCCTTTTACGGCTTCGACAAACCGGCCCACGAGCGCTTCCTCGTCATGCTAGGCCACTACCTTACCTTCGACCTCGGCGAGAGCTATTTCCAGCATCAGGACGTGCTCGCACTCATGGCGAGCAAGCTGCCGGTGTCGATCAGCTTGGGGATGTGGACCTTTCTGCTCACCTATCTGATCAGCGTGCCGCTTGGGATACGCAAGGCCGTGCGCGACGGCACGCCGTTCGATGTCTGGACCACGACCCTGTTGCTGGTGGGCTACGCCATTCCGGGGTTCGTCCTTGGCTTGCTCCTGTTGGTGCTGTTCGGTGGTGGCAGTTTTTGGGATGTCTTTCCCCTGCGCGGGTTGGTGTCGGACAACTGGGATGAGCTTTCTTGGCCGGCGCGCATCGGTGACTATCTGTGGCACATGGTGCTGCCGGTGACGGCGATGGTGGTCGGCAACTTTGCGGTGATGACCCTGCTGACCAAGAACAGTTTTCTTGAGGAGATGCGCAAGCAGTATGTGCTGACCGCGCGCGCCAAGGGCTTGTCCGAGAACCAGGTGCTCTACGGTCACGTGTTCCGCAATGCGGTGATCCCGCTGGTGACGGGCTTCCCTGCGGCTTTCATCGGTGCCTTCTTCACCGGCAGCCTGTTGATCGAGACCTTGTTTTCGCTCGATGGCCTGGGGCTCCTCGCCTACGAGGCGGTGCTGCAGCGCGACTATCCGGTCGTGCTCGGCACGCTCTACATCTACACCCTGCTTGGGTTGGTGGCGAAGCTTTTGACTGACCTTGCCTACGCCTGGGTGGATCCGCGTATCCAGTTTGACGCGGTGGGGCGTTGACATGAGCGATACCGTGCTTGCTGCCCCCACCCCCGGTCGCCGCGCTTGGCTGCGCTTTCGTGCCAACCGGCGCGCCATTTGGAGCCTGTGGATCTTCCTCGGCCTGTTCGGCGCAAGCTTGTTTGCCGAGCTGATCGCCAATGACAAGCCTCTTGTGGTGCGCTATCAAGGTGAGTTGTATTTTCCTTTCCTTGAGAGCTACCCGGAGACCACCTTCGGTGGTGAATTCGAGACCGAGGCGGACTACCACGACCCGTTCGTGATCAAGCAGCTGACGGAGGGCGATAACTGGATGCTGCGTGCGCCCATCCCGCACGGCTACAACAGCATCAACTACTACACCGATCACCCCAACCCCGCGCCCCCCTCGGACGATCACTGGCTGGGCACGGATGACCGCGGACGCGACGTGTTGGCGCGCCTGATCTACGGTTTTCGCCTCTCGGTGCTGTTCGGCCTGGCGTTGACCGCAGTGGGGCTGGTCCTTGGTCTTTTGACCGGGGCCTTGCAGGGCTATCTTGGTGGGCGCTTCGATCTCGCCTTTCAGCGCTTCATGGAGGTGTGGGGTTCGATGCCGGAGCTGTATCTCTTGATCATCTTCAGCTCGATCTTCACTCCTAGCATCTGGCTGTTGCTGATCCTGCTCTCGCTGTTCGGTTGGATGGGACTGTCGGACTATGTGCGGGCCGAGTTCTTGCGCGGGCGTAATCTCGAATACGTCACTGCCGCGCGGGCGCTTGGTGTGTCGGATGGGGCGATCATGTGGCGCCACCTTTTGCCGAATGCCATGACGCCGGTGTTGACCTTTTTGCCGTTTCGCCTCTCCGGCGCCATCCTCGCACTTACCAGCCTCGATTTCCTCGGCCTTGGGGTGCCGCCGAACACACCGAGCCTGGGTGAGATCCTCTCCCAGGGCAAGGAGAACCTCGATGCCTGGTGGTTGTCGCTTTCCGCGTTTGGGGTGTTGGTGGGGCTCTTGGTCTTGCTGATGTTCATGGGTGAGGGGCTGCGGGCGGCGTTCGATACCCGCAAGGGCTGATGCATGCGCTGGGGCGGTAGATCGCCACATCAAAGCCCATTTCGCGCAGGCGCTCGCCCGCGATGGCGGAGAGCAGACCGCGCGTGCAGTAGAGCATGAGTCTGCGGTCCTTCGGCAGCTCGTGCACCCGCTCGTCGAGCTGGGCGTAGGGCAGGGCGAGGGCAGGTTCGGGGCGGGGGTGGTCCGCGGCCTCGGCTGCGTCGCGCAGATCGATGACCAGACCGTCGCCCGGATCATCCACCTGCGGGATACTGGTGCTGCGGGTGATGCGCTCGGGGATGTTGCGCACCAGCAGGACCTCGGCGTCTTGCAGGGCTTGGTCGAGCACCTCCCAGGGGAAGACGGCCTCGGCCTTGTTGATCGCGCCCGCGGAGGCAGAGGCGTGCGGTCGTTCGATCAGCGCGCCGCAGTACTCGGGGGTGCAGGCGGCATGGTGGGCAAGGCCGATTTGCTCGGCCTGGGCGATGATTTCCTGCTTGTGCATGGCGATCAGCGGGCGGATGACCAGCATGTCGATGGCGCTGTCGATGCGGTTGAGGTTGGTCAGGGTCTGACTTGCCACTTGTGCCAGGCTCTCGCCGGTGATGAGCGCCCCGGCATGGGCCTTGTGCGCCACGCGCTCAGCGGCCTTGAACATCATCCGTTTGAGCAGCACACCCAAAAGACCGGGGGCGGTGTGCGCCTTGAGGGCCTCAACCACGCCCTCGAACGGCACGATGATCAGGCGCGGATTGTGCGAGCGGGCATATCTGCGCCAAAGGGTGTAAACCTGTGGCAGGACGCTGCGGATGTGCGATTCGCCGCCGAGACGGAACAGGCAGAAATGGGTCAGCAGGCCGCGGCGCAGGGCGAGGTAGCTGGCAACCCCCGAATCGAAGCCGCCAGAGATCAGCGACAATCCGGCACCGAGCTCGCCTAGTGGATAGCCACCCATGCCCTCGTGGCGGGCGAGGACGCGCCAGGCCTGCGCGCCATGGATGGCCATGTGTACCACCACATCGGGATGGTGCAGGTCGACCTTGGCGGTTGGACTGAGTTCCAGCAGGCGTGCGCCCAGGGCGCGGTCGAAGTCGAGCGAGGTGAAATCGGTCTTGCCACTGCGTTGAGTGCTGCAGCGAAAGCGCTTGCCGGCGATCGCCTCGGCATAATGCGGGGCCACCTTCTCCACCAGGTCGGCCAGGCCGTCGTAGACGATCTCCTCGGCCTCCAGGACGTGGGCAATGCCGGGGGTTTGGGTGAGAATGGTGCGAATCGCGGCCTCGTGACCGGGTGCGGGCGCCACCTCCAACCGGTCCCAATGGCGGGTGATCCGCGAGCCCGGTGCCTCCTCGTTAAGCAGGGTGTGCAGGTTGTGGTAGAGCTGGCGCACCATCTTGCGGCGTACACTGTCGCTCTTGATGGTGATTTCGGCGAAGAGTTTGACGATGAATTTCATGAGCGCTTGGGATGCAAATCAGTCGGTCATTCTAACCCGGAGCTTGTGGTAGGCTTGCACTCGGTTTTGAACGTGGAGTCTGTCGTGGAGACGCTGCAGCTCGAGCGGACCCAAGCGCTGGTCGAGGTCGGTCGTTTCTTTTTTTCGCGCGGCTGGGTGCCAGCCACCAGCAGCAACTTTTCCGCCCGCCTGGACGAGGCGCGTGCCCTGCTGACCGTGTCCGGTCGACACAAGGGGCGGCTGACGACCGACGATTTCCTGCGCGTGGCGATCGACAGCGGCTTCTCATTGGATGCAGGCAAGCGCCCATCGGCCGAAACACTGCTCCACACCCAGCTCTATGCGCGTGATCCGTCCATCGGCTGTGTGCTGCACACCCATTCCATGCCGGCGACCGTGCTCTCTCGCCTGACCGAGGGCGCGCTGGAGCTGGAAGGCTATGAGCTGGCCAAAGCCTTCCCTGGAGTGGGCAGCCACGAGGCGACCCTGACCATCCCTGTGTTCGCCAACGACCAGGACATCCCGCGCTTGGCCGCGAAGGTGGATGCCTGGATCAATGCCCACGGCCTACCAGTGGGTTACCTCATCGAGGGGCACGGGCTGTACACCTGGGGCACCACAGTGGAGGACGCCGTGCGTCACGTGGAGGCGCTGGAATTTCTGCTTGAATGCGAGTTGTGGTTAAGGAGGGTTGGCTGATGTCCGAACTGCGCATCTTCGAGGAAAACCGCCCTGAGGCACCGGTTGCCATCCATGTCGATCCTGCCGCCATCGCGCGTGAACTGGACGCGATCGGGGTGCGGTTCGAGCAATGGGATGCGCGTGTGCCGCTGCCCGCCGATGCCGATCAGGAGACGGTGCTCGCGGCTTACCGAGACGATGTCGAGCGCTTGACCCGGGAGTTTGGCTTCCAGTCCGTGGACGTGGTCAGCCTGCGGTCCGATCACCCGGACAAAGAGGCGTTGCGCGCCAAGTTCCTGGCCGAACATACCCACGATGACTTCGAGGTGCGCTTCTTTGTCGATGGCCAGGGCATGTTCTACCTGCATGCTGCCGGCAAGGTCTACGCCATGCTCTGCACCCAGGGCGATCTGATCTCCGTACCGGCCGGGGTGACCCACTGGTTCGATATGGGTGAGCGCCCAAGTTTTAGGTGCATCCGCTTTTTCACCACCCCGGAGGGTTGGGTTGGGCACTTTACCGGCAGTGGCATCGAGCAGCGGTTCCCTACACTGGATGCCATGTCATGAACATCAAGGCCATCGTCACCGATATCGAGGGCACCACCTCCAGCATCGACTTCGTGCACAAGGTGCTGTTCCCCTACGCCCGCAGTCGTATCGCCGATTTCGTGCGCCAGAACATCGACCGGCCCGAGGTGAGGGAGCAGATCGAGGCCGTCGGGCGCGAGGTAGGGGATGACCACCTCCCACTGGAGGAGGCCATCCTCCATCTGGTTGAGTGGATCGATGAGGACCGCAAGATCACCCCGCTCAAGGCCCTGCAGGGCATGCTGTGGGAGGAAGGCTACCGCAATGGTGACTTCACCGGCCACGTGTATCCGGACGCGGCCAACTGGCTACGCCGTTGGCATGAGGAAGGCATGCGCCTGTATGTCTATTCTTCAGGTTCGGTGCAGGCGCAGAAGCTTCTGTTCGCCCATTCCGACGCGGGCGATTTGACTCCGCTGTTCTCCGGCTACTTCGACACCACCCTTGGCAGCAAGCGCGAGGCGGAGGCCTACCGTTTGATGGCCGAGGCCCTGGAGCTTCCGCCTGCCGAGATCCTCTTTCTCTCCGACATGCCCGCCGAGCTGGATGCGGCCAAGGCGGCCGGTTTCCAGGTGCTCGGCCTTGCCCGCCAGGCCGAGCCGATGTCTGCCCAGGCCGCTGCCTACCTCTGGTGCAGGAACTTCGATGAGGTGAATGAGGTCATGCGCGGTGCGGGCGGATGAGTCGCGTCGGGGTGTCATTCGATCGTTCTCATTCTCTTGTGACGGACGGTGGTTGATCCTGACCGCCGGCTTGCCCCTTGTGTTCTGCCGTTGTGCTGGTCGAAGGTCACACCCCGCACTGGTCCTATCACGGCCATGAGGGGCTGGAAAACTGGGGCAAGATTGCTGCCGAATTCGCCACCGGCTCGGCGGGCAAGAGCCCATTTTGGGGCGATCTCTCCGGTGTGGTCGAAGCCGATCCGGTGTGGTCGAAGCCGATCTGAAGAGCATCGAGTTCAATGACGAGGATAGCCCGCTCAAACGCGTTGGCAACGGTCACACCGTTCGGGTGCGTCAGAGGCGCGCCGCGCCCAGGGCCTTTTTCGTTTGGGCCTACGCCTTGACGTTGCGCATGGGGTCGGCCAGCCGCCAGAGGGACTGGGCGAGCTCCTCGCGGAAGGCGGGGTCTTCTGCCGTTGCGTCCAGGGCATGGCGCATGCAGAGCATCCACTGATCACGCATCCGGGTGTTCGCCCCCATCACCATGTGGCGCATGCGCAAGACGCGGGTGGCCGTGGCGCTCCATGAACGGCTGCGGCCCACCCAATCAGCCGGACAGGAACTCGAACAGCTTCCGCTTGCTATCGTCCAGGTCGCGATGGATGGAGAGCAGCGCGCGGGTGCTCGGCAGTTCACGCATCACAGCGTAGAAACGCCGGGTCAAGGCGTGTACACCGACCTCGCCGCCGATCTTTATCATAGGGGGTGGGTTGATTCACGCAACGCATGCCTCATCCATGCAATCAACAGAATGCCATTTTAATCGGCAATCCGTATAATTCGCCGCCCAACGAAAATCGCCCTTTTCTCAGAGACCGTTTTGTGATCCAAAACCTCCGCAATATCGCCATCATCGCTCACGTCGACCATGGCAAGACCACGCTGGTCGACCAGCTCTTGAAACAGTCTGGCACCTTCGGTGAGCGTGAGCAGGTCGGCGAACGCGTGATGGACTCCAACCAACTCGAGAAGGAGCGCGGCATCACCATCCTGGCGAAGAATACCGCGATCCGCTGGACCAGTCCGCAGGGTGAGGTATACCGCATCAACATCGTCGATACCCCAGGCCACGCCGACTTCGGTGGCGAGGTCGAACGCGTGCTGTCGATGGTCGACTCCGTGCTGTTGATCGTCGATGCGGTGGATGGACCGATGCCGCAGACCCGCTTCGTGACCCAGAAGGCATTCCAGCACGGTCTCAAGCCAATCGTGGTGGTGAACAAGGTAGACCGTCCAGGTTCCCGTCCAGACTGGGTCGTCGACCAGGTGTTCGACCTGTTCGACCGTCTCGGTGCGACTGAAGAGCAGCTCGACTTCCCAGTGGTCTACGCCTCGGCCCTGAACGGCTATGCTGGCCTTTCCCCGGATGTGCGGGAGGGGGATATGACTTTGCTGTACGAGGCCATCGTCAAAAACGTGCCGGCCCCGAACGTCGACCTGAACGGCCCGTTTCAGCTGCAGGTCTCCAGCCTCGATTACAACCCGTTCATGGGCCTCATTGGTGTGGGGCGGATCAAGCGCGGCAAGATCAGGAGCAACACCCCCGTCAAGGTCATCGACCGCAATGGCAACATCCGCACAGGCCGCGTGCTGCAGATCATGGGCTTCCACGGCCTAGATCGCATCGAGGTGCCCGAGGCCCAGGCGGGCGACATCATCGCCTTCTCTGGTCTTGATCCGCTGTTCATCTCCGACACCGTGTGCGACCCGGATAACGTCGAGATGCTACCGCCCTTGACCGTAGACGAGCCGACCGTGAGCATGACCTTTCAGGTCAATACCTCGCCCTTTGCCGGCAAGGAAGGCAAGTTCATCACCAGTCGCCAGATCCGTGACCGTCTCAACAAGGAGCTGTTGCACAACGTCGCCCTGCGGGTCGAGGAAACGGATGACGCCGACAAATTCCGCGTCTCCGGCCGCGGCGAACTGCACCTCGCGGTGCTGATCGAGAATATGCGCCGCGAAGGCTTCGAGCTGGGCATCGGTCGTCCCGAGGTCATCCTTCGCGAGGTGGATGGGGTCAAGCAGGAGCCGTATGAGCAACTGGTGGTGGACATCGAGGAGCAGCACCAGGGCGCGGTGATGGAGAAGCTCGGCATGCGCCGTGGCGAGCTGAAGAACATGGAGCCGGACGGTAAGGGCCGGGTGCGCCTGGAGTACATCATCCCGTCGCGCGGTCTGATCGGCTTCCGTACCGAGTTTTTGACGGCCACCCAGGGCACCGGTCTGTTGTTCTCGGTGTTCGACCACTACGGTGAGTATCGTCCGGGCGCCGTGGGTCGGCGTACCCATGGTGTGCTGATCGCCAACGAGACCGGCAAGGCGTTGGGCTATGCCCTGTTCAACCTGCAGGAGCGCGGCCGCCTGTTCATCGGCCACGGCGAGGAGGTGTACGAGGGCCAGGTGATCGGCATCCACTCGCGTGACAATGACCTCACCGTCAATCCGCTGAAAGGCAAGAAGTTGACCAACGTGCGCGCCTCCGGCTCGGACGAGGCCATCATCCTCACTCCGCCGATTCGCTTCACCCTGGAGCAGGCGCTGGAATTCATTGATGACGATGAGCTGGTCGAGGTCACCCCGAAGGCGATTCGCATCCGCAAGAAGCACCTGACCGAAAACGAGCGCAAGCGTGCAGGGCGCGCCGCGGCCAGTGAGTGATGCCTTGAGTGGGCATACAACGCATGACCGTGGAGGTAAGAAGTCTTTATCCCCTCTCCCTGAGGGCGAGGGAGGGGACCTGTCCAGAGAGCCTTTGCCCCTTGGGTGCAATCCGCTCCAATGCAACCTTGGACCGTCTGGTTTTCTGCATTGAGGAACCGTCATGTTCGATAACCTGACCCAACGACTCTCTGCCCTGCTCGATAAGATGCGCGGCCAGGGGCGTCTGACTGAGGAGAACATCCAGGAGGCGATGCGGGAGGTGCGCATGGCACTGCTGGAGGCCGATGTTGCCCTGCCCGTGGTGCGCGAGTTCATGGCGAAGGTCAAGGAGCGCGCGGTTGGCCAGGAGGTGCTCGCCAGCCTGACCCCGGGGCAGGCCTTCATCAAGATCGTGCACGACGAGTTGGTGGCGATCATGGGCGAGACCAACGAGGCCCTGAATCTCGCCACCCAACCGCCGGCCGTGATCCTGATGGCTGGTCTGCAGGGGGCTGGCAAGACCACCACCGTGGGCAAGCTCGCCCGCTTGCTCAAGGAGCAGAAAAAGAGGGTCATGGTGGTGAGTTGTGACGTGTACCGTCCGGCGGCCATCAAACAGCTCGAGACCCTCGCCAAGCAGGTGGGGGTGGAGTTTTTCCCATCCGAGCAGGGGCAGGATCCCGTTGCCATTGGTCAGGCGGCGTTACGCGAGGCCCGCATCCGTCACATGGACGTGCTGTTGGTTGATACGGCCGGACGCCTGCACATCGACGCGGCGATGATGGACGAAGTGCGTCGTCTGTATGCTGCGTTGAATCCTATCGAAACGCTGTTTGTGGTCGACAGCATGACCGGTCAGGACGCCGCCAACACCGCCAAGGCGTTCAATGATGCCTTGCCACTGACCGGCGTGATCCTCACCAAGGCCGATGGTGATGCGCGGGGTGGGGCGGCCCT
Organism: Halothiobacillaceae bacterium; assembly: GCA_051297135.1. GTDB lineage: Bacteria > Pseudomonadota > Gammaproteobacteria > Halothiobacillales > Halothiobacillaceae > Thiofaba. The sequence goes on from JBEVAM010000005.1 coordinate 71,248, forward strand.
TTCGGTGCGTTACATTACCGGTAAGCCGATCAAGTTCCTCGGTCAGGGCGAGAAGTTGGTTGCGCTGGAGCCGTTTCACCCGGAACGGGTAGCCTCGCGCATCCTTGGCATGGGCGATGTGCTCTCCCTGGTCGAAGAAGCGACCCGCAAGCTCGACCAGAAAAAAGCGCGCGAGCTGGTCGATAAGGTCAAGGCGGGCAAGACCTTCAACCTGGAAGACCTCAAGACCCAGCTCGAGCAGATGCTCGATATGGGGGGGATGACGAGCCTCTTGGACAAGCTGCCGGGCGTGAGCAAGCTGCCCGAGCACGTCAAGCGTCAAGCCAGCGACCGCGACGTGAGACGCATGATCGCCATCATTCAGTCGATGACCCCGCAAGAGCGGCGCCATCCGGAACTGATCAAGGGTTCGCGCAAGCGCCGCATCGCGGCGGGGGCGGGCGTGCAGGTGCAGGACGTCAACCGTCTGCTCAAGCAGTACGCCGACATGCGCGACATGATGAAAAAGCTCTCCGGTGGCGGCATGAGCAAGCTGATACGTAGTCTCAAGGGGCGTCTGCCCGGCATGCCGTTCTGACGGTGGGGAAGAAAAAGCTTTCTTTTTTGTGCCTGATCGTTAGAATAGCGGGCTTTATTTTGACGGACCGTATGTGCGGTCCAGGCTTTGACACAAGGTTTAGAATCGCATGGTATCCATCCGTCTGTCTCGTGGTGGCGCCAAGAAGCGCCCTTTTTACCACATCGTCGTGACCGATAGCCGCAAGGCTCGCGACAGTGGCGCCTGTATTGAGCGCCTCGGTTACTTCAACCCGGTCGCCCGTGGTGCTGAGGTGCGTTTGTACATCGATATCGAGCGTGTGAATGCATGGCTGGCCAAGGGGGCTCAGCCGAGCGAGCGTGTTGCCTCCCTGATCAAGGAGTTTCGCAAGGCGCAAGCTGCCGCCTGAATCTTCCGGGCGCCCTGGCGATCAAGGGCATGGGCATGACGAATGAAAGCGCAGATCGGGTCCTGCTAGGCAAGGTGCTCGCGGCTTTCGGCCTCCAGGGGTGGGTGAAGATCCATTCCGAAACGCGGCCAATGGATGCCATCGGTCGCTACAAGCTGTGGCAGCTCAAGCTTGAGGAGGGGTGGGTCGACTTCCGTGTGAAGTCAGTCAAGTTTCAGGGTAGGGGCTTGGTCGCCAAGTTGGAAGGGGTGAACGACCGCAGCCATGCGGAAAGCCTTTCTGGCGCACAGATCGCCGTTGATCCGGCCAAATTACCCCGCCTCCCCCAAGGGGAATATTACTGGCGCGACTTGATCGGCATGCAGGTTGCGACGAAGGAAGGGGTCGAGCTTGGCGAGGTCGACTATCTGTTCGAGACGGGGGCCAACGATGTGCTCGTCATCAAGGGCGAGCGTGAACGCTTGGTGCCTTTTGTGCTCGATCAGGTGGTGCTTGAGGTCGATCTTGAGCTGCGCCGCATGATCGTGGATTGGGATCCCGAATTCTGAAGATCCTGCGTCCATTGTTCATGGGTGCAATGTTCGGGAGAGGGTGATGCAGATTGAGGTCGTTACCCTTTTTCCCGAACTGGTGCGGGTGATTGGCGAGCACGGCATACCTCGCCGTGCGCGCGAGGCGGGTTTGGTGAGTCTTGGGTTGTGGAACCCGCGGGACTACACCTATGACCGACACCGCACGGTGGATGATCGTCCTTTTGGCGGTGGGCCAGGCATGTTGATGAAGGTGGCCCCGCTGCGCGAGGCGATCCATGCGGCGCGGGCGGTGCTGCCCAAAGGCAGTCCGGTGATTGCCTTGACCCCACAGGGGCGGCGGGTCGATCAGGTCGAGGTCAACCGTTTGGCTCGTCTGCCCGGCATGGTGCTGGTATGCGGGCGTTACGAAGGCATGGATGAACGTGTGCTCGAGTGCGATGTGGACGAGGAGCTCTCGCTTGGGGATTTTGTCCTCAGCGGCGGTGAGCCGGCGGCCATGGCGCTGATCGACGCGGTGATCCGCCAACTGCCCGGGGCCCTTGGGCATGCTGAGTCAGCGGTACAGGATTCGTTCATGGCGGGCCTGTTGGATTGCCCGCACTACACGCGTCCCGAAGTGGTGGAGGGGCGTGGCGTCCCGCAGGTCCTGCTCTCGGGGCACCACAAAGCGATTGAGCGCTGGCGCTTGCAACAGGCGCTGGCGCGGACCTGGCGGCGGCGGCCCGAGCTGCTTGCGGTCAGGCGTATGACGGAAGGTGAGCGTCGTTTGCTGGAGGGCACGCATGAGGAATGCGGCATCGATCTCTGCAAACCGACGGCAAGCGACGAATCGAAGACGAGGTAATGAACATGAGCAACGTGATTTCTCAGCTTGAAGCTGAAATGATGGCTGGCATCGAGCGTCCGGACTTTGCCCCGGGTGACACCGTGGTTGTGAATGTACGGGTGAAGGAGGGCGACCGTGAGCGCCTGCAGGCCTTCGAGGGGGTGGTCATCGCCAAGCGTAACCGCGGCCTGAACTCTGCCTTCACCGTGCGTAAGATCTCGCATGGTGAGGGTGTCGAGCGCGTTTTCCCGCTCTATAGTCCGAATGTTGCCAGCATCGAGGTCAAGCGCAAGGGCGATGTGCGTCGTGCCAAGCTCTACTACCTGCGCGGCCGTGCCGGCAAGTCTGCACGTATCAAGGAAAAGCTCACCTCGAGCACTTCCTGATGCCCAACAAAGGCCCCGACGGGGCCTTTGTCGTCTCTGATGCATGGCGGTTGAACAGGGGTTTCTGCATACGCCGCTCGGTTGGTTGCGGGTTGAGTGTGTCGATGGTGCGGTCGTGGCCATCACCAACCTTTCGTTTCCTCCTGCCCCTGTCTTTGCTCCACCTGGTCCTTGTACCATGCAGGTCTGGGCTTGGTTTGCGGCCTACTTTGCCCGCGCCCCCCTTCCTGACCGCCCTTTACTCGCCCCGGCGGGGACGCCGTTCCAACAGCGGGTCTGGCGGGCGCTTGCGGAGATTCCACTGGGGCAGACGCGGACCTATGGCGAACTGGCTACTCGGCTAGGGACTTCCCCCCGCGCCGTGGGCGGGGCCCTGCGCGCCAATCCCATTCCTATCATCATTCCCTGTCATCGTATCCTTGCTGCGCAAGGGCTTGGGGGGTATGCGGGGGCAAGCGAGGAGGGGCGGCGGCGCAAGGCGTGGCTGCTCGCCCACGAGGGTTATCTCTGCATAAAAAATCATTATTGACGCTGATGGTCCAAACGCCTTGTCAGGCGGGGCCGCATCAGGGATGCTTGACGGGAATGTGTCCCGAGTAGGCACCGGGTCCGAGCCCGGTGTATTGTGAGCGACAGGAGAGAAGTATGTCCGAGCAGGACGTTGACCTGCGCCGCCGCCGCTTTCTGACCGGCGCTGCCACCGTGGTGGGTGGTGCCGGCGTGGTTGCGGCCATGGTGCCCTTTATTTCCTCTTTCCAGCCCAGTGCCAAGGCCCAGGCCGCCGGTGCGCCGGTGGAGGTCGATATCGGCAAGCTGGCCCCGGGCCAGATGATCACCGTCGAATGGCGTGGCAAGCCGGTGTACATTCTGCGTCGTACCGAGGCCAACCTGGCCGCGCTCAAGGCACTGGAAGGTAAGCTGCGCGATCCGGCTTCCGAGGCTTCACAGCAGCCCGATTATGTGCGCAACGAGTACCGCTCACTCAAGCCCGAAATCTTTGTGGCCATTGGCATTTGCACCCACCTCGGCTGTGCGCCGACTTACCGGCCGGAGATCGCGCCGGCGGATCTGGGGGCGGAATGGAAGGGCGGTTTCTTCTGTCCGTGTCATGGTTCGCGCTTTGACCTGGCTGGCCGTGTTTACAAGGGCGTGCCCGCGCCGACCAACCTGGAGGTGCCACCGTACGCCTTCCTCAGTGATACCACCCTGCTGATCGGCAGTGACGGAGGGGGTAAGGCATGAGCGTACTTCGTAGGGCTTTCCGCTGGTTTGACGATCGCCTACCGATCTCGCACTTCTGGAATGCGCACCTCTCCGGCTATTACGTGCCGAAGAATTTGAACCTTTGGTATTTCTTCGGTTCGCTGGCGTTGACCGTGTTCGTCATCCAGATCGTTTCCGGCATCTGGCTGACCATGAACTACAAACCCTCGGCTGCGGAGGCCTTCGCCTCGGTCGAGTACATCATGCGCGACGTCGAGTGGGGCTGGCTGATCCGCTACTTGCACTCCACCGGGGCCTCGGCGTTTTTCATCGTCATCTACCTGCACATGCTGCGAGGGATGATGTACGGCTCCTACAAGAAGCCGCGTGAGCTGGTGTGGATCTTCGGTATGCTGATCTACCTGGTGCTCATGGCCGAGGCCTTCATGGGCTATCTGCTGCCCTGGGGGCAGATGTCTTACTGGGGGGCGCAGGTGATCATCTCGTTGTTTGGCGCCATCCCGTTCATTGGGGAGGAGCTCGCGCTGTGGATTCGCGGCGATTACGTGGTGGGGGATGCCACGCTCAACCGCTTCTTTGCTCTGCACGTCATTGCCCTGCCGCTGGTGCTGCTGTTCCTTGTTGGTGGTCACATCATGGCCCTGCACGAGGTTGGCTCGAACAATCCTGAAGGGGTTGAGATCAAGGAGCACACGGACGCCCAGGGGCGCCCGTTGGATGGTATCCCCTTTCATCCGTATTACACGGTGAAGGATATCGTCGGCGTGACCGTGTTCCTGTTTTTCTTTGCCATCGTGGTGTTCTACCTGCCCGAGATGGGGGGTTACTTCCTCGAGAAGCCGAACTTTGTCCCGGCCAACCCGATGCAGACCCCGGAACACATTGCCCCGGTGTGGTATTTCACTCCGTTTTACGCCATCCTGCGTGCGGTACCCGACAAGTTCCTTGGCGTGGTGACGATGGGTGCGGCGATCTTCGTGCTGTTCCTGCTGCCCTGGCTGGACCGCAATCCGGTGAAGTCCATCCGCTACCGCTCGACCACCTTCAAGGTGTTGCTTGGCATGTTCGTGGTGAGCTTCATCGCGCTTGGGTGGCTTGGCATGAAACCGGCCACCCCCACCCTGACCCTGCTGGCGCAGTTTTTCACCATTCTCTACTTCGGCTATTTCGTTGCCCTGTGGTGGATCAGCAAGAACGAGAAGACCAAGCCGGTGCCGGAGAGGATCACGCGATGAAGCGATTTGGATGGATGGTGGCCTTTCTGCTGATGTCATCTGCGACCCTGGCTGCGGGTGGGCACGGCATGGTACTGGACAAGGCTGACATTGACATTTTTGACACGGCCTCGCTGCAACGTGGTGCTCAGCTTTTCGTTGACAACTGCTTGAGTTGCCATTCTGCGAAGTACATGCGCTATAACCGCATTGGTCAGGATTTGGGTTGGACCGATGAGGAGGTCAAACGGCGCCTGCTCAAGGGCGAGGCCAAGGTGGGCGATACGATGCTCAGCGCCATGCCTGCTGAGTATGCGAAGAACGCCTTTAACGGCGCGGTGCCGCCTGACCTGTCGCTGGTGGCCCGCTCACGCGGCGCGGATTGGCTGTACACCTACCTGCGTAGTTTCTATGTTGACCCGGCGCGGCCGATGGGTGCAAACAACCTGCTGTTCAAGGATGTCAATATGCCCAATGTCTTTTGGCGCGAGCAGGGTAGGGTCCTGCCCGTCACCCACGAGGTTGTGCACGAGGGGGGGGTGAAGGAGATCGTGGTGGACGGTCTCAGGCTGGAAACGCCGGGTACCATGCAACCCGAGGAGTTCGATGCCATGATCCGTGACCTGGTTGGCTTCATGGTTTACATGGGGGAGCCAGCCCAACTCAAGCGTTTGGCCCTCGGCCCCTGGGTGCTCGGTTTTTTGGCGTTGTTCTTCGTGATCATCTACCTGCTCAAGAGGGAGTACTGGCGTGACGTGAAGTAAAGACGCAAGCCGACCTGCCATCCGGCCCGACCACGTCGGGCCTTGCATCGCCAGGCGTGGGGCTCGTCCGCTGTGCTAGAATGGCTGCATCTGCAACCCCTTTGGAGAGAGGTTACGCATGGGCAGCAGCGCAAGTCGCCGCGGCGTCATGACACTTTTTTCGCACCCCGAAAACCCGGAAAGCCATCGCACGCGCATCGTACTGGCCGAAAAAGAGCTCACCGCCGACCTGGTGGAGGTCAACCCCGCCAGTCCGCCCGAGGACTTCCTTGACCTAAGCCCAACGGGTACGCTGCCGACCTTGGTCGACCGTGATCTCGTGCTAACCAACGCACGGGTGATCATGGAATACCTGGACGAACGCTTCCCGCATCCACCCCTGATGCCGATCGATCCAGTCAGCCGCGCCAAGGTACGCACCGCCCTGTACCGCATCGAGCACGACTGGTATCCGTTGCTGCCGGAACTGGCCGAGGGTAGCAAAGGCGCAGCCAAAGCACGCAAGACATTGCGCGAGGGGCTGCTGTCCATCATGCCGCTGTTCGCCGCAAGCCCCTACATGATGAGCGATGAGTTCAACCTGGCCGATGCCACCCTCGCGCCCATCCTCTGGCGCCTGCCGGTGTATGGCATCGAGATCCCAGCCCAGGCCAAGGCCCTCAACGACTACATGGAGCGCATCTTCAACCGTCCAACCTTCCGCGAGAGCCTGTCCGACCTCGAATTGGAGATGCGAGCGTGACCTCGAGCCGTCCTTACCTGCTACGCGCCCTGTACGAGTGGATCGTAGACAACGACCACATCCCCTACATCGTACTGGATGCCCGTATGCCTGGCGTGGTCGTGCCACCCGAGCACGTGAAAGACGGTCAGATCACGCTCAACATTGCCCCCCACGCGGTGCAGGGGTTGAGCCTCGGCAATGCCGAAGTGCGGTTTTCCGCCCGCTTTGGCGGCCGGGCCTTCACCGTCAGCGCCCCAGTGCAGGCGGTGCTGGCAATCTATGACCGGGAGACGGGGCAGGGGATGGGCTTCCCACCCGAGACCATACCCGGCGAGATGGGAGGCGAGTCAATGGGAGAACATCCCGTGGCCGACCTGCCAGGCCCAGAAGAAACTCCACCCACTCCACCGCGCCGCGGCGGCCATCTGCGTCGGGTCAAGTAGAAGGCGACATCATGCCCCGCAGCGCGGCCAGCTTGAGATGGATCAGGCCGGCGGTCAGAGCGTCGTGGTAGGCATCATGGCGGTCGCCAACAGGCAGGTCCAGGACATGCAGGATGGTTTCCAGGCGCAGGTCTGCCGGCCAGTGCCCCAGGCGGCCAAAGCGCCAGTGGTAGTATTCGGTGGCCACCTCGATCCGTCGGTTAGGCAGCCGGATACCCAGCCAGTCATGCACGTAACGGTCAATCAGGTCCATGTCGAAATCGACGTAATAGCCGACCACCGGACGCGGTCCGATAAAGTCGAGCAGTCGGCCGAGGGCCTCCTCCACCGGCAGGCCGTTGGCCACGTCGACATTGCGCAAACCGTGCACCCGGATGCTTTCCCCTCCGACGACCCCGTGCGGACGCACCGTCAGGCGCAAGGCCGAGCTCGTCTCCAGTCGGCCAGCAACAATGCGGATTGCACCGATCGACAGCAGTTCCCCGGTCTTCGTGGACAGGTGGCTGGCCTCGCAGTCGAGACACACCAACTCGTCCGGCCGTGGGGCATCAAACAGATGGGCGAAGCGTGCATCACGTAGCCTGCGCCTGTACCACCAGCGTGCGATGGGGTTCATGAGGACGTCCTCCTGACTTGCATCCTGGGCGCATAATCCATGCAATAGTACCAAGCTTGCCACCGCAGAGGCCGCATGCAGTCAACCTATTCCACTTCCCCGTCTCCGGACCGGCTCGAACAGCTGGCCACCTGGTGGGCGACTCCCGACGCCACTGCCTTGTGGCGCAGGGAGGGTGCGGCCGTGGAGGATTGGCTGTCCCGCTGCTTCGGTTACCACGCAGTATTGCTCGGGCTGCAGCCTGCCCTGCTTGACGAGGTGCGGGGGCTGCGGATCCCCCACCACTTCACCCTGGGACCGCGCGCAGGAGACGTGAGGGGGTTGTTCGAGGCCTTGCCACTTGCGGCGGAATCGGTTGACCTCGTACTGCTGCACCACGTGTTGGAATATGCCCTCGATCCGCACCAAGTGCTGCGTGAGGCCGATCGCGTGCTTCTGCCCGAGGGGCACCTGCTGCTGATGAGCTTCAACCCTGTCGGCCTCTGGGGGCTGTGTGGCCTGATCCATGCGGGGCGCCGTGTGCCGTGGTTTGGTCATCGCCTCGGGCGCGGGCGTCTGCATGACTGGCTGGGCCTGCTCGGTTATGACGTGCAAGCGGAAACCTGGGTAGGGCACGGCTGCCTTTGCGATTTCAACCGCGACGGTGAAGGCCGGATGGAGCAGTGGGGTGCACGTTTCTTGCCGCGTCTTGGCATGAGCCACCTGCTTCTGGCGCGCAAGCGGGTCAGCATGCCAGCCCCCATCCGCCATCGCTGGAGCCTCGTGCCCGTCCTGGGGGTCAGGGGGCGTCAGGCTCAGATCCGTCATACCGTTGGAAGACAAACATGAAACCCAAGCAGCCATCCTCCAGCACGGAAGGGTCCAGCGCCTCATCCTTGGTCGAAGCCTGGACCGATGGTGCCTGCCGGGGCAATCCGGGCGCGGGCGGTTGGGGCGTGGTACTGCGCGCGCAGGGACACGAAAAGCAGCTCTGGGGCGGCGAGCCGCACACGACCAACAACCGCATGGAGCTGACGGCCGCCATTCGGGCGCTCGAGGCCCTCAAACGTCCCAGTAGGATCCGCATCACCACTGATTCCCAGTACGTGATGAAGGGCATCACCGAATGGATGTCGAACTGGAAGCGGCGTGGCTGGCGAACGGCGGACAACAGACCGGTCAAGAACGACGACCTGTGGAAGGCGTTGGATGCCCTGTGTGCCAGGCACCAGGTCGAATGGGCCTGGGTGCGCGGCCATGTCGGTCACCCGGAAAACGAGTTGGCGGATCGGCTTGCCAATCGCGGCATCGATGAACTGAACGGCATGGCATGAGGCAGATCATCCTCGATACCGAAACCACTGGTTTGGAACCGCACGAGGGGCACCGCATCATCGAGATCGGCGCCGTCGAGCTGCTCAACCGTGGCATCACCGGGCAGAACTTCCATCAGTACCTCAACCCCGAGCGCGAGATCGATCTCGAGGCGGTGCGCGTACACGGGCTGACCAACGAGTTCCTCGCCGACAAGCCGACCTTCGCCGAAGTGGTGGAAGACTTCCTCGACTACGTGCGCGGTGCCGAGTTGATCATCCACAACGCGGCCTTCGACGTCGGCTTCATCAACCACGAACTGGCGAAGCTCGGTCCGGGCTATGGCCAGCTGGAAGACCATGTCAGCGGCGTGCTCGATACCCTGCTGCTAGCCCGCCGCTTGCACCCCGGACAGCGCAACAGTCTGGACGCGTTGTGCAAACGCTATGGGGTGGACAACAGCAACCGCGAACTGCACGGTGCACTGCTGGACGCCCGCCTCCTCGCGGAGGTCTACCTCGCGATGACCGGCGGCCAATCCAGTCTCGGGCTGGATGGCCAGGAGGTTGGAATACTCGATCCGGCGTCCTTGGCCCCCAGGCGCCTTGCGGATGACCGCCCGCGACTTAAGGTGCTGCGGGCGAACGAAGAAGAGATCGCGGCGCATCAGCGGCGCATGGAAGCCATCGCCAAGGCGGCGGGTGGGGGGACGGTATGGGAGCGGATCGGTCTTGACTGATGTAAGCGATGCCTGAAATCGCCGCGATGCATGATGTGCAAGCCTTGCCCTAGCCGCTTGCATTGTGCCGCATCAGGCGGCCCTTCTCCCGCTGCCAGTCGCGTTCTTTCTCGGCCGCACGCTTGTCGAATGCCTTCTTGCCCTTGGCGAGTCCGACCTCGACCTTGACCCACCCCCCCTTCCAGTACATCGCCAGCGGGATCAGGGCATAGCCTTTGCGCTCCACCGCACCGATCATCTTGCCGATCTCTTCGCGGTGTAGCAGCAACTTGCGTGTGGCGGTAGGATCAGGCTTGACGTGGGTGGAGGCGGAGAGTAAAGGCGAGATATGCGCGCCGAAGAGGAAGGCCTCGCCATTCTTCAGCAACACATAGCTGTCGGTGATCTGGACTTTGCCCGCGCGGATTGCCTTGACCTCCCAGCCTTGCAGTACGATGCCTGCCTCGAAGCGCTCTTCGATGAAGTACTCGTGCCTTGCCTTCTTGTTGAGGGCAATGGTCGAGCCGCCGTGGGTGTCTTTCTTGTCTTTGGTCATGGTGCCGAGCGATGAGGCTGGATGCCTGGTGTTCAAGCAGGAAGCGGCATCTTACCATTAAGGCTTTGTGAAACCGCTGTTTCGGAGTCGTGCGTGATGTCTTCAACCCTGCGTGAATCCATCCATGGGCAATGGTCCTCCCGCCTGGCCTTCGTCTTGGCCGCGACCGGGGCGGCCGTTGGCCTTGGGAACATCTGGAAATTTCCCTACATCATGGGCCAGAACGGCGGCGGTGCCTTTGTGATGGTTTACCTGGTCTGCATCCTGCTGGTCGCCACGCCCATCCTGATCACCGAAATCATGTTAGGTCGGCGTGCCCGTCGCAGTCCCGTGTTGGGTATGCAGGCCCTGGCACGTGAGGAAGGCGTATCCACGGCATGGGGCTTGCTCGGCTGGATGGGAGTGATCGCCGGTTTTCTGATCCTCAGCTACTACAGCGTGATCATGGGCTGGGCCATTGCCTACGTCGAGCGGGCCCTGGCCGGCAGCTTCACTGGACTTGACGGGGCGACCATCAAGGCGATGTTCCAGTCCTTTACCGCCAATCCGCTGGAGCTCGTGTTCTGGCACACCCTGGCCATGCTCATCACTATGCTGGTGGTGATCCGTGGGGTGCGTGCGGGGCTGGAGGCGTTTACCAGCTTGCTCATGCCCCTGCTGTTTATCATCCTGCTCATCTTGGTGGGGTATGGGCTTGGTACCGGGCATTTTGCTGAGGCCATCGCGTTCATGTTCACGCCAGATTTTGGCAAGCTCTCGGCCTCAGCCGTGGTGGTGGCCATGGGGCATGCCTTTTTTACCTTGAGCATCGGCATGGGCACCATCATGGCCTATGGTTCCTACATGCCTGAGCGTACCTCCATTGTTCACACGGCCTTGATCATCGTTGCCGCGGATACCTTGGTGGCCATGCTCGCAGGTCTGGCGATCTATCCCATCGTCTTCGCCAATGGTCTGGAACCGGCTGCCGGGCCGGGGCTGGTGTTCCAGACCCTGCCGATTGCCTTTGGCCAGATGAGCTTTGGCGTAGTGTTTGGCGCGTTGTTCTTCGTTGCCTTGGTACTCGCGGCCTGGACCTCATCCATCTCCATGATCGAACCAGCGGTGGCACATCTTGTCGAGCGCTGCGGCTGGAGCCGGGTGCGCGCGGGGGTCGTTCTGGGGGTGGCCGCTTGGGCATTGGGTCTGCTGACCGTGCTTTCCTTCAATCGCTGGGCCGAGGTCAAACTGTTCGGCAAGAACTTTTTCGAGCTGCTCGATTTCCTGACCTCGAACATCATGCTTCCCCTCGGAGGACTGCTGCTTGCAGTGTTTGCGACCTGGTTCATGCGGCGCTCCTCCACCTTCGAAGAGCTGGGGCTGTCGAACACGGCCTATACTCTCTGGCGTGTACTGACCCGCTATGTCACGCCGCTGGGCATCCTTGTCGTCCTCCTCAACGGCCTCGGTCTGTTCGGATAAAAGACATGACCATGCTTCATCACGAGGCCATCGTGCCTTACACCCCCAATGAGATGTTCACCCTCGTGGGTGCCATCGAGGATTACCGCCTTTTTCTGCCATGGTGTAGCGACTCGAAGGTCATCTTTCGTGGTAAGGATGAGTTGCGCGCCACCCTGACCATCAGCAAGGGGGCTTTACGCAAGAGCTTTACCACCCATAACCTGATGCAGCAGGACAAGATGATCGAGATGCGCCTGGTGGATGGGCCATTCAAACATCTGCACGGTTTCTGGCGTTTCGAAGCGATCGGGGAGGAGGGGTGCAAGGTCAGTCTGGACCTGGAGTTCCAGTTCTCCAACAAGCTGATCGAGCTGGCAGTCGGGCCAGTGTTCACCACCGTCGCTGGCGAGATGGTACAAGCCTTCCAGCGGCGCGCGGAGGAGGTCTATGGGCGACGCATCTAAACATGGCGACAGCAGCACAGCGATGATCCCCATCGAGGTCGCCTATGCCTTGCCCGAGCAACAGACCTTGTTGCGCCTGGATGTGCCTGAAGGGACCACCGCCGAGGAGGCCATCCGACGTTCCGGGATCCTCGATAAGCATCCCGAGATCGATCTTGGCGTGAACAAGATTGGCATCTTTGCCAGGTTGGTGCCGGGCAGCCGTGTGCTACGCGCAGGGGATAGGGTAGAGATCTACCGCCCGCTGCTTGCCGATCCCAAGGCCGTGCGCAAGCAGCGCGCGGAGGCAGGCAAGAAGATGAAGAAGGCTGGTGACGAGATCAAGCTCGAGTGATCCGCGTTGGAGGTTTACTTTACCGTATCCAGTGGTGGCTCAATGCGTGCAAGCTGACCGGCCTCGAAGAACAAGGTGAGTCGGCGCTGCTCGGGCTCGTCCTTGCCCGGTTTGTTGTAGTAGACGTAATCCCAGCGGTTTTGGTGGAAGACATCCACCAACATCGGGCTGCCGAGCAGGAAGCGGACCTCGTTCTCGGACATGCCAAGACGCAGCCTTTTCACCTTGTCCTCATCCAGGATGTTGCCCTGGTGAATGTCCATCTTATAGACCTGCAAGAAGTCCGGCATGAAGCTCGAGGCGCAGGCCGTTAGGGCGAGCGGAAGGGCGAGGGCGAATAGATGGCGTGCGCGGTGCATGGTTATTCGTTAGCTGCCAGTCAATTTGCGCTAAAATACACTTCAAAGCCGTTTGCATCCACCCCGGGAGTCCTGTTACGTGGAAACCCACGAACTGAAGAAAGCGGGTCTGAAGGTCACCTTGCCACGCATCAAGATCCTCGAGGTGCTCGTTCAGAATGCCCACCAGCACCTTTCCGCCGAAGACATTTACCGCATCCTGCTCGACCAAGGTGAGGAGATCGGCTTGGCCACCGTCTACCGCGTGCTCACCCAGTTCGAGGATGCAGAAATCGTCACCCGTCATCAGTTCGAGAGTGGCAAGGCGGTGTTCGAGCTGGTCGCCAAGGGCAATCACGACCATATCGTGTGTGTGAAGACCGGTGTGGTGGAGGAGTTCTACGACCCCATCATCCAGGAGCGCATCAATAAGATCGCCGAAGAGCATGGTTTTGAGATCACCGACCATGCCCTGGTGATCTATGGTATCAAGCGTAACGGTGCCTGATCCGTCCTGTCTTTCCGAATGACGGCCAGCTTTCCCCTTCTTGGCTGACCTGAAACCCGTCCTCCTCTGTCGTTCGCGAGGGGATGGGCTAGAATGTCAGCGTGGCCTGCGCGCCACCGTCTGCAGCGCGCTCCAACATCTCCTTCGCCAGGCCGCGCGTCTGGGCGGTGATCTCGACCCCGCCCATCATGCGGGCCAACTCCCCGATGCGTGCCTCGCGGTCAAGCAAGATCAGCTGTGTGCGGGTGCTGTCCGCGCTCTGCTCCTTGTGCACGTGCAGGTGATGATTGCCCTGCGCCGCCACCTGCGGCAGGTGGGTGACGCACAACACTTGGCGCTGGCGGCCAAGGCTTGCGAGCATGCGGCCGACCACCTCGGCGACGCTACCACCGATGCCGGTGTCGACCTCGTCGAACACCAGCGTGGCGACCTGGCCGTGTACAGCGGTGGCTACGCGCAAGGCGAGGCTGATGCGCGAGAGCTCGCCACCGGAGGCGACCTTGCCGAGCGCCTGGAGCGGTTGGCCTGGATTGGTGCTGACGAGCATGTCCACCGTGTCCAGTCCGTGTGCGGTGAAACCCTTGTCCTCGCGCGGGGTGACCTCAATGGCGAAGCGGGCGTGCGGCATGCCGAGCCCGCGAATGGACTCCGTCACCTGGGCGGCGAGCCGGGCGGCCGTTTTGCGACGTGCCTGGGAGAGGGCAAGGGCGGCCTCACGGTAGATGGCTTCTTGGGTCAGGATGCGCTCCTCGAGGACCTCCAGCGATTCCCCCTCGCCTTCGAGTCCGGTTAGCTCCTCGGCCAGCTGGCGGGCGAGTTGCGGCAGCTCCTCCGGACGCACACGGTATTTGCGTGCGGCATCGTGCAAAGCGGTCAGGCGGGCCTCGACCTCGGCGAGGCGCTCGGGGTCGAGTTCGAGGCTACGAGCATAGTCGCGCAGCTGATCCACCCCTTCGCGCAGTAAGATCTCGGCCTGGCGCAGCAGCTCCAGTGCCGGTTCCAGCCCTGCGTCGGCGCGCCGCCCCTGTTCTAGGAGGGCATTGACGTGGGTCAAACCACCGTGGAGGGTTTCGCCCTCCCCCTCGTACAGGGCCTCGAGGGCCTTCTGGCACAGTTCGATCAGGCGTCCTGCGTGGGTCAGTCGGCGGTGTTCGGCCTCGATCCGCTCCCATTCGTCCGGTTCCAGGCGCAGGGCCGTAAGCTCTTCGACCTGGTAGCGCAACAGCTCGATGCGCTGGTTGCGACGATCGTCGGCTTGGCGCAGGGCTTCGAGTTTCTCGGCGGTGGCGCGCCACTCGGCAAAGGCCTGGCCGACATGGGCAAGCAGGGCCTCGTGTCCGCCGAAACCGTCCAACAGCTCGCGCTGGGTGCTCGGGCGTAGCAGGTTTTGGTGTTCGTGCTGGCCATGGATGTCGACCAGAAGCCCGCCCAGCTCACGTAGGGTGGAGAGGTTGACCGCGCGACCGTTGATGTAGGCGCGGCTGGCGCCCTCGCGTACGATCACGCGGCGCAGGAGGCATTCGCCCGATTCGTCGTCGAGCGCCTGCTCGCTCAGCCAGCGCCGGGCCTTCGGGCTGTCGTCGAGTGAAAACAGGGCCTCGAGTTCGGCGCGCTCGGCTCCCGGGCGGATGGCCTCGCTGCCCGCGCGCTCGCCCAGTAAAAGCCCCAGGGCGTCGACCAGAATGGACTTACCCGCGCCGGTCTCGCCGGTCATCACGGTCAGTCCGGCCGTAAGTTCGAGTTGCGCCTCCTCGATGATGGCAAAATTGCGGACGTGGATGTGTCTGAGCATGGCGTCGTCTTACGAGTATCCACCCCAATGCAGCTTGGCACGTAGGATGTGGAAATAATCGTAGTCCGCCGGGTGGATCAGGCGTGCAGTGTGGGCCGCGCGGCAGATATTGAGCCGATCTTCCGGCTCCATGTCGATCATGGTCTGGCCGTCGAAGCTCACCAGACTGTTGGCGCGTGAGTGACAGGTGGCCTTGATCTCGATGCTTGCGCTCGCGGGAATGACGATCGGCCGGTTGCTCAAGGTATGCGGGCAGATGGGGGCCAGCACAATGGCCTCCAGGCCCGGCGTGAGGATCGGTCCACCGGCGGAGAGGGCATAGGCGGTCGAGCCGCTCGGCGTGCTGACGACCATGCCGTCCGATCGCTGGGTGACCAGGTAGCGGCCGTCGATATGGGTCTCGAACTCGATCATGCGCACGGCGTCGCGCACCTTGTAGACCAGGTCGTTGAACACGACGCCCTCATGCACCAGTGTTTCGCCGCGCAGCACGCGGCCGCATAGCAGGAAGCGCTCCTCGGCGATGTACTCCCCCCTCAAGATGCGGTCGAGACGGCTACTCAGTTCGTCCGGGGAGATGTCGACGAGGAAACCGAGCCGACCGAGGTTGATGCCGAGCACCGGCTTGCCGTACGGGGCGAAGCAGTGGGCCGCATTGATGAGGGTGCCGTCGCCGCCGACCGCGATCACGAGGTCGCTTCGTTGGCCGATTTCGTCGCGGGTGGTGCGTGAGTAGCTGCGCAGGCCCGGAAGGTCAGGCAGGGTGGCCTGGTCAAGCAGGATGTCAGGGCCGCGCGCACGCAGGTGATCGACCAGCGTTTCCAGGGTGCCTGAGAGGCGCTTATCCGAGGGTTTGGCGAGGATGCCGATAGTGCGGAAGGCGAGACTCATGCGGGCACTGCTATTGCGTGTGTCGGATAACGATAGCAAACCCAGTGCGAGGGTAGAAACGCCGAAGAAACGGCACCGGAATCTGCGCCCGAATATTCGCTGGATGATGGGTAAAGGAAAACTCCGCTGGATGCGGGTTTGATATGGTGGCTATGGGTGGACTCGAACCACCGACACCGGCATTATGAGTGCCGTGCTCTAACCGCCTGAGCTACATAGCCGCAAAATCAAGTGGGAATCGTAGCGTCTTTTTCGCTTCGTGAGCTGCCAACACGGAAGTTGGAAAGGCGCTGTAACAGAACGCGCATTATGTTCATGCACGTTCTGCTCGTCAATACCCGCATTGAAAAAAATCAGACGTTGAACAGGAAGTTCATCACATCGCCGTCTTGGACGACGTAATCCTTACCCTCAGCGCGCATCTTGCCGGCTTCCTTGGCCCCCTGCTCGCCCTTGTACTGGATGAAGTCCGCGTACGAGATGGTCTGGGCACGGATGAAGCCGCGCTCGAAGTCGGTGTGGATGACCCCGGCGGCCTGCGGCGCAGTGGTCCCTTTCTTGATCGTCCAGGCACGCACCTCCTTCATGCCGGCGGTGAAGTAGGTCTGCAGGCCGAGCAAGTCGTAGCCAGCGCGGATCACCCGGTTTAATCCAGGCTCGCTCAGGCCCATGCTGGCAAGGAACTCACCTTTCTCGGCATCCTCCAGCTTAGCGATCTCGGCCTCGATCAAGGCGCAGACCGGCACCACCACCGCGCCCTCGGCCTTGGCCTGCTCGCATACCTTGGCGAGAAGGGGGTTGTTCTCGAACCCGTCCTCGTTGACGTTGGCGATGTACATGATCGGCTTGATGGTCAGCAGGTGCAGCTCGCGGATCGCCTTTTTTTCGTCCTCGGTAAGGTTCAGGTTGCGCGCGCTGTGGCCTTGGTCGAGGTGGGCGTGCAGGCGCTCGAGGATCGCCTTCTTCGCCAGTGCGTCCTTGTTGCCTGATTTGGCGGCCTTGGTGGCGCGATCCAAGTTGCGTGCCACGGTGTCGAGATCGGCGAGGATCAGTTCGGTATTGATGACGTCGATGTCATCCAGCGGGTCCACGCGTCCGGCAACGTGGATCACGTCATCGTTTTCGAAGCAGCGCACGACCTGGGCGATGGCGTCAGTCTCGCGGATGTTGGCAAGGAACTGATTGCCAAGGCCCTCACCCTTGGAGGCCCCCTTGACCAGGCCGGCGATGTCCACAAACTCCATGGTGGTTGGCACCACGCGTTCCGGCTTGACGATCTCGGCCAGCTTGTCCAGTCGCGGATCCGGCACGGGCACGATGCCCACGTTCGGCTCGATGGTGCAGAACGGGTAGTTGGCGGCCTGGATATTGGCGCGGGTGAGTGCATTGAACAGGGTGGACTTGCCAACATTGGGCAGACCGACGATGCCGCATTTGAAACCCATGGTGGTGCCTTAACGTAGAGCGTGTAGGTGGTTCATGACCGCGGCTACGTCGCCGCGGAGCAAGATGGGGATGTGGCGATGCGCCTCGTCGATGACGACGTCGATCTTCTCGCGCTCAAGCTTGGATGGGGCGTGCAGCACGTAGTCCGCAACCTGATCCTTGCTGCCGGGGTGACCGACGCCGATGCGCAGACGCCAGTAGTTTGGCGTGCCCAGGTGGGCGTGGATGTCACGCAGGCCGTTGTGGCCACCATGCCCACCGGCGTACTTCAGCTTGATCTGGCCGACGGGCAGGTCGATCTCATCATGTGCGACCAGGATCTGCTCGGGGGCGATCTTGTAGAAGCGGGCAAGGGCGACGACGGACTGGCCGCTGCGGTTCATGAAGGTGGTGGGTTCAAGCAGCCAGAGCTCACGTCCTTCGAGCGTGATCCGGGCGGCCTGCCCGAGAAAACGGGGTTCGGGACGCATGGTGGCGCCCGCCAGGCGCGCGATGGTGTCCACGAACCAGAAACCCGCGTTGTGGCGGGTGTCCGCATAGCGCGCCCCGGGGTTGCCGAGACCGACGATCAGTCGGATGTCGGGTTGGGGAGCGACAGGTGCGGACATGGGGGCTGATCAGGCCTCGCCTTCGTCAGTGCTGCCCTTCGGCATGTGGATGGCCGCGATACCTGGATTTCTGCCGTGGGCGGCCAGTTCGAATGCGGTCACACCGGCTGGCAAGGGAATGTCGGCCAGGTGCACGATCTGCTCGATGTCCACGTTGGCCAGGTCGACCTCGATGAACTCCGGCAGGTTGCTCGGCAGGCAGGTGATCTCGATCTCGGAGGCCAGATGGTTGACCACACCGCCCTTCTTCACCCCCACCGAGATGGCTTCATTGATGAAGCGCAGGGGCACCTTGACGTGCAGGAGGTCGTTGGCGCTCACGCGCTGGAAGTCGGCGTGCATGATGAGAGGCTTGTAGGGATGACGCTGCAGGTCACGCAGGATGGCCTTTTCGGTCGTGCCGTCGATCTCGATGTCGAGGATGTGCGAGTAGAAGGCCTCGTTTTCCAGGCCGTGCCAGAGGTCCTTGTGGGCGATGGTCAGGGCGATGGGCTCGGCATCGCCGCCATACAGCACGGCCGGGACCTTGCCTTCGCGACGCAGGCGGCGGCTCGCACCTTTCCCCAGATCGTCACGCCGGGTGGCCTTCACGGTGAAGGATACGCTCATGGTGTTACTCCAAAGTCTTACAAGCAAAGACCCGCCTGGTGGCGGGAAGGTCCGCCGGGCCGCGACCAGCCCGGGGTGGGCCGCACCCAAAGGGACGGCAAAAAGGATCAATCCAAATACAGCGAGCTGACCGACTCGTCGGTGTGGATGCGGCGGATAGTCTCCGCCAGCATGCCGGCCACGGACAGCACGCGGATGCGCTCGCAGCTCTGGGCCTCGGGGCGCAGCGGAATGGTGTCGGTGACGACCAGCTCATCCAGCTGCGAGCCGTTGATGTTCTCGATCGCCTTACCGGACAGCACCGGGTGGGTGGCGTAGGCAATCACCTTGCGCGCGCCGTGCTCCTTGAGGGCCTCGGCGGCCTTGCACAGGGTGCTGGCAGTGTCGACGATGTCGTCAATGATGATGCAGGTGCGATCCCTCACCTCGCCGATGATGTGCATCACCTGGGCGACATTCGCCTTCGGGCGGCGTTTGTCGATGATGGCCAGGTCCGCGTCGTTCAGGCGCTTGGCCAGGGCGCGGGCACGCACTACGCCGCCGACATCCGGGGACACCACCGTCAGGTTTTCGTGCTGCTGGCGCCAGATGTCCCCCAGTAGGATGGGAGAGGCGTAGACGTTGTCCACCGGGATGTCGAAGAAGCCCTGCACCTGCTCGGCGTGCAGGTCGATGGTCAACAGACGATCAAAGCCCACGCTCTGCAGCATGTTGGCAACCACCTTGGCGGTGATGGGCACGCGGGCAGAGCGGACGCGGCGATCCTGGCGGGAGTAGCCGTAGTACGGCACGACGGCAGTGATGCGACCGGCGGAGGCACGACGCAGTGCGTCAGCCATCACCATCAGTTCCATCAGGTTGTCGTTGGTCGGCGCGCATGTCGGCTGAATGACGAACACGTCGCGGCCGCGCACGTTCTCGAGAATCTCGACAAAAGTCTCACCATCGCTGAAGCGGGTGACGGTGGCCTGGCCGAGCTTAAGGTCAAGGTTCTCAACCACACGCTGGGCAAGCGCGGGGTTGGCATTCCCCGTGAAGACCATCAGCATAGGATGCACCACGTTCGAGAAGATTCTTGAGAAAGACATTGGCTGGGCCGCTAGGATTCGAACCTAGGAATGCCGGAATCAAAATCCGGTGCCTTACCGCTTGGCGACGGCCCAGAAGAGGTTGTGCATTATATGGATCAGTGCGCGTTGCGCAAGCCCATTCGTCGAAATCAAGGGAGCACCACATCCCTTAGCTCCAGCTCGCCATGGGGCAGGGTGGGGGCTTCTATGGAACAACACTTCGACGGCCTGGTAGGTCCGTCGGAAAGCTGTCGTTCAACATCCAAACAGACTATATCATCATAGAGCAAATTCGCCGCACATCAAGCCCAGCTCGTCAAGGCGATATGCAGGGGGGAGCGATTCACGCCCCGGGCCGTGAAGCTCGTCCAGGCGGTGGGCAGGGCGCTTCGGGCCTGTTCCGCGGCTTGTTCGCTCGTGCAGGCGCAGAATACACAGGCCCCGGTACCGGTCAGGCGTGGCTCGCCGAAGGGACGCAGCATCTCCAGGGCCGTGGCAATGATGGGATGACGCCGCACCACGAGGGGTTCGAAGGCGTTGCCATGTTCGCCGCTCCAGAAATCGTCCAGGGTGATGCGTGGCATGTCGCGCGGAAGTTGGGGGTCGGCGAACAGCTCCGCGGTGCTGACGTGCACCGGCGGGCAAGCCACGACATACCAGCGCTCGGGCAGGTCGAGCGGGGTCAGCCGCTCGCCCACACCTTCGGCCCAGGCGCTGCGGCCACGCACGAAGACGGGCACATCGGCGCCAAGCTGGCGGCCGAGTTCGGCCAGCCGGTCCTCATCCAGACCAGCGCCCCACAGGTGGTTGAGGACCACAAGGGTGGTGGCAGCATCCGAGCTTCCACCGCCTACGCCACCACCAAGCGGCAGGCGCTTGTCCAGTCGGATGTCGGCTCCAAGTCGGGTGCCACTGGCCTGCTGCAAAAGGCGCGCGGCACGCACGACCAGGCTATCGGCCTCGGGGATTTCAGGTGGCGGGTCGAGCTTGCGAATCAGGCCATCAGGGCGGATCTCGAAGGCCAGCCGATCGCCGTGGTCGAGCAGCTGGAATACGGTTTGTAGCTCGTGGTAACCGTCCGTTCGGCGCCCCACGATGCGCAGCATCAGGTTGAGTTTGGCCGGGGCCGGCCACCATAAGGAGGTCACAGCTTCCACCGGTCTACGATCAGGCGCAGGGTCAGGTCGGCACGGGTCAGTTCCATCCGGCTGGGCAGCGGGATGCCGTTGACCAACGTGTAGCGTTGGTAGTCGATGCGCCAGCCGTTGCTCTGCATCTGCCTCAGGCGGCCCAGATCATCCAGGGTGTAGGCATCGTCCGGCGAGGCCGGCAAGCCGAGCAACCACGTGTGCATGACATCCAACGGTACACTCCAGCCGAGGACTTCATGCAGCATGGCTTCGCCGTCGCTGCCTTGGTGGATCACGCCCTCATGATCGACCAACACCACGCCCTGGGCGTTCTGTATCAGTCGCATGGCACTCTGGCCCAGCGGGGTACGGATGTTCAGCAGCTGTTGGCCGGGCTCGCGTTGCCAGTCGAAGGCGATCTGTCCCCCCGTACCCTGGGCGAGGATGGCAGCACGGCCCTCGGCGTACCAGCGTTCGATCTGCCTAAGTAGGGCTTGGTGCTCCTGCCACAGGCTGAGGCGATGGGGGTCGGTCTTGGTCTCGGTCTCGATCAGCGGGGCCGTAGCGCAGCCGGAGAGCAGCAGCAGTCCGCCGAACAGCAGGGTACGAATGGTCATGGTTGCTGCAGGCGGTGTTGCAGGTCCAGCAGTTCGCGCCGACCTGGATTGCGGGCCAGGGCCTCTTGGATCAGCTGGAGGGCCTCGTCCCGGCGGCCAAGCGCAGCCACTACTTCAACGAGATGGGCGGCAATCTCTCCGTCTGGATCGCGCGCATAGGCCCGGCGCAGGTAGTCTTCGGCCTCGGCGAGCTTGCCCTGGCGGAACAAGACCCAGCCCATGCTGTCGAGAATGGCGGGGTTGTCAGGTCTGAGCTTGAGGGCTTTGTCGATGAGCGTGAAGGCCTCGTCCAAACGGAGGTTACGGTTGGCGAGGGTGTAGCCGAGGGCGTTGAGGGCCTCCGCATGATCGGGGTCTTGGGCAAGGATGGCGCGCAGGTTCGCCTCGGCCTCCTCGAAGCGGTCGAGCTGGTCTGCGAGCAGGGCGCGGGTGTAGAGCAAGTCAGGTTCACCGGGGTGGATGCGCAAGGCCTCATCGAGCACGTCCAGGGCGGCCGTCGGCTGACCAGATTGTTTCAGCAGGTCGGCTTCCACGAGGAACAGGCGCACCTGTTCCTCCGTGGTGTCGGCCTGGGCGCGCGCCTTGGCGAGTTGGGCGCGCGCCTGGTCCAGGCGGCCCTGGCGGCCATCGATCGTGGCGATGCGGATGAGTGCATCCATGTGTACCGCGCCCTGCCGTGCGCGGCCGTACCAGTCGCGTGCGGCCTTTTCATCACCGCGTTGTTCAAACAGGCGGCCGAGGTAATAAGCAGCCACATCGGCCCGCTCGGGTACCTTGTGCAGGGCGCGCAGTTCGCGTTCCGCGGTGTCCAAGTCGTTGGCATCCAGTGCCAGCAGGGCGACGGTGAAGCGCAGGTCGGCATCGCCCGGCTGCTTGCGCAGCAGCTCCTGGAACAGCGGACGGGCCTCGTCGTAACGGCGGGCCTCGATCAGGGCGCGGGCGTAATTCAGGCGCAGGGACTGGTCTTTCGGGAAGCGTTCGATCGCGGCGCGAACCTCGCGTAGTCCAGCATCGATCTGGCCAGCGCTGAAATAGGTACCGGCCAGCAGAAGGTAGGCGTCCTTGCGCCCCGGCTGTAGGCGGATGACTTGGCGTAGCGCGGCCTGGGCAGAATCGAACTGCTTGAAGTGCATGGCCAGCTGAGCCAGCGCGATCCAGCCTTCAGCATCTTCGGCATGGCGCTGGGCCACAGCGTGCATCAGGGCCAGGGCTGGCGGGCCTTCGACGGTCAGGATGGAGGCGATGCGGCGATAAGCCTCGACCCGGTCCGCGCTTTTCGACAGGTGTCGGTCAAACACGTCCAGGGCTTGGTCCTCCCGCTTGGCACGGATGTGCACCAGGGCTTCGGCTTCCCAGCGATCCGGATGCGTCGGCTCCAGCGTGGACCAGAGCACGAGGGCCTGCTCAGCAGTGCCGTTGTCGCGGGCGAACAAGGCGATGCGGGTGGCTCGTTCGGCCACGCGTGGGTCGCGGCTGAGCTTGGCAGATTCCAGATAGAGCCTGCCGGCATCGACCACCCGGCCCTGGCGGCCAGCCAGTTCGCCCAGTATCAGGAAGTAGAGGGATTCCCCGCGCACATCTTCCGCAGTCGCTGCGTGTTGCACGACCGCGGTCTGGCCATTGGCGCGCGGTTCAGGGGTCGAAGTGACCGACGCGCAGGCAGCGGTCAGCAGCGGTAGCAGGAAGACAAGGACTCTGGTCATGCATGATCCTCGTGAGTCGCTGGACATTCTAACAAGCAGATGGGGGGACAGATTAGTCGGTCGTGCTGAATAAGAGGTCTTTAGGTTTGACGGGCGTCAACTATCGAGGTTCGTGGCCAAGCGCCACATCCCCTCCGGGATGCGGCCCTCGAGATCAGCCGTCGGGCGCCCGGTGGTGAATTATTGGGGTGCTGGCTTGTCATTGCCGGGGGGATGATCGAAAATCCCCGTCCCCTATCAGGCTTCGCCCCCGCGGTTTGCAAACCCTTTCATGTCCATCATCGCCCTTGGCCTCAACCATCGTACCGCGCCCATCGAAGTGCGCGAGCGCGTGGCCTTTGCGCCGGAGCGACTGAAGGGCGCCTTGCGCGAGATGCTGAGTCTACCCAAGGTGCGCGAGGGGGTGATCGTCTCCACGTGCAACCGCACCGAGGTCTACGCCGCGGTGACTGGGGAGGGCGAGGGCGAACTGCTGCGCTGGTTCCCGAGTGTGCACGGCTTGAGCGTGGAGGAAGTGCACCCTTACCTCTACCTGCACGAGGAGGGCGAAGCCGTCCGCCACTTGCTGCGCGTCTCCTGTGGATTGGATTCGCTGGTGCTTGGTGAGCCCCAGATCCTTGGTCAGATCAAGGCCGCCTACGCCCAGGCGGGCGAGGTGCAGGCCGTGGGGCCGGTGCTCAATCGCATGTTCCAGCACGCCTTCGCGGTGGCCAAGCAGGTGCGCACCGACACGGCCATCGGTGTGAGTCCGATCTCGGTGGCCTTCGCTGCGGTGAGTCTGGCGCATCAGATCTTTGGTGATTTCGGCAGCAAGACCGCGCTCCTGATCGGTGCGGGGGAAACCATCGAGCTCGTCGCCCGCCACCTGCACGGCAACGGCATCGGTCGCATGATCGTCGCCAACCGCACCTTGGAGCGCGCTCACGCCCTGGCTCAACCGTTCGGGGGGTTCGCCATCGCCCTGTACGAGCTTTTCGATCACCTGCATGAGGCCGATATGGTGATCACCGCTACCGCAAGCCAGCTGCCCATCTTGGGCAAGGGCGCAGTAGAGAGCGCCCTGAAACGACGCAAGCGACGTCCCATATTCATGGTTGACATCGCTGTGCCGCGCGACATCGAGCCGGAGGTGGGCGAGCTGGAGGACGTCTACCTCTACACCGTCGATGATCTGGAACAGGTCATCGACGAGAACCGTCGCTCCCGTCAAGAGGCCGCGCAACAAGCCGAGGAGATCATCGACGCGCAGGTCGGTCATTTCCTTGATTGGTTGCGCGTGCAGGACCATGTGGACATCATCCGCGAACTGCGTGCCGGTGCCGAGCGGGTGCGCGATGAGGTCCTTGAGCGCGCCCTTGGTCGGCTTGCCCAGGGGCGGCCAGCGGAAGAGGTCCTGCGCTACCTGGCGCATGCATTGACCAACAAACTCATGCACGCCCCCACCGCGGCCTTACGCGAGGCCTGCCAGACGGACCAGCGCGAAACCGTCGAGGCCGCGCGCCTGCTGTTCGACCTGTTGCGGTTGCGGGATTAGTGTCCTCCTCCAGCCAGGGCGCTGCTTCTGCGGCGATCGATTCCGTGTTTGACCGAATCTATGTCCCCTTCCATTGACGAACGCCTCGAACGCCTCGCCTCCCGCTTCGACGAGCTCACGGCGCTGCTTGCCGATCCTGAGGTGATTGGTGATAACCAACGTTTTCGCGACCTCTCGCGCGAATATGCCCAGCTCGAATCCCTGGTCCGCACCCTGCGCGACTACCGCAACGTGGTGGCGGGGCTGGCGGCAGCGCAAGAGATGGCGGCGGGGGATGATGGCGAATTGCGTGCCATGGCCGAGGAGGAGATCGTCTTGCTCAAGGCCCGGCATGCCGAACTCGAGCGTGCTTTGCAAAGGCACCTGCTGCCGAAGGACCCTTATGACGACCACAACATCTTCCTCGAGGTACGTGCCGGCACGGGCGGCGATGAGGCCGCCATCTTCGCCGGTGACCTCATGCGCATGTACGCCCGCTATGCCGAGCGTCGGGACTGGCTGGTCGAGATTTTGAGCGCGAGCCCGGGCGAGCACGGGGGGTATAAGGAGGTCATCGCCCGCATCCAGGGGCAGGGTGCCTATTCACGCCTCAAGTTCGAGTCCGGTGTCCATCGCGTGCAGCGCGTGCCGGAGACCGAGGCACAGGGGCGCATCCACACCTCCGCCGCCACCGTCGCCATCCTGCCGGAACTGGATGCATCGGAAGAGATCGACATCAACCCCGCCGATCTTAAGGTCGATACCTTTCGCGCCTCCGGGGCGGGGGGGCAGCATGTCAACAAGACCGAGTCTGCCATTCGTATCACCCATCTGCCCAGTGGTATCGTGGTCGAATGCCAGGACGAACGCTCCCAGCATAAGAACCGTGCGCGTGCCATGAGCCTGCTCAAGGCCAAGTTGAACGATATCGAGCGCAGCAAGCAGAAGAATGCCCAGGCTGCCGAGCGCAAGAAGCTGGTCGGCTCGGGCGACCGCTCGGAGCGCATTCGCACCTACAACTTCCCGCAGGGTCGGGTGACTGATCATCGCATCAATCTTACCCTCTACCGCATCGACGACATCATGCAGGGCGACCTCGATCCGCTCATCGAGCCGCTGATGCAGACGCACCAGGCCGAGCTCTTGGCGGAATTGGTGCAGTCGGGCGGGCTTTGACGATGCTCATCGGACAAGCCCTCCACTGGGCGGTGGAGCGGCTCAAGGATGGTGACAGCCCGCGCGCGGATGCCGAGATCCTGCTCGCCCACGTCCTCCATCGTCCCCGCAGCTACTTGCTTGCCTGGCCCGAGCGGGGGCTGTTGCCTGGGCAATGGACGGCCTTCCAGGCGCTGGTGGAACGCCGCGCACGTGGTGAGCCGGTGGCCTATCTGACCGGTTCGCGCGAGTTTTTCGGGCTGGATCTTGCGGTCTCGAATGCCGTGCTGATCCCTCGGCCGGAGACCGAGCTTTTGGTGGAGGCTGTGCTCGAGCGCATGCCTGCCGGGCCCTGCGCCGTGGCCGATCTTGGCACCGGCAGCGGAGCGATTGCCTTGGCCATCGCCAAGATGCGGCCGAATGCATGGGTGGTGGCAGTGGATGCCTCGCCGCAGGCCCTTGCGGTGGCGCGCGTCAATGTGGAGCGGCTGGGCCTGTGGAATGTCGAGCTGCGCGCAGGGGAGTGGTGCCAAGGGTTGGCGGACGGGCGTTTCGATATGATCGTCAGCAATCCTCCTTACATTCGCGAGGATGACCCGCACCTTGCGCAAGGCGATGTGCGCTTCGAACCGATCATGGCGCTGGCATCTGGGGCGGATGGCCTGGACGCCATCCGTGCCATCCTTGCCTGTGCGCCCGTGCACTTGAGTCCAGGCGGCTGGCTTCTGTTCGAGCATGGCTTTGATCAGGCGGATGCGGTGGCCGAGCTGATGCGCAAGGCAGGGTTCGTTGACGTCGAATCGCTCAGGGACATGCTGGGCCACGGGCGGGTGACGCTGGGGCGATGGCCGTTGTGAGCCCCGTTGGGCAGCCCACTCTTCTGTGGAATAATGTCGCTTTGACGAAGTTTTGCCAGGTGTGACCCACCAATGGACGAGAACCGCAAGAAGGCGCTAGCCGCCGCCCTGACCCAAATCGAACGCCAGTTCGGCAAGGGTTCCGTGATGCGCATGGGTGATTCCACCGTGTTGCGCGAGGTGGACGTCATCTCCACCGGCTCGCTGGGCTTGGACCTTGCCCTAGGCATTGGTGGCCTGCCGCGTGGCCGCGTGGTCGAAATCTACGGCCCGGAATCCTCGGGCAAGACCACCCTGACCTTGCAGGTCATCGCTGAGGCGCAGAAGAAGGGTGGGGTGTGTGCCTTCGTCGATGCCGAGCACGCGCTCGATCCAACCTACGCCGCCAAGCTGGGTGTGAACGTCGACGACCTGCTCGTCTCCCAGCCGGACACTGGCGAGCAGGCGCTCGAGATTGCCGACATGCTCGTGCGCTCCAATGCCATCGACGTGGTGGTGATCGACTCCGTTGCCGCGCTGGTGCCGAAGGCCGAGATCGAGGGCGAGATGGGCGATTCCCACGTCGGCCTGCAGGCCCGCCTGATGAGCCAGGCGTTGCGTAAGCTGACGGCCAACATCAAGCGTTCCAACTGCCTGGTCATCTTCATCAACCAGATTCGCATGAAGATTGGGGTGATGTTTGGCAGCCCGGAGACCACCACTGGCGGCAATGCGTTGAAGTTCTATGCCTCGGTGCGCATGGACATCCGCCGCATTGGTTCGGTGAAGAAGGGCGACGAGATCATCGGTAGCGAGACCCGCGTCAAGGTGGTCAAGAACAAGCTTGCCCCCCCATTCAAGCAGGTCGAGTTTGAAATCCTCTACGGCGAGGGCATCTCGCGCGAGGGGGAGATTATCGAGCTGGGGGTGGCCAATGGTCTGATCGACAAGTCGGGGGCTTGGTACAGCTACAACGGCGAGAAGATTGGCCAGGGCAAGGACAATGTACGTCAATGGCTCAAGGAGCATCCCGAGAAGGCGCAGGAGATCGAACAACAGATCCGTGCCAAGGCGATACCGGTGGGTGTTGGTGGCCGCGCGACGATCGGTGATGAGCCCCTTGTCGAAGAGTTCTGATGCAAACGACGGCGGTCTGGATGCTCGGGAGGCCGCGCTGCGCCTTTTGGCCCGGCGCGAATACGCGGCGGCCGAACTGGTGCGCAAGCTCGAGCGGCGAGGCCTTGCGCGCACCGATGCGCGCAAGGTGGTGGCCGAGATGCGTGAGGCTGGCTGGCAGAGCGATGCGCGCTATGCCTTCGAGTTTGCCTTTGCGCATGCCGCGCGCGGCGACGGCCCGCTGAAGATCCGTGCGGCCCTTCTGGCGCGGGGGGTGGGGGAGGGCGAGCTCGAAAAAGCGCTCGCGAGCCTTGAGGTCGACTGGCTTGAGCGGGCGCGTCAGGTGCGGGCCAAGCGCTTTGGCGCGACACGGCCTTCTGATTTGGCCGATCAGGCCCGCCAGATACGTTTTTTGCAAACGCGGGGCTTCCCTTCCTCCATCGCACGCCAGGCCGTGCGTTCCGCCGATTCCTACGAAGACTGAACTGGCATGAAAACCGCCGAAATCCGTGCAAGCTTCCTTGAATTCTTTCGCTCCAAGGGGCACACCATCGTCCCCTCCAGCAGTCTGGTGCCGGTGGGTGATCCGACCCTGCTGTTCACCAACGCGGGCATGAATCAGTTCAAGGATGTGTTCCTTGGTCTTGAGCAGCGTCCTTACACCCGAGCCGCCAGCAGTCAGAAGTGTGTGCGCGCTGGTGGCAAGCACAATGACCTCGAGAACGTGGGTTACACCGCCCGCCACCATACCTTCTTCGAGATGCTGGGCAATTTTAGCTTCGGTGACTACTTCAAGCGCGAGGCCATCGCCTACGCCTGGGAGTACCTCACCGAGGTGCTGAATTTGCCCCAAGACAGGCTCTGGGTGACCGTCTACGCCGAAGACGACGAGGCGTATGAGATCTGGACCAAGATGATTGGCATCCCGGCGGAGCGCTGCATTCGCATCGGCGATAACAAGGGTGCGCGTTACGCTTCCGACAACTTCTGGGCGATGGGCGATACCGGCCCCTGCGGCCCCTGTACTGAGATCTTCTACGATCACGGTGAGGGTATCTCGGGTGGCCCGCCGGGATCACCGGAGGAAGGCGGCGACCGCTACATCGAGATCTGGAACAACGTGTTCATGCAGTTCAACCGCGATGAGCAGGGGGTGTTGCATCCATTGCCCAAGCCTTCGGTTGACACTGGCATGGGGGTTGAGCGTATTGCCGCGGTCATGCAAGGCGTGCACTCGAACTATGAGATTGATCTGTTTCAGGTGCTAATCCGGGCGGCGGCTCGCGAAACCGGACAGACCGATCTTGCCAGCCCATCGCTCAAGGTGCTGGCCGACCACATTCGTGCCTGCGCCTTCCTGATCGCCGATGGTGTGATTCCAGGCAATGAGGGGCGGGGCTATGTGCTGCGTCGCATCATCCGTCGTGCCATCCGCCATGGTTGGAAGTTGGGCGTGCGTGCCGCCTTTTTCCATCGTATGGTGCCGGACCTTGTGGCCGAGATGGGTGAGGCTTACCCGGAGCTGGTACACAGCCAGACCCGTGTGATGGCGACCCTCAAGCAGGAGGAGGAGCGCTTTTTCGAGACCATTGAGCATGGCATGGCCCTCCTTGAGAGCGAGCTGAGGACCCTCGGCGAGGGTGGGGTATTCAACGGCGAGACGGCGTTCAAGTTGCACGACACCTACGGTTTCCCACTCGATCTGACTGCCGATATCTGCCGCGAGCATGGCATCAGTGTCGATGCTGCCGCCTTCGATGCCGCCATGGCACGGCAGAAGGAGCAGGCGCGTGCCGCCGGTCGATTCAAGATGGCCACCAACCTTGAATACGATGGCCCGGCCACCACCTTCCACGGCTACGAACGGTTGACGACCCAGGGCACCATCCTCGCCCTGTACAAAGACGGCGTGGCGGTTAACCAGCTGGAGGAAGGTGAGATGGGCGTGATCGTACTTGATGACACCCCGTTCTATGCCGAATCCGGCGGTCAGGTGGGGGACCGGGGTGAGTTGCGCTCGGTGCACGGTATCTTCGAGGTTGAGGATACGCAGAAGATCCAGGCTAATGTGTTTGGACACCACGGTGTGGTCAAGACCGGCGTTCTTCGTGTCGGCAACGGTGTCACTGCCAGGGTCGACGTGCAGGCCCGTCAGCGCACCATGCGCAACCATTCTGCCACCCACCTGCTGCACAAGGCCCTGCGTCAGGTGCTGGGTGAGCACGTGCAACAGAAGGGTTCGCAGGTTGGTCCGGACAAGACGCGCTTCGATTTCGTTCACCATCGGCCGATGACCGACGAAGAAATTCGTCGTGTGGAAAACATCGTCAATGCGGAAATTCTGGCCAATGTGCCGACGCAGACCCGTGTGATGCCGATTGACGAGGCGCGCAAACTCGGGGCCATGATGCTGTTTGGCGAGAAATACGGCGAGGTGGTACGCGTACTGGACATCGGCAGCTCGCGTGAGTTGTGTGGCGGCACGCACGTTGAGCGCACCGGCGATATCGGCCTGTTCAAGATCGTGGCCGAATCTGGGGTGGCGGCGGATGTGCGGCGGGTGGAAGCGGTTACCGGCGACAACGCGCTGGCCCATGTACAGCGTCAGCAGGCCGTGCTGGACGCCGTCGCGGCGGCACTCAAGTCTTCCACCAGCGAGGTTCCGGGCAAGGTCGCTCAGCTGCTGGATGGCATGCGTCAACTCGAGAAGGAACTGGCGAGGCTCAAGTCCAAGCTGGCGACATTGCAAAGCGATGAGTTGGTGAGTTGGGCGGTTGACATCCAGGGTGTCAAGGTGCTCGCTGCTACCTTGGAGGGTGCGGACGTGATCGCGCTGCGTGAGACGATGGACAAGCTCAAGGACAAGCTCAAGTCCGCCGCCATCGTGCTTTCTGCGGTCAACGACGGCAAGGTTAGTCTAATCGCGGGGGTCACGCAGGATTTGACCAGCAGGCTCAAGGCGAGCGAACTGGTCAACTTCGTCGCTCAGCAGGTGGGGGGCAAGGGCGGCGGGCGTCCGGACATGGCGCAGGCCGGTGGCACCCAGCCCGCAGCCTTACCGAAGGCTTTGGCCGGTGTGGCTGAGTGGGTCCGGGCTCGACTTGGTGGGGCAACTGGCTGATTTTTATTCAGCCATTGATTAGAATGTGCGAGGCCCGCTTTATGGCGGGCTCTTTTTTGATTTGCGTCTGTTTGTGACGTTTTTATGGCAGACCTGTCATGGCATTGATTGTTCAGAAATACGGCGGCACCTCGGTGGGGACCGTTGAGCGTATCCAGAAGGTCGCTGAGCGCATCATCCGTTGGCGCGCGATGGGACATGACATCGTGGCCGTGGTGTCCGCCATGAGCGGAGAGACCAACCGTCTGCTAGGTCTGGCTCGGGCGATCGATCCCAAGGCTGATCCGCGCGAGCTGGACATGTTGGCGGCCACTGGCGAGCAGGTCACGATTGCTTTGCTTGCCATCGCCTTGCAAAAGCTCGGCCAGCCGGCCCGCTCCTACACTGGCGCCCAGGTGCGGATTCTGACCGATGCGACCTTCACCAAGGCGCGCATCCGCGAGATCGACACCCAGCGCATTCGCGACGACCTGCGTGCGGGGCGGGTGGTAGTGGTCGCGGGTTTCCAAGGGGTGGATGATGAGGGCAACATTACCACCCTTGGCCGCGGCGGCTCTGACACCAGCGCCGTGGCCCTGGCGGCGGCGCTGAAGGCGGATGAGTGTCAGATCTATACCGACGTGGATGGGGTTTACACCACTGACCCGCGTGTTGAGCCGAATGCCCGTCGCCTTGACCGGATCACCTTCGAAGAGATGCTGGAAATGGCCAGCCTCGGTTCCAAGGTGCTGCAGATTCGCTCGGTCGAGTTTGCCGGCAAGTACAACGTCCCGCTGCGTGTTTTGTCGAGCTTCGACGAAGGTCCGTTCGAGGAACACCCTGGCACACTGATCACATACGAGGAAAACGGTATGGAAGAGCCCCTCATCTCCGGGATCGCCTTCAACCGCGACGAAGCACAACTGACCATCAAGGGCGTGCCTGATGCGCCGGGCATGGCTTATCGCATCCTTGGTCCGGTGGCGGATGCCAACATCGAGGTCGATATGATCGTGCAGAATGTCGGTGCCGACGGCACCACCGACCTGACCTTCACCGTGCATCGCAACGATTACGACAAGGCCATGGACATCCTGCGTAAGGTGGCCGATGAGGTCGGTGCGCGCGAGGTCTCGGGCAATGCCAAGATCGTCAAGGTCTCGGTCGTCGGTGTGGGCATGCGCTCGCATGCCGGCATCGCCAGCACCATGTTCGCCGCGCTAGCTCGCGAGGGCATCAACATCCACATGATCTCGACCTCCGAGATCAAGATTTCCGTGGTGGTGGATGAGAAGTACCTGGAACTGGCCGTGCGTACCCTGCACGATGCCTTTGGCCTGGATAAGGCCACCTGAGCAATCCCTTTTTTCTTTTAGCAAAATCATCGTCGACTTTTTGCGCTCTGCTATTTTCGGATGAGTGCAAGACGGTTCAAGGAGAGCCAACATGTTGATTCTAACCCGCCGCATCGGCGAAGTATTGCGCATTGGTGATGATGTATCGATCACCATCCTGGGCATCAAGGGCAATCAGGTGCGTATTGGCATCGATGCCCCCAAGGATGTCGCCGTTCATCGTGAGGAGATTTACCAGCGCATCAAGCGCGAGGAAGCCCAGGCTGCCGCTCCAAGCGATGAGGAGTAGGGCTTTGCCTCGCGCAACCCTTGCTTGAGGGGCGCCGCAGCGGCTAGAATGGGCTCGCTTTTGGAGAGATGGCCGAGAGGCCGAAGGCGCTCCCCTGCTAAGGGAGTATGCGGCCAAAAGCTGCATCGAGGGTTCGAATCCCTCTCTCTCCGCCAAACAAACCCCGCCGGATCCTTGATCCGGCGGGGTTTTTCTTTTTTGGGTGGAATTTCCGCCGGATGGGGGTATGCCGAAGCGTGCGCTCCCGACAGTGCGAGATCGAGGGCCTGGAGCCGGTCGTCACACTGAGTCGTTGGCATCACACACCTGACCAGATGTGTACGCTGGGGCTTTCGCCCGAATGGGCCGCTGTGCACGGCGGACGCGCTGGACATGCCGCGAGTGCGCCGTGTGACTTTTGCCGCTGCGCATGCGTCCAAGGCAATGCCAGCCCGACATGGCTTGAAGGAGCTTATATGTCCGAGACCACGCAACATTTCGAGGCGATGTTGGCGGCAGCCTTACGCGCCGCGCCGCAATCTCCGCCTGAACTTGCCACGGTTCTGCGCCGTGCACGCCATCGCTTGGCAGCGCGTCACCTGTTGACTCACGCGATGGGCCGCATCTGGTTGGCCCTGGCACGGTTGTTCGCGCCCATCGTCGTGCGCTGGCATCGCTTGTCGTGCTCTTCTGTTCATTTTCCTTCTCGATAGGAGGCTGACCATGGAAACGATGAACCAAACCCTCGCCTGGATTGGCGATCCGCTGATCGCCTTGTATCAACGCTTGGCTGCGCTCGCCCCGAATTTGGTCGGGGCCTTGGCGCTGTTGCTGACTGGCTATCTGCTGGGCAAGATCGCGGCTGCCGTCACGCGACGCGTGTTGGTCCGCCTTGGGGCAGACCGGCTCGCCGAAAGCTCGGGGCTTGCGGCGTTGTCCCGCCAGTGGGGCCTGGAGCGGCCGCTGTCATCTCTCGTCGGCTCGCTGGTGTTCGCCTTCATCGTGCTGGCCTTCGCCATCTCGGCGGCCGATGCTCTGGGGCTGTCTGTGGTTGGTCAGGCCATTGCGCAGGTGATGTTGTTCTTGCCGAAGTTCGTTGCGGCTATGGCCGTGCTACTGCTTGGCCTGATGGCGGCGAGCTGGCTGAGCGGGTTGGTGCGCCGCGCCGCGGATGGCGCGGGCATTGAGTACGCGCCCACTCTGGGCCGCATCACCATGGGCGTGCTCTCGGCACTGGTGGTGCTGATGGCCATCGATCAGTTAGACATCCGCATCGTGGCGCTGCAAGAGGTCATCGGCATTGCGCTCGCCGCCCTGGGTGTAGCCGTGGCCTTGTCGTTGGGATTGGGTACGCGCGCTCTCTCAGGTGAAATCGTCAGCGGGGTGTATGTGCGCGATTGGTTGCGTGAGGGCGATCGCGTCGAATGGAATGGCCAGGTCGCTACGGTGCGGGAGGTGGGCACGCTCAAGACGCTGTTCGTGCTTGACGATGGGCGTGAGCTGAGCGTAGCTCATTCGCGGCTGCTCTCGCAGGATGTCATCGTTCAACGCCAGTCATAAAGTACCGGGCCTCGTAGCGACCACCATGCAGGAACCCAGTGACGCCGCCCTGGTGGCCCAGGCGCAGGCCGAACTGCCCCACCGCACCGGTGCGTTCGAGGCCCTCATGCGGCGCCACGGCGCGCGTATTCAGCAAATGGCACGACGCTTTGCCGCCAGCGCCGCCGATGCCGAGGATCTAACGCAAGAAGTGATGCTCAAGGTCTTTTTTGAGTTGCCGCGCTTTCGTGCGGAGGCAGCCTTCACGACCTGGCTGTGGCGTGTGACCGCCAATGTTTGCATTGACCATCAGCGGCGACTGGACGCACGCCCAGTGATGGTTGCTTGGGCTGAAGAAGATGGAAGCTCGTCTGAGCCGGTCGATCCGCACGACCCGATTGCCGCCATCCAGGCACGCATGGACGTGGAGCGGCTGCTGCGTCAGTTACCTCCCGAGGATCGCATGGTGGTGCTGCTCCGCCTGCTTGTGGGGCTAGAGTTTGCCGAGATTGCCAAGGTGACCGGTTTGGGTCTGTCGGCCGCCAAGATGCGCTACGCGCGGGCTCTTGAAAAACTGCGCGCCTTGACCGTGGGCCACGACATAAGCTCCAGCGCTCGGGGTGAGCGTCCTTAGCCTGCGTCGGCCGTTGCGGTTGGGCTAGCAGTGCCCGGCCCTAGGCCTTTTGCTGGATGAGCTGTTGCCGGTCGTACGCGAGTTCATTCACCTGTTCCGTGACCACACGCTGTCTGCGTGCTCGCCCTCTAACCCACGAATCCGTAGACCCCAGGCATGATAAAGCGTTCTCCCAAGACCAAAGCAAGGCTTTTTGGTCCCTTCTGCCCAATTTTTGGGGCTCATGCTGCGCGGATTGATACCCTCGTTGGGGTGTTTCGAGGGTGAGGAGATGGCTTGCCTGCGCCAAGGCACCAGTCCAGACGCGTGCACCGAGGCTCAGCGCTGACAAGCGGGACAGTAGAAGGTCGAGCGCTGGCCGATGACGGTGTGCGCAATGGGCGTGCCGCAGGCTCGGCAGGGTTCGCCGGTGCGACCATAGACGTTGAGGGTTTGCTGGAAATAGCCGGGGCGGCCCTGGGGATGAACGAAGTCGCGCAGGGTGGTGCCGCCCTGCGCAATGGCGTCGTCCAGCACACGCCGGATGGTTGCAGCGAGGATCTCGAGGCGTTTGCGAGCAATGCGCTGGCAGGCCCGGCGTGGGTCGATGCCGGCCAGAAAGAGGGCCTCGTTGGCGTAAATATTGCCCACGCCCACCACCACATGGTTATCCATGATGGCGGCCTTGATGGCCTGTTTGCGACGCTTGAGGGTCTGATAGAGGTACTCGCCGTCGAATTCCTCACCCAAGGGCTCGGGGCCAAGGTGGGCGAGGAGGGGGTGATGTTTGGCAGGGGAGGTCGTCCACAGCAGGGCACCGAAGCGGCGTGGATCGTGCAGACGCAGGGCAAGCCCAGAGTCGAGCCGGAATTCGACATGGTCGTGTTTCTGTAGCGCGGTACCCGGTTCGACCAGGCGCAGGCTGCCGGACATGCCAAGGTGGGTGATGAGGGTGCCGTGCTCAAAGCCAATCAGCAGGTATTTCGCCCGTCGCTGGACATCCCGGACCTGCTGTCCGTGCAGGAGTGTTTCCAGCCCCTCGGGGATGGGCCAGCGCAGGCGGCGTTCGCGGACTATGACCTCGCACAGGGTGTGGCCGGTGAGATGCGGCGCAATGCCGCGGCGGGTGGTTTCGACCTCAGGCAGTTCAGGCATGCGCGCTTTGCAGAAAGGAACGTTCAGGATGGCACGAGGACGGGACGTAAAAAACCCGGCAGGGCCGGGTTGTTGAGGATCAGTCCATCGAACCGCAAGAGCAGAATTACTTGATCTTGGCTTCCTTGAAGGTCACGTGCCGACGAACCACCGGATCATACTTGCGAAACTCCATCTTGTCTGGTGTGTTGCGCTTGTTTTTGGTGGTGGTGTAGTAGAAACCTGTGCCCGCGGAGGATACGAGCTTGATCTTGTCACGTGCTGACTTGGCCATGCCTTCTTACCTCAAACCTTTTCGCCGCGGGCACGCAGATCGGCCACAACCCGCTCGATGCCTAGCTTGTCGATGATGCGCATACCTTTGGAGGATACGCGCAGACTGACGAAGCGGCCCTCGCTCTCCAGCCAGAAGCGGTGATGATGCAGGTTAGGCAGGAAGCGGCGACGGGTTTTGTTATTGGCGTGGGAAACGTTGTTTCCGGTCGCCGGACGCTTACCGGTCACCTGGCAAACTCGGGACATGATGCTTTCCTGTTACTGAAAATGGTCATTTACATGAAGGCTCGGTATTGTATTCAAAGATGCCATTCGTCTCAAGCATTGAGGATCATTTGCCTTTGCCAAGGATGGCACCGAGCACACCGCGCACAATCTCGCGTCCTAGGCGGCTGCCGACGGTGCGAGCTGTGCTTTTGAGCAGCGCTTGTGCCAGGGAGTCACCGCGCCCTCGAGTCCTTCCGCCCAACAGACCATCCAGGAGGCTGGTGCCATCGGCCTTGCCTTCCACGACCGCTGCAGCCTTCGCTGCCAGGCTTCCGGCGCGCTTCTGCAGGATTTCGTAGGCCGATTCACGATCCACCTGTTTTTCAAACATGCCGTAGATCGGGGAATGTTGGATGACGCGCTGCCGCTCTTCCGCTGTGATCGGACCGATGCGTGAACGGGGTGGGGCAATGAGCACCCGTTCGACAGGTTGCGGCGTGCCCTTTGCATCCAGGCAGGATACCAGGGCCTCACCCACCCCAAGCTGGGTAATGACCTGGGCGGTATTCAGTCCGGGCTTGGGACGGAAGGTCTCGGCGGCCACTTGTACGGCCTTCTGGTCGCGTGGGGTGAAGGCGCGTAGGGCGTGCTGGATGCGGTTGCCAAGCTGGCCAAGAATAGGCAGCGGCACATCCAGCGGGTTTTGGGTGATGAAGTATACGCCAACGCCCTTAGAGCGGATCAGGCGTACCACCCGCTCAATGGTGTCGATGAGGGCCTTGGGGGCATCGTCGAAGAGCAGGTGGGCCTCGTCGAAGAAGAACACCAACTTCGGATGGTCCGGATCGCCAACCTCAGGCAGCTGCTCGAACAGCTCGGCCAGCAACCAAAGCAGCAGGGTCGCGTACAGGCGGGGAGAGTGGTAAAGCTTCTCAGCGGCAAGGATGTTGATGACGCCGCGCCCCTGAGGGTCGCTCTGGATCAGGTCATCCAGGGTCAGGGCTGGCTCACCGAATAGACGGTCCCCGCCCGCGTCCTCGAGGGTTAGCAGGGCGCGCTGGATGGCCCCGACGCTCGCAGCAGAGACATTGCCATAAGTGGCGGTCAGCTCCTTGGCATGCTCGCCTACGTACTGGACCATGGCGCGCAAGTCCTTGAGGTCAAGGAGCAGTAAGCCCTCTTCATCCGCAAGGCGGAAGGCGATGTTGAGCACGCCGGACTGGGTCTCGTTGAGGTTCAACAGGCGCGCCAAAAGCAACGGACCCATTTCCGAGATGGTAGTGCGCAGGGGGTGGCCGAGTTCGCCGTAGACATCCCAAAACACCACCGGCGCGGCCTCAAAGGTATGGTCATGGAGCCCAAGCTTCTCCACCCGCTCACGGATGCGAGGATGTTCCACCCCAGCCTGGCTGAGGCCGGCGAGGTCGCCCTTGATATCAGCCAGGAAGACCGGGGTACCCATGCGGGAGAACCCCTCGGCCAAGGTTTGCAGCGTGACGCTCTTGCCGGTGCCCGTGGCACCGGTGATGAGGCCGTGGCGGTTGGCCATGCGGCCGAGCAGGCGGACCGGGATATCCCCAACCCCAATCAGAATGTCGTGTTCCATGGGCCTATGTGTTCCGTCGCTTTGTCTCTAATCCAGGTATTGTAGAGCGGAGAGGCAGGATGTTCATGCGTGTTATCCTACCTAATTGTTTTTGTCAGGTATAAAGGGCTTATGCTGGGGCGTCTGGGTGCATTGTGGGGGTTGTTTGGGGTCTCCCTCTTGATCGGCTGGGCTGTGGTGAGGTTGACGCCGGTGGCTATCGAGGCCTGGGGCATGTCGTGGGGTATGCTCGAGTGGCTGGTGGCCGTATCGTGGCTTGTGTTCATGCTGATTGGGGAGGGGTATCGTGGTTTCCAAAAGGGCTTTGCCCCGCGCGTTGCGGCTCGCGCTCGCTACCTACGCGATCACCCGCGCCCGCTGCATGTGCTGTTGGCGCCACTGTTCTGCATGGGTTTCATTCACGCTACGCGTACAAGACGCATCGTCTCCCTGGCAGTCACCTCAGGCATCCTGGTGCTCATCCTGGCGGTCCGGCTGCTGCCCCAGCCCTGGCGTGGGATCGTGGATCTTGGCGTGGTGGCGGGCCTCACCTGGGGGCTGTTGGCGATTGCCTGGTTCGGAGTCCAGGCCATGATGGCGGAACGTTTCGATCACCCGGCGGAAACCCCGGAGGAGGGATGATCATGCGTCGAGTACCTCTTTTGCAGGACCTTGGCCATGGCTAGAGGGTCGGGAGCAGGGGCGAGCGCACTGGCGAGCTGGCGGGAAGAAAAACAGTCGGCATGGCTGTACCGTCAGCTCGCCAACTGTGAGCCCGATCCACGCCAATCGGCGTTGTTTCTCGACTTGGCCAGGGCCGCCGAGGAGCAGGCGGAGAACTGGGCGGGTCGGTTGCGCCAGCATGGGTTGCCCATCCCCGACTTCCGGCCTTCGACGCGTGCACGGATCGTCGCCCGTCTGGCGTGCAGTCAGTCTCCCCGCCGCATGCGCATGGTACTCGCCGCGATGAAGGTGCGCGGCCTCTCGGCCTACCAAGGACCGGTGGTGCCCTTTCCCCACCCTGCTGTTCCCTTGGTGTCCCCCGAGAACCATCATCAGGGTTACGGTGGTGGAACCCTGCGTGCGGCCGTGTTCGGTGTGAACGACGGCCTTGTCTCCAACACCAGCCTGATCATGGGCGTGGCAGGTGCCGCCGGTGAGCCTGGGGCCATCATCACTGCCGGGGTGGCCGGGTTGCTGGCAGGGGCCTTGTCGATGGCGGCGGGCGAGTATATTTCCATGCGCTCGCAGCGCGAGATGTATGAGTACCAGATCGCCTTGGAGCGGGCAGAGATCGAGACCTATCCCGAGGAGGAGGCCGAGGAGTTGGCGCAGATCTACCATGCGCGCGGCATGGATCTCGAGCATGCCCGTGCAATGGCCGGGCAGATATTGAAGGATCCGGAACATGCCTTGGATGTGCTTGCGCGCGAGGAGCTCGGGCTCAATCCGGACGATCTGGGGTCGCCCTGGGGGGCGGCTGGGTTTTCGTTCGTGTCGTTTGTGGTGGGGGCCGCGATCCCGCTCCTGCCCTATGTGCTGGGTGGGCAGGGCGCGGTAGCGCTGACGTGGGGCGCGGGGCTCGCCGCGGTCGGCCTGTTCGGCGTGGGGATGGCGCTTTCGCTCTTCACCGGGCGCAATGCCCTGCGTGGCGGCCTGCGCATGCTGCTGATCGGCGCGGGGGCCGGGGGAGTCACCTATGGGATCGGTGCAGTGATCGGTTCGTCCCTAGGACTCTAATGCTCAAGTCTTCTCCCGACGGCAATGATGCCGTCGGGAGCCCTGTCATGGGGTCAGGGGCGGCGGATCGCGCGATAAACGGCATAGGCACCGCCGACCATTAGAACGGTCAGGGCAACAATGCTCCCCCACGCGGCCGGGTCGTTCATGATCAGCTGCATTGCGTGTCTCCCATCAAGTCGTTGGGTCATACGGCGTGGTTTTTAACCACACTGTATATAAACATTAAACAAGAAGGGTTATGCAGGCAAGTCCCAACCATCGTTGCGCGATCGAGGGGGTGTGGCCAGATCGCGTAGGGTCAGCCCGCGCAGGGATTCCGCACGGGCGGCATGCAACCGTCTCATGATGGTCGAGAGGGGCGTGCCCTCCTCGTCAAGGAAGGTCGCGCCCTCGATCACTTCGATCACGCTCTCCAGTGGGATGACCTCCGGTGCCGCCGCAGGTCGCCATGCCGGCGGCTGGCGCGTATCCGGTGTCAGGATGTTCGCCGCATGCAGGCGTTCGAGCAGGGGAAGGATCTCCTCCTCGCGCATGTTCAGACGGCTGGCAAGGGCGGGGGCGGTCCATCCCGGACCTGCGCGGGCGAAGTCTTCCACGATCAGCGCCCCAAGACGTAGAACCGTCTCGGCGTTCAGTCGGCCGCACCCCTCGAGCCGATGGCCCACGCGTTGCGGATTCTGCAGCGCATAGCTGACGCTTGCCCCCAAGAGCAGGATCAGCCAGGCGAGGTGAAGCCATAGCATGAACAAGATCAGGCCGGCAAAGGCGGAATAGATGGCCGTGTAGTTTCCGGTCTTGACCACCACATCGGCGAACAGGCGTCCGGTGAACAGCCAGACCACGGCCGCTAGCACGGCGCCGATCAGGGCCGGGACCAGGCGCACGCGGGTATTGGTCTGACCTCCGCCGAATGCCGCGCCCTGAGGGCGCCGGGACCAGGCGCACGCGGGTATTGGGGACATCAATGTAGATGAAGACAAGGGTGCCGACCAGCATCAGGTAGGGGAGCAATCGCTCAACCCCCTGGGTGAGCTGGGTGAGAAGCCCCCCTGCGATCGGCAGGTTCGCTGCGGTCCCGGAAAACTGGGCGATGGCGCTGAGAATGGCGAATAGCAGCACTGGACCGACGATCACGATGGAAAGGTAGTGAGTGAAGCGCTGCGCCAGTGGGCGGTCCTCCCGCACGCGCCAGACGTCGTTGAAAGCGCGTTCGACTTTCTGCATCAGCGCGATTACGGTATAGAACAGCAGGGCAAGGCCGATCGCCCCAAGGACGCCGACGCGGATGTTCTCGACGAAGCCGACGATGCGGCTGGCGATCTCCTCGCCCTGCGCGCCCAGCGGCTCGAGCAGATTGAGCAGAAAAGGCCGCAACACGTCCTGCACGCCGAACGCCTTCAGCACCGAGAAACTCACCGCCAAAAGCGGGGCGAGCGAGAGTAAGGTGGTGAAGGACAGGCTCATCGCGTGCAGGTTGAGCTGGCCGTGATCGAGTTCCTGCCAGAGGTGTCGTCCGACGAGCAATATCCGATGTCCCGCCGCACGCACGGCCGGGGGTATGAGGCGTTGAGGACGTAGGCGCATGGGTCTATTCTCATCAATATGCATTGATCATACGTCTTTGGAATTGGCATGCAGGAACTCAAACCACCGCCCGTCGTGCTCGTCTTCGCCGGCCTTGATCCCACGGGCGGGGCAGGACTTTCGGCTGACATCGAGGCCATCATCAGCCAGGGGTGTCACGCCGCTCCCATCGCCACGGCTCTGACCGTGCAGGACACCCGTGACGTGATCAGGGTGGGGCCGGTGGATGCCCTGTTGGTGGTCGAACAGGCGCGCGCCCTCCTGGAGGACGCACCGGTGGCGGCGATCAAGCTCGGCATGCTCGGCAGCGCGGCGATGGTTGAGGCCATTCACTCCATCCTGCGTGACTACCCCCACATCCCCGTCGTGCTCGATCCAGTGCTGCGTGCCGGTGGCGGTACGGAACTCGCGGACGAGGAGTTGATCGAGGCGATGCGCGAACTCCTGATCCCGCAGACCA
Source organism: Halothiobacillaceae bacterium (assembly GCA_051297135.1). Classification (GTDB taxonomy): domain Bacteria; phylum Pseudomonadota; class Gammaproteobacteria; order Halothiobacillales; family Halothiobacillaceae; genus Thiofaba. The sequence continues at coordinate 112,950 of JBEVAM010000005.1, forward strand.
CCATCCTCACCCCCAACAGCGAGGAGGCGCGCCGCCTCGCCCCGGACGCCGACAACCTGCACGCCTGCGCCCTGTCGTTGTTGGAGCAGGGCAGTGAGTATGTGTTGATTACTGGAGCCCATGAGCCGACACCGAAGGTCGAGAACTTGCTGTTCGGCGGCCACCGCCTGCTCGAAACCTTCAGCTGGCCGCGCCTGCCGGAGAGCTACCATGGCTCGGGCTGTACCTTGGCCTCGGCCATCGCCGGCCTCTTGGCCCAGGGGTACGAACCGATGACCGCCATCCACCAGGCGCAGGACTACACTTGGCAGGCGCTTGAGCAGGCCTACCGGCTGGGATTTGGGCAAATGATCCCCAATCGTCTGTTCTGGGTGGGGGGGGAGGACATGGACGAAGGGGGCGGCAACGGTGCCATGCTCCACTGACAAGCGCAGTATGCCCAAGCGGCTTGATGCCATCGAGATCGCTATGCGCGATCTAGGCCTCTGGTCGCTTGAACCGCCTTCTGCCGAGGCGTGCACGAACCAAACCCATTTGCCGCCGACAGCATGCCGCTTGAGCTATGGCCGCAGTGGATCTTTCGGCCGCGCATGCGGGAGGCCATCCAGCAGGGGATCCGCGCCCGCCCGCCGCCTGCCACATCCATCCCGTTGCGGCCCATACCTTCGTCAGTCACGATCCGGCGGCCAAGCCACTGATTCAGGCCCTCCGTGCCTTCGATGAGGCCTTCGCAGTCTGGGTGCAGGAGCCCCCTTGAACCCGTGTTGATAGCGGATGACGCGGCTTAGCCGAGCAGCATCTTCAGGCCCAATCCAATCAAAAGCAGGGCGAAGACCTTCTTCAAGACATCGACCGGTAGCTTGTGGGTGAGAAGGGCGCCTACGCGGGCGAACAGGATGCTCATGATGCCAATGCCAAGCCAGGCCGGCAGGTAGACATAGCCCAGACTCGCTTTAGGCAGTCCTGCGAGGTTCCATCCGGCCAAGACGTACGCCGCCGAGCCCGCGATGGCGGCTGGCAGGCCAATGGCCGCGGAGGTGGCGATGGCATGACGCAGCGGCATGTTGCACCAGATGAAGAACGGCGTGGAGATGGCACCACCGCCCATGCCCATGATCGAGCTGAGCACGCCGATGCCCGAGCCTGCCGCGGTCATGCCGGGCAGGGCGGGGAGCTGGCGGTGCGGTGTCGGCTGACGACCGAAGGCCATCTGCAGGGCGATCAGGATCTCGAGCGCGCCGAACAGTCTCTTGAGCACGTCACTCGGCAGGTAGTGGGCGAGATAGGAACCGGCCACTGAGCCGATCACCAACCCGAGCAGGAGGCGACGTACGACGTACCAGTCCACCGCGCGTTTCTTGTGGTGCGTCCAGATGGAGCCGATGGAGGTGAGGATGATGGTCGCGAGCGAGGTGCCAACCGCGACCTGGATCAAGTGCTCGGCGGGGACGGTGCCTTGGAGGGTGTAGAGGTAGACGAGCGCGGGCACGACGATCAGGCCACCGCCGATGCCGAGCAAGCCGGCCATCAGGCCGGAGAAGGCCCCAAGGAGGGCATAGATGCCTAGGGTGAGAAGATCCATGCGGAATCTCCGGGAAACACGTGAGCGGCGGGCCGTGCCCCGTCCGTGGACCGGGTTGGGCGTGGCCGGCCCGGTATCCAGGAAGGGCGGCCTTAGTGCCGTCTTGAAGGTGGCAGCAGATCGGTGATGGTACCCTCGGCCATCTCGGCGGCAAAGCCGAGGGTCTCGGACAGGGTGGGGTGCGGGTGGATGGTCAGGCCGATGTCGGCCATGTCCGCACCCATCTCCAGCGCCAGGACAGCCTCGGCAATCAGCTCGCCCGCATTCGGTCCAACAATGCCTGCGCCCAGCAGGCGATGGGTCTTGGCGCAGAACAGGGCCTTGGTCAGGCCCTCGTCACGACCCAGGGAGAGTGAGCGGCCCGAGGCGGCCCATGGGAAGGCGCCCTTTTCGTAGGCAATACCCTCGCGCTTGAGCTCCTCCTCGGTCTTGCCCACCCAGGCCACCTCCGGGTCGGTGTAGGCCACACCCGGAATGCCCATCGGGGTGAAGGCCGAAGGCAGGCCGCATATCACCTCCGCCGCCACCTTGCCCTCGTGCACGGCCTTGTGTGCCAGCATCGGTTGGCCGATCACGTCGCCGATGGCGTGGATGTGCGGCACGTTGGTACGCAGGCGGGCGTCGGCGGGGATGAAGCCGCGCTCGTCCACCTGTACGCCTGCCTTCTCCGCATCGATCAGCTTGCCGTTCGGTATACGGCCGACGGCGACCAGGATGCGGTCGAAGGTGTCGATCTTTGGTGCGTCCTTGCCTTCGAAGGACACGACCAGACCTTCATGCGTGGCCTTGACGGCGGTCACCTTGGTGCTGAGGTAGATGGCTTCATAGCGTTTCTTGATGCGCTTGAGCAGTGGCAGCGTGATGTCCTTGTCGGCGCCTGGGATGATGGAGTCGGAGAGCTCGACCACGGTGATCTTCGCGCCTAGTGCGTCGTACACCTGCGCCATCTCGAGACCAATGATGCCGCCGCCGATGACCAGCAAACGTTTCGGGACTTCTGGGAGTGCCAGCGCGCCGGTGGAGTCCATCACCCGCGGGTCGTCATGCGGAATGAACGGCAATTGGACGGGGCGAGAACCGACAGCGATGATGGCGTGTGCAAAGGCAACGGTCTTCACCCCCTCGGTGGTCTCCACCGCCACGGTATGCGGCGAGGTGAAGCGGCCCACACCCTGGATGACGTGCACCTTGCGCTGACGGGCGAGCCCAGCCAGGCCGGTGGTGAGTTTCTTGATCACGCTTTCCTTGAAGCGGCGCAGCTTGGTCAGGTCGATGCTCGGCTCGGCAAAGCTCACGCCGTGTTCGGCCATCTCGCGCGTCTCGTTTATGACCTGGGCGACATGCAGCAGGGCCTTGGACGGGATACAGCCGACATTCAAGCACACGCCACCGAGTACGGGCTCCTTTTCCACCAGGACCACGCGTTTGCCAAGGTCCGCTGCGCGGAAGGCGGCGGTGTAGCCACCTGGGCCGGCGCCGAGGACGAGCACATCGCAGGTGATATCGGCGGAAGGGGTCGTCCCTTTCGCTTCAAGGGGGGATGCAGTGGCCGGTGTTGCAGTCATGGTGGGCGCTTCTTGTCCCCTTCTCTCCAGCCCCTCTTCGGCGAGGGGAGAGGGTTGTTCTGCGGCGACTTCGATGCGCGCGATCGGTGTGCCCTTGCTGACTTTGTCCTCGAGTCTGACCAGGTATTCCACCAGCTTGCCAGCGAAGGGCGCGGGGATCTCCATGGTGGCTTTGTCGGATTCTAGGGTCAGCAGCGACTGGTCTTTCTCGACCATCTCGCCCGGTTGGGCGAGCAATTCGATGACAGGGATGTTCTCATAGTTGCCGATGTCTGGCAGCAGGACGGTTTCGATCTTCGCCATGGCCCGCTCCTTAGATCAGTATTTCGCGCAAATCGCGCAGGATTGCGGCGAGGCGGGTGGTGAAGCGTACGCCCTCGGCCCCGTCGATCACGCGGTGATCGTAAGATAGGCTAAAAGGCATCATCAGGCGCGGCTCGAAACTCGAGCCGTTCCATACCGGCGCCATCTTGGCCTTGGACAGGCCGAGGATGGCCACCTCCGGTGCATTGACGATCGGGGTGAACTGCGTGCCACCAATACCCCCCAAGCTTGAAATGCTGAAGGTGCCGCCTTGTACGTCGCTGGGAGCGAGCTTGCCGTCGCGTGCCTTCTGGCTGAGCTCTGCAAGCTCGCGGGCGAGTTCGAACAGGCCTTTTTGGTCGACGGCCTTCACCACCGGCACGACCAGACCGTTTGGGGTGTCGACCGCCACGCCGATGTTGTAGTAGCGCTTGAGAATCAGCGTCTCTCCGCTTGGATCGAGCGAGGCGTTGAATTGTGGGAATTCTTTGAGGGCTTGCACTACGGCCATCATGACGAACGGCAGCGGGGTGAGTTTGACCCCGGCCTTGTCGGCGCGAGCCTTCAGGCTTGCGCGGAAGGCCTCGAGCTCGGTGATGTCGGCCTCGTCGAACTGGGTGACGTGGGGGATGTTGAGCCAGCAGGCGGTGAGGTGCTTGCCAGAGCGCTTCTTGATCCGGGACAGTTCCTTCTCCTCGATTGGGCCGAACTGGCTGAAGTCGATGGCCGGGATGTGCGGAATGCCGACTCCGGCGGTGACCGCGGCCTTGGGCGCGGGCTTTTCACCCTGCATCACGGCCTTGACGTAGGCCTCCACGTCCTGCTTCTGGATGCGGCCTTTGGGACCGGTGCCGGTGACATGTGCAAGCTCGACCCCAAGGTGGCGGGCATAGGCGCGCACCGCGGGGGAGGCGTGGAATTTCGCCCCGGAAGGCTGGGCGTTGATGGGTTTTTCGGTGGCTTGCATCAGACCCTCCCTCTCCCCTTGGGTGGGGGAGGGCTGGGGAGAGGAGGGGGCAGCAGTGGGGACCACCGCGGCCGGCTTGGGTGCACCGGCAGCGGGGGCATCCTCGGCCTTGGCCGACGGAGCCGGGACGGGCGCGTCCATCGAGGTCTCGATGTCGCAGATGTAGCTGCCCGCGCTGATCTTGTCCTCCAGTTTGACCTGGAGATTGCGGATCACGCCGCTGACCGGGGCGGGGATCTCCATGGTGGCCTTGTCGGATTCCAGGGTGAGGACGGATTGGTCCTTCTCGACCGTGTCGCCCTCGTTCACCAGGAGCTCGATGACTGGGATGTTCTCGTAGTTGCCGATGTCCGGCAGCAGGAACTTGTACATACCCATGCGTGGTTCTCCTTACACGGTCATCGGGTTGGGCTTGTCGGCGTCGATGCCGTACTTGACGATGGCCTCGCTGACCTTGGCCACAGGGAGGGTGCCCTCATCGGCCAGGGCCTTGAGGGTGGTGATGACGATGTTCCAGCGGTCCACCTCGAAAAAGCGGCGCAGGGCCTCACGGGTATCCGAGCGGCCGAAGCCGTCGGTGCCCAAGGTGAGGTAGCGCTTGCCGGGCAGGTAGGCGCGTATCTGTTCGGGGATGGCGCGTACGTAGTCGGTGGCAGCGATGATCGGGCCGGCGGTCTTGGCCAGGCATTGGGTGACATAGGGCACGCGCGGCTCGGCCTCCGGATGACGGGTGTTCCAACGCTCGCAGTCCATGCCGTCGCGGTAGAGCAGGTTGAAGCTGGTAGCGGACCAGACGTCACAGGCCACGCCCCATTCGCTCTCCAGCAGCTCGGCAGCGGCGATGACCTCGCGCAGAATGGTACCGGAGCCCATTAGCTGGGCACGGATCGCGTGCTCGGCCGTGCTTGCGCGGAAGCGGTAGAGGCCCTTGATGATGCCGTCCTCGACGCCCTGCGGCATCTTAGGATGGGCGTAGTTCTCGTTCATCAGGGTGATGTAATAGAACACGCTCTCGCGGTTCTCGATCATGCGCTTGAGGCCGTCGTGCACGATGACGGCGAGCTCATAGGCAAAGGTTGGGTCATAGGAGAGGCAGTTCGGGATCTGGCCGAAGGCGAGCAGGTTATGACCGTCCTGGTGTTGCAGTCCTTCGCCCGCGAGGGTGGTGCGCCCGGCGGTAGCGCCCATCAAGAAGCCGCGCGCCTGAATGTCTCCGGCGGCCCAGGCGAGGTCACCGATCCGCTGGTAACCAAACATCGAGTAGTAGATGTAGAACGGAACCATGGCCACACCATGGTTGGCGTAAGCGGTGCCGGCGGCGATCCAGCTAGCCATGGCGCCGGCCTCGTTGATGCCCTCCTGCAGTACCTGGCCGTTGGTGGCTTGCTTGTACCACATCACCTGATTGGCATCGATCGGCTCATACAGCTGGCCGGCCGGGTCGTAGATGCCAACCTGGCGGAACAATCCTTCGAGGCCGAAGGTGCGCGCCTCGTCCGGGATGATCGGCACCACGCGCTTGCCGAGCGCCTTGTCGCGCAACAGGGCGGCAAGCAGGCGGCCGAAGGCCATGGTGGTTGACATCTCGCGATCACCCGTGGACTGCAGCAGGGTATCGAACGCAGAAAGCTGGGGCACCGGCACGGCTGGGGCAGCGTCGCGCCGGGTCGGCAGATAGCCGCCCAGGGCCTTGCGGCGGGCATGCATGTACTGCATGACCTCGGCGTCCGCAGCGGGGCGGTAGAAAGGAATGTCCTTCTCCAGCTGCTCGTCGGAGATGGGCACGCTGAAGCGGTCACGGAAATATTTCAGACCCTCCAGGTCCAGCTTCTTCTGCTGGTGGATGGCCATGGATGCCTCACCGTATGGCCCCATGCCGTAGCCTTTGATGGTCTTGGCGAGGATCACGGTCGGCCTGCCCAGGCTTTCGGTGGCAGCCTTGTAGGCGGCGTAGAGCTTGCGCGGGCTGTGACCACCGCGGGCGAGGGCAAAGATCTCATCGTCGGTCATGTGCTCGACGAGCTTGCGGGTTTCCGGATACTTGCCGAAGAAGTGCTCGCGCACGTAGGCGCCGTTCTTGCCCCTGTAGGACTGGTATTCGCCGTCCACGACTTCCATCATGCGCTGGACCAGCTTGCCGGAATGGTCACGAGCGAGCAGATCGTCCCAGCCGGAGCCCCAGATGACCTTGATGACATTCCAGCCGGCACCGCGAAAATGGGCCTCGAGCTCCTGGATGATCTTGCCGTTGCCGCGCACGGGGCCGTCCAGGCGCTGCAGGTTGCAGTTGATCACGAAGATCAGGTTGTCCAGCGCCTCGCGCGCAGCCAGGCCGATGGCGCCGAGGGACTCCGGTTCGTCCATCTCGCCGTCGCCGAGAAAGGCCCAGACCTTGCGCTTGCCCGCCGGCGCAAGACCCCGGGCGTCCATGTACTTCATGAAGCGCGCCTGGTAGATCGCCATCAAAGGACCAAGACCCATGGAGACCGTCGGGAACTGCCAGAAGTCGCGCATCGTCCACGGGTGCGGGTAGGACGGGATGCCCTTCCCGTCCACTTCTTGGCGAAAATGCACCAGCTGCTCCTCGTCCAGGCGCCCTTCGAGGAAGGCGCGGGCATACACGCCTGGGGCGATGTGGCCCTGGAAGAAGATCATGTCGGCCCCGTCCGGATGATCCGGCCCCTTGAAAAAGTGGTTGAAGCCGACCTCGTACAGGGTGGCGGCGGAGGCATAGCTGCCGAGGTGACCGCCAATGCCGTCGTGCGCCTTGTTCGCCCTCACCACCATCGCCATCGCGTTCCAGCGGATCAGGGCGCGCAGGCGACGTTCGAGCGCGAGGTCACCCGGGTAGGTGGGCTGCGCCTCCTTGGGGATGGTGTTGATGTAGGGAGTGTTGGCGCTGTAGGGGGTGTCGATGCCGTGCTTGCGGGCAGCCTCGATCAGCGCGGCAATCAGATGCTGGGCCTTGTCGGTGCCTTCAAAGTCAATCACGGCCTCCAGGGCGTCCAGCCATTCCTGCGTCTCGTGCGGATCGTAATCCTGATGGGTCGTCGTCATGCGGCGCGCACTCCAAGGTCAAGTTCGGTCGACGGGAAGGCTGGCGATGCGCCTGGCCTTCGGGCAAAAAGTTCCGTGATTATGCTGGAAGGGCGCACTTTTTCCTACCCGAGGAGGCATGGGGCGGCAGGCTGGAGGCAGCCGTTCGGAGAACGGCCATGTCATAATCCACCAAAATTCGCGTTCGCCTTTAAGGAGTCCTACTCATGTCCTCGATCAAAAAGGTGGTTCTGGCCTACTCCGGTGGCCTGGACACGTCCGTCATCCTCAAGTGGCTGCAAAAGACCTACCAGTGCGAGGTGGTAACCTTCACCGCCGACCTCGGTCAAGGCGAAGAGGTGGAGCCGGCACGCGCCAAGGCGCAGGCAATGGGCGTGAAGGATATTTTCATCGAGGATGTGCGTGAGGAGTTCGTGCGTGACTTCGTATTTCCCATGTTCCGCGCCAACACCGTCTACGAGGGCGAGTACCTGCTTGGCACCTCCATCGCCCGCCCGCTGATCGTCAAGCGCCTGGTGGAGATCGCCAACGAGACCGGTGCCGATGCCATCGCCCACGGCGCAACCGGCAAAGGCAACGACCAGGTGCGTTTCGAGCTGGGGGCCTATGCCTTGAAACCTGGCATCAAGGTGATTGCCCCTTGGCGTGAGTGGGACCTGAACTCGCGCGAGAAGCTCATGGCCTATGCCGAACAGCATGGCATCCCGGTCGACTTCGCCAAGGGCACGAAGAAGTCGCCATACTCCATGGACGCCAACCTTTTGCACATCTCCTACGAGGGCGGTGGCCTGGAAGACCCATGGTGGGCCCCGGAGGAGGACATGTGGCGCTGGACCGTGTCCCCCGAGAAGGCGCCGGATCAAGCCGAGGACATCGTCATCACCTTTGAGAGGGGCGACCCTGTGGCCGTCAACGGCGAGCGCCTCTCCCCCGCGAATCTTTTGCTCAAGCTCAACCAGCTCGGCGGCAAGCACGGTATCGGCCGCCTGGACCTGGTCGAGAACCGCTACGTCGGCATGAAGTCGCGTGGCTGCTACGAAACCCCGGGCGGCACCATCTTGCTGCGCGCCCATCGCGCCATCGAGTCCATCACCCTGGATCGCGAAGTGGCGCACCTGAAGGATGAGCTGATGCCACGCTACGCCAGCCTGATCTACAACGGTTACTGGTGGAGCCCGGAACGCCGCATGATGCAGACCATGATCGATGCAAGCCAGGAGCGTGTGAATGGCGAGGTGCGCGTGCGCCTGTACAAAGGCAATGTCATGATCACCGGCCGCCGTTCCGAGCGTGACAGCCTGTTCAACGCCTCCATCGCCACCTTTGAGGACGACCAGGGCGCCTACAACCAGAAGGATGCCGAGGGCTTCATCAAGCTCAACGCCTTACGCATGCGTATTGCCGCTCAGCGTGGGGGGTAAGTCCCTGTCGATCTTCGTCCAGGTTCACCGGCCCGCTGCTGCGGGCCTTTTCATGCGCATCTTGCCCACCATGCGTCGCGTCGGCAATCTCGATCACGTCATCGGAGGCTCGGCCGCCGCCTGCTGCGCCACCCAGACGATCCGTCCGGCACATTCACCCTCCGGGCTTCCTTGGCGACCAAGACGAAAGGGGCGGGTTGGAGTTGACCACCAAGGGGGGCCATGAGGCGATGGGGGCGGA
>JBEVAM010000006.1:0-78004 GCA_051297135.1 Halothiobacillaceae bacterium
AGTGCTCATGGTGCTTTCCATGAGACTATTATACATTATTGCACACGATTGTTAGAACTAGAGTTTACCTCCATCGGCTCGAGTTCTTCATGCAGCAATTGTGCCGCGCCACGCAAACCTCCGAGCGGGTTCTTGATCTCGTGCGCAAGACCGCGCAACAGACTACGGGTGACCTGTTGTTGCGTCAGCAACTGCTCCTCCCGGGCAATACGCAGATGACGCTCGACATCCATCATCTCCACCAGCATCCCCTCCCCCAGATCAGGGTCAATCAGTGGGCTGATTGCGCAATCGACCATCACGTCGCGACCGGCGACGTGCAGGGGCATCTCACGAAAGGTGCAAGGATGGCCGCTCTCGAACGACCGGCGCAGCACCTCCGGCAGGTTCGCCTCACCCGGCAGGATGGCGCGCACAGGCAGGCCTCGGGCCTGACGCAAACTCAGCCCGAGCAGATTCTCGGCGGACGGATTGAGGTAGACCACCTGCAGCCTGGCATCCAGCCAAAGCAGGGCCACCGTCTGGTGTTCGAGCAGGCGCGCGAGGAGGGCACAGGCGAGGGACTGATGCATGTCCAGGATCAAAGCAAGATTCGGACCCGATCAACGCCAACGGCGAACCCCGGAATGACCCTCACCACCCCAGGTCACTGGGGTGGTCCTCCATGCACCCTTCATGAAGAATGAAGCACGAGGCGAGCTTCCCGAAAGCCTCGCAACGACCGAAGGCCATACCACCACGACTCAGGGCGCGGGGCGAGGTTGCGGCAAAGGGGGCGGAATGGGACTAAGTGGAGCCCCCGGCGACTGGCGTCCCGGCAGCAACAGGCTTGGCCGGTGCAGACTAAAGCGCACGGGCACGGCCTGGATCAGCACCGCCCCCGTCGCATCCAGGACGTAGGCCTCGAGCACATGTTCGCCGCGATCCACGTTGTTGAGCACAAAGTTCATCCGGGTGCTGTTCTGCGCCACCGGTGTGCCATCCAGCAGCACGGTCAGACCGTGCCCCAAATCCGCGCGTAGGGCGGGGTGGAGGTTGATGCTTACATCCACATCACCCACGGTGCTGATTAGGGACTCGTCCGGACTTGGCTGGGTAATGCGCAGGGCTTCGTAGCCCGCGAACGGCTCGCTGCCAGGCTTGATCACAGCCGGTGCGGCAGGCACGGCTGCCGGCAAGCGCGGCACCACGACGCTGGTCGCAGGGGCTGGCTCGATGATGAGCTTCTCCGCCCCCTTTTGGGGCCTGTCGGTGAAAACCACACCGCCCTTCTCGTCGACGTAGCGATAGACCTCGGCAGCCTGGACCGCAAGGGACAGAGCGAGCAGCAGAAGCAGGAGAAGAATACGCATGACCGAAACATAGGCCATGCGTGCCAGGAAGTAAACGGGCGCCTCATGCGCCAGCGGGTAGCCTACCCAACGAAAAAAGCCCCGCTGCTGCGGGGCTAAAGAGGCGCTGTGCGTTCCATCGCCATCCAGGCGGGCAATGTTCAGTACAGCGGGTAAGCCAAAGCTTACAGACTGTAGTACAGATCGAATTCGACCGGATGGGTGGTCATGCGCACACGCTGCACCTCGGCTTGCTTGAGCTCGATGTAGGCATCGATGAAGTCATCGCTGAACACGCCGCCCTGTTTGAGGAAATCGCGGTCCTTGTCCAAGGCATCCAGGGCCTGCTCCAGGGAGAAGGCGACCTCGGGGATGGCCTTCTCTTCCTCAGGCGGCAGGTCGTACAGGTTCTTGGTAGCGGCCTCGCCCGGGTGGATCTTGTTCTTGATGCCATCCAGGCCAGCCATCAACAGGGCGGCAAAGGCGAGGTACGGGTTGGCGGTGCCGTCCGGATAGCGCACCTCGATGCGGCGAGCCTTCGGGCTCGACACGAACGGGATACGGATGGAAGCAGAACGGTTACGCGCGGAATAGGCCAGCTTCACCGGGGCCTCGAAGTGCGGCACCAAGCGCTTGTAGCTGTTGGTCGACGGATTACACAGCGCGTTCAGGGCATGGGTGTGCTTGATGATGCCACCAATATAGTACAGCGCGGTCTCGGACAGGCCGGCGTAGCCGTCACCATTGAACAAGTTCTTGCCGTCCTTGGACAGGGACATGTGCACGTGCATGCCAGAACCGTTGTCGCCCACGATCGGCTTGGGCATGAAGGTCGCGGTCTTGCCGTAAGTGTGGGCCACGTTCCAGATGACATACTTGAGGGTCTGCACCTCGTCAGCCTTGCGCACCAGGGTGTTGAAACCCACACCGATCTCGCACTGCCCCGCGGTGGCCACTTCGTGGTGGTGCACCTCGACCTTCAGACCCATATCCTCCAGCACCAGACACATGGCCTGACGGATGTCATGCAGGTTATCGACCGGAGGAACGGGGAAGTAGCCGCCTTTGACGCTCGGACGATGACCCATGTTGCCGTCGGGGTACACCTTCTCGGTGTTCCAGGCGGCCTCGGAGGAGTCCAGCTTGACGAAACAACCGGACATGTCGGCCCCCCAACGGACGTCGTCGAAGATGAAGAATTCGTTTTCTGGGCCGAAGAAGGCCGTGTCGGCCAGGCCGGTGCCCTTCAGGTAGGCCTCGGCACGCTTGGCAATGGAGCGCGGATCACGGGAGTAGCCCTGCATGGTGTCCGGCTCGATCACGTCGCAGACGACAATCAGGGTCGGCTCCTCGGAAAACGGGTCCATGACCGCAGTGGTCGAATCCGGCATGAGGATCATGTCGGAGGCCTGAATGCCTTTCCAACCGGCAATGGACGAACCATCGAACATCACGCCGCTCTCGAAGGCTTCCTCGTCGACACGGGAGGCGGGATAGGTGACATGCTGCTGCTTGCCACGGGTATCGGTGAAACGGAAATCAACGAATTTGACGCCGTGTTCCTGCATCATCTTGATGACGTCAGCGGGGGTCATGGGGATCTGCCTCCAGAGTGGCCAAGAAAAACAAAAAATCCTACTAAGCTTACCCTTGCGGGCGCTACCTGCAATTGAAGCATGAAGCGTGCCATGCACCAAACGCCGATGCATGCCCACCATGCCCCCGCCCACGCCAGAACTTGCCCCATCGTAAGGCGCAAGCACCACAATGGTGCACCAAAGTGGTGAGCCCCTTCAGATCGGCACTGCCGTCATCCGCCCTGCCCAGCGCGTACACATCCGTTACCCACTGCACGAACCCCCATTCGCGCCGATCCGAGGCCGTGACGCATCATCCGGACTCGACTTCCCTGCGCTGCTTGTTCTTGGCCAGTCGGCGCTCCCGTTTCTCCTTCAGATGCTCCATCAGCGACTTGGTGTTGCGCCGCTGCTCAGGCTGGTAGGGGTTTGCGTCCGTCTTGAACTCCAGCCGTATCGGGGTGGCGTACAGATTGAACCGATCACGAAAGAACTTTTCCAGATAGCGCTTGTAGGCCCCCGGCAAGCAGTCAGTCTGCTTGCCGTGGATGACGATGGTGGGTGGAAAGCGCCCCCCCTGGTGGGCGTAGCGTAGCTTGATCCGGCGTCCGTTCACCAGGGGCGGCTGGTGTTTGAACTGGGCCACCTCGAGCGCCTCGGTCAACTTCGCTGTGGCGAGCTTGATGCCGGCCGAAGCATGAGCCCGCATGACCTTGTCCATCAAGAGGCCGACGTTGGAACCATGCAGGGCGGAAATGAATAGGGTCTCAGTGTAGTCGACAAAGGCCAGGCGGCGGTCAAGCTCGGCCTTGACCCGCTCGCGATGGGTGGGCCTCAGGCCATCCCATTTGTTGACCGCAACGATCAAGGCGCGACCGCGCTCGATGACAAAGCCAAGCAGATGCAGATCCTGATCGACGACTCCCTCGCGTGCATCCAACACCAGCACCACCACCTGCGCGACGTCGATGGCTTGCAGGGTCTTCACTACGCTGAATTTCTCGATCATGTCGCTCACCCGCCCACGCCGACGCACACCGGCGGTATCGATCAAGGTGACCGGCTTGCCATCGTGCTCGAACGGAATGAACACCGAATCGCGCGTGGTGCCCGGCATGTCCATGGTCACCATCCGCTCTTCGCCAAGCAGGCGGTTGACCAGGGTGGACTTGCCGACGTTGGGGCGACCAATGATGGCAACCCTCATACCGGCGTCGTCCATGGCGTCATCGTCCATGCCTTCAAGGGGAGGAGGCAATTGAGCAAGGACGCGCTCGATCAAGCCTTGCAGGCCGCGGCCATGGGCCGCGGCCAGGTAGACCGGCTCACCCAGACCAAGCTGACTGAACTCGCCGAGCACCGTCGCCTCGTTGGCACCATCCATCTTGTTGGTGACCAGGATGATGGGCTTGTTCTTGCGCCTAAGCCGTTCCGCCACCTGCTCATCGGCGGCAACGAGCCCCGCACGCGCGTCGACCAAGAACAGCACCACGTCGGCCTCATCGACCGCGCGCCAGGTCTGCTCGGCCATGCGCACATCAAGCACGGCCTCCTCGCCGGACAGGCCACCAGTGTCGATGACGATGACATCGCGATCACCGAGGCGCGCACTGCCATACTTGCGATCGCGGGTGAGACCGGGCAAGTCGGCAACGAGGGCGTCGCGTGAACGGGTCAGCTGGTTGAAGAGGGTGGATTTGCCAACGTTGGGACGGCCCACCAGGGCAATGACGGGTTTCATGCGTGGATTCGCTCACTACGCGCCAAAAATTGTCCGGCGCCAGATCGTGGATTCTGCGGCATGAATGTTCAGTCCATGCCTTCAAAATTCAATGGGAGGGCGGCACGTCCTCCAACACCATCGGTCGGCCCGAGAGGCTCAGGACACCATCCCACAAGGTCAGGGCGCCGCGTAGCATGGTGTCTTCGCCCATCAGAATGTGCTGTTCCTCAAGGGCGGACACGAGGCGCTCCGCCCCCGCTGCGTCCTTTACCCAGCGGCTGGCACACAACAGTTGCACAGCCACGGGGCGCTCCATTCCAAGACGCAGCTCCAGGTGCAGACGACGCAAGCCGGTTGGGGCATCGCGCCCACGCAACAGGCCTTCGAGATCAAGCCGGCCAGAGGGTTGCTCGAGGACCAGGCGCTCCAGCACGATCTCCCCCTCCCCCAGCGCAAAGCCAAGGCGATCCAGCTGACGACGCAGGCGCGGTGGATCGTTCAGCTGCAGGACGCGCTGATCAAGGCTCGCTCGCAGGGCGCTCCAGTTCACACCTCGCCAGCGCAAGGCCACATCCAGCTTGCCTAAGGTTTGGCCCCCCCGCACGCCGGCCCAGCGTAACTCCAGCCGGTCCCCCTCCCCCCGGACCAGGTCCAGCCGGGGCTGCTCGATCAGCCAGGCCCCCTCGCCTCGCCCAAGGGCCGCACGCCGAGCATCGAGCCCGACAACACCAACTAGCTTGCCTTCCCGCCTCTTCAGTCTCAACCGCAGCTCCACTTCGGCCAGGCGCACCTCGCCCCAGCTGGAGTCGAGCAGCAGACCGGGCAGGCGGGTCTCGCCGATCAGACTCACCAGCTCGTGGCGGAACCCGTCCTTGGATTCCATACTTCGAAGTCCCCATTGCGGCAACCCGACGCCATTTTGGACAGTGTTGTCCTCAATCCACACCTCACCCAGCTTGTCGCGAGTCTCCCCCGTCAGGCGCCAGAGACAAAGCTTGGTGCGGCCGAGCAGGTCGATCTTGAGGTGCAGCTCGAGCCGCTCGCCCGGCGGGAAGGGCACGACCCCGCCCTGCTCCGGCCAGGGAATGTAGGCTGCAAGCCAACCCACCCCCTCCTCGCCCAACCAGGGGCCGTGACGCACGTGGACATCAAGGGGAATCGGATCGCGCAGTCCCGCATGCGTGAGCAGGATCCTCGCCCGAGCATCCTGCCAGTTTCGCGTATAAGCTTCGAGGGTCGCCTGCCCTTGCAGACGACGGGATACCTCAACCAGTACGTCGGGCAGGGCCTGCTCTACGAGCTTGCCGATCTGGCGCGGCGCAAGCCAGGCGAGCGACGCCAACAGCAGAAGCCCCCAAAGCGGCAACGCCCAGGGGGCCAGAACACGAAACTTCGACACGGCACATCGAACGAGCGGGAGTGAGCTCAGGGGGTCGGGGGGCGAAGCCCCTCCCTGAATGGCGCCCTGTGGGCGTCACCCAACGACCCC
Organism: Halothiobacillaceae bacterium; assembly: GCA_051297135.1. Taxonomy (GTDB): domain Bacteria; phylum Pseudomonadota; class Gammaproteobacteria; order Halothiobacillales; family Halothiobacillaceae; genus Thiofaba. The sequence goes on from JBEVAM010000006.1 coordinate 6,121, forward strand.
GCACCGCTTGCGACGGTGCTGTTGGCACTCACGGCGACCAGCTTGCCATCGCGACCCTGCACGTACAGGCGCTCGCCGTCGGTGCGCGGCGCAGCGGTCAACGCGCCGCCAAGCGGGCGCAGACGCGCCAGCAGGCGACCATCTTCGGCCGCAAGCCAGTGCAGGTAACCCTCACGGTCCCCCACCACGACCATGCCATCGACCAGGGCCGGGCCAGTCACGCCGCGGTGCAGCAGGGCCTCCTGGGTCCACAACGACTTGCCGCTGCGCTTGTCGATGGCCATGACCGCGCCACGCGCATCGGTCAGGTACAGCGTACCGCGGTCCTGCGCCAGGTCACTGAATCCGGACAGCTCGCGCGCCCAGAGGGTCTGGGTGGTGGCCGCGTCGATCGCCACCAGACGACCCTGATAGGCCAGGGCATAGATCACGCCGCGATCGAGCAGTGGGGTGCTGTCCACATCCACCATGCGCTCCACCTCGGAACGGCCCTTGGGCAGCGCGACATGGACGGTGAACAGCTTACGCCCATTGGCCAGGGCATAGGCGATCAGCTCCCCGTTGTCGAAACCAGCAATGACAGCATCCTCGAGCAGGAGCGGACGGCTGGTGCCCTGAAGGGAGAGCGGCGGCACAGGACGGGTGTCGGCCCACAGGCGTTCACCATTCGCCGCATCAAGCACCAGCAGGCGACCATCCTGGCCACGCAGAGCGACGCGTCCCGCGCCCGCCACCGCCGGGGCATAGGCCAAGCTGCCAGTCTCCACACGCCAACGTGGCTCGCCAGTGGCAAGGTCCAGGGCCATCAATTCGCCCTTGCGTCCGGAGATCAGCACCAGCCTCATGCCACCGCCCACACCACCACTGACGGCAAAGCCAACCTCGCGCCGCCAGCGCAGGGCACCACTGACGGCGTCAAAGGCGCTCACTTGGCCGCGCGCGTCCACCACAACCACCAGACCTTCGGCAACAAACGGCGTCAGGCTGAGCAGCCCGCTGTCATCCGCACTGCCGATGGATGCGGACCAGACCTCGCGCGGAGTAAAGCTTGCCTGAAAGTCGGTCAGCTTGGTGGGGGGCTCGACATGATCACGCTTGCCACTGCAGCCCCCCAGGGCGACCGCGAGGGCAAGGAAGCCCATGGATAGCCATTCAGTTCGCTTGCGCAGCTGCAGCATCGGTCGAGCCTCCCAGATCATCACGCTTGATTCGGATCAGGCCAGTCTCCTGCCCCAACAAGGCGGCCTGGGCCAGTGCCGCGTCATAGGCCTTGCGCGCCTCGTCCAACCTTCCCAGCGACACCAACACGTCGCCACGAAGGGTTTCGGCCTCGGCACGGAAGGCCTCCGGCAATTTGCCCTCGAGCTGCTTCAGGGCCGCCTCGGCATCGCCCATGCCCCACTGCAGGCGTGCAAGGCGCAGGCCGGCGAGGGTGCGCACCGATTCATCCCGCGCATGGGCAACCAGGTGCTGGAGGCGAGCACGCGCGGCCTCCACTTGACCCTTCTCGATCTCGATGCGCGCAAGCGCAAGGCCGGCCAAGTCAGCATAGGTGCTACCGGCGAATTCATTCAACAAGCGCTCGGCGGCAGGGCGAGCCTCCGCCGGCGTTTGGTCCAGCTTGGCCAAAAGCTCAGTATAAATCTGCCCTGCCTGGTGGGCGCGCGCCTCTTGGCGCGCCTGCCACCACTGCCAGCCAAGCACGAGGGCCACCACCAGCAGCAGGCCGGCAATGACCGCTATGCCGTGCTCGCGCCACCAGCGCTTGAGCGCCTCGACCTGTTCTTCTTCGTGGATGTCAACGGCCACGGGCCTTACTCCTGCAACTTGCGAACGTCAAATGACCATGGGTTGCATCACCGCGGCACGCGGCTCCTCCCCTGCCTCACCTGGAGTCGTGGGAGCGGCATGGCGCGGCAATGACGGCTCAACGGGGGGCTTGACCCCACAGCCGGGTGCGTAATACCTCAACCAGAACATCCAGCGCGATGGTCTCCTGCTCGCCCTCGCCACGGAGTGACTTGAGCTGAACCACACGCTGGCGCACCTCATCCTCACCCAGCACCACCGCGAAGGCGGCACCGGATTTGTCGGCGCGCTTGAACTGGGCCTTGAATCCACCGCCGCCGGCGTTGTTCTGGATGCGTACACCAGGGAGCTGGTCGCGCAGACGTTCGGCCAGCACCAACGCCTCGCGTTCAGCATCCGCCCCCAGCGAGACCATGTAGACATGCGGGGCGGCGGCCTGCGCCTGGGCCTCGCCGAAGCACTCGCCAAGCAAGGCCAGCAGGCGCTCGAGGCCAATGGCGAAGCCCGCCGCCGGGGTGGGTGAACCACCGAGCTGGCTCACCAGGCCGTCAAACCGACCGCCCGCGCAGATGGTGCCCTGGGTACCTAGGCGGGTGGTCACCCATTCAAACACGGTCTTGTTGTAGTAATCCAGTCCGCGCACAAGGTTGGGATTGACCTCGTAACTGATACCCGCGGCATGCAGCAGGTCGCATAGGCGCAGAAAATCGGCGCGGGACTCCTCGTCCAAATGCTCGTCCAGACGCGGGGCACCCTGCAGCACCTCGCGCACCTTTGGACTCTTGGAGTCCAGCACGCGCAGCGGGTTGGTTTCCAGACGACGACGACTATCCTCGTCCAGACACTCATAATGTTGGCGCAGGTAAGCAACCAGGTGTTGGCGGAACGCGGCGCGCGCCTCGTTGGAGCCGAGGGTGTTGATTTCGAGCTTCACCTCGTCGATCAGGCCGAGCTGGCGCCACAAACGGGCGGCCATGAGGATCAATTCGGCGTCGAGCTCCGGGGTCGCCATGCCAAAGGCCTCCACCCCGAGCTGGTGAAATTGGCGGTAACGCCCCTTCTGTGGGCGCTCGTGGCGGAACATCGGGCCCATGTACCAAAGACGCTGTTGCTGGTTGTGCAACAGGCCGTGCTCCAGGGCTGCACGCACGCAGGAGGCGGTACCCTCGGGACGCAAAGTCAGGCTGTCGCCATTGCGATCCTCGAAGGTATACATCTCCTTCTCGACGATGTCGGTGACTTCACCGATGGAGCGCTTGAAAAGGGCAGTCTGTTCGACAATCGGCGTGCGGATCTCGCGGTAGCCATAGGCCGCCATCAGTTCGCGCAGGATGGCCTCCAGACGTTGCCAGCCTGGCGTTTCTTGCGGCAGCACATCGTGCATACCGCGGACGGATTGAATGTGCTTGCTCATTCTGTCAGTGGTCAGTGGGCCACTACGGGTTTTCGTTTTTCTTGCGGGCGATGCGCTGGCGAATCACGCGCTCCAGCTCGTCCACCAGGTTTTCGTTCTCGACCTTGTGATGCGGTTCGCCGTCGATGTAGAGCAAGTTGGGCTTGCCGCCGGTCAGGCCGACTGCGACCTCGCGCGCCTCACCCGGACCGTTGACCACGCAGCCGATCACCGCCACATCGAGCGGGGCGTCGATGTCCTCCAGCCGCCGCTCCAGCAGATTGACGGTCTTGATCACGTCGAACTGCTGGCGCGAGCAGGACGGACAGGCGATCAAATTGATGCCGCGTGAGCGCAGGTGCAGGCTCTTGAGAATGTCCCAACCGACCTTGATCTCCTCGATCGGATCAGCGGCGAGCGATACGCGCAGGGTATCGCCAATGCCCTCCGCCAGCAGCATGCCAAGGCCGATGGCAGACTTGACTGCCCCGGCGCGTGCGCTGCCCGCCTCGGTAATGCCAAGATGCAGCGGCTGCTCGATCTGCCGGGCCAAGATGCGGTAGGCCTCCACGGTCAGGAGCACGTCCGAGGCCTTCACGCTGACCTTGAAGTCGGGGAAGTTCAGCCGATCGAGGATCTCGACGTGACGCAAGGCGGACTCGACCAGCGCCTCGGGGGTCGGCTCGCCATACTTCTCCTGCAGGTCTTTCTCCAGCGAACCGGCATTCACACCGATGCGGATGGGGATACCCCGATCGCGCGCGGCTTCGACTACGGCCCGCACGCGATCCTCGCGACCGATATTGCCCGGATTGATGCGCAAACAGTCCGCCCCAAGCTCGGCCACACGCAAGGCGATGCGGTAGTCGAAATGGATGTCGGCGATCAGCGGGAAACAGCCGACGCACCTTTTGATCTCGCCGAAGGACTCGGCTGCCGCCATGCTCGGCACCGAAACGCGCACCATGTCCGCCCCAGCCTGCTTGAGGCTCAGGATCTGGGTCACCGTAGCCTGCACATCGCAGGTGTCGGTGTTGGTCATGCTCTGTACGCTGATTGGGGCATCGCCGCCGACCGGCACCTTGCCAACCATGATCTGGCGCGCCTTGCGGCGCGGAATCGCGTGCATAAAGCGCATGGATCAGCCTCCAAGCCGGGCAATGAAGGCCTTGCCATTTGGCCGAGCGTACGGTGCCAAATCGACCGTTTTGCCATCGAGATGGAGGGTCACCGCCTCCGCCCGCCCAATCACGACCTGGAAGGGCCGCACACCATCGATCTGACGAGTGCTGCCCGGCTTGAGCATGCCCTCGAACAGCACCTTGCCTGCGGCGTCCTTGATCTGGACCCAGCTCTCGAGCTTGTCGATCCGCAACTCCAAACCGGAGGGCGTGCTGGGCTCACTCACCGGGGGGGGCGACGCAGGGGGGGGCATGACCTCACCAACCACAGGAGCGGGCACACCATGGTCAGCGGCTGGCGGCCCCGGCGGCAGGGGCAGCTCCGTGGGCGGAGGGATCGACGGAGTGGGTACGGGGACGGTTGTGGTGGCCGCGACGGCAGGATGTTCGCCGCCTTCAACGCTGGGCTTGATCATGGATTCAACCCAGCTCTCTGGCAGTCGTGTGGCTCCATAGAAGCCCAAGACCACCACGCCGAGCACGAGCCCAGCGATGAGCCACGACCAGCCTCGTCTCCCCGCAGAGGATGGCTTCATCGTTTCGATCGGCGGGGCAACGCGCAAGGGCGCCGGTTCCGCCGTGCCATCCAGGCGCTGATAGGCGCGCAGCAGGGTGCCCTCTTCGAGCGCAAGATTGAGCGCCAATCGGCGCAGATAGCCACGCACGTAGACCGGGGCAGGCAGGGCGGCGAGATCCTCGGCCTCCAACGCATCGATCAAACGGACGTCCAGGTTCAGCTGAGCAGCCAATTCGGCGGGTGTGAGTCCTTGCGCCTCGCGGGCTTTGCGCAGCATTTCGCCGAACCCAGCGTGTTCACCCCGCCCCCCCGCAGCATCATCCATAGTCGATGAATTCATCTTGACATCTCCTCAAGGCGGCGAGCCTCGTCGGAATCAGGAAACTTGCCGCGCAAGAGCAGCTCGTAGTGGGCCTGAGCCTGGCGCTGGCCGAGCGCCTTTTCGATGCGCGCCGCAAGCAACAAACTCGCAGGCCCTTGAGGTGCCAGCTCATGGTAGCGCGCAAGACTGGACTGGGCCTGTTTGGCCTGACCAAGTTCAAGCTGCGTCTCGGCCAGCTGCAGCCAGGCCGAGGCATGGCGGGGGTTGATCTGCACCGCCTTGCGCAGGGCTGCTTCGGCGGATTCGAGCTGTCCCGCCTGGCGGCGACACAGGCCGATGTTGGACCAGGCAAACTCGGGAGTAGCATAGAGGGGGTTGGCCAGCGCCTGCTCAAGCATTGCCACCCCCTCGTCAAAGCGCTTATGACGGCAGAGGAAGGCGCCGTAATTGTTGTGCACCTCGGAGTCCTTCGGGTCCAGCTCGATGGCCCGGCGGAAGTAACGCTCGGCCGCCTCCGTCTCGCCCAGGACATCCTGCAACAAGGCATTGGCATGCTGCACCAGGGCCGATTTCGGATCTTGCTCCAGTGCGCGAGCGAGTTTTTCCGCAGCAGCCCGCTTCTGCCCGCGCTGCAGGTAGCCCAAGCCGAGCTGGACGTTCACCTGCGCCGCACGGGCGGCGTTGTCGGTCGACTCTTCGCGCGAGGGGCTGCTGCTGCAGCCAACGAGCAGCGCTGCAAGCAGGGGGGCGATGAACCAAACTGGATGAACCATCAGAGTAAGGGCCTCAGCGGCATGCGCTCCAGCCGTATTGCGCGGCGGGCGCGGTCTTCCACCTCACCAACCAGCTGGCCGCAGGCAGCGTCAATGTCATCCCCGCGCGTGCGGCGCGGGATGGTGGTGATGTTGGCAGCCTCGAGGTGGCGCATGAAACGGTCGATACGCGCGTTGCTCGAACGCTGGTAGCCAGACCGTGGGAAGGGATTGAACGGAATCAGGTTGACCTTGGCCGGACGATCGCGCAAGAGCTCGATCAACTCCTCGGCGTGCCGATCGGTGTCGTTCACCTCGTGGAGCATCACGTATTCGTAGGTGATGCTCCTGGTAGGGGCGTTCGGCGCGTAGGCATCGCAGGCGGCCATCAGCGCCTCGAGGGGATACTTCTGGTTGAGCGGCACCAGGATATCGCGCAGGGCGTCATTCGGCGCGTGCAGGGAAACGGCCAGCGAGACATCCACCCGCTCTTGCAGACGCGCCATGGCAGGCACCACACCGGAGGTGCTGACCGTTACCCGGCGCTTGGACAGGCCAAAGGCGTTGTCCTCCATCATGATCTCGGCGGCATCGACCACCGCCTCGAAGTTGAGCAACGGCTCGCCCATGCCCATGAACACGACATTGCTGATCTTGCGCTCGGAGGGCAGCAGGGCATCCACCAGCCGGTGTTCGGCCAGCCACAGCTGGGCAATGATTTCCGCCGCGCTCATGTTGCGGTTGAAACCCTGCCGCCCAGTGGAGCAGAAGGTGCAGGCCAGCGCACAGCCGACCTGGGAGGAAACACACAGCGTGGCTCGCTCCCGCTCGGGGATGTAGACCATCTCCACGCTGTTGCCCGAATCGAGGCGCAACACCCACTTGATCGTCCCGTCGCGGGAGCGCTGCTCGTGCTGTACCTCGGGGATGCGAATCTCGGCGACCTGCGCGAGCTTCTCGCGCAAGGCCTTGGACAGATCGCTCATGGCGGCGAAGTCCGTCACGCCGCGCTGGTGAATCCACTTCATCACCTGCACGGCGCGGAAGGGTTTTTCACCCAGCTCGATGAAAAACTGCTCGAGCTTGCCCTTGGGCAGGCCGAGCAGGTTGATCTTGCCGCTAACGTCGATCATGCCCACAGGGTGTCATCCAGCGCTCAGCGCGGGCAGATCTCTTCAGGCTTGAAGAAGAAGTCAATTTCGATTTTCGCGCTTTCCAGGCTGTCGGAACCGTGTACGGCATTGGCGTCGATACTGTCGGCGAAGTCGGCGCGGATGGTGCCGGGCTCAGCCTTTTTTGGATCGGTGGCACCCATCAATTCACGGTTCTTGGCGACGGCATGCTCACCTTCCAGGACCTGGATCATCACCGGGCCGGAGATCATGAACTCGACCAGATCACTGAAAAAGGGGCGCTCCTTGTGCACGGCGTAGAAGCCTTCGGCCTGCTCACGGGTCAGATGCATCATTTTGGCGGCGACGATCTTGAGGCCAGCGCTCTCGAAACGGCTGTAGATGGCGCCGATCACATTCTTGGCGACGGCATCGGGCTTGATGATGGAAAGGGTGCGCTCAACGGCCATGGTTCAGAAACTCCAGAAGGGATGATCAAAAAGCTTTAACCCATCATTGTATGCGGGTTCAAATGCTTGATAAAGGGAAGGTCTGAGGCTCAGCCGCGCTCTTCGATCCAGGCCATCTGAATCGCCTCGAGGATCTTCTCGTTGGATTTCTCGGGGTCACCGGTGAACCCCGGAAGCGCCAGCACCCAAGCGTACAGGTCCGTGAAGCGCACCCACTGGGGATCGACGTCCGGGTGGGCCTTGTGGAGTGCGATGGCGATGTCGAGGGTGTCGGTCCAGTTCATATGTGACGATCTCGGTCAGTGGCCTTCGGCGGCCAGGTTGATGGTGTACTTCGGAATCTCGACCACGAGGTCGGCATCGCCCACCACGGCCTGGCAGGACAGACGCGAGTCGATATCCAAGCCCCATGCCTTGTCGAGCATGTCATCCTCGCACTCGGACGGTGGCTCCAGGCTCTCCCCCCCCTCACGCACCCAGACATGGCAGGTGGTGCAGGCGCAGGATTTCTCGCAGGCGTGCTCGATGTGGATGCCGTGCGCGAGCGCGGCATCAAGGATGGTGCTACCCGGTGCGGCCTCGACCACCGCCCCCTCGGGGCACAGGCGCTCGTGCGGCAGGAAGATGATGCGTGGCATGAGGTTACTTCCGCGTGCTGTATTGATCGGCCACCTCGCCAAGGCTGTGACCAGCGAGCGCGGTGCGAACCGCCCGGTTCATGCGCCGTTCGACAAACGGCAGGGCGGCGGATTCAAGCTGGCCAATGGCCTCGATGATGGCATCCGGATCCTCGCCTTCCACAGCGCGGGCGAGCAGTTCACGCGCGCCTGCGAGGATCGGGCGATCGATGTCGGTGAGTAGATCGCCATCCGCCGCCATGGCGGAGTCGATGGCCTCCAGACTGCGTCGTCCCTCGATGCGCGCCTCGCGCAGGCGGCGCGCGGCAACGTCCTCGCCAGCATGCTCGAGGGCGTCGCGCAGCATGCGCTCGATCGCCTCCTCGGTGAGGCCGTAGGAGGGCTTGACCTGGATCTCGGCGGACACGCCGGAGGTCTTCTCCCGGGCACTGACGGTCAACAAACCGTCGACGTCGACCTGAAAGGTCACCCGCACCCGCGCCTTGCCGGCCACCATGGGCGGAATGCCGCGCAGGGTGAAGCGAGCAAGGCTCCGGCAGCCCTCGACCGTATCGCGCTCGCCCTGCAGCACGTGTAGGCTCATCATGGTCTGGCCGTCCTTGAAAGTGGTGAACTCCTGCGCACGGACCACCGGCAAGGTGGTGTTGCGCGGGATGATGTGTTCGACCAGCCCGCCCATGGTCTCGATCCCGAGCGAGAGCGGGATCACATCGAGCAACAGCATCTCATCGGCCGGCTTGTTGCCGGCCAACACGTCGGCCTGCAACGCCGCCCCCAAGGCGACAACCTTGTCCGGGTCGATGTCGGTCAGCACGGGGCGGCCAAAAAAGGCACTCACTCGCTCGCGCACCCTTGGGGTGCGAGTGGCACCGCCAACCATCACCACCTCCTGGATGTCGGCGCAACTCAAACCAACATCACGCAGGGCCTGGGCGCAGGCCGAGAGGGTACGCTCGATCAAAGGGTCGATCAGGGTGTTGAACTCGGCACAGGTCAGACAGCCCTGCCAGATGGTCTTGCCATGCAGGCTCAACTCAGCGCAGGTCTCTTCCTTGCCGGTCAGGTCCTCCTTGATGGCACATGCGGTGCGACTGATCTGGCGCACCTCGCTGGGCGCAAGCCAGGCGCCCTCCGCCACGTCCAGCCCCGCACGCTCCATCAGCCACACGGCCACGGCCTGGTCGAAATCGTCGCCACCCAACTGAGTGTCGCCGCCGGTGGCCAGCACCTCGAAGACCCCGCGGTTTAAGCGCAGGATGGAGATATCGAAGGTGCCGCCGCCAAGATCATACACCGCAATCAGGCCCTCCGTCTTACGATCGAGGCCATAGGCCAGCGCGGCAGCGGTGGGCTCGTTGAGCAGGCGCAGTACGTGCAGCCCGGCAAGACGTGCAGCATCGCGGGTGGCCTGACGCTGAGCGTCGTCGAAGTAAGCGGGCACGGTGATGACCGCGCCAGTCAGCTCATCCCCAAGCCGCACCTCGGCACGAGCCTTGAGGGCCTTGAGGATCTCCGCGGAGATCTCCACCGCGCTCAAAGGGCCGCGCGGAGTGGCCATGCGCGGCACGGCATCCTCACCCTCGATGAAGCGATAAGGCAGACGCGGCCGCATCCGGCGCACATCGTCCATGCCGCGCCCCATCAGACGCTTGATCGAGAGGAAGGTGTGCTCAGGGTCGCTCGCGGCGTACGCCTTGGCCTCGCGCCCCACCATGATCGCCCCATCCTCCGTCACGCGCACCGCCGAGGGGAGGATCACCTCGCCAGACTCATCCGCCAGGCACTCCGGCACCCCGTGGATGACAGAAGCCACCAGCGAGTTGGTGGTGCCAAGATCGATGCCAATGGCAACACGACGGCGGGCATGCGGGGCGGGGGTCTGGCCGGGTTCGGCAATCGTAAGCAGGGCCATGCGATGCTCAGCGAGGGAGTTGTTCAAGGAAGCGCGCAAGGAACTGCAGGCGCAGAATGAGGCGACGGGCCTCGCTCAAGTCACCGCCCTCGATCGCCCGACCAAGGGCGGACCAGGCCGCATCCCACAGCCCTTGGGCCTTGGCGCGCAGGCGATTGTGGGTCACCTCATCCTGCGCCGCGTCGAGAGCCTCACGCAGTTCCATCTGCTGCATGAGGAAAGCGGAGTCCTGCAGCGTTGCGGCCTCGTCCAGCGGCGCGCCGAGCAGCTCCAGCAGGTGGCTGGCGCGCTTGATGGGATCGGCCAGAATGGCGTGTGCATCGTTGATGTCGGCCGCACGCTGGATGGCCAGACGACGCTCCAGGCCACTGGCGAGGCTGAACCGGTCGGGGTGGAACTGGGCCCGCAGCCGCTCAAAGCGCTCCGCAAGCAAGGCCTCGTCGATGTCCAGCGCGGGGGAAAAACCGAACAGCTCGAAGGCGTTCATGCTCAGACCGTGAAACTCTCACCGCAACCGCAGGAATCCTTCACGTTCGGGTTGTTAAACTTAAGCCCGACATTCAAGCCCTCGCGCACCAGGTCCAGCTCCGAGCCATCAAGATAGAGTAGACCCTTCGGGTCGGTCACCACGGTCACACCATGGCTCTCGAACACGATGTCCTCCGGGCGAATCTCGTCGGCATACTCAAGCACATAAGAGAGCCCCGAGCAACCAGAGGCCCTGACCCCCACGCGCAGGCCCACGCCCTTGCCCCGGCGGGCAAGGTGGTCCTTGACATAGTGCGCAGCCTTCTCGGTCAGGGTGATGCTCATGGGTCTTAGGCCTTTCTTTGAATGGACACGACGCGACGCGCGTCGGTGACATCGACACGCGTACGCAAATCCTGCCGTTTTGCAACCTCCAGCACGTCGCGGCGCTGCATCAAGGATTCCAGGGTGATGCCAGAGAGGAAGGCATGGATCTGGCTCGTCAGGTCGGTCCACAGGTCGTGAGTGAGACACTTGGTGTGGTCCTGGCAATCGCCCTTGCCCTCGCAGCGGCGCACGTCGATGGATTCGTCGACGGCAAGGATGACCTCGGCCACGTTGATCTGCGATGCGGGACGACCGAGGTTGTAGCCTCCCCCCGGGCCGCGGGTGCTGGTCACAAGGCCCCGGCGGCGCAGCTGGGCGAACAGCTGCTCAAGGTAAGAAAGGGAAATGCCCTGCCGCTCGGCAATGTCCGCGAGCGTGATGGGACCGCGACCCTGATGTAGGGCAAGGTCAAGCATGGCGGTCACCGCATAGCGACCCTTGGTGGTCAGGCGCATAGCCATCTCCAGCTAAAATGTTCATGTTGGATAGGATACAATCCCAAGCTAGAAGATCAACTATTTGGCCCTTTTTTCCATGGGGCATCGTCCACTCCCCCTTCCGACAGGCCCACCTCGTCCAAGGGTGGCAGTGCTTGGGTCTCAACCTCGCCCCCCAGTGCCCGCACCTGGACGGAGAGCTGCTCGACCCGGGCATCCAGCATATGGATGTGGTCGAGCATGCAATTGATCGCGTGTGCGACCGGGTCGGGCATGTCCTGCGCCACACCATAGGCGTCGAAACCGAGCTTCTGCGCCATCGCCTCGCGCTTGCGGTCTGCCTCGCTGCGCTGTTGGACCACCCGGCCGGGGATGCCGACCACGGTGGCGCCGGGCGGAACGTCCTTCAGCACCACGGCATTGGAGCCGATGCGGCTGCCTGCGCCGAGGGTGATGGGGCCGAGGATCTTCGCCCCCGCGCCGATCACCACGTTGTCCTCCAGGGTGGGGTGACGCTTGCCCTCCTTCCAGCTGGTGCCGCCGAGGGTCACCCCGTGGTAGATGGTGCAGTCATCGCCGATCTCGGCGGTCTCGCCGATGACCACGCCCATGCCGTGGTCGATGAAGAAGCGGCGACCGATTTTGGCCCCTGGGTGGATTTCGATGCCGGTCAACCAGCGGCCGAGGGTGGAGAGCCAGCGTGCCAACCAGCGCAACCGACGCTGCCACAGCCAGTGATTGATGCGGTGCAGCCACACGGCATGCAGGCCAGGGTAGGTGGTCAGCACCTCGAAAGCGTTGCGGGCGGCAGGGTCCCGCGCGTAGACGCTGTGAATGTCTTCACGGATGCGATCGAACATGGTCAGTCCTGTTTGTGAATGTGTCGCTGCACCACGGTCAGCATGCCGCGCAGGATATCGACCTCGTTCGGCGTGACGCGGGCGCGTTGCAGGAGATGGCGCAGTTTCTGCATCAGGTGGCGCGGGTTGGCCGGGTCGAGGAAGCCCAGCCCCTCCAACGTTGTCTGCCAGTGCGCGAGCAGGTTCTCCACTGCATGGTGGGGGGCGGGCGCTGGGCGTTCAACGGTTGGCGGGGTGTCATCATCCCCAACCAGGGCATGACGTAGCTCGTACGCCACCACCTGCACCGCTTGGGCGAGGTTGAGCGAGCTGTAAACCGGGTTGGCGGGGATGATCATGTGCGCATGGCAGCGGCCGAGTTCGGCATTGGTGAGGCCGGCGTGCTCGCGCCCGAAGACCAAGGCCATCTCGCACCCTGCCTGGGCGAGCTCACGGGCGGCCTGCTCGGCGGCCTGGCGCACCGTCAAAACCTCATGCGGTGCATCGCGCAGGCGGGCGCTGGCCCCTACCACCCAGTGACAGCCGACCAATGCCTCGTCCAGGGATTGAACGATCTGTGCGGATTGGAGCACATCGACCGCCCCGGAGGCCATCGCCTGCGCCTCGGTATCGATACTCGCCTTCGGGGCGACGAGGATAAGCCGCGCAAACCCCATGGTCTTCATGGCCCGCGCGGTGGAGCCGATATTGCCAGGGTGCGTGGTGCCGACCAGTACGATCCGAATGCGCGCAAAACGCGAGTCTTGGCCGGGAAGGCTCGGTCCTGTGGTATTCTTTTTTTGAATCATTTTCTAATTTTAGATTTGCCGTCATGCATCCGATGCTGAATACTGCCGTGCGCGCCGCTCGCGCGGCAGGCACCATCATATTGCGTGCCAGCTCGCGCCTCGACAGCTTGAATGTCGAGAGCAAGCAACGCAACGATTTCGTCACCGAGATCGATCGCCAGGCCGAGGCCGTGATCCTCGACATTCTCGGCAAGGCCTACCCCCAGCACGCCTTTCTTGGTGAGGAGACGGGCCGCAGTGGCCATGGCGGCAGCGATTTTCTCTGGATTATCGACCCTCTCGACGGCACCACCAACTATCTGCACGGCATCCCGCATTACGCCGTCTCCATCGCCCTCGAGCACCAGGGTCGGTTGGAGCAGGCGGTGGTATACGACCCCATCAAGGACGAGCTGTTCACCGCCAGCCGCGGTGGTGGAGCCTTTCTCAACAACCGCCGCATTCGGGTCACCGCGCTCAAGGGCCTGGAAGGTGCCCTGCTTGGCACCGGCATCCCGTTCCGCGACGATCAACCCATCGAGCCCTTCCTCGCCACCTTGCGTGGCCTGCTTGGTCCGATCGCCGGTGTCCGGCGTGCAGGTTCTGCGGCCTTGGACCTGGCCTACGTGGCGGCGGGTCGTCTGGACGGCTACTGGGAGTTCGCCCTCAAGCCCTGGGACATGGCGGCCGGCCTGCTGCTGGTGCGCGAGGCCGGCGGCATGATCACCGACTTCGCCGGTGGCGACAACTCGCTCAAGAGCGGCAATGTCATTGCCGCCAACCCGCGCCTGCTGCACAGCATGTTGACCGTGGTGCACAACAGCGTGGGGCCGCAGTACCACCGCTGAGACGCCCCTCCGGGGATGCCTCAAACGACAAGGGGTCCCGCAGGCCCCCTCTAGGCCTAAGGCCATGCGCCTTATGGCCGTCCGTCGGCCTCCGCCCCGGCCTTCTCGGGCTTGAGCAGGTCGGCCCGCTTCAGGCCCAACGCCAACGCCAGCGCGGAGGCGACGAAGATCGACGAATAAGTGCCAGAGAGGATGCCAATGATCAGGGCATAGGCAAAACCGTGCACCGCATCCCCGCCGAGATAGAACAACACCAGCACAGTCAAGAGGGTGGTCAGCGAGGTCATGGTGGTGCGCGAGAGAGTATCGTTGGTGGCGCGGTTCATCACCTCGATGGGTGTCGCCTTGCGCATCTTGAGAAAGTTCTCACGAATGCGATCGAACACCACAATGGTGTCGTTGATCGAGTAGCCCATCACCGCCAGCACCCCGGCCAACACGGCAAGGTCGAACTCGAATTCGAAGAAGCTCAAAAAGCCGAGCACGATGATCACATCGTGGATGAGCGCCTGGATGGCGCCGAAGGCCAGCTTGAATTCGAAGCGCAGGCCGACATAGACCATGATGCCGAGCAGGACGAACAAGAGCGCCAGCACCCCGTTCTCGATCAACTCCTTGCCCACCGCAGGCCCCACGAACTCGACGCGGCGCATCTCGGCCCCCGCATCCACCGCGCGCATGGCCTCCAGGACTTGGCTGGAGAGCTCAACCTGCTTGACCCCCTCCTGCGGGGGCAGGCGCACTAGCACGTTATTGCTCGCGCCGAAGTGCTGCACCACCCCGCCGCCGAGCCCCTTGCCGTCCAAGGCCGCGCGCACCTTGTCCAGCTCTACCGTCTGCGGGTAGGCCACCTCGACCACCATGCCGCCGGTGAAGTCCAGGCCAAAGTGCAGGCCCTTGGTGGCGAGCGAGAGGATGGAGGCGAGGACGAAGAAGATCGTCACGGCATAGCCGATGTGGCGCTTGCCGTAAAAGTCGAAATTGGTGTTGTTGGGGACAAGGCGCATCTCACACCCCTCCGATGGCGATGGACTGAAGCCGCGCCCGGCGGCCGTAGGTGAGGTTCACCAGCGCACGGGTGACGAGGATGGCGGTGAACATGGAGGCCAGGATGCCAATCGAGAGGGTCACGGCAAACCCCTTGATCGGCCCACTGCCAAAGGCAAACAGCGCCAACGCGGCAAGCAGGGTGGTGAGGTTGGCATCGAGAATGGTGGCAAAGGCGCGCTCATAACCCGCATGGATGGCCGCCTGAGGTGTGTTGCCGTTGCGCAGCTCCTCGCGGATGCGCTCGTTGATCAGCACGTTGGCGTCCACCGCCATCCCCAAGGTAAGCACGATGCCAGCGATGCCCGGCAGGGTCAGGGTGGCCTGCAAGAGCGAAAGCACGGCCACGATCAACACCAGGTTGGCGAGCAGGGCGATGTTGGCGAACACGCCGAACAGGCTGTAGTAGAGCACCATGAAGACGGCCACGGCAATGAAGCCAACGAAGGCCGCGGTCACACCCGCCTTGATGTTGTCGGCCCCCAGGCTCGGACCCACCGTGCGCTCCTCGATGATCTCGATCGGCGCACGCAAGGCGCCGGCGCGCAACAGCAGGGCCAGATCGCGCGCCTCGTTGCTGCTGGCGAGACCGGAGATCTGGAAGCGGTTGGAGAGCTGGTCGCGAATGGTGGCGATGTTGATCACCTCCTCCACCACGTACTTCTTTTTCACCAGCTGGCCATTCTCCTCGACCGTCTCGATCTTGTTCTCGATGAACACCACCGCCATCGGCTTGCCGATGTTCTGGCCGGTGACCTCGCTCATGCGCCGCGCGCCCTTGCTATCCAGGTTGACGAACACGGCGGGCGAGCCGCTGTGCTGATCGATGCCTGAGGCGGCACCGACGATCTGGTCGCCGGTGATGATGACCTGGCGCTTGAGCAGCACCGGCCCACCGTCGCGCCGCTGATACAGGCGCGTGCCGACCGGGATGCGCCCGCTCTTGGCGGCATCCTCCCAATCGGCCGGGCCGCCTTCGACCAAGCGGAATTCCAAAGTGGCGGTGGCGCCGAGGATTTCCTTGGCACGCGCGGTATCCTGCACGCCAGGGAGCTGCACCACGATGCGGCTGTCGCCCTGCTGCTGGATGATTGGCTCGGCCACGCCCAGTTCGTTCACCCGGTTGCGCAGGGTGGTGATATTCTGCTCCAGCGCGGCCTTGCGCTCGGCTAGCACGGCCTGCTCGCCAAAGCGGGCGATCAGGAAAAAGTCCTTGCCGTCCTCGCGCGTGGCGAGCTCGAGGTCAGGGTATTGCCGGGCGATGGCTTTCCGTGCCACCTCACGCTCGGTTGGATCGGCAAAGCGCACCAACACATCCTCACCCTCCAGGCCGACGGTCAGGTAGCGCAGCTTCTCGCTGCGCAGATAGCCGCGCAGGTCCTCGACGGTGCGCTCGCGCAGGGTCTTGAGCGCCGTCTCCATGTCGATTTCCATCAGGAAATGCACGCCGCCGCGCAGGTCCAAGCCAAGGTACATCGGCTTGGCACCCAGCGCGCTCAGCCAGGCCGGGGTGTTGGGCGCGAGATTGAGGGCGACGATGAAGCCGCGGCCGAGCTCCTTACGCAGCAGGTCGGCGGCCTGAAGCTGGGTCTCGGTGTCAGTAAAGCGCGCCAAGATCTGTTGACCAACAAGCTCGATGCGCTTGGGCGCAAGACCAGCTTGGGTGAGCACCTGCTCAATGCGCGCACGCTCCGCCTCACCGACGACGGCGCCGCGCGCGCTCACCTGCACTGCAGGGTCCTCGCCATAGAGGTTGGGCAGGGCATAGAGCAGCCCAAGCACCAGCACGGCAGCGATGAGAAGGTTTTTCCAGAGTGGATAGCGGTTCATGCACTCGCTCCCGTCATTGGGCCCGGGCCGCCGCCCGGTGCAAAACTGAAGGCCCCACGCTTGCGGGGCCGTGGCGAGGGATCAGGCGCTGCGCAGATCGCGAATGGTGCCCTTGGGCAGCACGGTGGTCACGGCGGAACGCTGCATGATGATCGTGGTGCCCTCAGCCACCTCGAGGGTGATGAAGGCATCGGCCAGCTCGACCACACGACCGACCAAGCCGCCGGAGGTCAGCACCTCATCCCCCTTGGCCAGGGCGTCGATGAGCTTTTTGTGCTCCTTCTGACGCTTGATCTGCGGGCGAATCAGAAGGAAATACATGACCACGAAGATGAGGATGAGCGGCAGCAAGCTCATCAAGGGATCGGGCTGCTGGGCAGCGGCGGCCGGGGCCTCGGCCATGGCGACGGAAATGATGTCCATGTGAAACACGACCTAAAGGTTTACGGTAAAACGTCTAGCATTATGCCACAGAGGCGGAGGGTGTCAGTCCACGGCATCCATACCCCCCCGGCGCTTGCGGTAAAACTCCTCGGCCCAGGCCTCGAAGCGGTCCTCGGCAATCGCCTGGCGGATCTCCTGCATCAGTTGCTGGTAGTAGTGCAGGTTGTGGATGGTGTTCAAACGCCCGCCGAGCATCTCGTTGCACTTGTCCAGGTGACGCAGGTAGGCGCGGCTGTAATTGCGGCAGGTGTAACAGCTGCAGTGCGGGTCGATCGGACGGGTATCGTCCGCATGGCATGCGTTGCGGATGCGCACATCGCCCCACTGAGTGAACAGGTGGCCGTTGCGCGCGTTGCGGGTTGGCATCACGCAGTCGAACATGTCCACCCCGCGACGCACGGCCTCGACGATGTCCTCCGGCTTACCCACCCCCATCAGGTAGCGCGGACGGTCTTTGGGCAGCAGCGGGATGGTGACGTCCAGCACCTCGAGGCGATCCTCCTCCGGCTCGCCGACCGACAGGCCGCCGATGGCGTAGCCGTCGAAGCCGATCTCCATCAGCCCCACCGCCGAAGCCTCGCGTAAGGCGGGATACATGCCACCCTGGACGATGCCAAAGAGAGCGGCAGGCGCTTCGCCCTGTAATTCGAGATGCGCCCTCTTGCTGCGTTCCGCCCAGCGCAAAGACAAATCCATGGAGAGGCGCGCCTGTGACTCGGTGGCCGGATAGGGGGTGCACTCATCGAAGATCATCACGATGTCGGAACCGAGTGCGTGCTGCACCAGCATCGAGGTTTCGGGGTCGAGGTGCACCTTGCGGCCATCAACCGGCGACTGGAAGCATACCCCCTGCTCGCTGATCTTGCGCAACCCGGCGAGGGAAAACACCTGAAAACCGCCCGAATCGGTGAGGATCGGGCCGCTCCAATGCATGAAGTCATGCAGATCGCCGTGCTTTTTGATCACCTCCACCCCCGGCCGCAACCAGAGGTGAAAGGTGTTGCCGAGGATGATTTCGGTGCCAACCTCCCGCAACTCCTCCGGGGTCATGGCCTTGACCGTACCGTAGGTGCCCACCGGCATGAAGGCGGGGGTCTCGACGGTGCCGCGGGCGAAGGTCAGGCGTCCGCGACGCGCAAGGCCAGAGGTGGCGAGCAGATCAAACTTCACGACTGGAGCGATCCACAGCAGAGGGATGGGGGGTTAGAAACATCGCGTCGCCATAACTGAAGAAACGGTAAGCCGAGGCAACCGCGTGGCGATAGGCCCCCATCACGGTCGCATGATCACCGAACGCACACACCAGCATGAGCAGGGTGGAACGCGGCAGGTGGAAATTGGTGAACAGGGCGTCAATCACACGAAAGGTATATCCTGGAGTAATGAACAGGCGGGTATCCCCCTGCCAAGGCGCAAGATCTCCCCCGTGCGCCGCCGCAGACTCCAAGGCGCGCACCACCGTGGTGCCGATCGCCACCACCCGCCCGCCACGGGCGCGGGTGGCGCGAATGGCCTCGACCGTGGCCTCGGGCACGTCGATCCACTCGGCGTGCATGCGGTGCTCGGCCACGCTCTCCACCCGCACCGGCTGGAAGGTGCCTGCACCGACATGCAGGGTCACCCGCGCCATCCTCACCCCGCGCATCCGCATCGCCGTCAGCAGGGCCTCATCGAAGTGCAGGCCGGCGGTGGGGGCAGCCACCGCGCCGGGGCGCTCAGCGAACACGGTCTGGTAGCGCTCGCGGTCGCTCGCCGTGTCCGCGCGCTCGATGTAAGGCGGCAGGGGCATGTGGCCGTGGGCCTCCAGCGCGGCCAACAAAGACGCGCCCCCCTCGACGAGCCGCAGGTGGAAGAGCTCATCCAGACGCCCGAGTATTTCCAACACCACCCCGCCCTCCATGAATAGGCGAGCACCACGCTTGGGCGCCTTGCTGGCGCGCACATGAGCAAGGGCCTCGCGCAGGTCCAGCAGACGCTCGATGAGCACCTCCACCTTGCCGCCGCTCTCCTTATGGCCATGCAACCGGGCCGGGATCACCCGCGTGTCGTTGAACACGACCAGGTCATCGGGCTGAAGCAAGGCAGGGAGGTCGCACACCATGCCATCGCGCCAGGTGCCCGCCGCACCGTCCACCACCAGCAAACGCGCCGCCGAGCGCTCGGGCAAGGGGGCCTGGGCGATCAGCGCCTCGGGCAGATCGAAATCGAAATCGCTCACTTTCATGGAGGAAGCCATCATGCCGAGCGAGGATACCATGCCACCCTTGGCCACCGGCACTCCCAGCATGTACAATCAACCTTCTTATCCATGCCGGAATGGCGGAATCGGTAGACGCAGCGGACTCAAAATCCGCCGCTGGCGACAGCATGAGGGTTCGAGTCCCTCTTCCGGCACCACCCAACGCCCCCCACAGTAACCACAAACCCGCATCAGAGCAGGTTTTGGCGTGAATTTGTGGGCACCCCGCCGCAAGCAGAACCCACTGAGCTTTTCAGCAGTTTCCTATCCTGTAAGATAGGCCGATGTTTCGATGCTCCGCCCGGAATTAGTGAATCATGCATCTAACCCAGCTCATCGCCCTGACTGTCCTGCTCGTCCCGTTCGGCAACGCAGCCCTGGCCGCCGAACCCTCCACAACACAGAAATCCCAAGCCAAGGCGACCGCTACCACGCAGAAGCCCCAAGCCAAAGCAAGCAAGGCTGTCGGCGCAGCCGCGGCCTACAGTGTAGCGAGTGTCGCTGCCATCTCCAGCGCACCGGCGGCGGAAGAGAAGAATCAACGCTGTCTCGAGGCCGTGAGTAGCCAGCGGTTGGCCGAAGCCGAGACCCTCTGCCAGCAAGCCCTGGCCGAGGCGGAAACGTCCGCCCCCAACAGCAAGCACCATGCAACGGCGTTGAGCCACCGCGCCGCCCTCCTGGCCCAACAGGGCAAACTGGCCGAGGCCGAGAACGATTACAAGCGCGCACTCGCCATGTACGAGTCGGCGCTGGGACCCAACCACCTGGCCGTGGCCACCAGTGCCAGCCAGCTGGCCGGCTTCTACTATCAGCAAGAGCGCTACGCCGAGGCCGAGTTGCTCTACAAACGTGCCCTGGCCGTGGACGAACGCGCCCTTGGGGCCGACCACCCTGAGGTCGCGAAGGACATGTACAACCTTGCCAACGTGCAGGCCCTGCTCGGTAAGCATGAGGAGGCCAACGCCTCCTACAAGCGCAGTCTTGCCATCCGCGAGAAGGTGCTGGGGCCGAATGCTACCGCCGTAGCGCGCAGTCTCTCTGGCATGGGAGTGAACCTGGCCATGGCCGGTCACCTCAGCGAGGCCGAGCAAGTATTCAGTCGCGCCGTACAGATCAACGAGAAAAGCCTGGGCGCGGATCATCCCGAGACCCTGTACTGCCGCAACTGGCTCGACAAGGTGCAGGCTCAACGCCTATCCAGCATCCACCAGTAAGGGCCCGCCCTCCCCATGTCCACTCCCGCCGTCGTCGTCCACGGCTTAAGCAAGGTCTACGACGGTCTGCGGGTGGTGGATGGCATCGACCTTTGCGTGACGCGCGGCATCTGCTTCGGGCTGCTCGGTCCGAACGGCGCCGGCAAAACCACCACCCTGCGCATGCTGCTCGGCCTCACCCCACCGACCACGGGCGAGCTGACCATCCTGGGCATGCCCATGCCAGAGGCAGCCCGCGCGATCCGCGCCCGCATCGGTATCGTACCGCAGGCCGACACCCTCGATCCCGACTTTACCGTGGTCGAAAACCTGCGCATCTACGCCGCTTACTTCGGTCTGCCGCGATCCCTCGTCGAGGAACGCATCGAGGACCTGCTCGAGTTCGCGCGGCTACAAGATAGGCGCGATGCCCGGGTAGAGAGCCTCTCCGGCGGCATGAAGCGGCGCCTCACCCTGGCCCGAGCACTGATCCATGCCCCCGAGCTGGTCGTGCTGGACGAGCCAACCACCGGCCTCGACCCGCAGGCGCGCCATCTTTTGTGGGGGCGACTGGAGGAGCTGCGCGCGCGCGGCACTACCCTGCTGCTGACCACCCATTACATGGAGGAGGCCGAGCGGCTGTGCGACGAACTGGTGGTGATGGACCACGGCCGCATCCTTGACCAAGGCTCGCCCCGCGAGCTGATGGCCCGTCATGTCGAGCCGGAGGTGATCGAGATACGTGGCCTGCCGATCGATGCGCCGCCGCCGTTCGACCTCCCCGCCGAGTGCCGCATCGAGCGGCACGGCGGCAGCCTGATCATCCACACCCACGACGGTAGGGCCTGCATGGCACAGCTCGGCGGGCACCCCGACCTGACCGTGCTGCATCGTCCGGCCGGCCTCGAGGATGTGTTCCTGCGTCTGACCGGGCGCGACCTGAGGGACGCCTGATGGCCTTCGACCTGTCCCTCCACGGTGCCCTGGCCGTCTTCCGGCGCAATTTTCTGGTGTGGCGTCGGCTGTTTTGGCCCGCGTTGGTGATGAATCTGGGGGAGCCCGCTCTCTACCTGCTCGGTCTGGGGCTTGGCCTTGGCACTTTCGTTGGTCCCCTGGATGGGCTGCCCTACCTCGCCTTTCTCGCCTCAGGGCTGGTCGCCTCCAGCGCCATGAACACCGCCACCTTCGAGGGCATGTATTCGGTCTACACCCGCATGGTGCCGCAAAAGACCTATGAGGCCATGCTCGCTACGCCACTGCAGATCCAGGACATCCTGCTTGGCGAAATGCTCTGGTGCGCAGCCAAGTCGACCTTCAGCGCGGCGGGCATTTTGCTGGTTGCAACAGCGCTCGGCGTGGTGCACAGCCTGACTGCCCTGTGGGCGCTGCCGGCCGCCTTTCTCACCGGCCTGGCCTTCGCCGGTCCGGCCATCGTCATGAGCGCGCGGGCGAACAATTATGACTTCTTCAACTACTACTTCGTCCTCGTTATCACCCCGATGCTGCTGGTGTGCGGGGTGTTTTACCCCATCGACACCCTGCCCGAGGTGATGCGCACCTTCGTCGACTGGCTGCCGCTGACCCACGCAGTGGAATTGATCCGTCCGCTGGTCGTCGGCACCGAGCCCACTCGCCCGCTACTCAACCTCGCCGTGCTGGTCGCCTTTGCCGCCGCAAGCTTTGTCCTCGCGGTGAGACTTGCGCGCCGCCGGTTGGTGCACTGACGGCGTGGTTGCCGTCCACCTGCATCTGACGTCCGGTCGAGCGTGCACCGGGCCATGCTGCATACCCTGCGGCCGGGGCACATCCTGCTGCTGGAACGGGTGCAGGTGGTGCTGGACGAGGGGCTCGATCATCTGGGGCCGGTGGAGGGGGTCTGAGCCCTCGTGCAGAGGCCCTTTGTCTGAAGGCAGGGGAGACAGGCAGGCGCGCGGCGCCCTCGCTGCGATGCAAGGCCGATGAGCATCATCGGTCGGGATGACCCATAGCGTAAGGCCCGCGCTCACCCGCCACCGATCGCCCGCACGATCTCGACCTTGTCGCCCTCATGCAGGATGTGGGCAGCATGCTCACCGCGCGGGACGATCTCGCCATTGACCTCGACTGCCAGTCGCTGGCCGGTCAGGCCAAGCGCTTCGATCAGGGAGGCGACGGTGGTGCCATCCCCGAGGGCGTGGGATGTGCCGTTCAGGATGATGTTCATCGTATCAGGATCCTATGTCTTCGATCGTCACGCGCAACACCTCGTCCAGGCTCGTGAGGCCCGCCATGACCTTGCGCAAGCCGTCCTCGCGCAGACTGGGGCTGGACTGGCGCACATAGGCCTCCATGTCGGCCTCGCTCGAGCCATCATGGATCATGCGCGCCAGCGTGGCGTCGACGGTGATCAGTTCATGAATGCCGGTGCGCCCGCTGTAAGCACGCGCGGCGCAACCGCCCTTGCGACTTGCGCGATAGAGCGTTGGAGGATTGGCCGCATCGAGGCCCAGCATGGCACATTCGGCGGCATCCGGAATGAAGGCCTCCCGGCACTCCGGCAGCAAGCGTCGCACCAGGCGCTGGGAGACCACGCCAATCAGGCTGGAGGAGAGCAGGAAGGGCTCCACACCCATATCGCGCAGGCGGGTGATGGCACCGATCGCGGAGTTGGTGTGCAGGGTGGAGAGCACCAAGTGGCCGGTAAGCGAGGCCTGCACCGCAATCTCGGCCGTCTCCCGGTCGCGGATTTCCCCCACCATCACCACGTCCGGGTCCTGGCGCAGGATGGCGCGCAGGCCTCGGGCGAAAGTCATGTCGACCTTGGTGTTGACCTGGGTCTGACCGACGCCGTCCAGGTCATACTCGATCGGGTCTTCGATGGTGAGGATGTTGCGCTCACGCGCGTTGATGCGTGAGAGCGCGGCATACAGGGTGGTGGTCTTGCCCGAGCCGGTCGGGCCGGTGACCAACAAGATGCCGTGTGGGCGGTGGATCAGCGCCTCCAGCCGCGCGCTGGTGTCTGGGTCCATGCCGAGCTTTTCGAGGTCGAGTCGGCCGGTCTGCTTGTCGAGCAAGCGCAACACCACCCGCTCGCCGTGCGCCGAAGGGAGGGTGGAAACGCGCACATCGACCGGCCGCCCAGCCAAGCGCAGGGCGATGCGACCATCCTGTGGCAGACGCTTCTCGGCGATGTCGAGCTGAGCCATGACCTTGATGCGCGAGGTGATCAGGCTGGCAATGGCACGTGGCGGCTCGAGCACCTCGCGCAACTGGCCGTCGACGCGAAAACGCACGACCAGGCGGTTCTCGAAGGTTTCGATGTGAATGTCCGAGGCCTCCTCGCGGATCGCCTCGGTCAGTAGGGCGTTGATCAGGCGCACGATCGGCGCATCGTCCTGCGCCTCCAGCAAGTCGGCCGGCTCGCCCAAACTGTTTGCGGCGCGCGCGAGATCGACCTCCCCCAGCTCACCGAGGGTGTCCATCGCCTCGCTCGATCCACGCTGGTAGGCGTATGCAAGCAATTGATCGAACGTGGTCGGATCGACCTCGCGTAAGGTAAACGGCCGACCGATCGCGCGCCGGGCCTCGCCGATGGCCGCTAAGCCCGGCTGCGGGCGGTGCAGCAGGACGAGCGCATCCCCTTCGCCCTGCAACAGTAGGCCGTGGCGCTTGGCGAAACCGTAAGGCAAGATGGTAGGCATCACGGGGTCGTAGGCAAGGTGCCACTGGGGAGGTTGATCTGGTAACCGTCGAGCTGAGGCAGGAGCGGGTAGTCGCTCGGCACGGCGAAGCCGAGGGGGTTGCGCGAGAACTCGATCTGCTTTTCCCGGAAGGCATTGTACTTCTCTGCCGTGTAGCGGTTGGCCGAGACGCCATCACGCAGCACGACGGGGCGGATGAAGATCATGAGGTTGCGCTTGCCGCGCGTGGTGCTGCGGTATTTGAACAGCTCGCCGACCAGCGGGATGTCCCCCAGCAAGGGGACCTTGCTGGCCTGGTCGTTGACCGTTTCGTCCATCAGCCCACCGAGCACGACGATATCGCCATCCTGCGCCTGCACCACCGTCTTCACGTTGCGCTTGTTGGTGATCAGCCCTGCGTCGCTCTTGGCGGTGGCATCGATGCTCGACACCTCCTGCTCGAGCTCGAGCCGCACCGCACCTTCCGGGCTGATCGACGGTTTGACCTTGAGCTTGACGCCAATATCCTCGCGGCTGATGGTCTGGAAGGGGGTGGTCGGGGTGGTGCCTGCACCGGTGCTGGCGTAGGCGCCAGTCAGAATGGGAACGTTCTTGCCCACCACGATGCTGGCCTCTTGGTTGTCCATGGTCAACAGGCTCGGGGTGGAGAGGATGTTGTTGTTGGCATCCCCCGCCAGGGCGGAGACGATGACGCCAAAGCGAGTGTTGCCGGAGAAGTCCCCCACGCCAAAGTTCATGCCATCCCCAAGATTCGCCAGCGCGGCGCTGGCGATGGCCGCGCCTCCGCCTGCGGCTGCGCCGGTGATGGCGGAGAGCAAGCCGTTGAAGCTCACCACCCCCGCCGGTTGGGTGCCGTCCTGCCCAAGGGCGGCCATCTGCACCCCCAGTTTGCGGGAGAAGTCGTCCGAGACCTCGGCGATGATGGCCTCCACGAGCACCTGGGCCCGGCGGATGTCGAGCTGCTTGATGATCGACTCCATCTCACGCATGACATTGGGCGGGGCGGTGATGACCAGGGCATTGGTCGCCTCGTCGGCGATCACGATTGCATCCTGACGTCCACCAACCCCGATCAAGCCCGCATTCACACCAGCGCTGCCGGCGGCCATCGTGCCCATCCCGCCACCAAGACCGGAGGATGAAGCGCCCGGCACGGTCGCGCTGCCCTCGCGCGCGATCGGCCGGTTGCTGCCCTGCAGGATGGGCATGAGGTCGCGGGCACGGGCGTACTTGAGGTAGAACACCTGGGTGTTGCCCGCGCGCTCCAGTGGGGTGTCCAGGTAGACCACCACTGCGCGCAGCTTCTCGCGTTCGGTCTTGTCGCCGGAGAGCAGCACGCTGTTGGTGCGCTCGTCGGCGGCGAAGCTGCCGCCGACGGATGGGGTGTCGCCGCCGGGTGTCCCTCCGTGTGCCGCTGCAATCGTGCCGCTCGGACCCATGCGGCTGCGCAGCTGGGTCAGGGTCTTGACGATGTCCGTGGCCGAGGCGTGCTCGAGGCGGATGGTCTCGATCTCATCCGAACCCGGGTGATCGACCCGTGCGAGGATGTCCTTCATGCGCGCCACGTTGCCCGCGCGATCGGTGAGGATCAGGCTGTTGGACTCAGGATGCACCGACAGGGCGGCCTGCTGTGGCATCAACTGGCGCAGCGCAGTGAGCAGCGGAGCGGCCTGCACATGGCGCAGGGTGACCACCTCGGTCACCAGCTCGTCGGCCCCAATCGCCTTGGTTGGGGGGCCCACCTCCACGCCATCCTGCTTCGCGTTCACGTCCGGCACGATCTTGATCACCTCGCCCTTGGGCACCGCGGCGAAGCCGTGCACCTGCAGTACGGACAGGAGCACGTTGTATAGCTCATTCGGCGGCATCGGCTTGGCCGAGATCAGGTTGACCTTGGCCTTCACCCGTGGATCAATGATGAAGTTTTTGCCGGTTACCTCGGACACGGTGGCGATGAGGGCCTCGAGGTCGGCATCACGCAGATTGAGAGTCACCATGCCGTTGCCGGCCACCGTAACACCGCCCGGCGGGATGGCGGGCCCTTCTCCCCGAGCCGGGGCCTGGGCAACCAGCAGCACGAGGACCGCGAGGGACATCAGGGAACATCGCATAGCCTATCTCATCCGTTCAAATCGATCCGAAGCGGCGTTTCGATGCCGTGGCGCAGCACGACGGCATCCAGCGCGACCGCGTCGCGCAGATTATTCATCAGCCCCACGAGGTCCGACACCTCGAGCAGCGAGCGGCCGTTGACGCTGAGCACGATGTCATCCGGTTCTAGCCCTACGCGCTGCAGCAGGGCAGGGTCGCGTAGGGCGCGGATCCGGTAGCCACGCACCTGGCCTGCCTCGAAGGCTGGCTCTAGACGGAAGTGCTTGGCCAATTCGGCGGGTGAGGACTGCAACAGCGCGCGCAGGTCCCCGGAGGCGGCAGCCTTGGGGGGCGAGGCGGACCCAGGACTGGACAGCAGGGTCTCTTTGGGTAGGGCCAGGCGTTCCAGGATACCCGCCCGCTCCAGCAGCACATGGTCGGCCAGCACGGCGCGCAGGATGGCGCCACCGGGCAGGCTGTCACCCACGCGGTAGACGCGCTCAGGCTGGCCACTGGCCGCGATCAGGGCCAGCCCCTGACCGGCCAGCACCCCGCGTAGAACCAGCGGCAGGCGGGTATCCTGTGCGGAGGTGCCATCGCTCAGCTGCGGCCGCCCCCAAGGCGCGGCGGCATTGATGGTCTCGGCCAGCCTCGGAGGCTGGACAAAGGATGGCCCCTGCTCCGGCCCTGTGGACTGGCTGGGGACGGACACAGGTGGTGCGGGGAGAAGCTGCCAGGTCCATTGCGCCAGCACCCAAACCAGCCAGCCCAAGGCCGCGGTCATGGCCAGGGGGCGAGACCAGCGGGCGGTAAGATGGGCGAGGACGCGGGGCTGAAAATTCATAAGCCGGCATTCTATGCGAGGGATCATGACTGTGCCATCAACATGGGAGGCGCTCGGCACCTCGGCGGATGGATCGCAGCCGGGGACGCTTGGCGCTAACATGGAGGCTCGTTCATCCCTGGATGCGTGTTCATGCCCGCTGAAGCCTCCTTTATCGCTGCCCTTCTTGTTGGCCTGCTTGGCGGGGTGCATTGCGTTGGCATGTGCGGCGGTATCGTCGGCGCACTGACCTTCGGCCTGCCGGCCGAGGTGCGCGCCTCCCCCGCACGGGTGTTCCCTTATCTGCTGGCCTATAACTTGGCGCGCATCGGCGCCTACACCCTGGCCGGTGCGCTCATGGGGGGGCTGGGCTGGCTGGCCATGGACCTCGTGGCATTTCATGCCGCGCAGCAGGTATTGCAGGTGCTGGCGGGCCTGTTCATGGTGATGCTCGGTTTGTACCTGGCCGGCTGGTGGGCGGGGCTTGCCCGGGTCGAGCAGGCGGGCGGGGTGATCTGGCGGCGCATCGAGCCCTTCGCCCGTCGTCTTCTGCCCGTGCGCTCGCCGCGCCAGGCGCTCATGCTCGGCTTTTTGTGGGGTTGGCTGCCCTGCGGTCTGGTCTACAGCACGCTGATCTGGGCGTTGGCCTCAGGCCATCCCGCGCAGGGGGCCCTGCTGCTGCTGGGCTTTGGTCTTGGCACCTTGCCCAACCTGCTGCTGATGGGGGTGTTTGCCGCCCAGCTCGGGCGCTTTTTGCGCAAACCCTTGGTTCGCACACTTGCGGGCGGCGCGGTGGCTCTGTTTGGTGTGTATACCGCCCTCCTGCCACTTACTCATTTTTCTGCCTAAGGAAACAATAAGTTTGCGCGACCGCTCTACTGGGCTGCGCGGTGCGTGCTCCCTCGCCGATCTCTTTGATACGGTCACTGTGCACCCATCGCCTTGCATCCCATCCCGCTCACGGCCTTATTCAGCGTTTTCTTAAATCTTCATGCCGACATCGGAAATTTTGATTTCCAATACGGGGCTGGCTGGTAAAAGCTAGCATGCGCATTAGCGTTTTCTAATGCATGGTCATTGGATTCAGTAACCATTCGGAAAATCACATGAAGAAGAACATTCTCGCTATTGCTGCTGTCGTCGTTTTCGGCGCCATGACCATGGGCCCCGTACTGGCCGATGAAGTCGATGTCTCCAAGGTGCCCGAGAAGAAGCAGACCACCCTCAAGCTGTACCTGACCGCCAAGGAAGCCTACGACATGAAGAAGATGGGAGGGGATAAGGTACTACTGATCGACGTGCGTACCCCGGAAGAGATCCAGTATGTGGGCAACATGGGTGACATGATGGATGCCAACATTCCCTACCTGTTTAACGACATCTCCGCCTTCGACGAGAAGAAGAAGGTGTATGCCAGCGCGCTGAACAGCAACTTCACCGTGGCAGTCGAGGAGCTTGTCAGCAAGAAGGGGCTTGGTAAGGACAGTCCGATCATCTTGTCCTGCCGCTCGGGCGACCGCAGCGCAGCCGCCGCCAACCTGCTGGCCAAGGCCGGCTACACCAAGGTGTATAGCATCATCGAGGGCTTCGAGGGCGATCTCTCCAAGGATGGCCGCCGCTCCGTCAATGGCTGGAAGAACACCAACCTGCCGTGGACCTACGACATGGATAAGACGAAGATGTATTTCGCCCTGAATTGATCCGCTTCCGCACACAAGGCAAAACCCCGCCCAGGCGGATGCCTGTGCGGGGTGCTTTGGGCTTTGGGACGATCAGCCCCGTGCCAGACGGTAGACGGCCGCCTCGCCCATCAAATTGGGCAAAAGGCGCATCAGCAGACTACTACGGTGACGACTATCGACGATTTCGCGATCGAGGATGCGCAAACCCAGCTCCCCGCATAGGGCCTCGAAATCCCGCACCGTGCACAGGTGGATGTTGGGGGTGTCGTACCAGTCGTAAGGCAGTGCACGAGTCACCGGCATGCGCCCACCCAAGGCGTACTGCACGCGGTTTTTCCAGTAGCCCATATTAGGGAAGGTGACGATGGCCTCACGGCCGATGCTGACCATCTCCGTGAGCAAGCGATCCGGGTGGCGCATGGCCTGCAGGGTGTGGGTCATGATGACGTAGTCAAAGCTGTCCGCGTCGAACCAGGGGGTAAGGCCCTCGTCGAGATTGGCCTGGATGACAGGAATGCCGCCCGCGACACACTGGATGATTTTCTCGACACTCAGCTCCAGGCCGTAACCGGTCACACCGTGACTCTCGCGCAGTTGGCGCAGCAGCGTGCACTCGCCGCAGCCAAGATCAAGCACGCGGCTGCCCGGTTTGATCCAGTCACCGATGATTTGGAGATCCACACGCATCAGGCGGCCCCCCCTGCCAGTTCGGCAGCCACCCGCCCCATATAGGCACGGAGGACGTTCATATAGTCGGGAATCGGCACCAGGAAGGCATCATGGCCATGGCTAGATTCGATCTCGGCATAGGTGACGCGCTTGTCGGCATCCAGCAGGGCCTTGACGATCTCGCGCGAACGCGCGGGCGAGAAACGCCAGTCGGTGGTGAAGGATATCAGCAGGAACTCGGCAGACGTCTTGGCGAAGGCGCGGGAGAGGTCATGGTCGAATTCGGCCGCGGGGTCGAAGTAGTCCAGCGCCTTGGTCATGAGCAGGTAGGTGTTGGCATCGAAGCGGTCGACAAAGCTCGTACCCTGGTAGCGCAGGTAGCTCTCCACCTGGAACTCGACGTCGAAGCCGAAATTGATCTTGCCCGCACGCAACTCGCGGCCGAATTTGGCGCGCATGGCATCGTCGGAGAGGTAGGTGATGTGGCCGAGCATGCGCGCCAGCATCAAGCCCTTGCGTGGCACCACGCCATACTCTTGGTAGTAACCGTCGTGGAAGTCGGGATCAGCGAAGATCGCCTGACGCGCCACCTCGTTGAAGGCGATGTTTTGCGCCGAAAGCTTGGGCGCGGCGGCAATCACCACCGCGTGGCGTAACAGGTTCGGAAAGCTGATGGCCCACTGCATGACTTGCATCCCGCCGAGGCTACCGCCAACCACCGCTGCCCACTGACTGATGCCAAGCCGACGCATCAGTCGCTCCTGGCTGCGCACCCAGTCGGCCACGGTGACGATGGGGAAATCCGGGCCGTAGACGCGTCCGGTCTCTGGGTTGATCGAGGTGGGGCCGGTGCTGCCACGGCAACCGCCGAGGTTGTTCAGGCAAACGACGAAGAACTTGTTGGTATCGATCGGCTTGCCGGGGCCGATGGCGACGTCCCACCAGCCAGGCTTACGGTCCTCCATGCTGTGATAGCCGGCGGCGTGGTGATCACCGGACAGGGCATGGCAGATCAGCACTGCATTGGAGCGGTCAGCATTGAGGGTGCCATAGGTCTCGATGATGAGATCGAAACGCGGCAAAACCTTGCCACTGTCGAGCGTAAGCGGCTCTTCGAAGGCCAGGCTCTGCGGGGTGACCAGGCCTACGGAATCGGACGGCAGGACGGTGGGCATGATGCTCGGCACAAGGAACGTGGAAGGGGATATTAGCGCGATGGCAGAGGCGGCGGAAGGATGGGCGAGGTGTCGATCACCACACGCTTCTGCCCTCGCCTTCCCCGTGGAACCCATGGGGCGCATCGGTCACAGCACCAACCCCACAAACACCGGCAGCAGCATCAACTTGACCATCTGCACCAGGAGCAGCAAGGCGATCGGCGAGAGGTCGATCCCGCCCAGATCCGGCAGGATACGGCGAATCGGGGTAAGCAGCGGCGTGATCAGCTGATCCAGCAGGCGTGCCGCGGGGGCATGCTGGGCGTTCGGAAACCAACTGAGCACGGCGTGAATGATGATGCCCCAGAACATCATGTCCAGCAGCACCTCCAGCACATGCATGAGGGCAAGCCACAGCAGTGGCAGCACGGCGGACACGCCGCCAGTGATGGTATGGGCCAGCAGCAAGAACAGGAAGGCAAGGAGGATGGCTGCGACCATGGATGCGCCATCCTGTCCCCACACAGCCGGGATGAAACGGCGCAGCGGGTCGAGCAGCGGGTTGGTCAGACGCACGATGGACTGGGTGATGGGGTTGTAGACATCGACCCGGGCCGCCTGTAGGAAGAAGCGCAGCAAGAGGATCATGATGGCGATGTCGAACACCATCCGCAGGAGGAGGACCATGGGCTGGGTGAGATGCGTTTCCATGGGGATCAAGGATCAGGGCGGAAAGATATGACCGAAGGCTCACTCGCCGCAGCACGCATCTCCCACCGTCACATCAGGCGCTTGTGGGGATGACGTGGCGCTGCGATAAGGTTGTGCACGCTAGGTCTGGTCCAGCAGGTCGCCGAGCTCCTCGGCGCGCTCGAAGGCGGCCTCGAGCGCGTCCGCAAAGCCCTGCCGCAGGCCCGCCGCCTCGAGCGCGGCGATGCCGCGCTCGGTGGTGCCGCCGGGCGAGGTCACCCGAGCGCGCAACACGGCGGGATCGTCCAGGGACTCGAGCGCCAGGCGCGCAGCGCCGAGCACGGTCTCGAGCGTCAAAAAACGCGCCGTGGTGGCATCCAGGCCAAGCTTCTCAGCCGCCGCCTGCATCGCCTCCATGACCAGGAAGACGTAGGCCGGACCACTGCCCGAGAGGGCGGTCACGGCGTCGATCAGCCCCTCCTGTGCCACCCACACCGTGGCGCCAACGGCACGCAGGATGGACTCGGCCAGGGCGCGCTCGGCGCTGCTGACCTCGTCCGGGGCGAACAGGCCGCTCACCCCGGCCTGCACCAGCGACGGGGTGTTGGGCATGGCGCGCACGATGCGCTCATGGCCGTTCAGCCAACGGCGCAGGGTAGCCACCCTCACCCCGGCGGCGATCGAGATCACCAGCTGATCGGGGCGCAGGGTGGGCGCCAGTTCGCGCGCCACAAGACCGAGCGCCTGCGGCTTGACGGCAAGGACGACGACCTGAGCCAGCTCAACCGCCTGGCGGTTGTCGGCCAGGGTGCATAATCCGAGCCCCTCGAACTGAGCGCGGGCCTCGGCATGGGGGTCGGCGATGCACAGACGCTCTACCGGATGGTGGTTGCGGATCAGTCC
The DNA here is from genome assembly GCA_051297135.1 of Halothiobacillaceae bacterium. Lineage (GTDB taxonomy): Bacteria > Pseudomonadota > Gammaproteobacteria > Halothiobacillales > Halothiobacillaceae > Thiofaba. The sequence continues at coordinate 38,442 of JBEVAM010000006.1, forward strand.
GCCCACCAAGGCGCGGGCCATGTTGCCTCCGCCGATGAAGGCCATCTGGGGTTTGTCGTTCATGGTGTCCTGGATGCGGTGTGTGATGATAAAGGGAGACTAGCAGAAAGTTCGCGGTCAGTGGCCAGGGCGCGCACCAAAGATGGCGCTGCCCACGCGCACCAGGGTGGCCCCCTCGAGCACGGCGGCTTCGAGGTCCTCGGACATACCCATCGACAGGGTGTCCAGTGGCAGGCCCTCTGCTCGAAGCCTCTCGCACAGCGCACGCAGGTGGCGGAAGCTGTCGCGCTGCTTGAGCGGGTCGCTGGTGGGGGCGGGGATGGCCATCAGGCCGCGCAAGGCAAGGCGCGGCAGCCGCGCCACGGCCTGGGCGAGGTCGCTCACATCTTCCGGGGCCACGCCGGACTTGGTCGTTTCGCGGTCGATGTTCACCTGGAGACAGACGTTCAAGGGCGGCAAATCGGCGGGCCTTTGTGCACTCAATCGCTCGGCGATGCGCAGCCGGTCCACGCTGTGCACCCAGGCAAAGCGTTCGGCCACTGGGCGGGTCTTGTTGGACTGCAGCGAACCGATGAAGTGCCACTCGATGGGGAGATCGGCGAGCGCCTCCTGTTTTGCCAGGGCCTCCTGCACATAACTCTCGCCGAAGGCCCGTTGGCCGCAGGCGAACACCTTTCGCAGGCGGGCGGCGGGTACGGTCTTGCTGACCGCCACCAGGCGCGCACCATCCGGCGCCCGTCCGGCCTCCGCCAGGGCCTGCTGCAGACGCTCCCGCACTGCATGCAGTCCCGCGCATCCTGTGACCATGTCCGGTTGCACGCGGTGTGCGGCTGAAGTACTTTCAGTCATATCATTGAGATCCCATCATTCGTTCAGGGTACGCCATGGATATTGAAACCTTGCTGGCCTTCGCGGTGAAGAATGGAGCCTCCGACCTGCATCTCTCCGCCGGCGAGCCGCCGATGATTCGCGTGGACGGTGACATCCGTCGCATCAACGCCCCAGCGCTGCAGCACAAGGACGTACACGGCATGGTGTACGACATCATGAACGACAAACAGCGCAAGGAATACGAGGACAACCTGGAGACCGACTTTTCGTTCGAGATTCCGGGCCTGGCCCGCTTTCGTGTCAACGCCTTCGTGCAGAACCGGGGTGCGGGTGCCGTGTTCCGCACCATTCCGAGCAAGGTGCTGTCGCTTGAGGACCTCAATGCGCCCAAGATCTTCAAGGAGATTGCCGACCAGCCACGCGGCATCGTGCTGGTGACCGGGCCGACCGGTTCGGGTAAGTCCACCACCCTGGCGGCGATGATCAACCACATCAACGAGAACGAATACGCGCACATCCTTACCATCGAGGACCCGATCGAGTTCGTGCACCAGAGCAAGAAGGCACTGATCAACCAGCGTGAAGTGCACCGTGACACCCACAGCTTCTCCAACGCCCTGCGCTCCGCCCTGCGCGAGGACCCGGACGTGATCCTGGTGGGTGAGATGCGCGACCTCGAGACCATCCGCCTGGCCCTGACCGGCGCCGAGACCGGCCACCTGGTATTTGGCACCCTGCACACCTCCAGTGCGGCCAAGACCATCGACCGGATCATCGACGTGTTCCCAGCCGCGGAGAAGGACATGGTGCGTGCCATGCTGTCGGAATCCCTGCGTGCGGTCATCTCGCAGACCCTGCTGAAGAAGGTCGGCGGTGGCCGCGTGGCGGCGCACGAGATCATGATCGGCACCCCGGCGATCCGCAACCTGATCCGCGAGAACAAAGTCGCGCAGATGTATTCGGCCATCCAGACCGGACAGCAGTATGGCATGCAGACCCTGGACCAAAACCTCAAGGAGCTGGTAGCGCGCAACATTATCACCCGTGAGACAGCGCGCTCGGCAGCGGCCAACAAGGCCGACTTCTAAGGAGCACCGCCATGGATCGCAACCAGGCCATCGGCTATATCCATGACCTGCTGCGGCGGATGGTGGAGAGCGGCGCCTCCGACCTGTTCATCACTGCCGGTGTACCGCCTTCCGTCAAACTCAACGGTTTGGTGACGGCGCTCACCACCCAACCTCTGTCGAGCACCCATTGTGACCTGCTGGTTCGTTCGATCATGAACGACAAGCAGACTGCGGAATTCGAAGCCCGGCACGAGATCAACTTCGCCATCACCTTGCCCGGGGTGGCACGCTTCCGCGTCAACGCCTTTACCCAGCGCGGCTCGGTGGGCATGGTGCTACGCCTGATCCGCTCCGATATCCCGAGCTTCGAGGATCTGCATCTGCCCGGTATCCTGCGCGAGCTGGCCATGACCAAGCGCGGCTTGGTGATCTTCGTCGGCGCCACCAGCTCGGGCAAGTCCACCTCGCTGGCCGCGATGGTGGACTACCGCAACGAGAACAGCCAGGGCCACATCATCACCATCGAGGACCCGATCGAATTCGTCCACAAGCACAAGAAGTGCATAGTGACCCAGCGCGAGGTCGGGGTGGACACCGAAAGCTATGAGGTGGCGCTGAAGAACACGCTGCGTCAGGCCCCGGACGTCATTCTGATCGGTGAGATCCGCGATCGTGAGACGATGAATCACGCCATTGCCTTCGCCGAGACCGGCCACCTGTGCCTCTCCACCCTGCACGCCAACAACACCAACCAAGCGCTTGACCGTATCATCAACTTCTTCCCCGAGGAGCGCCGCGCCCAGCTGCTGATGGACCTTTCGCTTAACCTCAAGGCCGTGATCTCCCAGCGCCTATGCCGCACCGAAGACAACAAGGGCCGGGTACCGGCGGTAGAGGTACTGATCAACACCCCGCTGATGGCCGATCTGATCTTCCAGGGCAAGGTGCACGAGATGAAGGACCTGATGAAGCGCTCGCGCGAGAGCGGCATGCAGACCTTCGACCAGGCCCTGTTCGACCTGTACGAGGCAGGCAAGATCAGCCTCGAGGAGGCTTTGCGCCATGCCGACTCGGTCAACGACCTGCGCCTGGCGATCAAACTGCATAGTAAGCGCGGACGCACCCGCGACTTGATGGCCGACACCGAGAAGATCAGCTTCAAAGAAGACGACATGGATGCAGGCCCGATGGGCCTGCGCATGGGATGAGACGGCATGGGTGGCAACGTTCCTGGAGTGACCCTGCAGCTTGACCCTTACCTTAGGCTGCTTGCCGAGCGCGGCGGCTCCGATCTGTTCTTCACCACTGGCGCCCCGCCGCAGATCAAGATCGAGGGCGAGATGCGGCCGATCGGCCAGTTTCCTTTGCCCCCCGGTGGTACCCGGAAGATCATCCTCCCCATCCTCTCCCCCGAGCAGATTGCCCACTTTGAGCGGGAGCTGGAGCTGAACCTTGCGATCTCGCTCGAGGGGTATGGCCGTTTCCGTGTCAATGTGTTCATGCAGCGCGGCGAGATCGCGGCGGTCATCCGCCACATCAAAGAGCGCATCCCAAGCTTTGAGGAGCTGCGCCTACCGCTGCATCTGCGGGATCTGGTGATGGAAAACAACGGTCTGATCCTGGTGGTTGGGGCGACCGGCTCGGGCAAATCCTCCACCCTCGCCGCCATGATCGACCACCGGGTGAAGAACCGCACCGGCCATGTGCTGACCATCGAGGATCCGATGGAGTTCACTTTCAAGCACGGCCGTTCCATCGTCAACCAGCGCGAGGTCGGGGTGGATACCCACTCCTATGCCAGCGCCCTGAAGGAGGCGATGCGGGAGGCGCCGAACGTCATCCTGATCGGCGAGATCCGCGACAAGGAGACGATGAACCACGCCATCGCCTTCGCCGACACTGGCCATCTGTGCATCTCCACCCTGCACGCCACCAACAGTCATCAGGCACTGGACCGCATACTGCGCTTCTTCCCGCCCGAGGCGCGTGACCAATTGTTGATGGACCTCTCGCTCAACCTCAAGGCCATCATTTCCCAGCGCCTGGTGATGGGCGTGAACGGCAAACGCCTGCCAGCGGTCGAGGTGCTGCTCAATTCGCCCTACATCAGCGACCTGATCCGCCGCGGCCGGGTGGACGAGATCCCTGCCATTATGGCCAAGGGTGGCGTCAGCGGCATGCAGACCTTTGACCAGGCCCTGTTCGACCTCTACCAGCAGGGCTTGATCAGCAAGGAGGAGGCGCTGCGTCAGTGCGACTCTCGTCGTGACCTGGAATGGCGCATGAACTTCGGCGGGGAAGAAGTCCTGCACGACGCGACCGAGACGGGGATGCAGGAGGCGCCCATGCCGAACTTGCCGCCGATCTGAGTCCCTCCAGGCGAGGGTCGATCACGAGATGGAACCAGTGTACGAGAAGATTGTGCTGTGCCGATGCCCAAAGGGGCCGCGGATCCAATAGCCTCGCGGCTCAAGGTTGACCCGTCCAGGGTGGCAGTCTTTTCGACACGCGCGCCAGACGCAGTTTGGCAAAGGTGGGCAGGCCGTTGCGGAAGGGTGGGATATCCTCGCCCTGGATTAGGGGGCGCAGGTAGCGGCGTGCTGCAGCGGTGATGCCGTAGCCATCGGCGCGGATAAACGCAGGCGGGACCGGTAGCTCCACGTCGGCCACCGCCTCCAGCGGCACGGCGTCGAGGGTCCAAAGATAAGGCTCGTTTGAGGTGCGGCGGATGGCGACCATGACGTCGGAGCGTCCTTCGAGCGTGAAATTCACTGCCGCTGCGCCGCAGGCATAGGCCTGCTCCACGTCGACCCGCGAGGCGAGGTGACGTGCGGAGCGCTGGAAGTAGTCGGACACCGCCCAGTGGGTCTTGTAGCCGCGCCCGCGGGTGAGTTGGGCAAGGCGCGGGGCCAGGCCACCGAGTTGTTCGTGGCCGAAGGTCACGCTAGCGACGGCTTGGGCGCAGAACTGGTTGCCGCACATCAGTCCTTCAGCGGCGACGACGATGCACCAGCCATGCCTGGCCACGAGCTCGTCCAACTTGGCGAGGAAACGCCCCTCGTCGAACTTGACCTCGGCCAAGAGCAGGATCAGCGGGGGGTCGTCGACATCCTCGAACGCAAGGCCGGCGGCGGCCGCCAGCCAGCCTGCGTGGCGCCCCATGACCTCGAGGATAAAGACCTTGGTCGAGGTCCCAGCCATCGCTGCAAGATCCAGGCTGACCTCGCGCACGCTGGTGGCGATGTACTTGGCGGCCGAGCCGAAACCGGGGCTTGTGTCGGTCTGCGGCAGGTCGTTGTCGATGGTCTTGGGGATGCCAATGACGGTCAGATCCAGCCTCCGTGCGCGGGCGAAACGTGCCACCTTGGCCGCGGTAAGCATGGAACCGCCACCGCCGTTGTAGAAAAAGTAGCCAACATCATGCGCTTGCAGCACTTCGAGCAGGCGCTCGTATTGTTCTGGGTGGTCTGCGGGGTCGTCCAGATCGACCCGACAGGAGCCGAACGCCCCACCGGGTGTATGGCGCAGCGCCGCGATCTGGTCGGCGTCCTCGAGCGAAAGGTCGTACAGGTCCTCGTGTAGCACACCGAGGATGCCGTCACGCGCGGCCAGGACCTTGCCGAAGGCCTCTGGATGTCGGTGCGCGGTTTCGATCACGCCACAGGCGGAGGCATTGATGACGGCGGTCACGCCGCCGGATTGGGCATAGAGGATGTTGCGGGGCATAAGATCGTTGCTGGCAGAATGGCATGACTATTGTGCAAAATCCGTATCCAAGTGCCATCATAACCTCGTGTATGTACCCCCACGGGTTGAACGAAAACGCAAGCTACGCGGCCTTATCCGGCATCGACACGGATTCAGGTATCATTTCAAAATGACATGACCAAGATATTGCCCTCACCTTAAGGAGTTCGGTATGCAGCTCGGCACCAGCCTCACCCATTTCCTGATCGAGAACCAGCGTACCCACGCTGGCGCGACCGGCGAGTTTACCCTGCTGATGAATGACATCGTCAGCGCGTGCAAGCTCATTTCCAGCTACGTCAACAAGGGCAACCTGATCGGTGTGCTTGGCTCTGCCGAGACCGAGAACGTGCAGGGCGAGACCCAGAAGAAGCTGGACATCATCACCAACAACGTGTTCACCAACACCCTGGTGCGCGGTGGTCAGGTGGCTGCGCTTGCCTCTGAGGAAATGGACGAGGTCTACAACCTGCCGGCGACCGCCCGTCGCGGCAAGTACTTATGCGTATACGACCCGCTGGATGGTTCCTCCAACATTGACGTGAACGTCACCGTCGGCACCATTTTCTCCGTGCTGCGAGCACCGGAAGGCGTGGCCAACCCGACCGAGCAGGACTTTTTGCAGGCCGGTACCGAGCAGATCGCCGCTGGCTACTGCATCTATGGCCCGTCCACCATCATGATCCTGACCACCGGTAACGGTGTGAACGGCTTTACCCTGGACAAGGATGTGGGCGAGTTTATGCTCACCCACCCGAACATCACCATCCCAGCCGACACCGCCGAGTTTGCCATCAACATGTCCAACCAGCGCTTCTGGGAAGCGCCGGTGCAGAGGTACGTCGCCGATTGCATCGCCGGCGAGACCGGCCCGCTGGGCAAGCGTTACAACATGCGCTGGGTCGCCTCCATGGTAGCCGAGGTCCATCGCATCCTTACCCGGGGCGGCATTTTCATGTACCCGATCGACAGCAAAACCCGCGACAAGGGTGGTAAGCTGCGCCTGATGTACGAGGCCAACCCGATGTCCATGATCGTCGAGCAGGCCGGCGGCATGTCCATCACCGGCTACGAGCGCATCATGGAGATCAAGCCCACCAAGCTGCATCAGCGCGTACCGGTCATCCTCGGCTCCAAGAACGAAGTGCAGAGGGTGTGGGACTATCACAAGGACATGAACAGTTGATTGCAACATCGCCAAATCTGGCTGAGATCTTCGATGTTTCGATCGGTCAAGCCTCCACAGCGTTGGGCGGATCTAGCACGACCTTGCGGCGAGAGAATGCGGCAGGCAAGCTGATCCCGGAGCGCACGCTAGGTCGGCAGCGCTGATCTTGCCAAGCGCAAGCTTGAGTGCTTTCATGCGGCGCCATCGGGGCGTAGGATGTGCATGCGGCCAGGAATCTCCTGGCGTATGGCTTGGCCGCCCGAAGCGGCCCTACGGCGACCGAATGTGAAGCCTGTGGCGAGGAAGGCGCTGGCCGTGGCCTTGTGGGGGTGGCGCAACCGGCTTCGGTGCAGCGGACATCCAGCGGCCAAGCGACAGTGAATCGCTTGGCGTAAGGTTGGAAGAACGGCCAAGACCTTTCGCCCGTCCTCCTGCGAACCCCGCCCTGGCGGGGTTTGCCGTTTCCTGAATGCATGGACCCATGAACGACGCCATCGACTGCATCATCTACCGTAGCCGTCTGAAGGATGGCATGTACCTCTACCTGCGCGCCGACATGCCGTATGCCGATGTGCCCGAACCCCTGCGCCAGCGCATGGGGCGCGAGCCCGCGGAGGCCATGCGTCTGTGCCTGACGCCGGAGCGCAAGCTGGCGCGCGAGGATGTGGTGACGGTGATGAACAATCTGCGCAAGCAAGGCTTCCACCTGCAGCTGCCACCGACCGACGAGTACCTTGCCACCTGGAACAACGAAAAGCTTGGCCTGCGTGCACGGCGGGGCTGATCCAGCCATGTGTCACGCGTCCCTCAGGTGTCTTCGAACCGCGCTCAGTTTTCCGCACCGCCCCACACGCATGCGGCGCGCAAGGCTGTCCAGACCTGCACTCGGCGCGCGCCAGCACGATAAAGTGCCAATGGCGCACATCGAACGCATCGGCAGGCTGCTCTCTGCTGTTATGCTGCGTTAGGACCAACGCAAGGCGCGCCCCATGCAGGACGTCCGTATCCCTATTGGCATCAGCAGCTGTCTGCTCGGCGAAAAAGTCCGCTTCGATGGCGGCCATAAGCGCGACCCTTACATCATCCACACCCTCGGTCAGTTTTTCCATTTCGTACCTTTTTGTCCGGAGGTGGCGATCGGCTTGGGCATTCCGCGCCAGACCTTACGCCTGATACGAGTCAACGGCGAGGTGCGGGTGCGCGGCAACCAGGACCATGCATTGGATGTCACCGACGCCCTGCGCGCCAGCGGCACCGAACAGGCGGCGAAGCATCCCGAGCTGTGCGGCTACATCTTCAAGAGCAAGTCGCCGAGCTGCGGCATGGAACGGGTGGCGCTGTATGATGGCTGGTCGAACGACCGCCCGCCGGAGAAGAAGGGCGTGGGCCAGTTCGCGGAGGCCTTCATGGCCGCGCGACCGGAGCTGCCCTGTGAGGAGGAAGGCCGTCTTGGCGCCCCCCTGCTGCGCGACAACTTCATCACCCGGGTCTTTACCTTGTACCGCTGGAGCTGCATGGTGCATCAGGGGCTGAGTGCTGCCGCCTTACTCGACTTCCACACTCGCCACAAACTCCTGCTGCTGGCGCATCACCCACAGAGCTACACCGACCTCGGCCACCTGCTCGCCAACCTGCGCCATGCCCATCTCGAAACCCTGGGGCGCACGTATCTGCTCACCCTCATGCGAGGCCTCAAACACATTGCCAATCGGGGCAAGCATGCCAATGTGCTTCAGCATCTGGTCGGATACCTGCGCGATGAGCTGGATGGCGACGACCGCGACGAGCTGAGGCGGGTCATTGGCGACTACCGCGAGGGTCGGGTGCCGCTGATCGTGCCGATGACCTTGTTGCGCCACCATGTCCGCCGCCACCCGCACCCTTACGTGGTCGGCCAAGTCTACCTCGAGCCTTACCCGCCGGAACTGATGCTGAGCACGGAGGTGTGACCCCTCGGAATCGTCTCAGCTTGGCTTGCCGTGCGGTCGATTCAAAATATCCTTTTAGGATCAAGGAGTTGTGTCCTTGTTCGCGGCAAGGCCTTCATGGCTTGGGCGGTGGGTGAGTCAATGCTTTTCCCACCGCCTCTGCGCGGTGGGGTCGGCTGGTTGCCAGAAACCTCAACACAGGCCACGCCGGGCCGGCGGGTATAGAATGCTCACATGAGTCAATCCCTCCTCCAGTCCACCGCCGTGATCAGCGCGATGACCCTTATCTCGCGCATTCTCGGCTTTGTGCGCGACATCGTCTTCGCCAGACTATTCGGTGCGTCGGCGGCCACCGATGCCTTCTTCGTGGTGTTCAAGATCCCCAACTTCCTGCGCCGCCTGTTTGCCGAAGGTGCCTTCCAGCAGGCCTTCGTGCCGGTGCTTGCGGAGTACCGCGAGCGGCGCAGTCAGGAGGAGATGCTCGACTACATCGCTCATGTCGCTGGCACCCTGGGCGCGGTGCTGCTGCTGGTGACGACGCTCGGTGTCACCGCCGCCCCTCTCCTGCTGCTGCTATTCGCCCCAGGTTTCACGGGAAACCCCGAGCAGATGGAGCAGGCCACGACCATGCTGCGCATCACATTCCCTTATTTGTTCTTCATCTCACTGACGGCCTTCGCCAGCAGCCTGCTCAACAGCTTCGGCCGGTTCGCCATCCCCGCACTCACCCCGGTGTGGCTCAACATCGTGCTGATCGGCGCGGCCTTCCTGGGCGCACATTACTCAGACGAACCTCTGATCGTGCTCTCCTGGGGGGTGTTCGTCGCCGGCGCGGTGCAGCTCTTCTTCCAACTGCCTTGGCTGTGGCGCATGGGCCTGCTGCCTAGGCCAAAAATCGCCCGCTACCACGCGGGCGTGAACAAGACCATGAAGCTCATGCTGCCGGCGATCTTCGGCTCGTCGATCACGCAACTGAATCTCTTGATCGACACCATCCTCGCCTCCTTCCTGATCGCAGGCTCGGTGTCCTGGCTGTACTACTCCGACCGGCTGGTCGAGTTCCCGCTCGGCATGTTCGGCGTGGCACTCGCCACCGTGATCCTGCCCAAGCTCTCGCGCGAACACGCGGCAAACTCGGGCGCCAACTTCAACCAGACCCTCGACTGGGGCCTGCGCCTGACCGTGCTGCTCGCCCTGCCCGCCACCGCCGGCCTCATGCTACTGGCCGGCCCCCTGCTCGTCACCCTTTTCCAGTACGGCGAGTTTTCCGCCCATGACACCGCCATGGCACAGCTCTCCCTGATCGCCTACAGCCTCGGTCTGCCCGGTTTCCTACTGATCAAGGTACTGGCCCCCGGCTTCTATGCCCGACAGGACACCACCACCCCGGTGAAGATCGGCATCCACGCCGTGCTTGCCAACCTCGCCTTCAAGGCGGCCGTGGTGGTGCCAATGATCCTGCTCGCCGTCCCCGGCACCCATGCCGCGCTGGCCGCCGCCACCGCCTTCGCCGCCTGGCTCAATGCCTTCTGGCTGTACCGCGCCCTACGCAAAAACGCCATCTATCAACCCAGTCCCCAGTGGCGCACACTGGCCCTGCAAACAGGAGGGGCCACGCTAGGCATGGGAGGATTCCTGTTCCTGCTTGCCCCCGAGCTTGCCACGTGGTCCGCCCTGCACGGCAGCCAACGCGCCCTGTGGCTCGCCGGCCTCGTGCTCGGCGCGGTCGCAGTCTACTTCGCCCTGCTCGCTGCCCTCGGCCTGCGTCCGCGCGACCTAAAACGGGAGACGGCGGCATGCAGCTGATCCTTGGTACGAACCATCGCACATCCCCCGGGAGCGTAGTGACCATCGGGAGCTTTGACGGTCTCCACCTCGGCCACCAGGCCCTGATGCAGCGGCTGGATGAGGTGGCCAGGACCGCAGGCCTTCGACGCGTGGTGCTGACCTTCGAGCCCCTGCCGCGCGAGGTCATGTCGAAAACGCCTGTGCCGCGCCTGATGAGCCTGCGCGAGAAGGCCACCTGGCTTGCAGCCTCCGGCCTCGTCGACGAGCTGCGCATCCTGCGCTTCAACCATAGCCTCGCCACCCTGCCCGCCGAGGACTTCGTGCGTGAGATCCTGGTTGGGAAACTCCACGCTCGCCACGTGCTGATCGGTGACGACTTCCGCTTTGGTCACAGAAAAAGCGGCGACTTCGCCCTGCTCCAGCGGATGGGCGCAGAGCACGGCTTCCTTGTCGAATCCACCCCGCAGATCATGTGGGATGGTAGCCGTGTCTCCAGTACCCTGGTACGCGCCGCCCTCAGCGAAGGGAGACTGGATGATGCCGCCCACCTGTTGGGACGACCCTACAGCCTGTGTGCCCGTGTCACCCATGGCGACAAACGCGGCCGCCGGATCGGCTTCCCCACCCTCAACCTACCGTTGGGGCGCAAACATTTCGCCCTGCATGGGGTGTATGCCGTCGAGATCCTCGGCCTTGCCGATCACCCCCTGCCCGGCGTCGCCAACGCCGGCATCCGCCCCACCATCGGCGGTGTCATCCCGCGCGTCGAGGCCCATGTCTTCGATTGGACCGGCGATGCCTATGGCAAGCGGGTGGAGGTGCGCTTTTGCGCCTTCATCCGCGAAGAGCGGCGCTTCACAAACCTCGACCAACTGGCCGAGCAGATCGCCAAGGATGTCGCAGCGGCACGAGTCTGCCTTACTAGCAAGATCAAGGCAAATCGGAAATAATCGAGAGTCTTTTGTTCCTTGGTTCCTCGCACCCTCCCATGTCCAAAGACACCGCCAGCGAATCCGTCTATAAGGCTACGCTCAATCTGCCGGAAACCGACTTTCCCATGCGCGGCAACCTGCCGCAGCGCGAGCCTGAAATCCTCGCCCGCTGGCAGGCGATGAACTTGTACGGACGCATCCGCGAGGCCTGCGCCGGTCGACCGAAATTCGTCCTGCACGATGGCCCGCCCTACGCCAACGGCGACATCCACATCGGCCACGCGGTCAACAAGGTGCTCAAAGACATCATCATCAAGAGCAAGCTGCTTGCGGGCTTCGATGCGCCCTACGTGCCGGGCTGGGACTGCCACGGCCTGCCCATCGAATTGCAGGTGGAGAAACGGCTGGGCAAGGCAGGCGACAAGGTCTCCGCACGTGAATTCCGCCACGCCTGCCGCACCTATGCCGCAGAACAGGTGGAGCGTCAGAAGGCGGACTTCATGCGCCTGGGGGTCTTGGGCGACTGGGACCGCCCCTACTTGACCATGGACTATCGGTTCGAGGCCGACATCCTGCGCGCCCTTGGCAAGATCATTGCCAACGGCCACCTGGTGCAGGGCCACAAGCCTGTGCACTGGTGCATAGACTGCGGCTCCGCGCTGGCCGAGGCCGAGGTGGAGTATCAGAACAAGCGCTCGGATGCCATCGACGTGCGCTTCCAGGCGGTCGACCAAGCGGCCTTTGAAGATGCCTTGAACGCGAAAGGCAGCGGCCCGATCGAGGTCATCATCTGGACTACCACCCCCTGGACCCTGCCCGCCAACCAGGGCGTGGCACTCAACGGCGAGCTGGACTATGTGCTGGTGCAAACCGAGGGTGCGCGTCTGCTGCTGGCCGAGGCGCTGGTCAAGGCCACCCTCGAGCGCTACGGGCTGGAAGGCGCGACCATCGTCGGTCGCGGCAAGGGCGCAGTGCTCCATGGCCTCAAGCTCCAGCATCCCTTCCTCGAGCGCCAGGTTCCCATCATTCTCGGCGAGCATGTCACCACGGATGCCGGCACCGGTGCGGTCCACATCGCCCCTGGCCATGGTCAAGAAGACTATGTCGTGGGCATCCGCTACGGCCTGCCTATCGACAACCCGGTGGACGATCTTGGGCGCTTCAAACCGGGCACCCCCTTTGTCGAGGGTCTGCACGTCAACGAGGCCAACCCGCTCATCATCGACCTGCTGCGCAAGCGTGGCCGCCTACAGCACGCCAGCACGCTAAACCACAGCTTCCCGCACTGCTGGCGCCACAAGACCCCGCTGATCTTCCGCGCCACACCGCAGTGGTTTATCGGTATGGATGTAAACGGCCTGCGTGCCAAGGCGCTGGAGGCGATCAAGAAAACCCGCTGGGTGCCGGAGTGGGGCGAGCACCGCATCACCGCCATGGTCGAGGGTCGCCCGGATTGGTGCATCTCGCGCCAGCGCACCTGGGGCGTGCCCATCGCCCTGTTCGTGCACAAGGACACCCATGCGCTGCATCCTCGTACCGGCGCGCTGATCGAGCAAGTGGCGCAGCGCATCGAACAGGAGGGCGTGGATGCCTGGTTCGACCTCGAACCGTCCGAGCTGCTGGGCGCAGAGGCCGAACAGTACCGCAAGGTCACCGACACCCTGGACGTATGGTTCGATTCCGGCGTCAGCCACTACGGCGTGTTGGCCCAGCGCGAGGAGCTGCGTGATCCAGCCGACTTGTACCTCGAAGGCTCAGACCAGCATCGTGGCTGGTTCCAGTCCTCGCTCATGACCGCCATCGGCATGCACGCCCGCCCACCCTACCGGCAAGTGTTGACCCACGGCTTCACCGTCGACGCGCAGGGCCATAAGATGTCCAAATCGCTTGGCAACGTCATCGCCCCGCAGAAGGTCATGAATGCCATGGGTGCCGATGTGCTACGCCTGTGGGTGGCCTCCACCGACTACCGCGGCGAAATGAGTGTCTCCAACGAGATCCTCAAGCGCACCGGAGATGCCTACCGCCGCATCCGCAACACTGCTCGCTACCTTCTGGCGAACCTCAAGGATTTCCAACCCGTGGACGCCGTGCCGTTCAAAGACATGCTGCCGCTGGACCAGTGGGTGGTCGATCAGGCCGCGCGCTTGCAGGATGCTATCCTCGCCGCCTATGACAGCTACACCTTCCACCAGGTGGTGCACGCGGTGCACAACTTCTGCTCGGTGACCCTAGGCGGCTTCTACCTGGACGTGACCAAGGACCGGCAATACACCTGTCAGGCGAATTCGCTCGCCCGGCGCTCCAGCCAGACCGCGCAGTGGCACATCGTCGAGGCCCTTACCCGCTGGATCGCCCCCATCACGAGCTTCACTGCTGAAGAGCTGTGGGGCTACCTGCCAGGTCACCGCGAGGACTCCGTGTTTCTCGCCACCCATTACACCAGCCTGACACGCATGGCGGATGACGCCGAACTCGGCCCGCAGGCATGGGAGCGCATCCTCGCCGTGCGTGACGAGGTGCTGGTCGTGCTCGAGGGCCTGCGCAAGGACGGCATCATCGGTGCCAACCTGGACGCTGAAGTGGACATCTACGCCGACGACGCCACCCTGGATATTCTCAAGCGCCTGGAGGATGAGCTGCGCTTCGTGCTGATCACCTCCTACGCCCGCATCCATCCGCTTGCCATGCGCCCAGCGGACAGCACTGTGGTGGACATCGAAGGCGGTCACCAGATCGCCGTTACTGCCAAGGCCTCGCTGCACGGCAAGTGCGTGCGCTGCTGGCACCGCCGTGAGGACGTTGGCAGCCACGCCGCGTACCCCAAGCTGTGCGGCCGCTGTGTGCAGAACATTGAGGGTGTGGGCGAGACCCGCCGCTTCGCATGACTCCGATCCTGCGCAATGGCCTGACCCTGGCCCTGGCCGTCATCATCCTCGATCAGGTCACCAAATGGTGGGCAAACTCGACTCTGGGCTATGCCCAGCCGGTGTCCATCCTTCCCGGCTTCAATCTGACCCTGGTGTACAACCCCGGCGCCGCGTTCAGCTTCCTCGGCGAGGCGGGCGGCTGGCAGCGCTGGTTCTTCATCGCCTTCGCCATGGGGGTATCCGCCTGGCTCATGGTATGGATGCGCGCACTCGAGGCGCATGAACGCTGGACGGGAATCGCCCTTGCCCTGATCATCGGCGGCGCGCTGGGCAATGCCATTGACCGCGTGTATCTAGGCTATGTCGTCGACTTCATCGACCTCTACTGGCGGAACCATCACTGGCCGGCCTTCAACCTCGCCGACTCCGCCATCACCGTGGGCGCGGGTCTCTTGATCGTACGGATGCTGTTCGAGAAGAAGTAAGGACGAACCCCATGGTCAAGATCCTTCCCGGCTGCCGCGTGAAACTGGCCTTCTGCCTTTCCCTTCCGGATGGCACCGAGATCGACGCCGCCTCTGAGGAGGCGCCACTGGAGTTGCTGGTCGGTGATGGCAGCATCAGCCCCGGACTCGAGTTCACCCTCCAGGGCATGCAGGCCGGTGAGCGGGGGCGCTTTGAGATCGCCCCCGGCACCGCCTTTCCCCTGCCCGACCCGGACAAGGTCTTCGTCCTGCCACCGGAGGACCTGGGTGCCGATTTCACGCCAAAGCCGGGCCAGTTCATCGAGTTCGCGCTGCCAAGCGGCGAGACCACGGTAGGCCGGGTGCTGGACCTGACCGAGGAGGGCTTGAAGGTGGACTTCAACCACCCCCTCGCCGGTTTTCCCCTCATCTTTGAGGTGCATATCCTCGATGTGCAGTGCTAAGTTCGTGTCATGACTGGCCATCCCCTCATTCGACTCGCCAACCCGCGCGGCTTCTGCGCGGGGGTCGATCGTGCCATCGAGATCGTCGAGCGCGCGCTGGATATGTTTGGCGCGCCGATCTTTGTGCGCCACCAGATCGTCCACAATCGCCACATCGTCGAGGCACTGAAGGCCAAGGGGGCGATCTTCATCGAGGAACTGACCGAGGTGCCGGACGGCGCCACCCTGATCTTCAGCGCACACGGCGTCTCCCGGGCCATTCAGGAAGAGGCGGCTGCACGCGGCCTGCGGGTGTTCGACGCCACCTGTCCGCTGGTCACCAAGGTTCATATGGAGGTAGCCCGTCAGGCCCGCCAGGGGCGCGACGTGATCCTGATCGGTCATGCGGGTCATCCCGAGGTGGAAGGCACCATGGGCCACTATGACCGCACGTTCGGCGGTCAGATCCATCTGGTCGAATCGGTCGAGGACGTGGAGCGCCTGACGGTGCGCGACCCCACCAAGCTTGCATACTCGACCCAGACCACGCTCTCGCTGGACGAAACCCGCGCCATCGTCGAGGCCCTGCGTGCGCGCTTTCCTCGGATCCAAGGGCCGCGCAAAGACGACATCTGTTACGCCACCCAGAACCGGCAGGATGCCGTGAAACGCTTGGCCGCGGTATGCGACCTATTGCTGGTGGTGGGGAGCAAGACCAGCTCCAACTCCAACCGCTTGCGCGAGATTGGCGAGCAGATGGGTGTGCCGAGCTTCCTGATCGATGGTCCAGAGGACATTCAGGCCAACTGGCTGGTCGGCAAGATGCGCATCGGTCTGACCGCTGGTGCCTCCGCGCCCGAGGTGCTGGTGCAGCGCGTCATTGCCCACCTGAAGTCCTGCTGCGGGGCGAGCCTAGAACGCGAGGACGAAGGGGTACGCGAGACGGTGGTCTTCCCGCTGCCGCACGCACTGCGCCGTCCGACCTGAACCGGCCGCTCCGATGGGAAGCACCCCCTGAGCCAAGACCGACGGCATCACCTGCCGACCTTGGGGCATAGCGCGGCCATCCTTGCCCGCGCCCTCCGGGCGCGTATTCCATGGTTCTGCATCCCAGCGCGCCTATTGTTTCGCCTGACCAATTATTTTTTATCCATGGTCCATCAAGATGGACGAGCAAAGGCCGCCAGCAGGCGCTGGCGGCTCGCAGCAAGGTCGATGACCGGGTGGGGGTAGTCCATTCCAAGGGTGATGCCCGCGGCGCGCAACACTTGGGTCGGGGCCTCCCACGGGCGATGCAGCCACTGACTGGGCAGGCGTGCGAGCTCCGGCACCCAGCGCCGCACATAGTCGCCTTCGCCATCGAAACGCTTACCTTGCAGCACCGGGTTGAAGATACGGAAATAGGGCGCGGCATCGGCGCCGCAGCCCGCCGTCCACTGCCAACCGAACACATTGTTGGCGAGGTCCGCGTCGACCAGCGTGTCCCAAAACCAGCGCTCTCCCTGTTGCCAGCCGATCTGCATGTTCTTGGTCAGCACCGAGGCCACGATCATGCGCACGCGGTTGTGCATCCACCCCGTCTGCCATAACTCTCGCATGCCGGCATCGACCAACGGGATACCCGTCTGGCCCCGCGTCCATGCCTGCCACAGACGTGGCTCGGCCTTCTGCACCTGGAAGAGTTCTTCCCAGCGCGGATCCAGTGGCCGATCAACGGTGTGTGGGAAGTGGAACAGGATGTGGTGGGCGAATTCTCGCCAACCGAGCTCGCTGAAGAAGCGGTGCGCATTGGCATCCGGATCGCCCTGTTGTGCCTGGAGCACCGCACGGACGATCTGGCGCGGCCCGAGCTCGCCAAAGTGCAGGTGCGGCGAGAGGCGCGAGGTGCCGGCATGGCCTGGACGATCCCGGTTGATCGCATAACCGGCGAGGCCATTACCGATGAACTGCTGCAAACGCCGCCACGCACCCGCCTCGCCCGGGGTCCAATGGTCATGAAAGCCGGCATCCCAGGGGATGTCCGGCAGCAAGCGGAGGGCTTCCAGCGGTTCGCTTGTCAGCCCTCGCGGCACGGGGGGCAACACAGAGGGCGGTGTGAGGGGGTCCGCCCGGTCCAGACCATGCCCCTGACAGGCCTTCCAGTAGGGGGTGAACACGCGGTAGGGCTTTCCTTCGCGGGTCAGCACCTCCCATGGCTCGAACAAGAGGCTGCCGTTGAAGCTCTCCGCCCGCAGCCCCATCCCGCGCAGTGTGGCCTTGACGGCCTGGTCGCGCGCGATTTGCGCGGGGGTGTACTGGCGGTTCCAGAATACGGCCTCCGCCCCGGTTGCGGCGATCACCTCCCGCAATGCCGCCTGTGCACAGCTGGCACTGCGCACGACCAAGCGCGACTCCAAGGCGCGCAACTGCCCATCCAACGCTGCGAGGCTATGGTGCAGCCACCAGCGCGCAGCCGCTCCCGGCGCGGCCGCCCCCTCCTCGTCGGGGGCATGGATATACAGCGGGATGACGGCTCCATGGCGAAGGGCTGCATCCAGTGCAGGGTTATCGCCCAGCCTCAGGTCGCGACGAATCCACCAGATGGCGGTCATTTTACATTCCGGCCGCCGTCCACCGGCAAGGTCGCGCCGGTGATGAAGGGATTGTCGAGCAGGCAGCGGATCGCCTGCCACACCACCACCGGTCCGGGTTCGTAGCCGAGTGCGGAGCGTGCGAGGCGGTCGCGCCGATACTCCTCGCTGTCGCCCTCATTGAACAGGATCAACCCGGGTGCGAGGCTGTTCACCTTGATGCGCGGGGCAAAGCGGGCGGCGAAGGAACGGGTCAGGCTATCTAGCGCAGCCTTGCTTGCGACATACGCGGCACGCGCGGCGCTGCCCTTCTGCACGACGGTATCGGTGACGTGGATGATGTCGGCGAAACGCGCTGAGCTCGCACGCAGCAGATCCTCACAGGCAAGATTGATGCAGTAGGGCGCACGCACATGCAGGTTCATCAGCACCTCGAAGCCTGCCGGGTCGCGGGCAAGGTCCTCGTCGGTGAGCCAAAGGGAGGCGTTGTGGATGATGGCGCGCAGGCTGGCGGCCTGCTGCCGAATGTCATGGATGCAGGCCTCGATGCCCTCCAACGTTGACAGATCGGCCTGGATCGCGCGGGCGCCGCGTGCGCGCAGACGGTCGATGGATGGACGCTCAGTCCGATAGGTGACGATCAGCGACGCGCCTTCGTCGAGTAGCCGCTCGGCATGGTACAACCCCAGGCGTTGGCCAGCTCCCGTCAGCAGGATGGCGTCGTGCAGCGGTTCGATGCTTGACTCGAGGTGCGACATGGCTTTCTTCTACCCCGCCCGATCAAGCGCGGCGGGTCAACGTTCGGCGATGATGATTGCGCGACGCGGCGCGGGATATCCCTCCACCGTATGGGTCGGGTCGCGCGGATCGAGGAAATCGGCCAGAGACTTAAACTGCATCCAGTCGGTCCGGCGTTGTTCGGCGGTGGTCGTCACACCCTCGTGCACGATCCTGGCGTCGCGGAAACCGACCGCCTCCACCCAGTCGCGCAGGGTAGCCGCCGAGGGTACCGCCCACACATTGCGCATCATGGCGTAGCGCCCAGACCCGGTCTTTGCAGGATACAGGCAATCGCCTGCCTTGCCCTCGATCACCAGCCCTTCCAGCACCAACTGGCCGCCCGGACGCAGACATTCGGCGAGGTGGGCAAGATGCTCCAGCGGATCGCGCCGATGGTAGATCACGCCCATTGAGAATACCGTATCGAACACCGGCAGGCGCTGGGGAAGACCCTCGAGGGTGAAGGGGAGGATGTGCGCATGGCGTGTTCCTGACAACGTGCGCAGCAGGGCGAACTGGGCAGTGAACAGGAGTGAGGGGTCGATACCGATGGCGAGCCTGGCCCCCTCCCCGCGCATGCGCAGCAGGTAGTAGCCGTTACCACATCCCACATCCAGCACAACGCGCCCGGCAAGTGGGGCAAGGTGAGGTGCCACACGCGCCCATTTCCAGTCCGAACGCCATTCGGTGTCGACGTGGATGCCGAACACCTCGAATGGCCCCTTGCGCCAGGGCATCAGCCGGCGCAAGGCCTGCTCAAGGTGTGCCCGTGTTGCCTCGTCCATCTCATCCGCTGTGCCGATCAGGATCGCATCGTGCGTAAGGTCGACACGCGTGGCGCGTCGCTGCGGACATACCTCCAGGGCCGCCTGGTAGCGGGGCAGGTTACCGTTACGCGCAGGATCGAGCTGCATGTCCAGCGCGGCGGGCAGCCAGTCGAGCCAGGCTTCGAGCGGATGGTCCGCAAGCTCCTGATGCAGGGTCGGCAGGTCGACCATCATCATGCGTTTCACGCCATGGCCAGAAGGGAGACGAAGCGGGTGTGCTGCAGCCAGGTTTCACATGAAACGAACCCTGCCTCGCGCAGGCGAGCGCGGTGCACCTTCAAGGTTTCCGGCACCAACACGTTCTCGAGTGCCTGACGCTTCTGTGCGATCTCCAGCTCTGAATAGCCCTGTGTGCGCTTGAAGTCATGATGCAGCTCGGTGATCAGCTGTTCCATACGCGCATCCTCGAAGGCGATCTTCTCTGACAGCAGCAACACACCCCCCGGCCGCATCCCAGCGCGAATGTGGCGCAGCAACTCAAGACGCCGCGCCAAGGGGATGAACTGGAGGGTGAAATTGAGCAGAACGAGCGAGGCGTTTTCGATCAGCACGTCCAGCACATCGGACTGCACCAGTTCAACCGGCACGTTCGAGCGAAAGCTGCCAAGCCACTCGCCCGCACGCCGAATCATTGCCTCTGAGATATCGACGGCGATGATCCGGCACCCATCCACCTTGACCCCGCGTCGGACCGCCTGCGCTCCGGCGCCGAGCGAGCAGCCGAGATCGTAGACCACGGAACCCGGCTGCACCACGCGCGCCGCAAGCCAAGGCAGGGCCTGCAGGATCAGTTCGTAGCCCGGTACCGAGCGGCGGATCATGTCCGGGAAGACCGCAGCGACCTGCTCGTCGAAGGCAAACGGCTCGACCCACGGACGCGGATCGGCATAGATCCGATCGCAAGTCATGCCACTTCCAGCCGCGTCTTCCACCACCCGAGGACCGCCTCGCGATCACCACGAAAAATGACGCGATCGAGCTTCTTGCTGATTTGGTAGTCGTACATCGGATCGTAGTATTCGACCAACAGGCGGCGTACAAACGCCCGCATGCCCGCATCATCCCCCGCGCGAAAGGCCGTCAAGGCCTCTTTGAGTAGATCGGTCAGCTGCCGGTGGCGCAAGCTCCCAAGCCGCCGTTGAATACGATCAAGGCTGGCGCGCACTTGCTCAGCATAAAGCGCAAACCCTTCCTCCTCCCCATAAAGCCTGCAAAATTCTGTCAGGCTATCGCGCACGTAGTCCTTGAACGACTGCGCCACACGTCGCTCGAGCGACTCTTCCAGCAGGACCAACGGCGCAGTCTGCATGGCAGCATGCAGGGGCTGGGGCACCTCACGACTGCCAATGGCCCGCCCCTCATCCTCCACCAGCACCGGCATGTTTCTCGCAAAACGCAATAGTCGAATGGCGATGGCATTGTCGATATCGATCTGGCTCGGCTGCGGGGTGGCATGGCGCCCGAAGGCCGAACCACGATGGTGTGCAATACCTTCAAGATCGATGCTGTGATCGATCATTCGCAACAGATCGGTCTTTCCTGCACCAGTCCGTCCGCCCAGCACGACCAGCGGCTGACTGGCCGCGCGCTCGGCCAAGGTATTCAGCAGAAAGTGGCGCAGGGCCTTATAGCCACCACTCACACGCGGCACGACGATGCCCGCCTCCTCTGCCAGCATCTGCTGAGTTAGGCGCGAGCGCAAGCCTCCCCGAAAGCAGTAAAGCACCCCGTCGGGATGACGTCGCGCCCAGTCGGCCCACAGCGCGATGCGCCGGGCCTTTTCCTCGTTGGAAACGAGCCGGTAACCAAGTTCGATCGCAGCATCCTGCCCCTTTTCCTTGTAGCAGATGCCAATCCGGTGGCGTTCCTCATCGGTCAAAAGTGGAAGGTTCTCCGCTTGTGGGAAGGCGCCCTCGGCGAATTCGACCGGCGCGCGCACATCGAGCAGCGGCACATCTTCCAAGAATAGGCGGGCGTAGTCCGCCGTAACGGGCAAGGTGGTCACACCACCTCCACGAAGGGACCCTCACCCAGGCGTGGTAGCAACTCACCGAACGGTTCGAGATCCAAACCGGCGGTCTCGGCACGGCGCAGGAATTCCGGCTCGCCCTCGGGCATGACCGCCATCAACAGGCCGCCGGAGGTTTGTGGGTCACACAGGATCAGTTTCGCCTCGTCCGTGATCGGCGCGACCTTGTGACCGTAACTCGCGAAGTTGCGGTGCGTGCCGCCGGGCGAGCAGCCCATGGCGGCATATTCGCGCGCCTCGGGGATGACCGGCACGGCATCGAGAAAGATGCGCGCATTCACCCCACTGCCCTCGCACATCTCCAACAGATGACCGAGCAGGCCGTAGCCGGTCACGTCGGTCATGGCCACCACGTCATCCATATCGCTGATGGTCGCACCGAAGGTGTTGAGGATCACCATCCAGTCACGTGCGATATAGGCGTGCTCGGGCGCAAGCTGCTTGCCCTTCTGCGCGGTGGTGAGCAGGCCGATGCCAATGGGCTTGGAGAGGTACAGCTTGGCGCCCGCACGAGCAGTATCGTTACGCTTGAGGTGGTGAAGCAAGACCTCGCCGGTCACGGCCAGACCGAAGATTGGTTCGGGGGCATCGATGCTGTGCCCACCAGCGAGCGGGATACCTGCGGCATGGCAAGCCGCGCGGCCACCTTCGATCACCTGGCGACCTATTTCGGCCGACAGCTTATCGATCGGCCAGCCGAAGATGGCAATCGCCATCAGCGGCCGACCGCCCATGGCATACACATCCGAGATGGCGTTGGTGGCGGCGATGCGGCCGAAGTCGAACGGATCGTCGACGATCGGCATGAAGAAGTCGGTGGTGGAGATCACCCCACGCCCATCGCCCAGATCATACACGGCCGCGTCATCGCGCGAGGCGTTGCCGACCACAAGGCGTGGAACCTCGAAGGCCTCGAGCTGTGAGTGCAGCAGGCTATCTAGCACATTCGGCGCGATCTTGCAGCCGCAGCCGGCGCCGTGGCTGTATTCGGTCAGACAGATCATATCCTTCACTATAAAGACCATCGCAAAGATGGGCCCAGGACTTCAGAACCGCATCCCCAGTTCGAGACTCTGCATATTGATACCTGGGTTATGCTCATACAAATCGCCGTTGGATATGTGATGGATACGGTAGCTCAGGGTCAGCGAGCGCCAAAGATCGAAGCGTACCCCCACGTGGGAGTCGAACTGCACCTTGCCGCCCAAATCGACCTCGCCAAAACGGCGCTGACTCAGCCAGGTTGGACGCCAACCGGCATCCAGCACCCAACCCGCACCCGCAGGGCGAAGGCTGACCACGGGTCCTGCGGAGAGCCGCCAAAGGTCATCCCCTTGGCTTTCCATGCGGCCAATCCCACCCTCCAGGCGGAACTGGAGGCCTGGCGTTGGGCTCCAGAAGCTTTCACCCCGCAGTCGCAATTCTTGCACGGAGGCGTTTTTATCCTCGCCAAAAAAATTCATGCCGGCGGAGAGACCAACCTCCCCCGCGAACACAGCGGAAGAACAAAAGGCGAATCCCCATAAGACGAACAACGGACGCATACTGATGGATTCCTTCAACCACCCATGAAAAATAAACATTGTGATACCACAAAGCCACTGCGGGGAAGAAGTCACGACCTGCTCGCTCATCCAAGCGCTCATGGTTTGACGACGCACCACACAAGGGCCTGCGTCACTTACCGATGCAGAAAGTCGAGAAGATTTTTCCCAAGAGGTCATCCGAAGTAAAACGACCGGTGATCTCACCCAAGTCCTCCTGCGCCAACCTTAGCTCTTCCGCCGCGAGCTCTCCGGCACGGGCGTGCAGCAGATGGGACCGCGCCGCATGGATGTGGGCCTCCGCACGCTCGAGGGCATCGAGGTGACGGCGGCGGGCAAGAAACACCCCTCCCTCATCCGGTTGATAACCCAGGCAGGTCTTGAGGTGTTCGCGCAGGAGCGCAATGCCATCGCCACACCGAGCGGAGAGGGCGATCTCGGTCACCTGGTGGCCTGGAGCCTCGGGTAATTCGTCAAGCAAGCGTACCCCCGCCGCTCGGCCGGAGAGGTCGATCTTGTTGCGCACCACGGTCAACGGCTTGCCAACAGGCAAGCGCTGCAGGATGGCCGCATCCTCGGCAGCCATGCCATCCTGCCGGTCGTCCACCACCAGCAGCAGTCGGTCGGCGCGCTCGATCTCGAGCCAGGCGCGCCGCATACCCTCCTGTTCGATTACATCTGTACTCTCGCGCAGCCCGGCGGTATCGACGAGATGCAGGGGTAAGCCGTCGATGGACAGATGCTGGCGCAAGACATCACGTGTGGTGCCGGGGATGTCGGTGACGATCGCCGCCTCCACGCCACACAAGGCATTGAGCAAGCTGGACTTGCCCACATTTGGCTGGCCGAGGATGACCACGTGCAGCCCCTCGCGCAGCAGGACGCCCTGGCGAGCGGCGGCGCGCACACGCGCCGCCTGGGTCAGGAGATCATCCAGCCGCATCACGAGGGTCTGGTCGGCGAGGAGGTCAATCTCCTCCTCCGGGAAGTCGAGCGCCGCCTCGATGTATATGCGAAGCTGGATCAGCTGCTCGGTGAGGGCGTGAATCTCGCGCGAGAAGGCCCCCTGCAAGGAGGCCAGGGCGGCCTTCGCCGCCGCCTCGGACCCGGCCTCGATCAGATCAGCGATGGCCTCCGCCTGAGCGAGGTCCAGCTTGTCGTTGAGGAAGGCGCGCTCGGAAAACTCGCCTGGACGGGCCAGCCGCGCCCCCAGTGAGAGGCAGGCTCGCACGATGCCATCGAGCACCACGGGGCCGCCATGACCCTGTAACTCGAGCACATCTTCGCCGGTGAAGGAGTGAGGGGCTGGGAACCAGAGGGCGATGCCATCATCCAGCGCCTCGCCGGCCGCATCGCGGAACACACGGTGGATGGCCCGGCGCGGTTCTGGCAGCTTGCCAAGGATGGAGCTCGCAATCGACGAGGCGAGTGGGCCAGAGACCCTCACCACCCCCACCCCACCCCGCCCGGGCGGGGTAGCAACGGCGACGATGGTGTCCTGCTGACTGCCGTTCATGCCACAGGCCAAGGATGTCAGGCGTCCATGGCCCCCATGCGCTTATTGATGACCCACTGCTGCGCGATCGACAGCACATTGTTCACGAGCCAATACAGCACCAGGCCCGACGGGAAGAAGGCAAAGAACACGGTAAACACGAGCGGCAGGATCATGAACACCTTGCGTTGCATCTCGTCCATTGGCTGGGGATTGAGTTTGTGCTGCAACCACATGCTGATGCCCATCAAGACTGGCAGGACGAAGTAGGGATCCATGGCGGTCAAATCGTCGATCCATAGAATGAAGGGTGCCTGACGCAGTTCCACCGACTCGACCAACACCCAGTAGAGCGCGATGAACACGGGGATCTGCACCAGTATCGGTAAGCAGCCACCGAGTGGATTGATCTTCTCCGTACGATAGAGCTTCATCATCTCTTCCGAGAACTTTTGCTTGTTGTCGCCATAGTGCTCCTTCAGTGCCTGCAGCTTGGGCTGCAGTTTGCGCATATGGGCCATGGAGCGGTAACTGCTCTCGGACAGCTTGTAGAACACCAGCTTGATCAGTACGGTGACCAACACGATCGCCCAGCCCCAATTGCCGACCCAGTCGTGGAACAGGCTAAGCAACCAGAAGATGGGTTTGGCGATGAAGTGCAGCATGCCGTAGTCGACGGTCAGGTCCAGCCCCTCGGCCAGGGCCTCGAGGTTGCTCTGGATCTTCGGACCGATGTACAGGCTGGAGGCAAAGCTGGTCCTGGCACCTGGCTCGAGCGTGTGGATGGGCGAGATCATGCCCAGGGTATAGAGTGTCGTATTGCCGCTCTGGCTGGTGAGGGTGTAGAAGCGGTTGAACTCGGTCTTGTCGCTCGGTACCCAGGCGCTGACGAAATAGTGCTGGATCATGGCCACCCAGCCGTTGCTCAGCAGGACATCCAGCGGCATTTTGGCCATGTCTTCGAACTTGACCTTCTCGTAGGGACGACGCTCGCCATCGGTCTGCGTCCCGGCATACACGCCGCCGGTGTAGGTGTGGACCAGCGCCATGCCACCCATATCGGCGTTGCGCTGCAACTGACGGTACTGACTGCCGTGCCACGGCTTGGTCGTGGCATTGTGGACCTCATGCACCACATCCACCTTGTAGCTACCGCGGGTGAAGGTGAAGGTCTTGGTGACCTTTACCCCATCCTGTTCCCAAGTCAGCGGCACGACGACGCGTTCGTCGCCCTGGTCCAGACGGTATTCGCTGGCGGCTGCCACATAAGAGGCATAATGGTCGGGTGCTGGACCGTCGGTGGAACGTAGACCGGATTGGGCAACATGGATG
Organism: Halothiobacillaceae bacterium; assembly: GCA_051297135.1. Taxonomy (GTDB): domain Bacteria; phylum Pseudomonadota; class Gammaproteobacteria; order Halothiobacillales; family Halothiobacillaceae; genus Thiofaba. Next base: position 64,260 of record JBEVAM010000006.1, read on the forward strand.
AACCCTGAGGCATCATTGAGCAGACGTACCGGCTGATCCGGTTGCTCGAGGCTGACCGGATAGGCCAGCAGGTCGGCGCGCTGGATCACCCCGCCGCGCGTGCTGATCATGACATCGAGCACATCGGTCACTACGCGGACCTGTTGCTCTCGCGTCGCATTGGGCTGGGCCACGGATTGAGCCTGGGTGGTGGGCACATCGTCACGCGCTGCCGAAGGCACTCTGTTTGCAGCAGTGGGCACATCCGCTTCGGTGGAGAGGCTCGCGGCTGCCTGCTGTTGGGCGATGAGCGCGGCCTGATCCTCGTTCCAGGCCTGCCACATCAGCAGCATGACGAAGCTAAGCGCGATGATCAGAATGAGGCGTTGACTGTCCATGATTGGGTGTGTCTTTGGACTCGGGGACGGGATCATACCCGCCGGGACTGAAGGGATGACAGCGCAGCAGGCGTTTCACGATCAACCAGCTGCCACGCAGGGTGCCGTGATGCTGGAGCGCGTCGATAGCATAACAGGAACAGGTCGGCGTAAACCGGCAGTGGTGCCCAAGAAAAGGGCTTAGCAGCAAGCGATAGACCTTGATCAGGGCAATCAGGACTTGTTGCATTGGTCGAGCAATCTCTGCCAGACGAAATCCAGTGTGGCGCGTAACTCGCCGTTGGGCAGTTGCTCGACGCCGGTGCGAGTGAGCAGCACGCAATCCATGCTGCAGCGGCGCAGGGCATGCTGGCGGAAGGTCTCGCGTGCCAGACGCTTGATCCGGTTGCGTTCATGCGCGCGCTTGATGTGTCGTTTGGCGACTGCAAGGCCGAGGCGGGCGAACCCCAGTTCGTTACGACGCGCAAGCACAACGACCCCGTTGCGCGAGACGCGCAGGGAGTCGGTAAAAACGTTCTTGAATTCTGCCGGTCTGAGCAGGCGCACACGCTTGGGAAAGGACGTTTCCACGTTGGCGCCCGTCAGCGCTTTGACGGGAATCAGACGGACAGACGCTTGCGGCCTTTGGCGCGGCGGGCATTGAGAACGGCACGACCGCCACGGGTCTTCATACGGGCACGGAAACCATGGGTGCGCTTGCGATGGATGATGCTGGGTTGGAACGTTCTTTTCATGGATCAACACCCCGCGAAGGGACGAGCGGATAGCAAAACGCGGATTAGAACCAAAAACGCTCCAGCGGTCAATGCTCCGTGAGTGAATGGAGCAAAAGCCTTTGTGGATGGTTCTGTGGATAAGTTATTGAAAAGACCTTTCAACGGCCCGGTAAGGCGAGCCATGGCAGGCTAAGTGACTGATATTCAAACCTATCGTTGCTCTAGGCAACGATGTTGACATGTGCCACGACAAGGCGTGTTGCAGGGCAGACAGCCCCCTTTTTCAACACCCTGTTAAGATAAGCCGTCCTTAGACGACACGCGCAAGAGACCCCATCCTTGAGCAACCTCACCCTCTGGTCACACTGCCAAGCCCAACTGGCTAGCGAACTTCCTGAACAACAGCTCAATACCTGGATCCGCCCGCTGCAGGCCATCGAGGAGGACGGACACCTGCGCTTGCTCGCCCCGAACCGCTTCGTGCAGGACTGGGTGAGGCAGAACTTCCTTGCCCGCATTGAGAGCCTTGCACGCGATGCAAGCGGCAACGACGGGTTCAAGGTTAGTCTTGAGGTCGGCAGCTCGCCGCGCCCGCGCGCCGCCGCCCCTATTCCCGCGGCAAGCGTGACTTCGACCGCCACGGTCGAGCGGCGCAATGCCCCGCGCGAAGAGAGCACCGCGCACAACCTCAATCCAGCCTTCACCTTCACCTCATTCGTCGGCGGCAAGTCCAACCAACTAGCGCGCGCGGCCGCCATGCAGGTGGCCGAGAATCCGGGCAGCAGTTACAACCCTCTGTTCATCTATGGTGGGGTTGGTCTCGGTAAGACCCACCTGATGCACGCCATCGGCAACCAAATGGTGGCAAACAACCCGGCCGCGCGGGTGCTCTACCTGCACTCCGAGCGCTATGTGCAGGATATGATCCGTGCCATTCAGCACAACGCGATCAACGAATTCAAGCAGTTCTATCGCTCACTCAACCTGCTCTTGATCGACGACATTCAGTTCTTCGCCGGCAAGGATCGCTCGCAGGAAGAGTTTTTTCACACTTTTAACGCACTCATGGAGAGTGGACAGCAGATTGTCATGTCCTGCGACCGTTATCCGAAAGAGATCGAAGGCCTGGAGGAGCGCCTGAAGTCCCGCTTTGGCTGGGGTCTGACCGTCGCCATCGAACCGCCCGAGCTCGAGACCCGCGTCGCGATCTTGCAAAGCAAGGCCGAGCAGTACGGCATCGAGTTGCCGAGCGAGGTTGCCTTCTTCATCGCCAAACGCATCCGCTCCAACATCCGCGAACTCGAGGGGGCTCTGCGCCGCGTGATGGCCAGCAGCCAGTTCACCGGCCGACCGATCACCCTCGATTTCACCCGCGAGGCGCTCAAGGACCTGATCGCCCTGCAGGACCGCTTGGTCACGATCGACAACATCCAGAAGACCGTTGCCCAGTACTACAAGCTGAAGGTAGACGATCTACTGTCCGAGCGGCGCAGCCGCTCGGTCACCCGTCCGCGCCAGATGGCGATGGCGCTGGCCAAGGAATTGACCAACCACAGCCTGCCCGAGATCGGCCAGGCCTTTGGTGGTCGCGACCACACCACCGTCATCCACGCCTGCCGAAAGATCGCCGAATTGCGCGAGAGCGATTCACGCCTCGCCGAAGACTACATCACCCTCTTGCGCACCTTGAGCAGCGGCTGAGGCCGCGGTGGATGAAAACGTGGATCACACCGTGGATGAGGCATGGAACAGACCTGTGGATAAAATCCATGCACAGTTATCCACAGATTGCGAGCAGCATGTCCATGCGCGGATCGCATCCTTCGTCCACTGGGAGATTCTCTGATAACATATTGAAATAAAATGAATTTTTTGCTTTGCCCACAGAAGAACGGCAGCTACAGCAGCGTCATCAGTTTCTTTTTCATTCATAAATAGCTTGATTTTGTTAACAAGGAGCCACCATGCGCCTGAGCCTTCCTAGAGAGACCTTTCTGCCTGCGATCCATCAGGTCATGGGCGCCGTGGAACGCCGCCAGACCCTGCCCATCCTCGGTAATCTCTTGATCGAGGCCTTTTCCAACACCGTGCGACTGACTGCCACGGACCTGGAAATGGAACTGGTGACCGAAATCAGCGTGCTGGTTGACCAGGAGGGTGCCACCACCATCCCCGCACGCAAGCTGCTCGACATCTGCCGCACCTTGCCCGAGGGTTGCGACATCACCCTGAGCACCGAGGGCAGCCAGGCCATGATTCGGGCCGAACGCAGCCGCTTTCAGCTCGCCACCCTACCCGCCGAGGACTTCCCTCGCATCGATGCCTTGCGTGATCCGCAGTCGCTGATCATCCGTCAGGGTGTGCTGAAGAACATCATCCAGTATGTGGCTTTTGCCATGGCCCAGCAGGATGTGCGCTACTACCTCAATGGCATGCTGCTCGAACTTGCGCCCCAGGCCCTGCGCGGTGTGGCCACCGATGGTCATCGCCTGGCCCTATGCGAATCCCCGGCCGAGCTTTCGGTGGGCGAAATCCGTCAGGTCATCGTGCCGCGCAAGGGGGTGCTCGAACTGCAGCGCTTGCTCGGTGAGGGGGATGCCGAGGCACGCATTGAAGTGGATGCAAACCATCTTCGCGTGGACATGGGCACCTTGCGCCTGACCAGCAAGCTGGTGGATGGGCGCTTTCCGGACTACCAGCGTGTCATCCCAAGCAACAGCGACAAACACCTGACCGTCGGTCGTGAATCCCTACGCCAAGCTCTCATCCGTGCAGCGATCTTATCCAACGAAAAATTCAAGGGTGCGCGTTTTACCCTCAAGGGTGACCTGCTCTCCATCGAGACGCAAAACCCGGAGAGGGAAAACTCTCGTGAGGAATTGCTGGCCAAGTACCAGGGTGAGGCACTCACCATCGGCTTTAACATTGCTTACCTGCTTGATGTGCTCAACACCCTGCAGGACGAGGAAGTCACCTTGGAGCTGCGCAATGCCGAGAGCAGTGGGGTGATCCACCACGAAGGTCCTGATGGGATGCGTTGCACCTACGTGATCATGCCGATGCGTCTGTGATTGGAACGTCATTCCAGCTGCTTGGGAGGCCATCCTTCCGGGCATGATCATTGAGCACCTGACGATCCGACACCTACGCAGCATTGGGCAGGCGGAACTGGATCTTGCCCCCGGCATCAACTTATTCAGTGGCAGCAATGGTGCGGGCAAGACCAGCGTGCTCGAGGCCGTGCACGTATTGGCGACTGGACGTTCTTTTCGTGCTGCCCAGCTGGATACCATTCGCCAGCATGGTCAGGCGGAGATGATTCTTGCCGCGCGGGTGCGAGAGGGGTATGGCTGTCATCGGATTGGTCTGAGCAAGGGTGCAGCGGGACTCACCCTGCGTTTGGATGGTGCACCGGTGGAACGACTTTCCGACCTTGCGCGCCATCTTGCCGTCATCATTTTGCACGCCGATAGCGACCAGCTGGTGCAGGGAGGGCCTTCGCTGCGGCGACGCTTTCTCGATTGGTGGCTGTTCCACGTTCGGCCGGACTTTTTTGCCGAATGGATGCGCTACCAGCGCTTGCTCAAACAGCGCAATGCTGCTTTGCGCACCGATCCGCGCCAGCTTCCGGCCTGGGATGGGCCTCTTGCGCAGGCGGGGGAAGTGGTGGCTGACTTTCGGCGCGAGGCGGCCGAACGGCTGATGGGGCAGCTCGAACTTCGGTTGGCCGAATTCGGCGACTTTGCCGACTTTGCCTGGTCGCTCCATGCTGGTTGGCATCGTGGCGAACCTTTATTGGAGGTGCTGCAGCGTTCGCGCTCGCGGGATCGGGAGCGGGGATTCACCTCGAATGGACCGCACCGGGCCGAATTGCGTCTGCAGGTGATGGGTCGCGAGGCAAAGGAAGTGCTCTCGCGTGGCCAACAGAAGACCCTTGCCACCTTGATGTTGCTGAGTCTGGCCGAGAGCTACCGTCTCGAGCGACAGGACCTGCCTGTGATCCTGCTCGATGACCTTGCGGCCGAACTGGACGGGCGGCATCGCGAGCATCTGCTCCAGCATCTGATGGGTCTTGGTGGACAGATTCTGCTCACTGCCCTCGAGGGTGGCGAGCTTGCCCCTTGGCTGCCATCGTCTACCCGACGCTTCGCCATGCAGGCTGGAAAGATCAGCGTGTTATGATGCCAAAGTTTCATTTCCAGATTGCACCCACCATGACTACGGACAGCAATCCGACCCCCAGCGTACAGCCGTATGATTCCTCTTCGATCAAGGTGCTCAAGGGCCTTGATGCGGTGCGCAAGCGCCCGGGCATGTACATCGGCGACACCGATGATGGCAGTGGCCTGCATCACATGGTGTTCGAGGTGGTGGACAATGCCATCGACGAGGCGCTGGCGGGTTATTGCAAGAACATCGATGTGGTCATGCATGCTGACGGTTCGGTTAGTGTAGCGGACGATGGTCGCGGTATCCCGGTGGATATCCATCCGGAGGAAGGTCGCTCTGCCGCCGAGGTCATCATGACCGTGCTGCATGCAGGCGGTAAGTTCGATGACAACTCCTACAAGGTCTCCGGTGGGCTGCATGGGGTGGGGGTGTCGGTGGTCAATGCGCTATCCGATTATCTCGAGCTGATCATTCGTCGCAACGGACGCAAGTACCGTCAGGAATACCGCCTGGGTGAGCCACTTTATCCGCTCAAGGAGATTGGCGAGGCACAGGGCACTGGGACCCGGGTGCGCTTCAAGCCCAGCCCCAGCATTTTTAGCAACGTCGAGTTTCACTATGACATCCTCGCCAAGCGCCTGCGCGAGTTGTCGTTCCTCAACTCCGGCGTGCGTATTCACTTGCAGGACGAGATCAGCGGGCGTGAAGACGTGTTCATGTACGAGGGCGGCATTCGTGCCTTTGTCGAACACCTCAACCGCGGTAAGACCCCAATCCACCCCAGCGTGATTCACGTCATAGGCGAAAAGGACGGCATTGGCGTTGAGGTTGCGCTGCAGTGGAACGATGGTTACAACGAGAGTGTTTACTGTTTTACCAACAACATTCCGCAGCGTGATGGTGGCACCCACCTGGCCGGCTTGCGCGCCGCGCTGACCCGGACCCTGAACCAGTACATGGAGCAGGAAGGCCTGTTTAAGAAAGCCAAGGTGGACATTGCGGGGGATGATGCGCGCGAGGGACTGACGGCTGTGCTGTCGGTCAAGGTGCCGGACCCGAAGTTTTCCTCGCAGACCAAGGACAAGCTGGTTTCCTCCGAGGTCAAGGCGCCGGTCGAGACCTTGCTTGCCGACGCTTTGCGTGATTTTCTGCTCGAGCATCCGACCGAGGCGCAGGCCATCACTGGCAAGATCATTGATGCTGCCCGCGCCCGCGAAGCCGCGCGCAAGGCGCGTGAGCTGACCCGCCGCAAGGGCGCGTTGGACATTGCCGGTCTGCCTGGCAAGCTGGCTGACTGCCAAGAAAAGGACCCGGCTAAGTCCGAACTGTTCCTGGTGGAGGGTGATTCCGCGGGTGGGTCTGCCAAGCAGGGCCGCGATCGTCGTACTCAGGCCATCCTGCCGCTCAAGGGCAAGATTCTGAACGTGGAGAAGGCGCGCTTCGACAAGATGCTCGCTTCGCCTGAGGTTGGCACCCTGATCACCGCGCTTGGTACGGGCATTGGTCGTGGGGAGTATAACCCGGACAAGCTGCGCTACCACCGTATTATCATCATGACCGATGCCGATGTGGACGGCTCACACATCCGTACCCTGCTGCTGACCTTTTTCTACCGCCAGATGCCCGAACTGATCGAGCGTGGCCATATCTACATCGGCCAGCCGCCGCTCTACAAGGTCAAGAAGGGTAAGCAGGAGCAATATGTCAAGGACGATGTAGAGATGAACGCCTATTTGCTGCAGCAAGCGATCGACGGTGCGCGTCTGCACGTCTCTGCCGATAGCCCGGCGATCAGCGGCGAGGCCCTTGAGCAATTGGCGCGCGCTCATCTTGCTGCGCGTGTCGTCATCGACCGCCTGGCTCGTCGCTTTGATCGTTCTGCCATCGAGCACCTGCTCGATCTGCCGCGCATGAGGGCGGACCGGCTGGCCGATTCCTCCGACTGGGCCAAGCGCTGGGCTGAGCTGCTCAACGAGGGTATGGACGATCGTGTGCGCCATTTTGCTGAGGTTATCCGTATCGAAGGTGAGCCGGCCATCCGCCTGATCCGCGACCAGCACGGCCTAAGCCACAGCTGGGTGTTCGACACTGACTTCTTCAACTCGAACGACTACCGCTTGCTCGCCGAGCATGCTGACCGTGTCCACGACCTGCTTGGCCCGGATGCCATCGTACGGCGTGGAAGTGAGTCCAAGCCGGTGCGCCGCTTCGAGGAGGTCATGCAGTGGCTTTTGGATGAGGCGCGCAAGGGGCTTACCATCCAACGCTACAAGGGTCTGGGCGAGATGAACCCTGAGCAGCTATGGGAAACCACCATGAATCCTAAGACTCGCCGCTTGTTGCAGGTACGCATCGAGGACGCTATCGCCGCGGACGAGATCTTCACTACCCTGATGGGTGATTTGGTCGAGCCGCGGCGGGAGTTCATCGAACGCCATGCCTTGTCGGTCAACAACATCGATATCTGATGCTTGGTACATCGAAAAGACCATCCCTGGGTTTTTAGCGCCGATCCCTCCTCCATGCCTGGCTGTGGCTGGCGGCTGCGCTGGTGGCGCTTAGGGTGCTCGTCCACTTTCTGACCGATCTTATGCCCGCAGGATGAGGGGGAATGTGGAACAATACGCCGCCCCATTTCTGCCGACGCATTGAAGAGCGACGATGAAGATTGCCACCTGGAACGTGAACTCCCTGCGCGTGCGCCTATCGCAGGTGCTTGACTGGCTCAAGAGCAAGCAGCCTGACATCCTCGCCCTGCAGGAGACCAAGCTGACGGACGATTTATTTCCGCAGGAGGCCTTTCGTGCGTTAGGTTATGAGGCGGCCTTCTCTGGCCAGCCTACCTACAATGGGGTGGCGGTGTTGGCGCGCCAGCCGCTTGTGGACGTGGTGACCGACATTCCGGACTTTGCGGATCATCAGCGCCGTGTGCTGGCGGTCACCGTGGGCCATCTTCGGGTCATCAACCTGTATGTGGTCAACGGCGAGGCAGTGGGTTCGGGCAAATTCGCCTACAAGCTCGCTTGGCTTGCGGCAGCGCGTGACTGGATCCGCGATGAGCTGCAACGTCATCCAGAGATGGTGGTGCTGGGTGACTTCAACATCGCCCCGGACGATGATGACGTGTACGACCCTGAGGCCTGGCACGAGAAGATCCTCTGCTCTACCCCTGAGCGCGAAGCCTTACGCCGTTTGCTCGACCTTGGCCTGGTGGATGTCTTCCGCCGGTTCGAGCAGCCGGAAAAGACCTTCAGCTGGTGGGACTACCGCATGAATGGTTTTCGGCGTAACCTTGGGCTGCGCATTGACTTGATTCTGGCGAGCACGCAGCTTGCCGCCCGCTGTACGGCGGCTGGGATCGATAAGACGCCGCGTGGTTGGGAACGTCCATCGGATCATGCTCCGGCGTGGGCGGACTTTGGCTGATATCGAAGGCCTTCCTTCATAATCTGCTGAATTGGCAGCCAAGCGTCAATCCCTTGGGGTTGCCTCACTTATAAGGCACAGGAGAGGCTTCGACAATGTTTGGGATAGGCTTTCTAAAAAGGAGACAGGCATCTTCCCAAGTACGGGTCGGTCTTGCCATCGGTACGCAGGGCATGCTTGCTGTGCGAGTGGACGGTCCTTTTGGCCCTCGTCCGCGCATTGAGGCCTGTGCCTATCATCCCCATGCGGCCGAGGCTTCCTGGCCGCAGGCCTTTGCCGACTTTGCGCGCGACCTGTCTGCCGATGGGTTGCCCGTTATCGTGTGTGTGAATTCCCAGCTGGCCAGCCTGCTTCAGCTTTCCTTGCCCGATGTGCCCGAAGCGGAACTGGCCAGCGCGCTCAAGTTCCGTGCCCGCGAAATCAGCCCCGTTCCGGTGGATGATATGGTGCTCGATTATATCGAGGTGCCAGGCATGCGTGTACGTGGCGGTGGGGAGAGGCCCGGTTATTGCGCGGTGGCGCGTCTCTCACAGATGCGAGCCCTGCGCGATGCGCTCAAGGCTTCCGGCATGACCCTCGTTGCCATTGACATCGAGGATATGGTCCTGCGTTATCTGCTGGCTCGGCTTCAGCCGGGGGAGGAGAATGGGGTCCTCCTGTTCATTGACGTACGAGGGTCGCGTTTGATCGTGGCGCGTAGTGACAGGCTCTACCTGTTTCGCTCCAGCAATATCGGGGCTCATCATCTCGAAGGGGTCGAGGGGAGGGATCCGTCGCGCCAGGATCGCCTCGATCCGGGCGAAGGTCTCGCCTTTGGCCGGGTCGAGAGGCTGGTGTTGGAGATCCAACGCACGCTGGATTTCTACGATGGCCATTTCACTGATCCCCCGCCGCGGCAGATCTGGTTGGCACCGGATTGGCCGTTCATCCCGCACCTTGCTCGTCATCTTGGCGACCAGCTGCGCCTGCCTGTGCGTGAGATTGCGCTGGCTGAGGTATTCGATGGCACCGAGCGGCTAGTCGGCCAACCGGTGGATCTGGCCTATCTGGGGCTGGGTGCTGCCCTTCGTCCCTTTGATGCGAAGCCGGACCGATGAAGAATCTACTCAATCTCTACACCGATGAGCTGCGTGAACGCCCGCTTCCCTACGGCTTGCCGTGGTTGGTGGCTGCCGTTCTGGCCACAACCGGTCTGATGCTAGGTTATGGTTTGTGGACGCAGCAGCGGCTGTACGGCATGGAGGAGGAGCAGCAGCGGCTGCACGCACGTCAACAGGCATTGAACGGCACCATTGCAACGCTTGAAGGCCAGCTTGTCAAAGACGATCAGCTCGATGTGCTGGAGCAGGACATGGCCCGCCTGCGGCAGGCCATCACTCAGCGTGAAAGGCTGCTGGCCGAGATGCAGTGGCAGGTGAAGCATCCGAACGAGGGCTTTTCCTCCCAGCTCCGTGGGTTGGCCGCCGCCCATGGTCATGGTGTCTGGCTGACCCGCATCCAGCTGACGTACCTGGATGTAAAGCGGGACGATCCGTCCTCGTCCATGGAGGTGCGTCTGTTCGGGCGCATGCACCAGGGGCAGCAGTTGCCTCGCTACATGGATGCCCTGGCCGAGGCGGATGCCTTCCGGGGGTTGCGCTTCAACAGCATGCAGGCCCTTCGCCTCGATGGGAATGACAAGACCATTGCCTTCTTGATCAGCACCCGCCTGGATGACCAGCTGGAACAAAAGAAAGGGCCATGATTCGATCCCACCTCAAGCCTGCCATGGGCAGGGTCATAGGGCCTCTTCGGCAGCGTTTCGAGGCGCTGCAGCCCCGCGAGCGCGTGCTCATCATCGCCACGGCGGTGATATTGGTTTGGGCCTTCGCACAACTGCTCTATTTCAATGCCGCCGCCGAGCGGGAAAAACAGCTAAACCAAGCGCTGAGCGAGGCCCGCCAGCAAATCATCCAGCTTGAGGCACGGGAACAGGTCTTGCGTGTTCAGCTCAGTGAAAGATCGCTTGCCGTATTCGAGGTCAAGCGTGCCGAGCTCATGCGCAAGCTGGCAGATCTGGATGCCGAATTGATGCGGCAGGGTCTTGGGCTGATGGATGTGGAACGCATGCGGCAGGTGTTGCATGAGCTGCTGCAGGGGTCGAACCTTAGCTTGATCGCCTTTCGGCGGTTGCCGCCGGAGCTTGTCTTTAGCTCATCCGCTCAACAGGCCGAGGGGCAAGCCGATGGGAAAGCCGTACCCAACACAGAGATACAAGGCGTATCGCTTTACCGTCATCCCGTACAGATCGAGCTTGAAGGCCGCTATGTTGACATGGTGCGCTATCTGGAGCGGTTGGAGGCAAGCTCCTGGCGGTTGATGTGGCAGAGGCTGGACATCGAGACCCGCGATTATCCGCTTGCCCGCATGCGTCTGACCGTTTACACCCTGAGCCTGCAGGAGGACTGGATCGGTGTTTGAGCGTTTGCTGACCGGGGTCGTGGTGCTGCTGGCGTTGGCCCCAGCCGCCCGTGCGGAACAGTCCCCCCTCGCCGATCCTCTCCGTCCTGAAGTTGGCGTGCCGGCGGCAGAGCAGACGGCCTTATCCCCTGAGGCTGGCCTGCCGCGCCTGGACGATTCCGTCTTCAGCAAATACGGTTACTTTGAGGAGACCCGCTCGGCCCTGCGCTACGCCCGGCAGGTGGCCATCCTCGGCAATAGCCACATCACCGTGGCATTGAGCGCGAACGGCTTCCGCATCTGCCGTGGTGATGCCTGCCCGGGAAATGGTTATCTGATCAACCCTGCCAAGGGCTTGCCCTGGGATGGTTCGGCCACTGGGCAAGGACGGGCGCCGCAAGGCGTGAGCATGGTCACCTCACTGGCTTCCGTCACCTTCGATGGCCTGGGTCGTCCGTCGGCCTCTGGCACGCTTGGCATCGGCCCGCACACCCTGACCATCGAGCCGGAGACAGGGTATGTGCACTAAAATCCGCGCTCCGTGCTCCGTGGCTTGGCTTCCGTGGATGCCCGGGCGTTGACCACTGACCGGCAAGCTTCAACGCACAAGGGCTTTACCCTCCTTGAGCTTATCATAGTCGTGGTGGTGCTGGCGGCCGGTTTGGCGGGGATCATACTGGTCTTTACCCAGGCTGTGGCCAAAAGTACAGATCCCATGCTCCAGCAGCAGGCCATCGCCTTGGCGGAGGGTTACCTCGATGAAATCCTGAGCAAAAACAACGCACCCAATTGCGTGGCCCTTGCTTCAAGCTCACCGCGCGCCGAAAAGCTTGCCGTGGCGGATTACAACGGGCTCGATGAGTCCCCGCCCAGGGACATCCAGGGCAACGTCCTCGTCGGGCTGGAGCATTATCGCGTCCAGGTCAGTGTGAACACGGGCAATCTCAATGGTGTGAACGGCTGCCGTGTGGTGGTGACGGCAACCCACGCCAGCGATCCCGGCGTGCGGGCCAAATTGGTCGGTTGGCGGATGGAGGACTGAGGCGATGAACCGGCCCCTCCTTGGCCAAGGTTTCACCCTGATCGAACTGGTGCTGGTCGTGGTCTTGGTTGGCATCCTTGCCGCGTTGACCGCTAACATCATCCTCAAGCCCTTCCGCGCCTTCCAGGATCAGGCCCGGCGCGCCGACCTCGTGGCCGAGGCGGATGGTGTCATGACCCGTATGGTGCGCGAGCTGCGCCATGCCCTGCCCAACAGCGTGCGGGTGGGGGGCGGCGGCCAGTACCTGGAGTTCATCCCCACCATCGATGGCGGTCGCTATCGTGCGGCGCAGGATCCGACCATGCCCGACGACGAGGGTATCCTCGATTTCACCAAGCCGGATTCCAGCTTCGATGTGGTCGGCGGCATGCGGACGGGCGCGACCCAGGCCGGAGACTTCGTGGTGATCTACAACACCAGCGTGAGCGGTTCCGGCACCAATGCCTATGTGGGGGACAACCGGGCGATCATCCGGACCGTGGGCACCAACAACATCACCCTCGCTGCGCCCAAGCAGTTTCCTTACCCATCGCTCGATGCTCAGCGCTTTAGCATTGTCCCATCCAGCGGGCCGGTCAGTTTCTACTGCCATAACGGCCAGTTGCGTCGTCATACGAACTACGGTTTTCAAACCAGCCAGCCGACCGGTTTTACCAGCCAAGGTGCCTTGTTGGCCGGGCATGTCACCACCTGCCAGTTTGACTATGACCCAGGGAATCACATGCGCAATGGCGTGGTCACCCTGCGTCTGAGGTTGAGCGATGGTGGGGAGTCCATCGCCTTGCTCTACCAAGCCCAGGTGGTGAATGCGCCATGAAAGACTCGCAAGGTTTTTCCATCATCATGGTCATTTTCGTGTTGGTGGTGCTGGCCGGTTTGGGGGTGGTGATGGCCCAGCTTGCGACGACCCAACACCTTGGCCTGATCATGGCCCAGGATGGTCGACAGGCCTATTATGCCGCGCGGGCCGGGCTGGAGTGGGGGCGAAGGCGTGCGCAAGATGGCCATTGCACCTCTTCCACCACCTTTAATGTCGAAAGCTTCAGCGTGACGGTGCAGTGTCAAACCTGGTCGCAGGTGGTGACCGAGGGTACCGAAGGCTTCATCTCCTATCACCTGACCAGCACGGCCAGCCTCCATGCCGGTGCGCATGGCACGGTCAGCCGCAAACTGCAGATGGACGTATGGAGGGGACAATGAAGCACCATGAACGGCGCTTGAATGGGGCAAAGGCCCTCCTTCTCGCCCTTATTCAACTTGGGCTCATGCTTATGGCGCCCGCTGCTCAGGCTCTCACCCGGGCCAATTTTGACAAGGTTTCGGCATCTTTCCTATGGGAGTCCGCGAGTACGCCCATTAACCTGAGGTGCAATGACTGTGCGCAATTGATCAATATTGGTTTCGATTTTCCTTTTGCGGGCGAGCGTTTCAATAGGGTTTATGTATCATCCAACGGGTTGATATCCTTGCTGTCCGGGGTGACCAACCCCAGCAATACCGACCTTCCAACTTCGGGGATGGAGCCAACGACATCCGCCCTGATCATGCCCTACTGGGATGACCTAAATCCTACAG
>JBEVAM010000007.1:0-76463 GCA_051297135.1 Halothiobacillaceae bacterium
CTCCACCATGCTCGGCATCCTCATGGATTTACCTGCTCGAGGGCCGTCATGACGATACCTCCATCGAGGCCCCCCGATCCACACCCCGCACCGCCCTTCCACTTGGGAGCGTTGGGAGCGCTTGGCAGGCCGCGCCGCGGCGGTGCTGCGTCATCCGACCGAGTGGAGAGAAAAGCACCATCCCCGCCTGCGCGCCTCCGGCCATCTGTGAGGCCCGGACCCATGCGGCTTATCCAGCCCAAAACCCCAATGTAAGATAAAAATGTTAGACTTGTTGCTTCGATGTGGCCTCTTGTCGCGCGATCCTGACCTTGCCTCGAGTCGCCCCGTACACACCGGCCTATACAACACAAGGAGATGAATGATGTCGACCGCTGCACTGATGGGTTTGAGCTTGCTTGTGATCGGGGACAGCCATCTTGCCACCCCCAATTACCTGATCGGTCCACTGCATGACCGCCTGATGGAACAAGGCGCGCAGGTTCACTCGATTGGCGTATGCGGTGTCCATGCCGCGGACTGGCTCAAGGTCTCGCCGGGTGACTGTGGCCGCGCCGAGCGTCGCGGGAAGGCGGAGGCGGTACGAATCAGCGACGGCGCGACCACCACACCCATCAAGGAGCTGATCGCCCAGGACAAGCCAGACGCGGTCGTCGTGGTGATCGGGGATACCATCGGCTCCTACACCAACCCGGAATTCCCCAAGTCTTGGGCCTATCAGCAGGTCACCAGCCTCACCAAGGCGATTGCCGAGACCGGCACGGCCTGCTATTGGGTCGGTCCGGGCTGGAGCAATACCCCAGGGCGTTTCAACAAGACCAATGAGCGTGTCCAGGTCATCAATGCCTTCCTCGCTGAAAACACGGCGCCCTGCACCTACATCGACTCGACCAAATTCTCCCAGCCCGGCGAGTGGAAGACCATGGACGGCCAGCACTACTTGAGCAGCGGTTACCAGAAGTGGGCCGCGGCCATCACCGACGCCATCGTCAGCAACCCACCCAAGAAGAAGGCCCCATGAAAAAATTTCTGGGCGGATTGCTCGCGCTGGGCCTTTTGGCCCAGCTTGTTGCTCATGCTGAACCCAAGCTCTACCCGACGGGACCGGCGGAGGACGCCGCGTTCGTCCGCTTCGTCAATGCGCTCGACGGCCCGCTGGAGGTCCGCGCCGGCAAGGATGCCCGCATCGAATTGACTGCCGAGAGCAGCACCCGCTGGCAGGCAGTGAAGGCCCGCACCCCACTCGAGGCGACCCTCGGCTTTGGCGGCAAAAACGAGGCCGTGAGCGTCTCGGTTCAGCCCAGCGAATTCGTCACGGTCGCGGCCATACCGGAGGGTGCTGCGGGCTGGAAAGTCGAGCTTGGCCGGGAAAGCCCCACGGACTTCAGCGCCTTCAAGGTATCCCTTGGTCTTTTGAACCTCGCTGCGGACTGCCCTTCAGCCACGCTCAAGCTCACGGGCAAGGATGTAGCCATTGTCGAGGATGTTGCGCCACGCACCATCAAACGCCGCCAGATCAACCCGGTCGCCTTGAGTGTCGAGCTTTACTGCCAGGGCAAGCGCACTGGCACGCCGATCGACCTGGGCAGTCTGCGGGCCGGAGAGCGCTGGACGCTGCTTGCGCGACCGACGCGCGAAGGCACACGCATCATGCCCATCCTTGATCGGATGCCATGAATGGCGCCGGCATGGACCCCTCAGGAAGCGCTGGATAAGACCGCGAGCGGGATGGGATGCAAGGCGCTGGGTGCGCAGTGATCACGACCTATCCATGAGATAGGTGTGGGAGGGCGCACCGCGCAACACCGCAGACCGTGAGGGCAAGCTTATTCAGTGTTTCCCTAAGTCAAGGCGCCATGAATGGTCTTCGCCTCGCTTGAGTTCCTGACGCTCTTCTTCCCGCTGTTTCTTCTCGCCTACGCCCTCAGCCCGGCGGCGTGGCGCAACCTTACCTTGCTGATCTTCAGCTGGATCTTCTACGCCTGGTGGAGCCCCTCCTTCCTGTGGATTCTGGTGGGCGTCACGCTCGTGGCCTGGGGGATGGGGCTTGCGCTGGAACGGGCGCCACAGGCGCGCATGCGCAAGGCTCTGGTGGCCCTGTCCATCACCGCCCTCGCCGGGCTGCTGGCGTTCTACAAGTATGCCAATCTGATCGTCGAATCGATCATCCAGCCGCTCTTTGCAGCGCAGGGGCATGGCCTGGACTGGGAACGGCTGATTCTGCCGATCGGTATCTCGTTCATCGTCCTCCAGGCCATCTCTTACATCGTCGATGTTTATCGACAGGCCGTTCATGTCGAACGCAACTTCATCGCCTTTGCCGCCTACATGGCAATGTTCTCCCAGCTGATCGCCGGCCCGATCGTGCGCTATTCGCACGTCGAGAAGGCGCTGCATGGTCGACCCTTTGACGTCCAGCACATCGCGGCCGGCCTGCGCTACTTCATGATCGGGCTGTCGATGAAGGTCATCATTGCCGACACCCTGGCCCCGTTGGCCGACGCCTGCTTCGCCGTGCCCCAACCGACCATGGCCGATGCCTGGCTTGGGGCCTTCACCTACGGCATGCAGCTGTTCTTCGACTTCGCCGGCTACAGCGCCATGGCCATTGGCATGGGCCAGATGCTCGGCTTCCGCTTCCCGGAAAACTTCGACGCCCCCTACATCTCGCGCTCGATCCAGGAGTTCTGGCGCCGCTGGCACATGACCCTTGGCAGCTGGCTGCGCGACTACCTCTACATCCCTCTCGGCGGCAGCCGCGTGGCCCCATGGCGCGTGTACCTCAACCTGATGCTGGTGATGGCGATCTCCGGCCTGTGGCATGGCGCCGACAGCCTGAACTTCCTGTGCTGGGGTCTGCTGCATGGGCTGGCCATGGTCATCCAGCGCTTCTGGGAACGACACGGCGGCCCCCAACTGCCTGCGTTCGCGGCCTGGTCGCTGACCATGTCGTTTGTATTCAGCGCTTGGGTGCTTTTCCGTTCCCCCGATCTGGCCACCGCCTGGACCATGTACCAAGGCCAGCTTGGCATGCATGGCTACGCCCTGAGTGCCGAGGTTTCCTCCGTGTTGCGTCCTGTGCACATCCTAACCCTGGTGCTGGCCACGGTGGCCGCCACCTGGCCGCTTTGGCGCGCACGCCTAGGCATGATAGCCCTGCCCATCCCCTCCCTCGCCCGTGACACACTGGTGCTATGGCCGGTACTGGCCTTTTTCGCCGCCACCGCCCTCATGGCCAGCCGCGGCGCCACCCCCTTCCTGTACTTCCAATTCTGAGTCCATGTCGCAAGCATTCCAGAACGCCCTGATTCGCAAGCGCTGGCAGGCCTGGACCTTCATCGGCGCCTTCGGCATGCTGCTGCTCGGCTTTGGGGTCAGCAACCTGGTTGCCTTGTGGGACGACGGCCTGGCAAAGACCCGAGAGAACGGCTGGGACGGCTTCACCACCGGCAAACCCATGCGCGCCCTAGCGGAAGACCTCCGCAACACCCCGCTGGCCGAGTGGCTGGGCCAACGCCAGCGCGAGATCGCCTGGCTGATCTTCAATGACACCGGCCCGCGCGTCCGGCAAGGCTGCCCTGGCTGGTTATTCCTGATGGACGAACTGAAACTGCACCACCATGCCGCGCAACATGCCAGGGAGCGCCAAGACATCGCACTCAGGCTGCATGAGGCCTTGGCGGCGCGGGGCAGCACGCTGGTCATCGCACTGGTACCCGACAAGACCCGCATCGAGCGCGACCACCTCTGCGACCTGCCCCGCCCGGCCGCGCTCGAGGCCCGCTATGACCAGTGGGTCCGCGGCCTAACGGCCGCTGGCGTGACGGTGGTGGACCTCAGGGCCGCCCTGACCTCCGTCAAGCAAAGCCAGGGCGCCGCCTTCGACCGGACCGACACCCACTGGAACCTTGCAGGGGCTCAGGCTGCGGCAAACGCCGTGGCCGCCCAACTCAAGGCCCTGGGCTTTGCACCTGCCTCCCCCATTCTGATCGAGTATCATCCGACGGCAATCCGGCCACGCTGGGGCGACCTCGTTCGCTTGGCCGGCTTGGACAAACTGCCTAAGGCCTGGCGGCCTGCCCCTGATCAAATCGCCGAGATGCATTTCTCCGCCCATGCCCCAAAAGCAACGGAACAGGGCGCCGAAGCCCTGTTCGGCGATGTTGCTGAGCAGAGGGTTGCCTTGGTCGGCACGTCATTCTCCCGCAACGCCCACTTTGCCGACTTCCTCGCCGCGGCGCTGGCAAGCGACGTGGGCAACTTCGCCCGCGAAGGGGGTGGCTTTGCGCAATCCATGCTCGCGTTTCTTGAGCAGGAGGCGCAAACTGCGACGCCCACCCCGTGGATCGTCTGGGAAATACCCGAGCGGATACTGCAGGAACCGCTCGAGGATACCGATCGCGCCCTGCTGGCCGGCCAGCTGATCGCATCCGCGCGCCCCACGATCTCGCCCAAGACACCGCCAGCCCAGGGGTGCGAGACCGGAGCCTCCAAGCATGCCCCTTGGTCGCGATCAACCGCAGATGACTCAGACTCATGCAAGCGACCGACCGATCATGCCTCGGAGGATTGACTCATGGGTCATCGGCGTGGTTGGCTTCTGAGAAAGCGCTTCGACGAACACATCGCCGATATCCTGCGCACCCAGTCTTGCCACTTTGGCAAGGGACCTTCAGGCCATCCTCCTGCGGTATATAACGCACACCACCTGCCACAGCAGGCCTTGGGGCATGTCAGCCCCATCCAAACTACATCCAAACTACATCCAAACTATGAAACAATGGTAATTATTACACCCTGAACTGTTCAACAGACGCGTAACTCATCAGCCAAGGCACGGCAAGGCAAATAAGACAAACCAGCATGCAGGGCGTCCACAGCATTCTCATCTTTGCCTCGCTTGGGCTCGCACTCGGCACGTCCCTGCTGCTTGGCGCGCTGTGGGGCGTGATCATGGGGGTGCTCGCCTACCTTGTGGGAAGCGATGTCCTGCGCCATCGGGAAGTCAAAAAACTCAAGGCGCATATTGACCGGGTCATCAACGAGCTTCCCGAAACGCTGCTGCACCAAATAAACAGCAAAATCAAGGCCCTCTCCACCCCTCCGGCTTCAACGCAGTCGGTGCTCGAGGTCAAGCCCCAGGCGCTCGATGCCATCGAGCAGCGCATGTCGGCCATCGATCACAAGCTCGAGTTGATTTTGCAGCATATGCAAAGCCCCACGGTGGCGCCACAACCGCAACCTGCTCCCCCTCCTGCAGCGGTTCAGTCTGCCCCGGCCACGTATCCACCTCGAGAAGCCGCGTCGCCAGATGCACCGCCAAGGCAGGCTGCACCCTCAGCCACTCCCGTCGCTCAACCCATGCCTTCTGCAGCAGCGCCCACCCAAGCCCCGACTACCGCAGCCGCCCCGTCGGCGGCTGAGCTTGAATTCATGCGGGAGCTTTTGTTAGAGTTAATTAAGATCATACCCTCCAGCAAGACCGAGGAGACGACAAAGGTGCACCATGGCGACCGGTCCCAGACAGCGCCGCCATCCTCCGCTGCACCAAGCAGAGCAGAAGCCAGCCATAAACCCTCCATCGACGAATTGCGCTCCGAGCTGGATAAGCTCACCCGCGAACTCAACCTCGAACTCGGCCGCAGATCGTAGGTTTCCATGGACATCCATTCGGCGAAGGAGACTGCCCTGACGCTGCTGCAACAGCACGGCATACTTGCTTGGCTGGTTTTGGTCTTTGGCTTCATCTGGCTCGCCCATCTGCCGTTGACCGTCGAAGCCCAGGCGGCGCTCGCTGCCACCATGGTCGCCATCCTCTGGCTCATCATGAAAAGCATGGATCGCTTGGAGGTCCATCAGGCTCGCCAAATCAAATTCTTGCGCCTATTGGCCATTTTCCTCGCCGCCTTTGTCAGTCTGCGTTACTTCTCCTGGCGCATCAATTACACCATTAGCTATCACGACCCGTTCAGCCTACTGGGCGCCTTTCTTCTCCTTGGCGCCGAGCTGTATGGTTTGACGATCTATCTGATTGGCGCCTTCGTCAACGCCTGGCCCATCCATCGCAACCCGCCCAAACTCCCGGACGACCCCAGCGCCCTGCCCACGGTGGACATCCTCATTCCCACCTACAACGAGGATCCCGAGCTGCTGGAACTGACTTTGCTCGCCGCCACCCAAGTGGACTATCCGAAAGAGCGCTTCAAGGTCTATCTGTGTGATGATGGCGGGACCGTACAGCGCCGCAACCGTCCTGACATCTCCGCCCAGGCCTGGGAGCGCTATCACACCCTCAATGCGCTGTGCGAGCGGGTAGGCGCCATATATGTCACCCGGGAAAAAAACCTTCACGCCAAGGCCGGCAATATCAACTCGGCCCTGCAGGATCATTGCCGTGGCGACCTGGTCTTGATCCTGGATGCCGACCATATCCCCGCCCGCGACATTCTGAAAAACACCGTCGGCTTCTTTCTGCGCGACCCCAAGCTGTTCCTGGTCCAGACGCCGCACTACTTCATCAACCCCGACCCGTTGGAGCGCAACCTGCGCACCTACGAGCAGATGCCGAGCGAGAATGAGATGTTCTACTCCCTGATCCAGCACGGCCTGGATTTCTGGAATGCCTCTTTCTTCTGCGGCTCGGCCGCCCTGCTGCGACGCAAATATCTGGATCAGATCGGTGGGATTGCCGGTGAGACCATTACCGAGGACGCCGAGACCGCCATGACCCTGCATGGTCTGGGCTACAACAGCGTTTACTATGGCAAACCGATGATCGCCGGTCTGCAACCGGAGACTTTCAGCGGCTTCATCGTCCAACGCTCGCGCTGGGCACAGGGCATGGTGCAGATCTTCCTGCTCAAAAACCCCTGGACCCAGCCGCAGATGACCCTCACTCAGCGGATTGCCTACACCTCATCGGTGTTCTTCTGGTTCTTCCCCTTTGCGCGGATGGTCTTCTTTATCGCCCCGTCTCTGTATCTCTTGTTCTCGCTCAAGATCGTCGACGCCTTTCTGCCTTGGGATCTCATCGCCTACGCTCTGCCGCACGTCCTGGCGGCGATGATGCTCAGCAATATCCTCTATGGACGCACGCGCTGGCCATTGATCTCGGAGCTGTATGAAACCATCCAGTCCGTACACGCCCTGCCGGCGATCATCAACGTCATCCGTGCACCACGCTCGCCCTCGTTTGCCGTGACCCCCAAGGGGGAGCGGCTGGAAGAAAACTTCATCTCCCAGCTCGCCCTACCGTTCTACCTGATGCTGCTGCTGGATATCGTCTGCCTCATCGCTGGGGTGATTCGTCTGTACGTGGTCCCCGAGGACATCGGGGTTATTACCCTGACCATGGCACTGACTGGATTGAACATGATCTTCTCCCTTGCCGCCATCGGGGTCATGCTGGAAAAATCACAGAGACGCGCGGCCTACCGCATCCCCGTGCAGATAGCCAACCTGCCAGCCTGGCTCCACCACGACAACAAACGCTTCCCGGTGGTGCTGGACGACATCAGTCATGCCGGGGCGGGGCTTTTGACCTCGTACGCCGTGGCGCGCAATGAAAAGGTGACCCTCGAGGTCGCGATCCCAGCTTGGGACAATGCGCTGGTACGCATCCCCGCGCGCCTGGTGCGTCGTCGCTACAACCTCGGCAAGCGTTGGGACACAGGGCTGATGTTCGAGCCCAAGAGCATGGAGGAAAAACGAGCCATCATCGCCTTGGTGTATGGGGATAGCGATTTGCACCTGGCCAACCAGCGTCGACGTCAGCGGCGCATCAGCCTGCTGGAGGGCCTGATGTTCCTGATCAAGACCGCCTTCAGCCATGCCTGGGAGAACTTCACCTTTCTCACCCAACTGTTCTTTGCCCGCCTTGTGCGGTGGGTGAAAGGCTTGCTTCCCACATCTTCGAGTTCCCCGAGCCCAACCTCATGAGCCGTTACCATCACGCCATCTTGGCTGCTTGTCTGCTTAGCGCCCTCCCCTTGCTCGATGCACAAGCCCAGGCCTATCCCCCTCTGCGCGTCGAGCTGGTCGAGGGCGAGTATCGCATCCCCCTGGGTTGGCTGAACAACCAACGCCATGCCCCGATCGAGTTGCGTGGCGCGGAAAGCCGACACACCCTCAAGCTGCCGATCTCTCCGCGCTTGGCCATCCAGGAGGCCAAGGTCGAGATGATGTACACCAACTCGATCTCCCTGTTGCCGCGCTCGCAACTGGCCCTGACCCTCAACGACCGGGTACTGGCCCAACTGCCGATCAAGGCTGACCAGCCTGACCACGCCGCGCGCATTACCCTGCCGGTCTCCAGCCTGATCCCGGGCTACCATGAGCTTGGCTTTCGCGCTGCCCACCATTACACCAACGAATGCGAGGACCCTTCCGCGCCCGAGCTCTACTCGCAGATCGATGCCGAACAGTCCCTGCTTAGGGTGAAGGCGACCCGCCGTGCCCTCAAGCCTTCGCTGGCCCGATTAGACGAAATCTTCGACCGCCGTCTCTGGCTTGATAACTACACCCTGCAGATCATGCTGCCACCCCATGCCATGCAGCAGGAGGAGCTGCGCGGGGCTGCTGCCCAGGTCAGCCAGTCGATCGCCAACATGTTCGACTACCTGCCCGTTACCGTTCAGATCCAAGAACTCAAGCCCAGCCAGTCCCAGGAAGAGCCTAAAGGCTCTGCCCGACGCTTCCCTGGCGTGATCCTGCCCGAAGCGGCCTGGGATATCATCCTGCTCGGCACCCGCGAGCAGCTGGCCGCCTTCCTGAGTGCGGAACAGGCCGCACGGATCCAGTCCGGTTACCTCGGCATCTTCCACAGCGACCAAGACCCTACGCGCCATATCCTGGTGGTCAGCGGCACCACTCTAGCCGAGGTCCATGAGGCAGCAACCCTGCTCAACCTCCCGGGGCTCGCCTTGCCCGACCGAGAAGACATCCTACTCTCAGCGCTCAACCTGGAGCGTGGCTATAAGCGCCTGCAACCGCAGCAGATCGAGGAGGGCTGGATCAGCTTTGCCCAGCTTGGCTTTCACACCACCAGCATGAAGGGCATGTACCCGCCCCCCGCCCGCCTGGAGTTCTGGGCCTTCCGCGAGATGTTCGACCCAACCCGCCCGTTCATCGAGCTGCAACTGAATTTTGCTTATGGTGCAGGTTTTGACAAAAAATCCGCACTGAATGTGTTGCTCAATGGCCAGTTCGTCCAGGCCCTGCCCATGCAGGAGAAACGCGGTGAGCAAGTCTTTCGTGCCAAGGTCAAGTTACCGACCGTCGCTCTGCGCCCTGGTATGAACACGCTCTCCTTCGAGGCGAGCGTCATTGGCGAAGACGTCGGTGGCGCCTGTAAGCCCATCTTCACGGACAACCTGCGGGTGACGGTCTTTGAGGACTCACGCATCGAGTTACCCCCCCTGGCCGACTACATGCGCTTGCCCGATCTTGGCTTGCTTGGCAAGACGGCGATCCCATATACCCGCCTGGCCGATGGTCAGGGCGTGGGTGTCATGCTAACCGACCTCAGCCCCGCCACGGTCGGCAGTGCCTTAACCCTGATTAGCAAGCTGCGCCAGGTGCACAAGGCCCCCCTGACCAGTCTACGCATACTGACGTCGGTGGATGACAGCACTGGGCTGGATGGATTGATTGTGGTTGGGCCCGCCGACGACCTGCCGGAGGCCATCCGCGCCGAGATGAGCGCTTTTCTGCCGCGCCAGCATTGGCAAACCCTGGTCGTAGGCAACAAGTCTGAGGCCGATTTGTTGACGGGGGCCAAGCGCTTGCTGAACGACCCTCTTACCCCCCTCGTCCAACTCTCCCAGGTCAGTATTCCGGCCATGGCCAGCGTCACCCTTGCCGAAGGCCTTGGCGCCAGCGCGGCTTTAGTCCAATATGTCAGCCATGACGGACGACCGGTCACCGTGCTGACCGCGGCCGATCACAACCACCTCGCGGTGGGGGCCGCACGCCTGATCGAGCACGCCACCTGGGCGGCACTCGACGGCTCGGCCTTGTTGTGGAGCATGGACGGGGAGGCGATCGCCAAGGCCCAGCCCATCACACATAGCTTCATTGGTGAGCCCCCCGCCGCGGTCAACCCGCTGAGCTACCGGCTCTCTGACCAGCCGTGGCTGGCCGTGGGCGCAAGCGCAGGGCTGATCGCCTTACTCGCCCTGCTCACCTGGTGGTTGTTGCGTCAACGTGCCCGCCGGCTCTACATGGAAACCTGATCCGCAACCCGCTGGAACAACGTTATGCCACACTGGATCTTGTTGTTCATGGTGTTCTTTTTCCCGCTGGCCGGGCACGCTGGCGTGCCCGCGGCGGACTGGCAGCGTTACAAGGCCACCTTCATCACCCCTGAAGGACGGGTGATGGATAACGCCAACCAAAAGGTGAGCCACTCCGAGGGTCAAGGCTATGGCATGCTCTTGGCCCTAGCCGCTGAGGATCGTGTCGTCTTTGAACAGATCTGGCAGTGGACGCAGAAAAACCTGCGTCGCGAGGACGGCCTGTTTGCCTGGCAATGGCATCCGGATGCCACGCCACCCGTGAAAGACTGGAATAATGCCACCGATGGCGATCTTTTGATCGCCTGGGCCCTGGCTGAGGCGGGTGAGCGCTGGAAGCGGGCTGAATGGAGCGAGGCAGCACGCGCCATCGCCATGCGGGTGCGCGCCACCCTGATCCGGCCAAGTAGCCTAGGCCCCATGTTGCTGCCTGCGCAGCAGGGGTTTGAAAGCAGCGATTTCATTGAGATCAACCCATCCTACTGGGTCTATCCAGCCTTCCGCGCGCTTGCTCGCCTTGATCCGGACCCGGTATGGAAAGACTTGAACAACAGCGGCCTTAAACTGTTGGACCTGACCCGCTACGGTGCCGCGGGCATACCACCGGACTGGGTGCGCCTCTACAACGACGGTCGCCTGGGCCTGCCCGACAAACCCCAACGGCGCCGCTTTGCCTTCGAGGCCATCCGCGTGCCGCTTTACCTGTGCTGGAGCGGCCAGCGTGACCCTTTGCTTTTGGATGCCTTTCAACGGGCCTGGCCAAGCGATGGTGCCCCCGCCTGGCTCGATCTTGGCAACGACGAGCGCGCCGCCTACCCGTTGACCCAGGCGCAACGCGCCATACGCCAACTGGTGCTGGCCTGTGCAGGCAAGCAAGTGCAGCCGCAACTTGCGCTCTACACTGACGACTACTACGGTGCCACCCTCATCCTTCTGGCCCGCCTTGCCCTTGACACTGCCCCCCGGACATCTCGATGAAACGGACACTCTTTCTCCCCCTGCTTGCCTTGAGTTCCACCTCCGCCAGTGCCGCTGTGGAGGTTACTCCCATCCCTTCCACCACCGAGGCTCTACAGAGCATCCCAGCGCAGCCGCAGGTGGAACAACGCAGACCTGGCGTCGAACTCGTTCGCCCCATCGAAAAAGAGCCAACGCTACGCCCACTGCCCCCCCACCTTGCCTCTCCCCCTGCGCCTGCGAGTGCCGAACGGCCCGCGCCACCTGTGGCAGCACATCCCGCCGAGCCTGACATGGCCAAAACCAAACCCGGCAAACCCCGCACTCCGGTGCGCGCCACCGCACCGACTGCGCAGCCGCACAAGCCAACAGAGCCGACAGCCGCCCCTCCCGCCCCAAGCGTCGCAGCTACCGAAGACCCCATCGTGCGGTACCGCACCATGGTTCAGCCCGCCATCGTCGCCTTTGACGAACAGCGCTATGCCGAAGCCCATCGTATCCTCAAAGAAGCGCTGCCAGAGATCATCGCCATGAACGATATCGGCATGCTCACCCTGCTAGGCTACGCCTCCATGCGGGTCGAGGATGAGAGCACTGCCCTCGCTGCCTTCAAGCAGGCAGCCGAACTGGCCGAGGATGACCAGTTCTACCAGGCCTGGGTCGATGGCCTGTTGCATTTCAAACGTCTTGATGAGGCCGAGGCCGTACTCAAGAAGATGTCTTCCTCCCCGGAGCGGGACGAGCGTTTGCTGCGCCTGGTCATGGCCCAGGCCAATAAGGCCTTTGAACTTGGCAATTACAGCGAGGCCGAGCGCCTCTTGCTCGACCAAAAACCCAAGCTGGATGCCGGTGGCCTGGAGCTTCTAGGCTGGATTCAGTACCGCGCGGGCAAGATGGAGGCAGCGGCCGACAACTTCGAGGCCGCCTATCGTAAGGCCCCGAGCAAGGGCGCGGCCCAGGGACTGGTCTTCAGCCTGCACCGCCTCAAGCGCTATGAGCCACTCCTTTCGCTGCTGGAGCATGTGCGCGGCCCCCTCGATGAACTGATCCCCACCGCAACCCGCGAAGCCATAGCGCAAGGACAGACGCGCTTTAGTGTCGATGCCGAGGCCCGCCTCACCCCGAGTACCAGCAGCACCAGCACGGCATCGAGCGTACGCGTCGAGCCAAGCTTCCGCAGCAAGCGCGGCACACCGGGTGAAGGGCGCATGCAGCAAGCGGGGGTCAACATCAGCACGCAACTGCAGGGAGAGAACGACACCCTCAGCCTCCAGCTCGAAGGGCAACGTGCCGACAATGAGCAGAGCGATGCCCTTGGTCAGCGTTTTTACGCCCTCTGGCGCCATCGTTTCCAGCATGGCTTCGAAAGCCGCTTAGGGATCGGTCGTGGCCTGAGCGGTGGTGAGGTTGGCGCCGCCATGCTTGGTGAAGCGGGCCTGGGTTATTACCGTGCCGACTGGGGTCTGGGCGCACGCCTGTTCCGACGCGGCAACGAGGAATCCCTGCTGGCCTTGAGCGGCATGCGCGATCCCACAAGCGGGCTTGCCTGGGGACGGGTATTGGAAACTGGCCTGAGTGTGGACGGCTACCGCCAGCTGGGTGATTGGAACGCGCTCTTCTCCCTGACCCGCTCCCGGTTGACCGGCGAAGGGGTGGCCGATAACGACAAAACGGAACTCTATGCCCGCGCTCTGCGCCCCATCCCTGGACTGCCTGGCCTCGCCTTGGGCCCAGAGCTCTACGCCAGCCGCTTTGACAAGAACCTGAGCGCCTTCGAGCCTGGGCACGGGGGGTATTTCAGCCCCGAGCGCTTTGTCAAGTTGGGTGCCTTGGCCAGCTATGAAACCCAGCTCGATCGCCTCGAACTCAAACTGCTGGCCGGTCTTGGTTGGGGCTGGAGCCGCCAGGCCGCTGCCCCCGGCAATCCGCTCACGGGGGCCGAGCCTGATAAATACCCCGCCACGCAAAGTCATGGCCTCGCGTATCATGCGCGTCTGGATGGTCTGTGGCCACTGACCGCACGCTGGGGCATCGGCTTCACCCTCGGCGGACAGAAGAGTCCGGACTATACCGACTGGCGTACCGGAGTGTATGCCCAACGCACCTTGGAGTGATTTTTGCCATGAACGCAGCGATTCGTCCCCTCCTCTCGACCCTGTTCCTTACCTTGAGTGGCTGCGCCCTGCTGCCCGATCCGTCGGCCACCACCGACTTGGGCACCCCCAACTCTACCCCCAACTCTGCCGCGTCCGCCGCATCTGCGTCAGCCAGCTTGGCGTCAACAGCATCCCCTTCTTCGGCGCACACAGCCCCAGCCGTGCCGCCCGCACCCTCCCATGCCCCCACCATCCGTGCGGGCGAGTGCTGGGTCCAGACCGTGATCCAACCCAAACCGGTGCGTCAACCGCTGGAGATCGTGGTGCGCGATGCGGTCAATGACATCGAGATTACCCCCCCCGTCCTTGAACCTACGCGCAAGGAGATCATCGTCCGCGAAGGCGGGGTGACCTACCGCATCGAACCGCCTGTATACAAACGTGTGGTCGAGAAGGTGGAGGTGCGTCCAGAGATCCGCCGCTCGGTCGTCGTTCCCGCAGTATTCGAGGAGCGCGAAGTTCAGGTCGAGGTCGAAGGGCCGCGCACCGTTATGCAACGCTGCAACGCAGCGCCCGTGGTCCGTAGCCCCGAGACACCGGTACAAATGCTCTGCGCCCGGGAGATCCCCGCCAAAACGCAGACCATCAAGCGCAAGATCCTGGTTCAGCCGGAAACCACCCGTGAAGTGGTCGAACCCGCGCTGTACAAGAACGTCACCCGCTGGGTGATCGAAACCCCAGCACGCGCAGTGCCGATCGAAATCCCCCCCCGTACCACCAACCTCAAAGTACAGGAAATCACCCGCCCCGAGCAGATCGAGGAGCAACAGATCCCGCCCGAGATCAAGCGCCTACTGACCACCACCTATGAGGGCGAACCAAGTCTGGTGTTGCGCCGCGCGGTGTGCGACGAGGAGCTCTCCCCCACCCTGGTGCGCAAACTGCAACAGGCCCTCCAGCAGGCCGGCTTCAAACCGGGCGCCGTGGATGGCAGGCTCGGCCGACAAACCCTGCGCGCCCTGCTCGAGTACCAGCGCCAACAGGGCCTGGCCCAAGGTGCCCTGACCTATGAGAGCCTCGAGCACCTTGGCGTTGCCCTCGAACGTTGACAAACCATCCTCCCCCGCCATAGCCGCCGCTCGGCGGGGGGCTGCCCCACACCGTAAGCTTCTGTCATTGAGGGATCGGCCGAACCATGACGTTTACCCCGCTTGCCCACATCGAGATGCTTGCCATCGCCTGGGCCGGGGTTGCCAGCCTGATCCTGTTCTTCCTTCTCTGGCAGCTTAGGCGAATCAAACGACAGGTGCGGGAGCTCGCTGGCATGGACCGCCGCAAGGGTTCATTCCGCGAGGCCCTGACCCAACTGCAGGCCATCATCGCCACCCGGCAAAGCCTGATCGAGCAAACCCAGCGCACCCGCGCTGAAATGCTCACCGCCACGCGCCATGTGGAACACTTCAAACAGCGCCAATGGGCCGCGCAAGAGCTGTTCGCTCGCTTGGATGAGGGGATCTGCATGGCGAGCCACGATGGCCGGGTATTCGAGGTCAATCGTGCCCTCGAACACATACTGCAAAGGCCTGACCATCTGCTGCGTGAGCGTACGCTGCAAGAGATCCTCGCCCCTGAAGATCAAGCGTTCTTCCACCAACTGTGCGCGAGCATGGGCCAGCGCGCGCATTGGGAGGGGCGGCTGATCCTGCACCGTGCCGATCGCAGCCGCTTTCCGGCCTATCTGCGCCTCTTGAGCCTGCAGGATGGGCAGGGACGACCACAGGTCCTGCTTGGTGTGCTTCAGGACCTCAGCCCCGTGGAACAGACCCATGCCAAGTTGCACCAACTCACCCACCACGATCCCCTCACCGGACTGCAAAACCGGAACAGCTTCCTGGACGAGGTCGATGCCATCCTCATTGCCAATGGCCATCGTCCATGGCTGTTTGCTATCCTCGGGGTGGACCGTTTCACCATGGTGAGCGACACCCTAGGCCCCTATCTTGGCGGCCGCATCCTCAATCTCCTGGCCCAGCGCCTAAAGGCGCAGCTTACCCCCCAAGATCGTCTGGCCTATCTTGGCGGCAACGAATTCGCCTACTTCATGCCCATCCCGGAGGGGACATCCGAACGCGAGCTCATGGTCACATGGGGAGAAACCATACTCAAACTCATGCGCCAACCGCTCGAGCTCAAGGAACCCCGTTATACTCTTAAGCTTACCGCAAGCCTCGGTGTCGCCCTCTTTCCCCGCGATGGGCGGCGGGCGGATGACCTTTTACAAACGGCGCACCTGGCCCTGATACATGCCCAACAGGAAGGGGGGGATCGCCTCCTGCCGCATGCCGAGTGGATGAGCTTGCAGATCGCGCGCCGCTTTCAGATCGAACAAGGTCTGCGTTCGGCCCTGGAGCGACGCGAGATCGAATGTTTCCTCCATCCCTTGGTCATGGCCCAAAACGGTCAGCTGAGTGGCTTTGAGGCCCTGATGCGTTGGCGACGCACTGATGGCCAGTCGATCTCCCCTGCCGAATTCATCCCGGTGGCCGAAGAGACCGGTCTTATCATCCCCTTGACCCATTGGCTGCTCGATCAGGCCTGCCAGCACCTGACCAGCTGGCGCACGCGCTCCGGCAGACCCCTGCTCCTGTCCCTGAACATCAGCCCCCGTCAGCTGCTCGACCCCAAGCTGCCCGAGATGCTGCTCCGCACCCTGCAGAAATACCGCCTCGACCCCACCGCACTGATGCTGGAGATCACCGAATCGGGACTGGTGGGGGGCATCGATCTCGTGCGCGAACGTATCCAGCAACTGGCGATGCGTGGCTTTTTGATCGCGATCGACGATTTCGGCACCGGACACTCCACCTTAAGCCTGCTCAATGAGCTGCCCATCGACAAACTCAAGATCGACCAGAGCTTTGTTTGCAACCGCATTCCTGAAGATACCGAGGCGGTAAAGATCGTC
Organism: Halothiobacillaceae bacterium; assembly: GCA_051297135.1. Lineage (GTDB taxonomy): Bacteria > Pseudomonadota > Gammaproteobacteria > Halothiobacillales > Halothiobacillaceae > Thiofaba. Next base: position 16,311 of record JBEVAM010000007.1, read on the forward strand.
GAGGCCATGCTGGCCATGGCCAAGGGATTGCAGCTTGCGGTGGTAGTAGAGGGGGTGGAAACGGCCGAACAGGCCCAGTTCATCCGCCAGCGCCTGCCTACCGCCTTGCTCCAGGGCTTCCTCTTTGGACCACCGCAAGCTTTGCACGCCTGGGATGGCCTACTGCTGGAGGGCAAGCTGCCAAGCTTTGAGTGGGGTAAAGACAGGGGGGCCGAGGCCCCCTCGAAGATCGATTGCGCATGATGGACCACGCACTCCTGTGAGGGTTGCCTCTTGCCGTTCTTCCAACCTTACGCCAAGCTACTCACTGTCGCTTGGCTGCTGGATGCCTGCTGCACCGAGGCCGGTTGCGCCGCCCCTACAAGGCCACGACCAGCGCCTTCCTCGCCACAGGCTTCACATTCGGTAGCCGTAGGGCCGCTTCGGGCGGCCAAGCCATACGCCAGAAGATTCCTGGCCGCATGCACATGCTATGCCCTGGTGGCGCCGCATGAAAGCGCTCAAACTTGCGCTTGGCAGATCATGGCGGCGCTGCCGACCTGCCGTGCGCTGCGGTATCAGCTTGGCCTGTCGCCTCCCCTCGCCGCAAGGTCGTGCTGGATACGCCCCTCAATGCGCCTCGTCCCAGTTCCGGCCCCAGCCCACCTCCACCACAAGCGGCACGGCCAGCTCAGCGGCCCGGGCCATACGCATCTTCACCTCTTGGGCCAGCGCCTCGACCTGCCCCGCCTCGACCTCGAAGACCAGCTCATCGTGCACCTGCATGATCATGCGCGCGGGGAAACCGCTCGCCTCCAACCAGGCATCGATGTCGATCATCGCCCGCTTGATGATGTCCGCCGCCGTGCCCTGCATGGGTGCGTTGATGGCCACCCGCTCCGCCTGCTGACGGCGGCGGGCATCGCGCGAGCGGATCTCGGGCAGCTGCAGGCGGCGACCAAACAGGGTTTCGGCATACCCCTTGTCGCGGGCCCGCGCGCGCGCCTCCTCCATGTAGCGACGCACCCCAGGATAACGGGCAAAGTAGCGGTCGACATAGGCTTGGGCCTCGGCGCGTGGAATGGACAATTGGCGCGCAAGACCGAAGGCCGACATGCCGTAGATCAAGCCGAAGTTGATCGCCTTGGCAGCGCGCCGTTGCGCCTCACTCACCGCCTCCAACGGCAGACCGAACACCTCGGCGGCCGTAGCGCGGTGGATGTCCTTGCCTTCGGCGAACGCCTTGAGCAGGCCGGCATCGCCCGAAAGGTGAGCCATGATGCGCAACTCGATCTGTGAGTAATCGGCCGCAAGGATCAAGCAGCCCTCCGCGGCGATAAAGGCCTGGCGGATGCGCTGCCCCTCCTCACTTCGCACCGGGATGTTTTGCAGGTTCGGATCGGTGGAAGAAAGCCGCCCGGTGGAGGCGACCGCCTGCTGATACATGGTGTGCACACGGCCGGTGCGTGGGTCGATGGCCTGCGGCAGCTTGTCCGCATAGGTGCTCTTGAGCTTGGCGAGCATGCGGTGCTCGAGAATCACGCGCGGCAGCTCATGCTGCTCAGCCAGCTGCTCCAGCACCTCCTCGTTGGTGGAGGGCTGACCGGTGGGCGTCTTGCTGACCACCGGCAGGCCGAGGCGATCAAACAGGATCTCCTGCAGCTGCTTGGGCGAGGCCAGGTTGAAGGCCCCGCCAGCGATCTCGTGCGCCTGACGCTCCAGGGCATGCATGCGAGTGGCCAGTTCGTGACTGACCTGACGCAGCAGGGCGGCATCGATCCGCACCCCGTTGCGCTCGATGCGCATCAGCACCGGCAGCAGCGGGATCTCGATCTGTTCATACACTCGCTTTAAACCCGGTTCAGCCGCCAGGCGCGGCCACAGCACCTGATGCAGCCTGAGGGCGATGTCGGCATCCTCGGCGGCGTAACGGGTCGCCGTCTCGATGTCAATGGTGGCAAAGGGTCTCTGCCTGCTCCCCTTGCCAGCGACCTGTTCATAGGTAAGCATCTCATGGCCGAGATGGCGGCGCGCCAGCGCATCGAGATCATGCTGCAGCTGCCCAGCATCCAGCACGTAGGACTCGAGCAGGGTGTCGTGTGCAATGCCTGCCAGCAGGATGCCGTGGTTGGCCAGTACGTGGGCATCGTATTTCAGGTTCTGGCCGACCTTGGCGTGCCGGTTGCTCTCAAGCCAAGGGCGCAGACGCGCGAGCACAGACTTGCGGTCGAGCTGGTCCGGCACCCCGGGATAGCTGTGGGCAAGCGGGATATAGACCGCCTCGCCAGGCTGTATGGCAAACGAGAGGCCGACGAGCTCGGCGTGCATGGGATCAAGACTGCTGGTCTCGGTGTCCAGGGCCACAAGCTCCGCGGCATCCAAGCGCTGGAGCCATGCGCTGAAGGCGGCATCGTCAAGAATCGTGCGATACACACCCTCCCCTCGGACGGGAGGAAGGGGAGGGGCCAATCCTCCCCCCTTGAACTTCTCCTGCCAAACCTTGAGGTGATGCGCAAGCTCGTAGCGCTCCGCAAGCTCGATCAGCTTCGGTAGATTAGGCTCGATGGGACGCAGGTCGTCCAGCGTCACGGGCAGCGGCACGTCATCGCGCACACTGACCAGCATGCGCGAGAGGGGCAGATGGTTCAACGCCGCACGCAGGTTGTCTCCCACCTTGCCCTTCATCGATGGGGCCGCCGCCATCACCCCCTCGAGCGAGCCGTATTCCTGCAGCCACTTCACTGCCGTTTTCGGCCCACAACCTTTCACGCCAGGCACGTTGTCGCTGGCATCACCAACCAGCGCAAGATAGTCGACGATCCGCTCCGGTGGCACACCGAACTTCGCCTCCACGCCGGCCGGGTCGAGGCGAGTATTCTTCATCGTGTCGATCAGGGTGACCCCAGGCGCAGAGAGCTGGGCCATGTCCTTGTCGCCGGTCGAGATCAGCACCGGCAAGCCCTGCGCGCGCGCCTGGCGGGTCAGGGTAGCGATCACATCGTCCGCCTCCACCCCATCGACGATCAAGAGCGGCAACCCCAGGGCGCGGATCGCCTCGTGCAAGGGCTCGATCTGCACCCGCAGCTCGTCCGGCATGGGCGGGCGATGGGCCTTGTACTCGGGATAGAGGTCGTCGCGGAAGGTCTTGCCCGGCGCATCGAACACCACGCCAACCAACCCGGGCCGCTCCTCCAGCACCAGCTTTTGGATCATCGCCAGCACCCCGTGCAGGGCGCCGGTCGGCACGCCATCGCGCGTGGTCAACGGCGGCAGGGCGTGGAAGGCGCGGAACAGGTAAGAGGAACCGTCGACGAGGATAAGAGGGCGCTTGGACATGCTTGATGGATCCTGACGAACTTCCGGCAACGCAGGGCTCCATGGTACCTTCTTCAAACCTTTTTCGAGCCCTTGATATGCGCATGAGCGACAGCGCCCCCCACCGCACCGCACCCCACCCATTCGCCGGGAGTGCATCGGGACAACCCGGAGGCCCGCCCCCCGGGGCGGCACATAGAGACGTGCGACGTCCACCGAAGGACTCCACCCACCTCGCCCGCGAGTCGTGGAAGGTCTTCCAGATCATGGCCGAGTTTGTCACCGGCTTCGAGACGCTCTCCAGCATCGAGCCTGCGGTCAGCATCTTCGGTTCGGCCCGTTTCGCACCCGACAACCCGTACTACGCCCAGGCGGTCGAGATTGCCAAGAAGCTGGCCGATGCCGGCTTCGCCGTGATCAGCGGCGGCGGACCAGGCATCATGGAGGCGGCGAACAAGGGGGCAAAAGGCGGTGCCGCGCCGAGCATCGGCCTGAACATCCAGCTACCCCACGAACAGCGCAGCAATCCCTACCAGGATATCTCGCTGCACTTCAAGCACTTCTTCGCGCGCAAGGTGATGTTCGTAAAATACGCCTCCGCCTATGTCGTCCTGCCAGGCGGCTTTGGCACTCTGGACGAACTGGCGGAGATCCTCACCCTGGTGCAAACCGGCAAGAGCCGACGCATCCCCATCATCCTCGTCGGAAGCACCTTCTGGGCCGGACTCATCGACTGGCTGCGCAACACCCTCATCCCTGCGGGCACCATCGACGCCTCCGACATGGAGCTGTTCCAGATCATCGATGAGCCACAGGCCGTGCTGGACGCCATTTTCGACTTCTATCGAAACCGCAGCCTCACGCCCTCACCTGAGGAGCAGCGCATGTTGCTGGAGCTATGACCATGCACAAGATCCACTTTTCCACCGCCCTGCTACTCGCTGCGGCCCTTCCCGCTGCGGCTTCCGACGCCCTGCCGCCCCCTTTGGAGCCCAGCGCGCAGACCGAGGCCGTGCCGGAGCCGGAAATCACCATCCGCACCTCCAATGAGGGGGTGATTGAAGAGTACCGCATCAAGGGCCGCCTCTATATGATCAAGATCAGCCCGAAGGACGCCCCGCCCTACTATCTGATCGACAGCGACGGTGATGGTGAACTGGAAACCCGTCACAACGGTCCGATGGAAGCCCGCCTGATCCCACAGTGGATCCTGTTCCGCTGGTAAGTCTCGCCCATGTCGGTCTATACCCGGGTCGATCGCCCCGCGCTCGAAACCTTCCTCCATGACTTCGATGCCGGACAGCTTGTTGAATACAGCGGCATCAGCGCAGGCATCGAGAACACCAATTATTTCGTCACCACGACGCAGGGGTGCTTCGTGTTGACCTTGTTCGAACGGCTCTCGCGCGACGAGTTGCCGTTTTTCCTCGATCTGATGGCGCATCTTGCCGAGCACGGTGTGCCCACCCCCCACCCGCTGGCGGACCGCCACGGTCTCTACCTGAGCGAGTTGTGCGGCAAGCCCGCCGCCCTGGTGCAGCGCCTGACTGGCAGCTCGGTCGAGCACCCCGACGCGACCCAATGCGCGGCCATCGGGGCGGCCCTGGCCCACCTGCACCTCGTTGGCCTGTCGTTCCCGCATCAGCGCCCCAACCCACGCGGCCCGCACTGGTGGCGCGAGGCGGCCGCCCGCGTGCATGATCGCCTGGGCCCGGACGCGGCCCAGCGCCTGGACGAGGAAATCGCCTTCCAGTTCGCCCACCGCCATGATCAGCTGCCGCGCGGGGTGATCCATGCCGATCTGTTCCGCGACAACGCCCTGTTCGAGGGCGAGCGCCTGACCGGCATCATCGACCTGTACTACGCCTGCACCGACGCCCTGCTCTTCGATGTGGCGGTCACGGTCAACGACTGGTGCGTCACGGATGGCCACGCACTGGATCCGGAGCGCACCCGCACCCTGCTGGCGGCCTATGCCGACGTACGCCCCTTCACCCCTGCCGAGCACGCCTCCTGGCCGGCCATGCTGCGTGCCGCCGCGCTACGTTTCTGGCTCTCGCGCCTGGTGGACCTCCACTACCCACGCGCGGGCGAACTGACCCACACCAAGGACCCGGAGACCTTCGGCCAGCTGCTGGCCACCCACGTGCGCGGCACACCTGCCCTACCGACATGAATCGCCTCCTCACCCTGCTTGATGCCCTCGCCGAATACAGCGGCCGTCTGGTAGCCTGGCTGACCTACGGCATGGTCCTGCTCACCGTACTGACCGTGATCCTGCGTTATGTCTTCAAGCTGAGCTTTGTCGCGCTGGGCGAAGGGGTAAACTACCTGTTCGCGATGGTATTCATGCTCGGCGCTGCCTATACCCTCAAGCACGACGACCATGTGCGGGTGGATGTGCTCTACTGCAAGCTCAGCCCGCGCGCTCAGGCCTGGGTCAACCTGCTCGGCACGCTATTTTTCCTGTGGCCGGTGATGGGGCTGATCCTGTGGCTCTCCACCGATTACGTGCTGGCCTCCTGGTCGTTGCTGGAGGGTTCCCGCGAGCCGGGAGGACTGCCTTTCGTCTACCTGCTCAAGAGCCTGCTCTGGGTGATGCCCACGCTGATGATCCTGCAGGGCCTGGCACAGGTGCTGCGCTCGATCGCCACCCTCCGCGGCGCCCCTCCGGTCTCTGCCGACCACCTGCGCACCAAGGTCTGATCCATGGACGCCCTCTGGCCCGTGCTCCTCTTTCTTGCCGTGTTCTTCGGCCTGATGGTGGGTTATCCGGTGGCCTTTACCCTGGCGGGCGTCTCGCTGGCCCTGGCCTTGCTCGGCAGCGCCTTCGGTGCCTTCGATCTGAGCCTGCTCGAGGCCCTGCCCAACCGCGTGTTCGGGGTCATGAATAGCGATACCCTCATCGCCGTGCCCCTCTTCATCCTCATGGGGGTCATCCTCGAGAAGGCACGCATTGCCGAAGACCTGCTCGGCAGCCTCGCAAGCCTTGCTGGCCAGCGTCCGGGTGCGCTCGCCTTCGCCGTGCTGCTGGTTGGCGCACTGCTGGCCGCGAGCACGGGCATCGTCGGCGCCACCGTGGTCACCATGGGCCTACTCGCTCTGCCTGCCATGCTGCAGCGCGGCTACGACGCGCGCCTGGCCTGCGGCACCATCTGCGCCGCGGGTACGCTCGGCCAGATCATTCCCCCGTCCATCATCCTCGTGTTGCTGGGCGACCAACTCTCCTCGGCCTACAACCAAACCCAACTCGCGCAGGGCATCTACGCGCCCAAGACCGTCTCCGTGGGCGACCTGTTCGCTGGGGCGCTGATCCCTGGCCTGCTGCTCGTCGTCTTTTATGCGCTCTATCTTGGCTGGGTCGCCTGGCGTGATCCTGCGCGCATGCCAGCCGCTCCGGCCAGCGCCCCTTCCGCCTCACTCGCTCCCCTGCTGCGGTCTCTGTGGCCGCCCATGCTGCTGATCCTGGCCGTGCTCGGCTCCATCCTTGGCGGCATTGCCACGCCCTCCGAAGCCGCCGCCGTCGGCGCGGCAGGCGCCCTGCTGCTCGCCGCCCTGCGCAAACAGCTGAACCGCGCCATGCTGGCCGAGGCAGCGCGCGCCAGCACACGCATGACCAGCATGGTGTTCATGATCCTCATCGGCGCCTCCGTGTTCTCCCTCGTCTTTCGTGGCTTTGGGGGCGACGAGGTGGTCCATACCTGGCTCAACAGCCTGCCCGGCGGGGTGTTTGGCGCGGTGCTGGTGGTCATGCTAGTGATGTTCCTGCTCGGCTTCATGCTCGACTTCATCGAAATCATCTTCGTGGTCGTGCCCATCGTCGCCCCCATCCTTCTACACATGGGGGTTGATCCCATTTGGCTTGGGGTGATGATCGCCATCAATCTGCAAACATCCTTCCTCACCCCGCCCTTTGGCTTTGCCCTGTTTTATTTGCGCGGCGCAGCCCCTGCAACGATCCCGACCCCAGCAATCTACCGGGGGGTCATCCCTTTCATCGGCCTGCAACTGTGCATGCTCATCGTGCTGGCAATGATCCCAGAGTTAGCCACCACACTGCCGGAGTGGCTTTATGGCCGAGGCTGAGACAAAAGCCTTCAAGTTGTCCTTTCCCCTGCGCACCAAGCTTCTCATCCTCATGGGGCTCATCTCCATCCCCATGTTCTTGGCCTTGGGGACGATCGCCATGTCTTGGCGCAGTGAACAGCTCACCCAGGCCCAGATGCAGCTACTCGCGCATGCCACCCTGACCGCGGAGCGGTTACGGAATCTGCAAACGCAGACCATACTGATCCTGGAACTCTTGGCCTTACAGGAATGGCGACCGGATGAACCCGAACAATGCCTGGCTCAAGCCCAACAAACACTCGCACTCTTGCCGCGAAGCTTTGCCAATCTCTTGGTCATCGACCCCACAGGGCAAGTGCTCTGCAATGCCAAGGCCCCAGAAAAACGCCACAGCCTTGCCGATCGTGACTATGTACAACGCGCACTAACCGAGCAGGCCACAGGGATAGGTGGGCTGATCATCGGCCGCACCACGGGCACCCCGGTCATTGGGCTGGCCAGCCCGCACAAGGGGCCAGATGGCCGTATCGACTACCTCCTGGGTACCTCGATCGAGCTTGGCGAAATCGTGGATGAGCTCAAAACACGCCTGCCCACAGCCACGCAATGGTGGCTGCTCGATGCCCAAAACCAAGTCTTGGCCAGCGTCGATCCCTCGGCCTATCCCCTTGGGCAGCCGTTCACAAACCATGATCTGCTCCATGCCATCGAGCAAGCAGGAGGGCATATAACGCTGCGCCACACCGATGCCGAGGGCAGGCGCTGGCTGGTCACGCACATGGCGCTAAGCAAGGATACCCTCGGTGATCGGCTTATCCTTGCCATCCCCGCCACGATCGCGATCGAGCCCGTCACCACAGCCACACGGCAGGCAGGGCTGATCATCCTTGTGGCCTTGCTGCTCTCCTTGCTCCTGGCCTGGGAAATAACTCAGCACTTTAGTGCCCGTCGGCTAGCCCCTTTACTTGCTGCCCTCCATCGCATCGAACATGGCGACTTCTCCGTTCGCCTCCCCCATCCTAGGGGTCAGGATGAACTCGATCGCCTCGCCCAGGCCATTGATCACATGGCCCAAACGCTCCAGACTCAGGATGAGCGCATCGCCTCCCAACAGGCAACCTTGGTTTATCAGGCCTGGCATGACCCACTCACCGGGTTGCCCAACCGCCTGATGCTCGCCAACCTCTTTGACAAGGCCTGCGCCACGGCACAGCGCCATGGAGAGAAGATAGCCCTGTTGATGCTGGATCTCGACCACTTCAGAACCATCAACGAAGGGCGCGGCCATGCCCTCGGCGATAAGCTGCTGGCGGCCCTTGCCACTCGCTTGAGCCAAACCTTGCGGGAGGGCGAGACCCTGGCACGCATCGGCGGCGACGAATTCCTGATCATGCTCGAGCACATCACCCAGGACGATCAGATCTTCGGTGTCTTGAAATGCCTCCAACAGGCGTTTGCAGAGCCTTTTGGGGTCGATGATGAACGCTTTGAGTTGACCACCAGCATCGGCATTGCGATCTTCCCAACCGACAGCGTCGAGTTCGAAAAACTGATGCAGCAGGCCGATGCCGCCCTGCATCGATGCAAGGACGAGGAACGCGGCAGCTACCGCTTCTTCGCGCCCGAGCTTACCGCGGCCGCCGAAGAGCGTATCGTCATGGAGCAGATGATCCACGATGCCCTGCGCTTGGGTTGGTTTAGGCTGTATTATCAACCGCAGATCAGGCTCGCGGATGGGCAGCGGGTCGGCGTCGAGGCCCTGCTGCGACTTGATCATCCCCACAAGGGCTTGATCCCCCCTGGCCAGTTCATCCCCCTCGCCGAAACGAGCCATTTGATCATCCCAATCGGCGCTTGGGTGATCAAAGAGGCCTGCCTGCAAATGGCCCGCTGGCGCAAACATGGCCAGGCGCCTGCATACGTGGCCGTGAATGTCGCCACACGGCAGCTTTTATACGATGATCTCTGCGCGATGATCCGCGATGCCTTGCACGAAAGCGGACTTCCCCCCGACGCTCTGGAGCTCGAGGTGACAGAGGCAAGCTTCATCCAGCACATGGAGAAGGTCCAGGCCAAGCTCAATACACTCCATGCCATGGGGGTTCGCATCGCGCTGGACGACTTCGGCACGGGGTATTCTTCACTGACCTATTTGCGCCACCTGCCCTTGGATCACCTGAAGATCGACCAGAGTTTCATACGCAACATGCTGCATGACAAGCATGACGAGACGATCGTGCGCACGATCATCCAGCTTGGGCAAGCGCTCGAACTGGAGGTCGTGGCGGAGGGGGTGGAGACCAGGGAGCAGGTCGATCACCTACTCGCCCTGGGGTGTCCACTGGGGCAAGGCTATTTGTTCGGCCACCCGCAACCAGCCTGAGCAAAACGCCTTGGGGGCGCTTGAAGTCCACCGCCCTTGCCGCTATGATTCCGCCCCCCTTACGCACCAAGATCTGGCCATGCGTATCGGCCTGTACACCCTCGACGCCCCGCTTGCCCTCGCACCAATGGCCGGGATGACCGACCGTCCGTTCCGCCAACTGTGCAAGAGTTTCGGCGCGGGACTTACGGTGGGTGAAATGTCGGCCAGCGACCCGCGCCTGCGCAACACGCGCAAGAGCCTGCTGCGCCGCCCGCATGTCGATGAGCCCGAACCGCGTGCGATCCAGCTCGTCGGCAACGATCCGGCCCTGATGGCCGATGCCGCGCGCCTGGGTGTGGACCAGGGGGCCCAGATCATTGACATCAACATGGGCTGTCCGGCCAAGAAGGTCTGCCAGAAGGCGGCGGGTGCCGCCCTGCTCGGCGATCTCGAGCTTGTCGGCCGCATCCTTGATGCCGTGGTGCGCGCGGTCGATGTGCCGGTCACGCTCAAGATCCGCACCGGCCTTGATGCCGAGCGGCGCAACGCGGTGGCTGTGGCGCGCATCGCCGAGGCTGCGGGTATCCAGGCGCTGGCCATCCATGGCCGCACCCGTGCCGACCGGTTCCACGGCGCGGCGGAGTACGACACCATCCGCGCGGTGCGCGATGCGGTCGGGCTGCCGCTATGGGCCAACGGCGATATCGACTCGCCGGCCAAGGCCCTCGAGGTGCTGCGCTACACCGGGGCAGACGGAGTGATGATTGGCCGCGCCGCCCTCGGCCGTCCCTGGCTGTTTGCCCAGCTGAGGGCAGCCCTCGAGGGCCGCCCCATCCCCGCCGAGCCGGACATGAACGAGCGGCTCAACCTCATGCTCCACCACTTGGACGGCCTGTATGAGCTATACGGTGTGCATCAGGGAGCACGCGTTGCGCGCAAGCACATCGGCTGGTATTGCACAGATTTGCCGGGAGGCGATACCCTTCGCTCCCGATTTATCACCATTGATGATGCCGAGGCGCAACGCGCCGTGCTCATCCAGCATGTTGCTGGCTACTCGAGCCATCCGAAGGAGGCCGCATGAACCCGCCCACCACCCCACTGCATGAGGCCGTACGCGCCGCCCTGGAGCATTACTGGCGCACACTGGAAGGGGACGAGCCGCGCAACCTTTACGCACTGGTGCTGCGCGAGGTCGAGCGACCACTGCTGGAATGCGCCATGCGCCATTGCGAGAACAACCAGACGAGGGCGGCCGCCTGCCTTGGCATCAACCGTGGGACGCTGCGCAAGAAACTGCGCGAGCATGGACTGGAGCCCGAAACCGAATCTTGAATTTTTCTGCCCCATCCCTATCCAAGGTTCGCTTGTATCAACTTGCGAGGCTGACATGACCAACCACAAATCCATCGAAGACATCGCCGAGGATCTCTGGTCCGTGCCAGAGACCGTCGATCTCAACGAGGAGGCCCTCAAGGCCAAGGCTATCCTGAACAAGGACGCGCGCCGCCGTCTGGACGATTTGATGGAAGAGCGTCGTCTCCGGAAGATGATCGAAGACGATCATTTACGCTGATGAACGACGACATGAGCCCAAGCGCGCGCCTGTTCCTGCTCGCTGGTGCCGTGCTGGGCGGGCTTGGTGTGGCCCTTGGCGCCTTTGGCGCACATGGCCTGAAGAAGGTGCTGGATGCGCGCCTGCTGGAGGTCTACGAGACCGCAGTGCTATACCAGTTCATGCATGCCTTTGCCCTGCTGATCGCCGGGCTATGGCTGCGGCAGGGGGGCGCGGCGGGCCCGCTTCGCCTCGCCGGCGCCTCCTGGCTCGCCGGAGTGGTCCTCTTTAGCGGCAGCCTCTACCTGTACGTCGCAAGCGGCGTACACTGGCTTGCCTTCATCACCCCCATCGGCGGGACGTTGTTCATCCTCGGCTGGCTGGCCGCCGGATGGGCGGCCTTGAGGCAGCCGCCCGCCCCCTGACCCGCACCTTGCTTGGGTGCGCGGCCTGCTCACACCCCATAGCTGGCGCGATACGCCTCCACGGCCTCCAGGTGCCCCGCGAACTTCTCATCGCCACGCATCAGCTCGATCAAATCCGCCAAGCCCGCGATCGCCAGCACCTTAAGGCCATGCTCTCGCTCCACCTCCTGGAGGGCCGACCACTCGCCCTGGCCACGCTCCTGGCGGTCCAGAAGCACCACCACACCCACCGCCTGCGCCCCAGCCGCGCGGATGATGCCGAGCGACTCCCGAATCGCCGTGCCGGCCGTGATCACGTCGTCGACGATCAGGACACGACCGGCCAGCGGTGCGCCGACGATGTTGCCCCCCTCGCCGTATCCCTTCACCTCCTTGCGGTTGAAGGCCCAGGGCACGTCGCGACCGTGCTGCTCCGCCATCGCGATGGCCGTCGCCGCCGCCAAAGGGATACCCTTGTAGGCCGGACCAAACAGCATGTCAAATGCCAGCCTCGAGCGCACGATCACCTCGGCATAGTAACGGCCGAGGCGGCTGAGGGCATCGCCCGTGTTGAACAGACCGGCGTTGAAGAAGTAGGGGCTCACGCGACCGGACTTGAGGGTGAATTCGCCGAAGCGGAGCACTTCGCGCTCAAGCGCGTAGCGCAGAAAATCCTGAGACAGACTGGCCATGAAAGAATGCGCCTTGCCGATCCAAAGAGGTTAACCGCATTCTAACAGTGAGACTGACGTCAAAACACGGCAGACCTCCCGCCGCTTCACGTTTACAATCAACGCACAAATAGCTGAGAGGACAACTCAATGAAGATTCTGGTCATCGGTTCCGGCGGCCGTGAGCACGCCTTGGCCTGGAAACTGGCGCAATCGCCGAATGTCACTCGGGTCTACGTCGCCCCCGGCAATGCCTGCACGGCGCGCGAGGCCAAGTGTGAGAACGTCGGCATCCAGGCCACCGATGTCCCAGCCCTGTTCGCCTTCGCCCACGAGCGCGCGATCGACCTGACCGTGGTCGGCCCCGAGGCTCCGCTCGCCGTCGGTGTGGTCGATACCTTCCGCGACGGTGGCCTGCGCATCTTCGGCCCGACCAGAGAGGCCGCCCAGCTGGAGAGCTCCAAGGCCTTCGCCAAGGACTTCCTCGCTCGCCACCGCATCCCAACCGCCGAATACCGCGTATTCACCGAATTGAACCCGGCGCTGGACTACATCCACGACCACGGTGCACCGATCGTGATCAAGGCCGACGGACTAGCCGCCGGCAAGGGCGTGGTGGTGGCCATGACCCAGGCGGAGGCCAGCGCTGCCGTGCGCGACATGCTCGGCGGCCGGTTTGGCCAGGCCGGCGCGCGCGTAGTGATCGAGGAGTTCCTCGATGGCGAGGAAGCAAGCTTTATCTGCATGGTGGACGGCCAAAACATCCTGCCGATGGCAACCAGCCAAGACCACAAGCGACGGGACGACGGCGACAAGGGCCCCAATACCGGTGGTATGGGTGCCTACTCCCCCGCCCCGGTGATCACCCCGAAGCTTGAAACACGCATCATGCGCGAGATCATGGAGCCGACCGTGCGCGGTATGGCCCTCGAGGGCCTGCCCTACACCGGCTTCCTGTACGCCGGACTCATGATCGACCGTGCAGGCAACCCCAAGGTGCTGGAGTTCAACTGCCGCTTGGGCGACCCAGAGACCCAGCCGATCATGATGCGTCTGAAGTCCGACCTGGTGGAGCTGCTTCAGGCTGGGCTCGACGGGCGGCTGGATACGGTCGGCGCGGCCTGGGATTCGCGCGTCGCCCTCGGCGTGGTCATGGCCGCCAGCGGCTACCCCGGCGAGGTTCGCCGCGGGGATGTCATCGACGGCCTCGAGACCCCGCAACCCGAACACACCAAGGTGTTCCATGCCGGCACCCGCCTCGACGAAGCCGGGCGTGTCGTCACCTCCGGCGGCCGCGTGCTATGCGTCACCGCCGTCGGTGAGACCGTGCACGAAGCCCAGCAGCGCGCCTACGCTGCCGTAGACGGCATCCATTTTGTCGGCGGCTTCTGCCGTCGCGACATCGGCTGGCGCGCCATCAGCCGCGGCTGAGTGCTGAACGCCCCCCTTGCTCACGCCCTCACCCCGGCAACCTCAAGGGGTACTTCTCCCCCCTCTCCCTCTGGAAGAGGGGCGCCCCCACGCGATCGAATCAGCCTGGCGGCGATCGCCGGGTCAGCGCTTCATCGCGTCCCAGAACTCGTTGTTGGTCTTGGTTTTGGTCAAGCGATCCAGGAGGAATTCCATCGCCTCCAGTTCGCCCATGTTGTGCAGGAACTTGCGCAGGATCCACATCTTTTGCAGTTCCTCCGGGTCGGTGAGCAGCTCCTCACGGCGGGTGCCGGAGCGATTGATGTCGATGGCCGGATAGACACGCTTCTCGGCGATCTTGCGGTTGAGGTGAACCTCACTGTTGCCGGTGCCTTTGAATTCCTCGTAGATCACCTCGTCCATTTTCGAGCCGGTGTCGATCAGGGCGGTGGCAAGGATGGTCAGGCTGCCACCCTCCTCGATGTTGCGCGCCGCCCCGAAGAAGCGCTTAGGCTTCTGCAGGGCGTTGGCGTCCACGCCACCGGTCAGCAACTTGCCGGAAGAGGGCTGGACGATGTTGTAGGCGCGCGCCAGGCGGGTGATGGAGTCGAGCAGGATCACCACATCGCGCTTGTGTTCGACCAAACGCTTGGCCTTCTCGATCACCATTTCCGCCACCTGCACGTGACGGGTCGCCGGTTCGTCGAAGGTAGAGGCAATGACCTCGCCGCGCACCATACGCTGCATCTCGGTCACTTCTTCCGGGCGCTCGTCGATCAAAAGGACGATCAAGTAGCACTCGGGATAATTGGCGGTGATGCTCTGGGCGATATTCTGCAGCATCATCGTCTTGCCGGCCTTCGGGGGGGCGATGATCAGGCCGCGCTGGCCCTTGCCGATCGGCGCGATGATGTCGATCACCCGCACGGTCAGATCCTCGGTGCTGCCGTTGCCGCGCTCCATGCGCAAACGCTTATTCGGGTGCAGCGGGGTGAGATTTTCGAACAGCACCTTGCTCTTGGTGTTCTCTGGCGGCTCGAAGTTGATCGAGTCGACTTTGAGCAGGGCGAAGTAACGCTCGCCATCCTTCGGCGGTCGGATGGTACCGGCCACCGTGTCGCCGGTCTGCAGATTGAAGCGACGGATTTGGCTGGGGGAGACATAGATGTCATCGGGCCCTGCAAGATAGGAGCCATCCGGCGAGCGCAGGAAGCCGAAGCCATCGGAGAGGATCTCCAGCACCCCCTCGCTGTAGATTGGCTCACCCGTTTTGGCATGGGCCTTGAGGATGGCGAAGATCAGGTCTTGTTTGCGCGCGCGGGCTACATTCTCGATGCCCATGGACTCGGCGATGGCCAAGAGCTCGGCAACCGGTTTTTTCTTGATTTCGGTCAGATTCATGCGAGGGAAGGATTGAATGCAGGGATGCACACGACCCGCAAGGGTCCTGGCAAGGAAGGATCGTGATGGTGCAGAATGCGTTTTGAACGATGGGCGAACGCCGCCCTAAGACTAACACGCCCCGCAGGGCGCGTCCAGAGCACGATGGACACGCCCGGGGCGAAGAACCTCAGAGATGGCCGTCGAGGAAGGCCGCCAGCTGAGACTTGGATAGGGCGCCGACCTTGGTCGCAACGACGACGCCGCCCTTGAACAGCATCAGGGTCGGGATGCCGCGAATACCGTATTTCGGCGGGGTCCCCGGGTTCTCGTCGATGTTGAGCTTGGCCACCTTGACACGCCCGGCGTATTCCCTGGCGATCTCGTCGAGGATGGGGGCGATCATGCGGCATGGACCACACCACTCGGCCCAGTAGTCCACCAGGACCGGCACGTTGCTCTTGATGACTTCCTGCTCGAAGCTGGCGTCAGACAGGTAAACAATGTTGTCGCTCACGCGGGCGTCTCCTTCGTGGCATTCAGGGGCCGGCCCCAAAGGCCGGGTTGAGATGAATTCTGCGGCGAGCCCGGATGCATTGCAAGCTGTAGACCTCAACCGACCCCACAGCGATTGCACCCACGACTCTTGGCACCATGCAGTGTACCTGGTCAATCGACACACTCGAACAACTACCCATGTCATTGGCACATATCCGTGCTCAGCCCACAGGATAGCGTCATCCTCAGCGACTTGTCGCCATGGAGGAACGGCGCCCGGCGACGATCTCGTGGATGCTGCCCACCTCAAGGGCAAGACGGATGAGTGCTACCGCCGTGCCGAGGTGTTCATCACGCCCCTCGAGGGTGTGCAGGGTGTCGAGCTCACGACGCTTCCAGTCTTCGCCTTCACTGGCCTGTGTGCCCAATGACGGCCTCATAGCGTCAGGTCCGGCGGCAGCTCCACCTCCACGGCCAAGGGCAGGTGGTCAGAGTGCGGCAGGCGCAGCACCTCGGCCTCGCGCATGCGCAGGGAGGGGCTGATCAGGATATAGTCGATTATCCGCCTGGGGCGCCAACTTGGGTAGGTGTGTAGTTCCTTCTCCGGCAGCAGCAGCCCTGTGCGGCGGAGCAGGAGACGCATCTCGGGGGCCTGCGGCAGGCAGTTGAAATCCCCCATCAGGATGACATTCGGTTCGTCGGCCAGGAGATCCGCGACGAAGTCCATCTGCCGCATGCGCGAGACGCGGCCAAGGGCGAGGTGCATGACCGCCACGGTGAGCCGTCTCCCGGGCTGACCGAAATGCGCGAGCATCACCCCCCGCCCGGGCAGGAGGCCCGGCAGGGCATGGTGTTCCACCGCATAGGGGATCATCCGAGCAAGCAGCCCCAGGCTGTGCTTGGCCAGATGGCCGAGGTCGCGGTTGGTCTGGTGCTTCCAGAACGGCATCCCGGCGCGCATGGCCAAATATTCGGCCTGGTTCAGGAAGTGGCTGCGCAGGCTGCCCGCGTCCAACTCCTGCAAGCCGACGATGTCATACCCGCACAACACCTCGGCGATGCGATCGAGGTTGCGCATCCGCTCGGGGCTGGGTAGCAGGTGCTTCCAGCCGGCGGTGAAATATTCGCGGAAGGCGCGGCTGGCAATGCCGACTTGAATATTATAGCTCAAAAGCCGCAGCTGTTGTCCTGAACGGACCGCCGGATGGGCCACGGCGTAGGGGATGTCACGATGCGCAATCACATCGGCAACACCATCTCGCCCAGCCGCGCGGTCAGCTTGAGGTTCTCGCTGTAGTCCACCGGCACATCGATCACGCAGATCTCCTGGCTTGCAATGGCCTCGCGCAGCACGTCCTGCAGCGACACACCCGGCTCAATGCGGTAGCCGCGCACACCGAAGGCCTCCGCCAGCTTGACGAAATCAGGGTTACCAAAGCGGACGAAGGCAGGACGGCCGAACTGCGCCATCTGCTTCCACTCGATCAGACCAAAGCCGCCATCGTTCCAAACCAGCACGATGATGGGCGTGCCAAGGCGCCTGGCGGTCTCCAGTTCCTGCACATTCATAAGGAAACCACCATCCCCAGTGGCGGCCACCACCGTGCGCTCCGGGCGCGCCAGCTTGGCGGCGATCGCCCCCGGCAGGGCGATGCCCATGCTGGCAAAGCCGTTGGAAATCAGGCAGGTGTTGGGGCGCTCGCAGCGGAACATGCGCGCCAGCCACATCTTGTGCGCGCCCACATCGGAAATGACAATGTCACGCAGATCGAGCACGGTGCGTAAATCCCAGATCAGCTTTTGCGGCTTGAGCGGGAACACCGTATCACGGGCATGCTCGCCCATGTCGGTGATCAGCATCTGGCGCAGCCTGCGGAGCGCCTGCCCCTCATGGGGGCGAGCACGCTGAGCAATACGCTCGAGCGAGAGGCCGATATCGCCCAGCACCTCGAGGGTGACACCGTAATGCCCATCGATCTCAGCGGGGGTATCGTCGATATGGAGGATGGCGCGATCGCGGGTCGGGTGCCAGAGGTGCGGATGGTACTCCACCAGGTCGTAGCCAATGGCAATGATCAGGTCTGCATGGTCGAAGCCAACACCGACATAATCCTTGGCCTGCAGGCCGACACTGCCCAGGGCCATCGGGTGCTTGAACGGGATGATCCCCTTGGCCATAAAGGTATTGGCGACTGGGATATTGAGCTGCCCCGCAAAGGCCGTCAGAGCCTCATGGGCAGCGGCGCGAATCACGCCATGACCAGCCAGAATGATGGGGTTTTTGGCCTCTGAGATCAGCCGCGCGGCGGCCATCACCGTCTGCTCGGAGGGTTCGGGGCGCTGCCCCTCGGAGTGGGGCAAGGGCTCCCCGTTGGCAGGCATTTTAGCAATGTTCTCCGGCAGCTCGATGAAGGCCGCGCCAGGCTTGGACGACTGCGCGAGCTTGAAGGCCTTGCGGATGGTCTCCGGCACAGTGGACGGTGAGAGCACGCGGGTGGAGAACTTGGTGATGGGCCTGAACATTTCCACCAGATCGAGCACTTGGTGGGACTCCTTGTGCAGGCGATCCGTCGAGGCCTGACCGGCAATGGCGACCAGCGGCGCATGATCCATGTTGGCATCCGCCACCCCGGTGATGAGATTGGTCGCGCCGGGTCCGAGGGTGGCCAGGCACACCCCGGCCTTGCCGGTCAGGCGACCATGCACATCCGCCATAAAGGCCGCGCCTTGTTCATGGCGGGTAGGGATGAAGCGAATGCGGCTCTCCAGCAAGGCGTCGAGCAGGTCGAGGTTCTCCTCGCCGGGAACCCCAAAGATGGTGTCGACACCTTCGGCCTCAAGGCAACGGACGACGAGATGCGCGGTGGTGCTCATGGGCCGACCAAAGGTAAGAGGACCGAGTTAGCATAGGGGCTAAGACGGGGAATCACCACCCCCGGCAGGGGGACGTGTCTTACCTGTCGGCCGCCTTGGGGATCAGGGCGTCCACCACCTCCACCATCTTGGCATTGCTGCCGGCAAGACTCCCCGAGGTGCGGTACTTGCCTTGCACGACCATGGCCGGGACGCCGGTGATGTCATACTGGCGAGCAAGCTGTTGCGCCTTGCGCACCTCGGCATCCACGGCGAAGCTGTTGAAGGCCCGAAGGAAGGCTTCGCGGTCCACCCCATGGGATGCGGCAAAGTCCGCGATCTGCTCAGGCGTATTCAAGGGGTGGCGCTCCTTATGCACGGCATCGAACAAGGCGGTATGCAGCCGCTCATCCGCACCGAGTTGCTTGAGCGCATAATAGGCCTTGCTCAGCGGCACCCAGCCTGGGTTGAGCGCCACAGCCACGCGCTCAAAGCGCACGTTGGCTGGCTTTTTTGCTAGCCAGGCGTTGAGGGTGGGCTCGAAGTGGTAGCAATGGCCGCAGCCGTACCAGAAAAACTCCTGCACCACCACCTCGCCCTGTGCGGCATGCAACTTCACCGGTGGATCGATGACCTCGTAATGAACCATTTCGTCCACGGCATACGCCAATCCCGCCGAGAGGATGAGCGCGGGCAGCCAGCCAAATTGTTTCATCGTTCAACCTCCTGGGGTGAGCCAGTTACAGGGTGCCATAGGAATGCAGGCCAGAGAGGAACATGTTCACGCCGAGGAAGGCGAAGGTGGTGACGAACAGGCCGACCACCGCCCACCAAGCCATTGGCGCGCCGCGCCAACCCTTGGTCAAGCGCAGGTGCAACCAGGCGGCGTAGTTGAGCCACACGATCAGCGCCCAGGTCTCCTTCGGGTCCCAAGACCAGTAGCCACCCCAGGCCTCAGCGGCCCACATGGCACCGAGGATGGTGGCCACAGTGAAGAAACCAAAGCCGAGCGCGATGGCCTTGTACATCAGGTCATCCAGCAGCGCGAGCTTGGGCAGACGGTCGTTCTCCCCATCCCCGCCCAGCCTGAGCTTGATGAGATAGACCAGGCCGACCATGGCCGCAAGCGCAAAAGCGCCGTAGCCGACGAAATTGGCCGGCACGTGGATCTTCATCCAGTAGCTGTTGAGCGCGGGCACCAGCGGCTGGATGTGGTTCGCGCCGCGATCGAAGGTATACCACAGCAAAAAGCCCACCGCGGCGGAGATCACCAGCATGACGAAGCCGCCAAGATTGCGCGTGCGGAAGCGGGCCTCGTAGAACAGGTAGATCAGTGCGGTGATCACGGCGAACAGGATGAACACCTCGTACAGGTTGCTCAACGGGATGTGGCCATAGTCCACATGGATCAGGTAGGACTCGCGCCAGCGCACCATCATCCCCGTGAGACCGAAGGCGGTGGCCGCCCACACAAGGCCCGAGGCGATGCGGCCGATGTACTCGGCACGGCTGAACAAGGCGAGGAAATAGGTGAAGGTGGCACCAACGTACAGCGCGCTCATCCACATGATCGCGCTCTGACTGGAGAGGAGGAATTTGAGGATGAAATCCTTGGCCTGCACGGCGTTGATCGCTTCCTGGCCGACCGAGAGCTGATCGCCGAAGTAGACGCCATAGCGCCACAGGGCGATGCCGCTCATCACCGCAACCGCCAGGGTCAGCCCCTGCATGCTGCGCCAGAACCAGCCGAACACGGCGAGCGACACGGTGGTGCCGATCAGGATGCCGACTTCGTAGCCATCCATGTGCTGGTTGAAGGCGACCAGCACGCCGAAACCGGCGCCCAGCACCGCCATCAGCCAAAGGATGTCTTGCGGACGGATGTGCCGCACATCCAAAGATCGCTCGAGGGACTGGCGCGTGGCATCAAGGTTGGCGGACATGAAGAACCTCCCGTGGTTCAGTGACGTGGTTACGCATGGTCGGTCGCAAGGGGCTGATCGCCCGCGCTGCGGAGGCAAAGCTCCAACCGCTCGCGCAACTGAGCTGCAGCCTGTTGCATGTCGAGGGTCTTGCGATGGCTGGTAGTAGCGAACAACACGCGCGCACCGCTTTCGTGCTCGCGTACCAGTACCCAGGCGCGACGCGGATGCAGATAAAAGAGCATGAACACCCCCAGGGTCAACAGCACGCTGCCGAAATAGACCACCGCCTTGCCGGGGGATTTGGTGATCTGCAGCCCAGAGGCCTGAATGTGCTCGAATCCTGTCATCTGAAGGTAGATGGGCGAACCGTACAGCGCGAGGGCATGAATGGCTGTGACTGCGTCGGCGAGGAAGCGCTCATCCTGCTCCGTCGCCACCTCGATGCCCTGCTCGGCCAGCAGTTCGAGATACAGCCGTCCAAGCACCGTCTGTAGCACGCGCACGCTGGTCTCGAAGGCCTGCTGCAACTGCTCGGCAGGCACGCGCTGCTCGAGGTCCGTGCCGAGGGCGTCGTAGCCACCCTCGACGAAGCGGCCGACCATGGCGCGGATGGACTCGCTGGCCGCCGGCAATTTCGCGGCCTCGGGATTGATCTCCTCCAGCATCGTCTGCACCGCTCGTGCAACACGCTCCGAATCGTGCAGGCGGGCATAGTAGGCCATGAAGGTATCCAGCCGGTAGTTGCGGTCCGCTGGCAGGTAGAGGTAGCGCATGGGTGCGCCAGCCTGCTCACGCATGCCGGAGATGAACACCGGTCGCCCGTCCATGACCACCGGGTTCATGTAATTCTCATACTCACGTGCCTGACCGGCGGCATCGCGCAGTCGGAACACCATGCTCGGACCAAAGTTTTTCTGCTCGACCGTGCCACCTTCGCCTTCGATGGAGTTGATGTTGAACAGGCGGAAGTCGTTCAGCTCCAGTTTGTAGCGCTGCCCACCGAGGGAGAAGGGGATATCCTGGAAGATGGCGCCCTGGATGTCCTGCGCCGCGCCGATTTGGCCACGCAGCTGCCAGGCCCGCAGGGTAAGCTTGGAGCCGCCGTCGCCGAAGCTGGCCTGGTAGATGGCATACCCCTTGTAGATCAGCGGATGATTGACCGAGATGGTCTGCGCCACGGGCTTGTTCGGACTGGCCGGGTCATGGATGACGAGATCGCTCTCGTAGGACTTCGGCTGGCCGTTGATGTAGTGCTCGATGCGGAAATCTTTCACCTCGATGGTAAATGGCAGCTCCTGCACCACGTAGCCATCGCGCACGTTGAGGAACAGCACCGAGCTTCGCTGCCCTTCCGGGATGTTCACATTCCCACGGAAGCTAGGGTTGGAGGCTGGGACATGACTCTCCGGCGGCACCTGGGAGAGCGGCACCGAGCGGGTTTCCACCACCAGGTCTCCTTTGAGCTCACGCAACGCCAGCCAGATGCGCGAATCCAGCACGCCGCCGACTAGGATGATGACAATGGCCACGTGGGTGAAGATGTAACCGAGCCGCTGCAAGGCCCCTTTACGGCCGGCGATGAGGTAGCCCTCAGCCACGCGGGTCTCGCGCACACTGAAACCGGACGCAAGCAGGGCGCGACGCGCCTCGATTGCGGCGGCCTCGACGCTCACGGGCAGCTGCCACTCGGTATGCCCGGACATGCCGCGCAAGGACTTCTCCTGCACATGCAGGCGATAGTCGCGTATCTCGCGCACCATGCTCGGCGCGTTGCGGATCACGCAGACACTGGTGGAGACGACCAAGAAGCCGAGAATGGCAAGGAACCAGGGAGCAGAATAGACATCGTACAGCCCCAGGGTGCGGAATACCTCGAACCAGAACGGGCCGAACTTCATCAGATAGTCGCCGTAAGGCTGGTTCTGCTGCAGCACCGTGCCAATGATGGAGGCCAGTGCGACCGCCACCAGCAGGATGACGGCCAGGTTCATCGAACCGAGGAAGGCCATCCACTGGCGGCCCCGGGAGTGTGTAAGTGTCTGGGTCATGCCGATCGATCGAGGGTGAGATAAGGCCTCCGCCCGACGGCGGAGACGGGGACACGCCCTTGTTGGAGACGGCTGCGCGTGCGGAGGTTCCACGCTCAGTGCAACGTGGCAGTGTAGGCAGCCAAGGCCCGGATCTCATCGTCGCTCAGTTTGGCGGCAATCTGGCGCATGACCGCATTGGCGTCGTTGGCCCGGCTGCCATCGCGAAAGGCCTTGAGGGTAAGCTCGGTGTAGGCTGCATGCTGAGAACGCAGGGCGGGATACCCGGCGCCCGGATTGCCGAACCCCCGGTGGCCGTGACAGGCGGCGCAGGCCGCCACCCCCTTGGGCGCATCCCCAGCCTGATACAGCCGCTTACCACGAGCGATGAGCTCGGCGTCCTGACCCTCGGCCGGTAGGACGGTCGTGGTCTGCGAGGCATAGTAGGCGCCGAGGTTCGCCATGTCCTCTTCGGTGAGCGGGGCTGCTATGCCGGCCATTATGGCGTTGACACGCCCCCCCGACTTGTACTCGCGCAGCTGCTTGGCGATGTAACCGGCATGCTGGCCGGCCAGCGAAGGGAAGGCGGCATTGGTGCTGTTGCCGTTGACGCCATGGCAGCCAGCACAGGCCGCGGCCTTGGCCTGCCCGGCGGCGACATCCCCTGCCTCGACGGATAGGGTGGTGGCGAACATCATGGCAGTGGCAATCATCAGATGGGTAGTCATGACCCTCTCCGGGGGGTGGCATACAGAAGTCTTCGGATTTTAGTCAGCCCCCAAGGCTTGTCCACCATGGAACTGACATAGAATGAGCGTATGCAGAACGAAGACCCTCAACTTCGCGCCTATTTTGCCCGTGCCAGATTCCTCAAGAGCGCGCCCGATCCCGCCCATCTGCCCGCTGATCGCGGCGCGGAGGTCTGCTTTGCTGGCCGTTCCAACGCTGGCAAGTCCAGCGCCCTGAATGCCCTGTGTGCGCAGAAGACCCTGGCGCGGGCAAGCAAGCACCCCGGCCGCACCCAACTGCTCAATGTATTCGCACTCGACGACAGCAAGCGCCTGATCGACCTGCCCGGCTACGGCTATGCCGAGGCGCCCAAAGACATGCGCCAGAACTGGGGGCGAGTCATGGATGAGTACTTCAGAACTCGCAGGAGCCTGAGGCTGGCCGTGCTGATGATGGACATCCGCCATCCCCTGCAACCCTTCGATCAGATGCTGATCGAAAGCTGCACCGCACGCGGCCTACCGGTGCATGTGCTCTTGACCAAGGCCGACAAGCTCTCGCGCGGTGCGGCCAGTGGGGTACTGCAGAAACTGCGTCGCACCCTGCCGGAAGGGGTGACCGTGCAATTGTTCTCCTCGCGCATAGGCACGGGCATCGAGGAGGCCCGCACCCGTCTGCGCGAGGCGCTGAAAGAGCATGGAGGGGCCGATTCAACCCACCAACCAACGTGACCTCAGCCGTCGCCCCTCTGCAACGAGGAGGCTTGCGCCCGCATGATCGATCGACTAACTTGGTCTTGACGACCGGCCCACCAGCGAGCCTCCCTCTCTTCATGGATATGCTCAAGCGCACCCTACTGCTTCTGCTTGTGCTGATCCTCCCCATCCAGGGGATGGCTGGGGTCAGCATGAGCATGTGTGCCTCTGGCATGCACCACGCCGCTGCCCCGCTGGGCAATGGGGGACACAACAAGGCCATGCCGTGTCACCATCACGACGGCCTGTCCATGGATCAGACAGGCGATGACACCCCCTCCGCCCTCGGCGACGACTGCCCGCACTGCTTCGCCCTCTCTCACTTTACTGCCCTCGCGACATACGACCTCGTGGGCGAGCGGCCACTCTCTGCGCCCATCCCCTTCATCGGCGCCCGTTTCGTCTCCCTGATCCTCGACGCGCCCGAGCGACCGCCTGCCTCCCTGTAACCGTCGTCGTGATCCTGTGGCTCAAACGCCACAGCCTTATCGGTTTTCATGGAGTCTCCATCATGTCTGCTCAACTTCGACGGGTGGATGTTTGCACCCTGTTGCTGATCTTCTCCGTCTCCACCATGGCCGCCGCCCCAGGACCGGAACAGCCCGAGGCGAGCGTCCCGCCGGTAAATGACCGTTCCGCCTTCATCGATTACACCCCCTTCCGCCCCTCGGAGCTTGCAGGCTGGCGCGAAGTCAATGACACCGCCCGTGAACTGGGCGGCCACCTGGGGCACATGGGCGTCACTTTCCCCCCGCCCTCATCGCCCGAGCATCAGCATGGGCATGGAGGTAGGCCATGACGCGAGGCCGTCTTTCTACGTGGGCCTCGGCGGGCCTGACCACTGCCGCCCTCCTGATCCTGCCGGGCTGCGCCACGCTGAAGGAGGATGCGGGTCTTGGCGCGCTTCAAACCGAGGTGGATGCCCGTCTTACCACCGCTGAACGCTCCCCGCTCCTCCTGTCCGACACGCCAGAACGCCAGCAGCGGGCCTCCTCCGAGGTGGACGCCCTGTTGGCCGAAGGACCGCTCACGGCCGAGCATGCCGTGCGTATCGCCCTGCTCAACAACCCAGGCCTGCGCATGACCCTGTTTGAGCTGGGCATCGCGGATGCCAATCGGGTACAGGCTGGTCGCCTACGCAACCCCGGTTTCAGTTACAGCCGGCTGGAACAGGGAGGCGCCGTCGAGATTGAACGCACCTTCCTGTTCGATATCTTCGGTCTCCTCACCCTGCCAGCACGGGCGGCGATCGAGGAACACCGCGTGGAGGAAACCAAGCTGCGGGTAGCCAGCGAGGTCATGCGTATCGCCCTGGAGACCCGCAAGGCGTGAATCGATGCCGTCGCCGCCGCGCAGGCGGAAGACTATTGGCAGCAAGTACGCGAGGCCGCCGAGGCCAGCAGCCTGCTCGGACGGCGCATGGCCGCAACCGGCCATTGGGGCATCTTGGATCAAGCGCGCGAGCAAGGCTTCTACGCCGATGCCACGGCACGCCTCGCCCTCGCCCGCCTGCAGACGGCGCAGACGCGCGAGCGGCTGATTCGCCTGCTCGGCCTGTGGGGCGAACAGACCGCCTTCATCCTGCCCAAGCGTCTGCCTGACCTGCCCGCCGTGCCCATGGACGGCACAGGCATCGAGGCACGCGCCATCCGCGAGCGCCTTGACGTGCAGCTTGCCAAGCAGCAAGCGGAGGGTCTCGCGAAGTCGCTCGGCCTTACCCGCGCCACGCGCTTCGTCAACGTGCTGGAGGCGGGGGTCATGCACAACACCTCCCATGAGGCCCCCATCCAGCGCGGCTACGAGATCGAACTGGTCCTGCCCCTGTTCGACTGGGGAGATGCCAAGGTGGCGCGGACCGAGGCGGTCTACATGCAGGCCGTGGAGAACGTCCGTGCCACCGCCATCCGAGCCCGCTCAGAGGCCCGCGAGTCCTGGTTACGCTATCGCACGGCCTTCGACCTCGCCCGCCACTATCGCGACGAGATCGTGCCGCTACGGAAGCGCATCGCGGAGGAAAACGTGCTCCGTTACAACGGTATGCTGATCAGTGTCTTCGAGCTGCTGCTGGATGCGCGCGAGCAGATCCAGACCGTGATTGGCGCCATCGAGGCCAACCGCGACTTCTGGCGCGCCGAGACCGACCTACGCATGGCCCTGACCGTCGGCTCCCCCGCCGCCGTCAACCTTTCCGACCCTCGCCCCGCCGCAGGCTCGGCGGCGGGCGGCCACTGATCCCCGAGGAGCACCCCATGGTTTCCCGTCGAGACTTCCTGTTGAAGACCGGGCTTGCTGCCTTCGGCAGCGGCCTGGTCCACACAAGTGCGCTGGCCAGTCTGCCCGAGGTCGCCACCATGGACAGCACCGCCACCCACCCCCCCGTGCAGCCGTCCAGCGGACGCCCCTACAATCCGGTGGTCACCCTCAACGGCTGGACCCTACCGTTTCGCATGGTGCGCGGCGTGAAGGAGTTCCACCTGGTGGCCGAACCGGTGATGCGCGAACTTGCGCCTGGCATGAATGCCCGTCTGTGGGGTTACAACGGCCAAAGCCCCGGCCCGACCATCGAAGCGGTAGAGGGCGACCGGGTGCGTCTGTTCGTCACCAACCGTCTGCCTGAGGTCACCAGCATCCATTGGCACGGTCAGCGCCTGCCGAACGGCATGGACGGCGTTTCCGGCCTGACCCAACCCCCCATCCCCCCGGGCAAGACCTACGTGTACGAATTCACCCTGCGCCGCAGCGGCACCTTCATGTATCACCCCCATGCGGACGAGATGGTGCAAATGGCCATGGGCATGATGGGGATGTTCATCGTCCACCCCAAGAATCCTGACTTCATGCGCGTGGACCGCGACTTTTGCGTGCTGCTCAACGCCTACGACATTGACCCCGGAAGCTACACACCGCGGGTCAACACCATGCTCGACTTCAACCTTTGGACCTTCAACAGCCGGGTTTTCCCTGGCATCGACCCCCTGGTCTGTCGGCTTGGAGACCGGGTGCGCATCCGAATCGGCAACCTGACCATGACCAACCACCCCATCCACCTGCATGGCCATGAGTTCGAGGTGACCGGCACGGATGGCGGTTGGATACGCCCCGAGGCGCGCTGGCCCGAGGTCACGGTGGATGTCGCGGTCGGTCAGATGCGCGCGATCGAGTTCGACGCCACCGCAGAGGGGGACTGGGCGTTCCACTGCCACAAGTCACATCACACCATGAACGCCATGGGCCACGGCGTGCCGACCATGATTGGCGTCGACCAGCGCGGCATCGCCGAGAAGATCAGCAAGCTCATTCCCGACTACATGGTGATGGGCGATCGCGGCATGCATGACATGGCAGAGATGGAGATGCCACTGCCCGACAACACCCTGCCGATGATGACTGGCCATGGCCCCTTCGGCCCGATCGGCATGGGCGGCATGTTCACGACGGTGAAGATCCGCAAGGGCCTAGCCCCCGACGACTACCGGGATCCAGGCCCTTACCCCCAGCCCAAGGGCACCCGCGCCTGGGAGTGGCAGGGCGTGCCCCTGCCAGAGCCCGAGCGCGCCACCAGTGCCCCCAATGGCCCCACCGTGACGGTGCGCAAGCCCGCACGCCACAACCACTCCTGACCCATCACGCACTGAGGAAACGCATCATGCAAGGCAAAACCATCCTGCTGACCACCATCCTATCCCTCCCCCTTGGCATCCACGCCCAGGCCGCGTCGCACAGCCATGCGGACCACGACCACGCCACCCCGGAAGGCATGGCGCAACACATGGAAATGGTGCAGAACGAGGAGGCCCTGACCGAAGGCGAGGTGCGCAAGGTGGACAAGGCCGCCGGCAAGATCACCCTCAAGCACGCCCCCCTGCCAAACCTCGGCATGGGCGCCATGACCATGGTGTTCCGCGCGCAGAATCCTACCCTGCTCGACCAGCTCAAGGCGGGCGATCGCATCCGCTTTCGCGCCGAGTCGATCAACGGGGTGCTGACCATCACCAAGGTGGAAAAAGCACCCTGACGCAGGGGGCAAAAGGAGGACCAGCTCACCCCTCTCCCTTTGGGAGAGGGGTGGAATGGCTTTTGTACTTCTGGATTACAACCCGGTCACCTTCCCGAACTGGATCTCCAGGCGAACGCTGATGGCCGGGTCGAAGATCATACGATCGGCGGGATGGAGTGGATCCTGCGTCCAGCGCAGGGCTGGTTCGAGCTCATAGAACAACCAGCTGCGGAAGAAATTGCGCCGATAGCGCAACCCCATGCGGTACTGGGCAATCTCCAAGGTAGGTTCCGAAACCCCGCTCGCGGAGGCATCCAGGGCGAGTGCGGAGCGGCCGTCGAGCCTATGCAACAGGGCGCCCCCGGCCACCCAGTTCACGCCGGTCTTATCGCCCCAATAGTCCGCATCCAGCGTCAGGCGAAACAAAGTGTTGTCGGCGATCACCCGTTCCAGGTCACCGCGCCATTGGATGCCGGTATCTTTGTCCTTGTCCCAATAGAGATTCTGGGTGTAGCGGGCATACCAACCAGCGCCCAGGGGGTAAAGGTAGCGATAGCGCAACTTCACATTGGGCGAGAGACTGCCGGAAAGGCTCCATCGCCCGCGGTCCGTTTCATCGAGCACATACTGCACCCCAACGGTGGAGGACTCTTCCGTCTTGCGCAGTGATTCCTCCGGCTCGGCCGCCATGCCCTGGTCCTCCTCGCCGCCGACCACGAAGATGTTGAGTCGTCGGCTAAGCCTCGGCAGGGCGACCTTGGCATAGACTCGGCTGCTCCACTCGATATCCTGCAGACGCGACTTGGTGATGCCCAGCTGCAGGCGAGCGTAGGTTTCAGTGTAGTCTTCCTCGATCGCGCGTGGATCGCCGAAGAAGCTATCCAATCCTGCAGCGGTACCGATCAGCCAGCTGGACATACCCGCCTGAACACGGTCATACCAAGGGCGGGCGTCTTCCACCTCTGCCGCCAAGGCCGGCCCCACCGCAAGCCATCCCCACCCCAAGGCAAGGGCGGCGAAAAGTATATGGAGACGGGGCATTGACATGGCCTGGCATCCTGCGCCGACAAACTGCTCTCAAGAAAGTGCGCAAATATGCGCACGATTCTCTTCCTGCCCCGACGGGTCCTCATCAACTATAAGCGATAGGGGCGCAATTCATGCCTCCGGCTCGGGGTTTGGCACCTTCAGCGTCACCAGTTCCTCGCTGCTGGTGGGGTGGATGGCGACGGTGTTGTCGAAGTCGGCCTTGGTCAGACCAGCCTTCACCGCCACGGCAAAGCCCTGCAGCATCTCGTCGGCCCCATCGCCGATGATGTGCACGCCCACCACCCGCTCCTCCGCCCCGGCGCAGACTAGCTTCATTGCCGTCGGGGCCTTGTGCGTTGCCAACGCGTACTTCATCGGCGTGAAGTGGGTCTGGTATACGGTGACCGCCTTGCCGAACTGCTCACGCGCCTGCGCCTCGGTCAGGCCCACGGTACCGATCGGCGGGTGCGAAAAGACCACGCTCGGGATGTTATCGTAGTCCAGCTTCGCCTGCTCTTGGCCGGCGAACAGACGCATCATCAGGCGGCGGCCTGCGGCAATGGCCACCGGCGTGAGGGCTGTGCGGCCAGTGATGTCGCCGATGGCATAGATGCCCGGTACGTTGGTGTTCTGAAAGGCGTCGGTCGGCACGAAACCGTTCGGCAGCACCTCCACCCCGGCCCGCTCCAGGCCAATGCCGTCGGTATTCGGCTTGCGCCCGGCGGCCCAAATCACCGCATCGAACGGGCCAAGCACGTTGGGGTCGCTCTCGCCATCCGTACCATCGATGACGATCCCCGCCTCGGTCTTGCGCAGGCCGACGGTGCGGAACGATAGGCGCAGCTCGATGCCCTCCTCGCGCATGTGGCAGGCGAGCGTTTCACTCAGCATGCGATCGAAGGGCATCAAGAGACGCGGCGCGATGTCCGCCAGCAGCACCTCGCTGCCCAGGGCGCGCATCAGGCCGGCGATCTCGACGCCGATGTAGCCACCGCCGAGAATGGCGACGCGCCTAGGCTGTTCGTCCAGGGCGAAGAAACCGTCCGAGGTGATGCCCAGTTCCGCACCAGGCACCGGCGGCACAAACGGGCGGCCACCGGTGCTGAGCACGATGTGCGGCGCGGTGTAGTGCTTACCATCCACCTCAATGAGGTGCTTATCCACAAAGCGGCCGTAGCCCTTCACCACCTCGATGCCGAGGTCCCTGGTATAGCCTGTCCACCAATCGCCGATGGCCTTGATATACCCACGCCTGCCCTCCACCAACCTGTGCCAATGAAACCCCTTCAGATCCACCTCAAAGCCGAATCCGGCGGCATTGTGGATCGCGTGCGCGATCTGCGCACCGTACCACATCACCTTCTTGGGGACGCATCCAAGGTGGACACAAGTGCCACCTAGCCCGTTTGGCTCAACCACCAAGGCACGTTTGCCAAGCTGTGCTGCGCGCTCGGCCACGGCCAGGCCACCGCTGCCCCCACCCAGGGCGATCACGTCGAAAGATATCGGCTTGCTCATCTTTGCATCCTCTTGCATGCGTCAGGAAGGCGGAGCTGCCGCGCCGGGCCGCCCCGAGGATGGGTTTCGAGCCTAACAGTTTGTCGTTGCCTGAACCACCCGGCCAGGCCACCTGAACCACCGATGTGCACACCATCCGATGACCCTGGAGCGTCCCTAACGCGCATGCGGGGACATGGGCAGCCGAGGGCGAACAGATGGGCCCATGGCAAGGCCCGATGAGGACCTCAGTCGATGCTCAGGCGGTGCTCATTTTGGTATGGGTATGGGGACTTGCTGCAAGGCTTCAATGAGCCTGCGCGCCAACGCATCGTAGTCGCCATCATAGTGATGCCCACCCGGCAGGCGCATCAGCCGTGCTGCCTTCAGCCCGGGCTGGGTGCAGAGGGTCGTGGCCGCCTCCTGCTCGCCGTACACACACACCAAGCGGCTTGGGTCGATGCGCCTCGCCTCGGGCAGGATCGGCATGGCCGCCGCACCCGAGGCCTGCTGCCCCAGCCAACCGACCAGGTGCACCTCGAAGTCGGTGGTGAGTTCGGGCGAGAGGAGGGTGACCATGCGTACCCGCCCCCGGGTCGCATCAGGCAAGCGGTTGTAAGCAAAGGGAAGGATATTGGCACCAAAGGAGTAACCGATCAGGACGACCTCGTTCAGCCCCCAGGCATCGAGGTAATGCCGAACCAGGCGGTCCAGGTCACGGGCCACACCCATGGGCTCGCGCCTCTCCCAAAAATAGCGCAGGGTGTCGATGCCGACCACCGCATAGCCTTGTCGCCCGAGGGCCGCGCCAAGGCGCCGGTCGATGTCGCGCCAGCCACCATCGCCGGAATAGAGGACGACCAGCACCCGCAAGCTCGTGTGGCGCGCCACCTCGACTACAGGGAGATCCGGCCATCTCTCCACCCTCAAATCCTGCGGCCTCAGCAGCTCGACCACTTGCGCTGCATAGGTCCCCCGCAAGGGCTCGGGCATGGGACGGTCACTGGCCAGGGCCGCCTGACGGGCATAGCGCGCGGCATCAAAGCTCACCGCCCCCATGGCGCCGACCCGCCACGCCCCATGCAGTGGAGTATCGGGCGCGAGGCGGCGATCCGGCCCCACGCCCCCCACTTCGCATAGCAAGCGCCCCGATGGATTGCCTGCGCTGAAGTCCATGCTCAGACCTGCGGCGAACACGCCCTTGGGGGCCTGGGCCAAAAGGGCATGCACCACCCAGCCGCCTTCCTCGCGTCCAGCCAACCATGCCGGGCGATACTCGGGCAGTCCCAGGCGTTGCTGCAAGGTCTGGCTGAGCCACTGCCCCACCTCGGCGAGGTCGAGACAACCCTCGCCTTGCCGCGCCCAATCGAGCAGCGCCCTGGTATCGACCAGGGCCACCGCCAGTCCTCTAGCCCGCAGTGCCTCAACGGCCTCCATATCCGGTCTTCCTGGGCCTGCAGCGGGGGTGAACACGATCGCCGCCCCCTGCCCCTCGCCCGTCGCGGGCAAGCTGATCGACAGGACACCCCATTCGCGGGTGGGCAGGGGTTCGGCCGCAATGACGCTTCCCACCCCGAGCATCACCACCAGAAGGGCGATTCCAAACCCTCGTCTCACTTGCCTAGCACCCCGCGCATGCCTCCGGCGATCAGGGCCGCCACATCGGTCAGGATCACCGCGGGCTGCAGTCCACCTTCGGTGACCAGATAGCGCGGCTCCCATACGGGGTGGAACTTGTCCTTGAACTGGCGCAGCCCCTGGAAGTTGTAGTTGCCCACCCGGCTCGGCGGCAGGTTATAGATCATGGCGCCGATGCGCTGCCAGATCGGGGCATAGGGATGATCCTCCAGTCCAGAGAGAGGCGCCATGGCGAGTGAGAAACGCTGGTAACCGGCCGCCTGGAAGTGCAACACCAGCTTGAGCAGGAGAAAGCGCATGGCCTCCTTCGGTGCATCGTGGACATGGCGCATCAAGTCGATCGCTACCTCACTGTGGGTATTGGTGCGCAGGATGCTGACGAAGGCGATGATTCGCCCCTCGAGGCGCAGCACGCCTACATCGAAGTGGCGCAGATAGGCCGGATCGAAGGCCCCGAGCGAGAAACGCTTCTCGCGCGCCTTACGGCTCTCCAGCCAGTCGTCGGACACATGACGCAGCTCCTCCAACACCTCGGCCTGCCGTTCGGCAGGGATGAGCTCGAATTCGAACCCCTTCCGCTGGCCGCGGTTGAGGATGAGGCGATTGTCCTCACCCTGCTTACCCTTGAGGCTAAAGTGCTGCAGCGGCACGATGGCCTCCTCGCCGATCTTCAGTGGTATCAAGCCTATGTCGAGATAAAGCGGCAGATTCTCCGGCCGCACCTGATAGAAGGCGATCCGGCCACCTTCCCGGCTGACCAGCTCGCGGAACCGCCAGGCCAGGTCCTCCACCGCCGCGGGCGGGCCAATCGGGTCGCCCAAGGCGATGAAGCTGCCCCCCCGCTTGCCGAACATGAGAAAGGCATCCCCCTCTTCGCTGAGCATGATCGATTTGTCGCCCAAAAGGGCCAGATTGGCCATGGCCCGATCCTGGGCACGAATGATGGCCTCAACATGCGCGAGCGTAGCGGCATTCGGCGCATATAGAACGCGGGCCGGCGGACGCAGCAGCCAGGTTAGGGCGAGCAGGACCACCCCCAGCCCCACGCCCAGCGTCGCGCGCAGGGAGCGTGCGAGGTCCTGGTCGAAACCGAACTGCCACCACAGCAGGGGGTCATACTCGACGTGTTTGAAGGAGAAGAAGGTGACGGCCACCATGCCGACAGCCGCCGCGATCACCGCCGCCAACCAACCGCCCGAAAAGGGCGAGTCGAGCAAACGGGTGCGGCGATAGAACTCCTTGCGACTGGCGATGAGGGCCAGGGCCACCAGACCGAGAATGATCGACTCCTCATAATCGACCCCCTTGAGCAGATTGAGCACGATGCCAACCGCTGAGAACGCCAGCGTCATCACATAGGCCCCGTTTAGGCGACGTTGCAGGCCGCGCGCCAAGATCAACAGGACGAGCCCCACCATCCCTGCCAAGACATGGGATACCTCCACCAACATCAAGGGCACCGTGGCCTCCAAAAACTCGCGCCGCTCAGGCAGAGTGGGAGTGGCCGCCGAGACGAGCATGATCAGGCCCGCCAGGAAGACTAGTATGGCCATGGCCAGCGGGGCGTAGCGCGTGCTCCAATTGCCGAGCTGACGGGCCACGGCCAAGGCGGGCAGGACGGGACCGGACAGCTCACGCCAAGCCAAAAGAGCAGAGGCCACCACCAGCGGCAACAGATAGTAGATGCCGCGAAATAGCACCAGCGCGGCAGTCAACTGCTCGGCGGGGACATGCTGGTGCAGGGCGGAGAGCATGACCGCCTCGAACACCCCCAGTCCCCCGGGCACATGACTGGCCACCCCGGCCACCACCGCCGCCACGAACACCAGCATGAAGGCCCCGAACGGGACGCTGCCCTCCGGCAGCAGCACATACAAGCAGGCCCCGGCAAACAGGATGTCGGCCAGCGAAATACCAAGCTGCGCTATGCTCAGGCGCCAGCCAGGCAGGTCGATACGCCAACGCCACAAGATCAAGGTGCGTGGCCTGAGCATCAGCCACAGCAGCACACCTGCCGCGAACAGCAGGCCGACGATGCCGACGACGCGAAGGGATTGTTCCGACCATCCCAGCCGCTCCGCCACCAGCTCGGGCTGCCAGGCTAGCGCCATCGCCGCCACCACGTGCACACCGATGCCAAAGGCCAGGGCACAAAAGGCCGCCACACGGGCGACGTCCACACCGTCCAGCCCGGCCTCGACGTAGATGCGATAACGCACCGAGGCGCCGGACACCAAAGCCATGCCGATGGTGTTGGAAAAGGCATAGCCTGTGAACGAGGCCAGCCCCACCGTCCGCCACGGCAACTGCTTACCGATGTAGTGCAGCGCGGAAGCGTCATAGCCCACCATGAACAGAAAGCTGAGCGCCATGAACAGCAGGGAGAGCAACAGCTTGAGCGGGGAGACATTGCCCAGTTCGTCCCACAGCTGCTTGGGGTCGATCTCGTGCAGCAGATGGTAGATGGCCATCACCGCCAACACGAACAGCACCAGGGTGATGAACGGCATCAGCCAGCGGGAGGCAAGCACCCTGCGGAAGAACCCCACGAAGCCCCCATCCAGAACGCGATCAGTCGGGCTCATGGCACCTCACTCCCACCAGGACGCGACTGACCAAACTGCCGGGCTGCGCGGCCACTACGGCCTCCGCGCAGGGTGGCGAAGCGGATTGCCTCCAGCCGCGCCGCCGCGTCCAACTCGACGCCGCACGCCTCGACCATGGCGAGGAAGGTGTCCTGGTCAGGCGGATAGAACGACAACCACAGGCCGAAACGATCCGCCAGCGCGAGCCGTTCCTCGTTGGCATCGCTCAGGTGCAGCTCCTCCTCCACAGGGGTGATGGCAAGATTGTCTGACATCCGCTCTGGCACCAGGTGACGACGGTTGGAGGTCGCGACCAGCAGGATGTTCTCGGGTGGACGCTCGATGGATCCATCCAGCACCGTCTTCAGTGCACGGAAGGCCGACTCACCCGGCTGGAAACTCAGGTCGTCGCAGAACA
The DNA here is from genome assembly GCA_051297135.1 of Halothiobacillaceae bacterium. Classification (GTDB taxonomy): domain Bacteria; phylum Pseudomonadota; class Gammaproteobacteria; order Halothiobacillales; family Halothiobacillaceae; genus Thiofaba. Next base: position 51,409 of record JBEVAM010000007.1, read on the forward strand.
CGAGGAAACGATACGCTTGGTCGCGTAACTCGTCGGCAAGCTCTGGTAGGTCAAGCAGGTCTTCTTTGTCGATCTGCACCAGGCGCAGGCCCTCATGGCGCAGCACCCCGAACACCGCCTTGACCAGCGAAGACTTGCCGCAGCCACGCGCGCCCCACAGCAGAGCGTGGTTGGCCGGCAGGCCCTGGGTGAAACGGCGCAGGTTATCGAGCAGGGTGATCTTCTGCCGCTCGATGCCAAGCAAACTCTCGAGCGCGGGGATGTCGAGGTTGGCCTCGGCCACCGGCTTGAGCTTCTGGCGGCGGGCCTGCCAGATGGCGGCAAAGGTCGTGGACCAGTCCAGCATCGTCACGGCAGCAGACGCTCTCCCCGCCACAGGTCGGGCAGATGCTCGCGTTCGCGCACCACGTGCATGACCGAACCATCGACCATGACCTCGGCGGCCCGCGGGCGGGTGTTGTAGTTGGAACTCATGGTGAAACCGTACGCCCCAGCACCCATGATCGCCAGCACATCGCCCTCGACCAGGACCAGGCTGCGCCCCTTGCCGAGGAAGTCGCCGGTCTCGCACACCGGACCGACCACGTCGTACTCGCGCGGCTCGCCCTTTCGGGCCACCACCGGCTGGATATCCATCCAGCTGCCATATAGCGCCGGGCGCATCAGGTCGTTCATGGCCGCGTCGACGACGGCAAAGTCCTTGTATGGGCCGTGCTTGAGCAGCTCTACGCGGGTCAGGAGCACGCCGGCATTGCCGACGATGGAGCGGCCCGGCTCGACGATGAGCTCATAATCGGTCTGCCCGAGGCGATCCATCAGCGCACCGATCAGCTCGGCCGGCGTCGGTGGGGTCTCGTCACGGTAACGGATGCCAAGACCGCCGCCAAGGTCCAGATGATGCAATCTCACCCCCTGCACCGCGAGCCGTTCGACCAGCACCAGCACACGTTCGAGCGCGTCGATGAAGGGGGCAAGCTCGGTCAGCTGCGAGCCGATGTGGCAAGCCACCCCCACCACCGCAAGCCCCGGCAACGCGGCGGCACGCAGGTAGGCCGTCTCGGCGTCCTCGATGGCGATGCCGAACTTGTTCTCCCGCAAGCCGGTGGAGATGTAGGGATGGGTCTTGGCATCCACGTCCGGATTGACACGCAAGGACACCGGGGCGCGCGTGCCGTGCACGAGCGCCACTTCGTTGAGGCGATCGAGCTCCGGTAAGGACTCGACATTGAAGCAACGGATACCGACCTCCAGCGCACGCGCCATCTCCGCACGGCTCTTGCCAACACCGGAGAACACGACCTTGCTCGCCTCACCGCCCGCCGCCAGCACGCGTTCAAGCTCCCCGCCGGAGACGATGTCAAAGCCTGCTCCAAGGCGTGCCAGGAGGTTGAGCACTGCAAGATTGCTGTTCGCCTTGACCGCAAAGCAGACCAAGTGCGGCTGACGACCGAAGGCTGCATCATAGGCACGGAAACGGGCCTCGATCGCGGCGCGGGAATAGACGTAGGTCGGTGTGCCGTGGATGGCGGCCGCCACGGAAAGCGGTACGTCCTCGGCGTACAGGACACCGTCGCGGCGCGGGAAGGCTTCCAAAGCAGAGGTCATCGAATCGCCCTGGTAGAGAGGTTAGTTAGGGAAACACTGAAATAAAAGTTTGCGCGACCGGTTTGCAGCGTTGGGCGGTGCGCCCTCCCACGCCCATCTCATGGATAGGTCGTGGTCACTGCGCACCCATCGCCGTGCATCCCATCCCGTGCGCGGCCTTATTCAGCGTTTCCTTGGGGTGTTGAAAAAGGCTTTCCCACCCCTTTTCAGCACAGTTCACCGCATTCGCGGTGTTCTGCGAAGATCAGGCACTTGGCGTGTTTGATCTTCGGCAAGCCAACCATGGCTGGCCTACCAGGCCGTTGAAGTTTTTCAGCGACCTGGCAGAGACGATTATCCTACCGCACTGCCTTTTTGGCCGCGTCCTCCTTCTGTACCCCCTTCTGGGCCAGGGTGTCGGACAGGTAGAGATCACCCTTCTGGCCACAGGCCGACAGCAGCAAGACCACCCCCGCCAAGATAAACGTGGTTAGACTGGTGCGCATGGTGCACTCCTCGACAATGTCCATCGGCGAAGCATAACCGATGCAGACGGCTCCCACATTCACCTGGCACCGCATCTTCGACTGGGCGCTATATCACCGCGCCACGCTGAGACAGGCCCCCATCGTCGCCCTCCTGCCGCGGCGGTGAGCATTTCCCTGCTCCTGGTTCAATGACACGGTGCGCGCCAACTTGACCTGCGGACGCGACATGCCGAACGAAGCCTTCTGGCACGCCCTTGAGGTGGCCGAGCTGCGCGAGACCATCGAGCCTCTCCGGCGGGCAGCGCCAACGGCTGGCGATTGCCCGCATGGTGCTGACCACGCCTTGCGTGGTCATCTTCGATGAGGCAACCTCCATGCTGGATAACATCACCGCGGCCAAGGTCACACCAACCTGCGCCAGGTGCCATCCGAGTGCACCGTGCCCATGCTCGCCCACCGCCTATCCGCCGTGCGTCAAGCCGACCGTGTGCGGGTATTCGAGAACGGCCGCATCGTCGCACAGGGTGCGCATGCACAGCTGCTGGGACAGCGGGGCCTGTACCGCACGCTCTACGGGCATGAATCTGCTCGATGGCGTAGTATCCTTGCCCGCACCTTCCTCACGGACAACCACGTGAAGCTGCACTACGAAACCCTCGGCCAGGGCGAGCCGCTGATCATCCTGCATGGCCTGTTCGGCTCAGGCGCGAACTGGCGCAGCATCGCCCAACGTCTGGCCGATACCTGGCAGGTCATCCTGCCGGACCTGCGCAACCACGGCGATTCCCCCCATGCACCCACGAACCGCTACCAGGATATCGTGGATGACACGTTGACCCTGATGGATGAACTGGGCCATGAACATGTCCATATGCTGGGTCACTCGCTCGGTGGCAAGGCGGCGATGTTGCTCGCCAGCCGCGTGCCCGAACGGCTTGTGAGCCTGACGGTGGTCGATATTGCCCCGCACGCCTATCCACCCCTGCACCGCGCATTGTTCCGCGCCATGCACGCCGTGCCGCTTGCCCACATCACCTCACGCCGCGCGGCCAGTGAGGCGATGGCCGCGCACATCCCCAACCCGGCGGTTCGTGAGTTCCTGTTGACCAATCTTGCGCGGGATGGCAACGGAAGGTTCCGCTGGCGGCTGAACCTGACCGGGCTGGAGGAGGCGTACGAGGAACTCAACGCCATGCCCTTCCTCGCTCAACCATACAAAGGCCCGACCCTCTTCATCCGCGGTGGCCATTCGGACTACGTGCGTGAAGCCGACCTTAAGCTGATCCATCAAAGCTTCCCGCAAGCCTGTGTGATCAGCCTGCCGCTGGCCCATCATTGGCCGCATATCGAGACCCCCAACGAGTTTTTGCGCACCCTGCGCGACTTTCTCGAGGCACGCCTTGAACGACTGCCCTGTGAAGCATGACACCCTGAACATCCTCGCATGGGCCGAGCTCGGTCCCTACCTTCACCTCACCCTGGAATGGCCGAACGACCGTCCCGCACCTGCCCCGGGACAGCATCTCCGCCTGGCCGGAGGCCATACCCTCTGGCCGATGCGTGATGGTCACCGCGGCCGGCTCGAGATTCTGACCGATCGCTCCACCCCCTTCCACCGGGACGAGGCCGTGAGCCTCGAAGGGACGCCTTTGGTGTATCCGCAACACGGGGAGGCCCTCTTCATCGCCCAAGGTCTTGGCCTTGCCCCCCTGATCCATCTCTGCGAGCGGTTACACGGTGCCCATCCCAAGCGGCTGCTGGCGCTGTACGAGCTACCTACCCCTCCTCCTTTTCGGCCTCGCCCCTCGCGGTTTCTCATCGCAGGCATGCCAGCCGGGGTGATCGCCGCCATCCCGCTGCTGGAGGACTGGGGCATCCCCTCACGCCTGGCCAGTGTCGATGGCCTTCCAGGTGCCTTTGAAGGCGGGGCGGATGCGTTGTTTGCCGCCCTGCCCCTCTCTCCCGGAACGACCATTTATGCCTTGGGGGATGCGCACTTTCTCGCGCGGGTGAAAGCCCGCAGCACCCGCCTCGACCCGGCGCTGCATGTCGGTTGAGCCCTAGGGCAGCAAAAAGGCCGCTCAATGCGGCCTTGGGTGCGCTCACGCCCGATCGGGGATCAAGCCCTCAGCATCGCGTAGAGCTCGTCTTTGAGTTTGAGGCGCTGCTTCTTCATGTCCTCGATGCTCTCATCGGCGACCGGCACCCCCCTATTCTCCAGCACCTCGATCGTGTTGGTCAGATCGTTGTACTCCTCGAACAGCCTGGCGAAGTGGGCATCGGTCATCTTCAACTGATGGATACGTTCCTTGTATTCGGGGAACTCGTGGACGAGATCGTGATGATCGACGGTCATGTCATATACTCCTGGTGGTCAAGCGTGGATTGAGCATGTTCCATTCCCATGGGGATTTTCCCATGGGAATGGGTTTTACAACCCTACACCGTCTACCGCTCGCTCGGCAAGACGCAGCGTCGGCGAGCGAGACTGCGTATAATCCCGGCATTTGCAAACTTCCGGAGGACCCCTGTGGAACTGCTGCTCGACCCTGCGGTGTGGATGGCCTTCCTCACCCTGACGGCCCTGGAAATCATCCTTGGCATCGACAACATTATCTTCATCGCCATCCTGGTCAATCGCCTACCGGAACACCTGCGCGCCAAGGCGCGCTATTTCGGCCTGTCCCTGGCCATGATCACACGTATCCTGCTGCTGCTGTCGCTGACCTGGATCATGCGCTTGACCGAGCCGTTCTTCACCGTGTTCAAGCAAGAGATCTCCGGGCGGGACCTCATCCTCATCGGCGGCGGGCTGTTTCTGCTCTGGAAGTCCGTCATGGAGATCCACGCCAGCCTGGAAGGCGATGACGGGAAGGAGCTCGTGGTGCGCGGCGCCCCCACCTTCTTCGCCACCCTGATCCAGATCGCGCTGATCGACATTGTGTTCTCGTTCGACTCGGTCATCACCGCTGTCGGTCTGGTCGACCATATCCCGGTCATGGTTGCCGCCATTGTCGTCGCCGTGGTCGTGATGATGTTCGCCGCCGGCCCCATCAGCGACTTCGTCGACCGCCACCCGTCGATCAAGATGTTGGCGCTGAGCTTCCTGGTCGTGATTGGCGTGGTGCTGATCGCGGAAGGCTTCGATGTACACGTGCCGAAGGGCTACATCTACTTTGCCATGGCCTTTTCGGTGGTCGTGGAGATGCTCAACATCCGCATGCACCGCAACATGAGGAAAAAGGAACCCGTCAAGCTGCACAAGAAGCTGGACGAGGAGGCCGAGGCCGAGCGCTCCTGACCGTCACCCCGACGGCCCCACGCGCAGCCAGAAGGTCACTGGGCCGTCATTGGTCAGCTCAACCTGCATGTCGGCGCCAAACACGCCGGCAGCCACCTCGGGATGGAGATGGTTGGCCCGAGCCAGCAGTTCGTCAAACATCCGCCGCCCCTCGTCCGGCGGCGCAGCCGGGGTGAAGCTCGGCCGTGTCCCAGCGCGAGTATCGGCCGCAAGGGTGAATTGCGGCACCAAGAGTAATCCACCCTGGATATCGCGCAGCGAGCGGTTCATTCGCCCCTTCTCGTCCGGGAACACCCGGTAACCGAGCAGGCGCTCCAACAGACGGTCAGCCTCCGCCGCACCATCACCCCGCTCCACACCAACCAGCACCAGCAGACCACGACCGATCTGGCCCACCACCTGACCTTCGACGACCACCCGCGCATGACTTACGCGCTGCAACAGGCCGATCATGTCTGCCCCCTCAGGAAGTCCGCGAATTGGTCGGTCGCCCGCACCAGCGCATCGACGATGCCCGGCTCGCTCGCCGCATGCCCTGCGTTTGGAATGATGTTGAGCCGCGCCTGTGGCCACGCATCCGCCAGGGCGAAGGCCTGCTCGATGGGGCAGACCATGTCGTAACGTCCATGGATGATGATGCCAGGGATGTGGGCAAGACGTCCCGCGTCACGGCAGAGTTGATTCGACTCGAGGAAGGCATGGTTGATGAAGTAATGGTTCTCGATGCGCGCAAGACTCAAGGCTACATGCGGATCACCGAAGAAGTCGATGGTCGCGGTGTCTGGTAGCAAGGTCGCGGTGCGCCCCTCCCACAGTGACCAGGCCTTGGCGGCAGCCATGCGACGAAGCTCGTCCGGCCCCGTCAGCAGGCGGTGGAAGGCGCAAAGCAGGTCACCACGCTCAGCCTCTGGGATCGGCGCAAGGTAATCACGCCAATAGTCGGGGAAGATCGCACTTGCACCTTCCTGATAGAACCAATGAATGTCGCGCGGGCGACACAGAAAGATGCCGCGCAGCACCAGCCCCATCACCCGCTCTGGATAGGTTTCGGCATAGGCAAGGCCCAGGGTGCTGCCCCAGGAACCGCCGAACACCAACCACTTGTCGACGCCAAGATGGGCGCGGATGCGCTCCATGTCCGCCACAAGGTCCCAGGTGGTGTTCTGTGCAAGCTCCGCGTGTGGGGTGGAGCGCCCACAGCCGCGCTGGTCGAACAGCACGATGCGGTAACGCTCGGGATCGAAATAGCGGCGATGGTTCTCCGTACAGCCCGCGCCCGGCCCACCGTGCAGAAACACGACTGGGATGCCATCCGGGTTGCCGCACTCCTCGACATACAGGGTGTGTAGCTCGGACACCGGCAGGGCAAAATCATTGTAGGGTTGGATCGGCGGATAGAGCGTACGCATGGCGGATGCCTGGTGACAGGTTTGTTTAGAATACTCGCTTAAGCTCCCCTATTCGTACCATGACTGCCCCCATCCCCCGCCTGCCCAAGAAGCTGCTCAAGACCGCCATCCACACCATGGCACGTTACCGCATGGTCAACGCGGGCGACCGCGTCCTGCTTGGTGTCTCGGGCGGCAAGGACTCGCTCACCCTGCTCCACCTGCTGCGCCATGTCCAGCGTCACGCTCCATTTAAGTTCGAGCTCGCCGCAGTCACCATTGACCCCCAGACCCCAGAGTTCTCCCCTGCCGCCCTGAGGGATTACATGGCCAAGCTGGGCGTGACCCACCACTACGTCGAGGCACCGATCGTCCAGCTTGCCGAAAAACATATGCGCGGCGATTCCTACTGTGCCTTTTGCGCACGCATGAAGCGCGGGCTGATGTACAAGACCGCGCGCGAGCATGGCTACAACGTGCTCGCCCTCGGCCAGCACCTGGACGACATTGCTGAGAGCTTCCTCATGTCCGCCTTCCATGGTGGCAAGCTCAACACCATGAAGGTGCATTATCTGAACGACGCCGGCGACGTGCGCATCATCCGCCCGCTGGCCCTGATACGCGAGCGTCAACTGCGCGACTTCGCCTCTGATGCGAAGCTGCCGGTGATTGTGGAAAACTGCCCCGCCTGCTTCGCCAAGCCAACCGAGCGCCAACGCATGAAGCTTCTGCTGGCCAAAGAGGAGGGTGAGCACCCCATGCTATTCAAGAGCCTGGGCCAGGCCCTGCGGCCGCTGATGGAGGAAGGCCTGGAGCGCGCCCTCGAACGGATCGGCCTCTCATCCGAGGCAGCGCCGGGTGAATGCGAGGGAAATCGTGCATGAGTCAGGCAGCGGAAACACGCCAGACGCGCCTGGCCAACCTGCTTCTTGATGCCTTTGCGACCCTCCCTTTGCCGCTCAATCATGCCCTGGGTGGCCTGATCGGCCGCATCGCCGCCCACATTCCAAACCGCCTGCGCCATGTCACCCGGCAAAACCTCGCCCTTTGCTTCCCTGCGATGAGCGCGCAAGAGCGCAGGAGACTCGAGCGGCAGAGCCTGATCGAGACCGGCAAGACCCTGACCGAGGTCGGCCCGCTGTGGCGCTGGCCACGCGAACGCCTGCTTGAAATCGTCCGCGAGACCCCAGGCCTGGAGCTGGTGGAACAAACGCGTGCCGAGGGCCATGGCATCATCCTGCTCGGACCACACATCGGGGCCTGGGAGCTGGTGGGGTTGTATGCATCGATCCGCTGGCCCATGACCAGCCTCTACAAGCCGCCCAAGCAGGTGGCGCTAGAGACGCCTATGCGGAAGGCGCGCGAGCGGTTGGGAGCCACCCTGGTCCCCACCGACGCGAGCGGCGTGAAGGCCCTGTTGCAGGCGCTCAAGCGCAGGGAGGTCATTGGCATCCTGCCCGACCAGGAACCGACCGAAGGCCAGGGGGTCTTCTCTCCCTTCCTCGGCCAATCGGCCTATACCATGGTACTGGCCTCGCGCTTGAGCGGACGCGAGCAGGCACGCGCCTTTTTCACCTTTGCCGAACGCCTGCCGCGAGGGAGGGGGTTTCGCTTGCACTTCATCCCGGCCGAGGATGACTTTTACAGTCCCGACCTTACCGCTTCCACCGCCGCCCTCAATCGTGGTGTGGAGGCCTGCATCCGCATCGCCCCGGCACAGTACCAGTGGAGTTACAAACGTTTCCGCAAGCGGCCAGAGGGGATGGCCGAGGTGTACTGATGCCCTGTGCACTGCCATCTTTGAAGGATGACAGACAAGGGAGGGGGGACACCATGGACCAATGTGGCTTTGGGATCCAGTTCGAAGGTCAGTGCAATGCGAGGGATGCGCCAGGCGGGCGGAAGGTCATCGTTAGGAGCGAGGCGGGAGGGGAAGGATCCCCTCTCAGGGCATCACATCCACCTCGCGCGCGCCAAGCACCATGACCCCGTCCACCTCGACCCGCGCGCCGCGCGGCAGGCTGGCCACACCGACTGCGGCACGGGCCGGGTATGGCTGCTCGAAGTATTCGGCCATGATGCTGTTGACCGTGGCAAAGTTGGACAGATCTGTCAGGAAGACGTTGAGTTTCACCACGTCATTCAGCGAGCCACCGGCCGCAGCGCATACCGCACGCAGGTTCTTGAAGACCTGATGGATCTCGGCCTCGATGTCATCCTGCACCAGATGCATGCTGACCGGATCCAGGGCGATCTGGCCCGCGAGGTAGACCGTCTCTCCCACGCGCACGGCCTGGGAGTAAGTGCCGATGGCCGCTGGGGCTTGGTCGGTATGGATGGTGATACGAGACATCGCGGCTTTCTCACGGTTGTTCCTGAGCCATTGAGGATAAACCGGATTGCGTTTTTTGCGCAGGTGCCCCTTGCTGCGAAGTCAATTTGCGATCTTTTCCGCGCATTGAGGGCTTACGCCCTTGTTCGCGTCGTGGCCCCCATGCCTCGGACGGGAAGCGCCGCTTCCCTCGCTCAGGTCCGCCAGACCTTGAAGATGCCGGGCTCGCGCCTGAGGCGGCGCATGATGTGAGCGAGGTGAATGCGGTCGCGCACGCGCACGAGGAAGGTGATGACGGTGACGTTGTGGTCACGGTCGTCGAAGCGCACATCGTCGATGTCCGCCGAAAGCTCGGCGATGGCGCCCGCCATGCGCGCAAGACCACCGCGCAGGTTCTTGGCGTTGATGCCGATTTCGGCCTGGTACTCGCCACTCACCTCATTCGCCCACTCTACCGGCAGCCATTTTTCCGGATGGCTCGCCAGTTCGGCAATGTTTTTGCACTGACGGCGATGGACCACGATGCCGCGCCCGGTGCTGGCGAAGCCGACCACCTCATCGCCCGGCAGCGGGTGGCAGCACTTGGCGAAACTGACCACCATGCCTTCGGCGCCACTTAACACCAACGGCGGATGCGCCCCATGGCGGCTCGCACCACCCCGCCCATCGTCCTCCGCAGTGAGCCAGTGGGCCACCAGAGAGGCCAAGCGGTTGCCAAGGCCAATCTCGCGGTACAGCTCGTCGAGGCTGGCATGGTGGTACTCGGCCACGCATGCCGAAAGCCGCTCGGGCGGAATACGCTCCAGTTCCAAACCAAACTGGTTGAGCGCCTTGTCCAGCAAGCGACGCCCCAACTGCACCGCCTCCTCCTCGCGCATCCCCTTGAGGAAACTGCGGATGTGGGTACGTGCTCGGGCGGTGACCACGAAACTAAGCCAGTTGGGGTTGGGGGTGGCACCGGGGGCGGTGATGATTTCCACCGTCTGACCGTTGCGGAGGATGCTCGAGAGTGGGGCGAACTGGCGGTCGATCTTGCACGCGACGCAAGTGTTGCCCACGTCGGTGTGCACCGCATAGGCGAAGTCGACCGGGGTGGCCCTGCGCGGCAGTTCCATGATTTCGCCCATCGGGGTGAAGACGTAGACCTCGTCCGGAAAGAGGTCGACCTTCACGCTCTCGAGGAATTCCTGGGGGTTGCCGGCCTGGCGCTGGATTTCCAACAGATCGCGCAGCCACTCGCGGGCCCGCGCCTGGGTGGTGCTGCCAGCCTCACCGGTGGCCTTGTACAGCCAGTGAGCAGCGATGCCACTCTCGGCGAACTGGTGCATTTCGCGGGTGCGGATCTGCACCTCGAGCGGAATGCCGTGGGGACCGAACAGTACGGTATGGAGCGACTGATAACCGTTTGCTTTGGGGATCGCGACGTAGTCTTTGAACCGCCCCGGCAACGGCTTGTACAGGTTGTGTGCCACCCCCAGCACTCGGTAGGCGGTGTCCACGCTCTCCACCACGATGCGCACGGCGAAGACGTCGAACACCTCCTCGAAGGAGAGGTGCTTCTGCACCATCTTGCGGTAGATGCTGTACAGCCGCTTCTCGCGCGCTTGGACCTCGGCGCGGATGCCCTCCTCCGCCAGGCGGGCCTTGAAGGCATCCTCGATCTTCTGCATCACCTCGCGGCGGTTACCGCGCACCTTGCGCACCGCCGCCTCGAGCACGCGGTAGCGCAGCGGATACATGGCACGGAACCCCAGGTCCTCCAACTCGTGACGCAGGCTGTTGAGCCCAAGACGATGGGCGATCGGGGTGTAGATCTCGAGCGTCTCGCGCGCGATGCGGCGACGCTTGTCCGGCCGCATGACGCCCAGGGTGCGCATGTTATGCAGGCGATCGGCAAGCTTGATGAGGATGACACGCACATCTTCCACCATTGCCATCATCATCTTGCGGAAGTTGGCGGCCTGCTGCTCGGCCTTGGACTTGAAGCGGATCTGATCAAGCTTGCTCACCCCGTCAACCAGGTGCGCAACCTCATCGCCGTATTCAGCGGCGATGCGATCGCGCGCGGTCGGGGTGTCCTCGATCACATCATGCAGCAGGGCCGCAATGATGGTCTTCTCATCCAGCCTCAAGTCGGCGAGAATCCTCGCCACTGCCACAGGGTGGGTGATGTAGGGTTCACCGGAGACGCGCCATTGTCCCTCATGGGCCGCTCTTGCAAAGGCATAGGCCTGCGCCACCCGCTCGATACAGGCAGGCTCCATGTACTCACTCAGGGTCTGGGCGAGGGGGGCGAAAATATCATCTTCCGCCATCGGCATGCCGGTGGTGGAGGATGCAGGGGAGACGGGGGTGGCCGTGGCCACGGCGGAGCTTAGTCCTCGCCGGCCGCAAGACGCGGCTTGACGACGTCCTCGTCTTCGACGCGGAACTCGCTTAGTTCATCACGGATCTCGAAGTCAGAGATGCGCGAACGAACCGGCTGGTAGACATACACCTCGTCCAGTACGGCCTGGGTCAGCTTGCCCTCGGCGATCTCGCGCAAGGCGATCACGGTCGGCTTGTCCCGATCGGGATCGACCAGTGGCTGGGCACCGGCCTCGATCTGGCGAGCGCGCTTGGCGGCCATGAGCACCAATTGAAAGCGGTTGTCGATGTTTTTCAGGCAGTCTTCGACAGTCACGCGTGCCATGGGAATGCTCCGATCATCAAATGTGCAAACTGTACATTATATAGAATATCGTTGACTTCAGGACAGAAGGTCCTGGATCAAGGGTGCATGCCGCGCCTGCGCGCGGGCCAAGCGTAGGCGCTCGGCGCGAAAGATGCAGGCCAACTCCTGCAGGGCCTCGTCAAACACGTCGTTCACTACCACGTAGTCAAATTCGTCATAGTGCCGCATCTCGGTCACCGCGTCACGCATGCGACGGGCAATGACCTCCTCGCCATCCTGGCCACGCCCGCGCAGACGTGACTCCAACACCTCCCGCGCCGGAGGCAGGATGAAGATACCGCGCGTCTCGGGAAACAGAGTGCGCACCTGTTGTGCGCCCTGCCAGTCGATTTCGAGGATGACGTCCTGACCGGCGAGAAGGCTCGCCTCGACCGCGGCCTTCGCGGTGCCGTAGTAGTTGTCGAAAACGCGCGCGTGCTCGAGGAAATCACCGTGCTCGACCATGCGCTCGAAGGTCGCATGGTCAACAAAATGATAGTGCACCCCGTCTACCTCCCCCGGGCGCATGGCACGGGTGGTATGGGATACGGACACGACGACGCCCGGCAGGGTCTCGCACAGCGCCTTGACCAGGCTGGTCTTGCCCGCCCCGGAGGGGGCGGAGATGACGTAGAGTTGTCCTCGCATAGCTCTCTCGAACGTCGCTCCGGCCGGCCCAGGGCAGCAGGGCCAGCCAACTCAATAAGCCACGCGGACGGTCCCATCGCGGCCATACACGACACGGACGCGATCACCCGGACGGAACTGCACATCGGCGGCCTGAACCACAGCGATGGTGCGACCGGAGTCCAGCCGCACGGTGATCTCCAGCCCCTCTTGGCGGGTCAGTCCCTCCTCGGCCGCAGCCCCGGCCATGCCGCCGATGATCGCACCGGCCAAGGTGCCTACCGTCCGGGTGGTGCTGCCGGAACCGATGCCAGACCCCACCACGCCACCGGCAATCGCCCCCGCTCCGGTACCAATGTTGCTCTTGGTGCCTTCAACGGTGACCACGCGCACCGCCTCGACGCGACCGTATTCCACGTCCTGCGCCATCCGTGCCTGGTCGCGCGAATAAACACCACCGGACAAGCTGGACGCACAGCCAGCAAGGACGGCCACGGCTACAACGAGCATAAAACTCGCGATCACTCGGTTCATGTCGACACTCCGCACGAGGTGTAATGCAAACTTAGATGCCGAACGCGACCCCGGGTTCTGGCTTAAAAGGGGATGTCATCCTCATCAAACCCACCCCCCCAGCTGCTGGCCGACGAGGCAGGCTGATGGGGTTCCTGCTGCGGGCGGTTTGGTGCCTGACTGGTACCGCCTCGACCACCGAGCATTTGCATCTCATTGGCGACGATCTCGGTGGTGTACTGATCGCGACCTTCCCTATCCTGCCACTTGCGGGTGCGCAGGGAGCCCTCGATGTAGACCTGCTGGCCCTTGCGCAGATACTCGGCGGCAATTTCGGCCAGTTTACCGAACAGCACCACGCGGTGCCATTCGGTGCGCTCTTGCTTCTCACCGGTTTTGTCGGTCCAATTCTCGCTCGTGGCGATACGCAAGTTGGTCACCGCGCCGCCGCTCGGCATGTAACGGGTTTCTGGGTCCGCGCCCAGATTGCCGACCAGAATGACCTTATTCACTCCACGCGCCATGCCTTCTCCCCTTGTGGACCTACGCCAAAACAGTAGGCTGCTCGCCTTCGCGCTATATTACCCGATTCCGCTCTTCTGAATGGCCTCCATGAGCACGAACCCCATTCACATCACCGATGCATCAGAAACGCGTCAGGATTTGACCGCACCCGGCAAACCCGAAGGGCACAGACCAGGGATGATCTGCATCCGCGGCGCCCGCACCCATAATCTGAAGAACATCGATCTCGACTTGCCGCGCGAGAAGTTCATCGTGTTTACCGGTTTGTCCGGTTCGGGCAAATCCTCGCTTGCCTTCGACACCATCTTCGCTGAGGGCCAGCGCCGCTACGTGGAGTCGCTGTCTGCCTACGCGCGCCAGTTCCTGTCGATGATGGACAAGCCGGACGTAGACCTGATCGAAGGCCTCTCGCCGACCATCGCCATCGAGCAGAAGACCACTTCACACAACCCGCGCTCGACCGTCGGCACGGTCACAGAGATCTACGACTACTTGCGCCTCTTGTTTGCCCGCGCTGGCACACCCTACTGCCCGGACCATGACCTACCGCTGGAGGCTCAGACCATCAGCCAGATGGTCGACCAGGTGCTGACCCTGCCGGAAGACAGCCGTCTGATGCTGCTCGCCCCTGTGGTTCACGCTCGCAAAGGCGAGTACCGCCGCCTGTTCGACCAGCTGCGCGGACAGGGCTTCTTGCGTGCGCGGGTGAACGGCGAGGTGATGGAGCTGGATGCGGTGCCGGAGCTGGACCCGAAGGCCAAGCACAGTATCGAAGTGGTGGTGGACCGCTTCAAGGTGCGGCCGGACATGGCCCAGCGCCTGGCCGAATCGTTCGAGACCGCACTCAAGCTCGCCGAGGGCATGGCCAAGGTCGTCAGCATGGACGAGGGCGGCATCGAGATCATCTTCTCCGCCCGCCACGCCTGCCCGGTGTGCGGCTTCGCTCTGGCCGAACTGGAGCCGCGCTTGTTTTCGTTCAACAACCCGCAGGGCGCCTGCCCGATGTGTGATGGCATTGGCGTACAGAGCTTCATGGACCCGGCCAAGGTGGTTGGTCACCCGGAGCTTTCCCTCGCCGGCGGTGCGATCCGCGGCTGGGACCGCCGCAATGCCTATTACTACGCCATCATCCAGAGCCTGGCGCGACACTACGGCTTCGACCCCGAAACGCGCTGGCAGGACCTGCCACACGAGGTGCGCCAAATCATCCTGTATGGGTCGGGCAAGGAAGAGATCGAATTCCACTACCTTAGCGAGCGCGGCACTACAATCAAGCGCACTCACGTCTTCGAGGGCGTGCTGCCGAACATGCAGCGCCGCTACCGCGAGAGCGACAGCCTGGCCGTGCGCGAAGAGCTGGCGAAGTATCTCTCCGAGCAGCCCTGCCCAGCCTGTGAGGGGGCGCGCATCAACCGCACCGCACGTCATGTGAAGGTCGGCGAACTGAACCTGCCTGCCATTACCCGCATGCCGGTCGACCAGGCTGCGGACTGGTTCGCCAGGCTCGAGTTGCCGGGGCAAAAGGCTGCGATTGCCGAGAAGATCGTGCGCGAGATCCGTGCCCGTCTCGGCTTCCTGATCAATGTCGGTCTCAACTACCTCTCGCTGGATCGCAACGCCGACACCCTCTCCGGGGGAGAAGCGCAGCGCATTCGCCTTGCGAGCCAGATCGGCTCGGGGCTGGTGGGGGTGACTTACATCCTGGATGAGCCCTCCATTGGCCTGCACCAGCGCGACAACGACCGCCTGCTCGCCACCCTCACCCGCCTGCGCGACCTTGGCAATACCGTAATCGTGGTCGAACACGACGAGGACGCCATCCGCAACGCCGACTTCGTGGTCGACATCGGTCCTGGTGCGGGCGTCCACGGCGGCCGGGTCATCGTTGCCGGCACACCGGAAGAAGTCGCCGCACGGGAAGATTCGCTGACTGGGGCCTACCTCTCAGGTCGCCTGGCCATCCTGCCACCGGAGAAGACCACTCCGGTCGACCCCAACAAGATGCTGGTGCTCGAAGGCGCGTGTGGCAACAATCTCAAAGGCGATCCCCTGCGCCTGCCGGTTGGGCTGTTCACCTGCATCACAGGCGTCTCGGGCTCCGGTAAGTCCACCCTGATCAACGATACACTCTACAGACTGGCGGCCCAGCGCCTCCATGGCGCCAGTGCATCGCCTGCGCCGTACACGGCGGTATACGGTCTCGAGCATTTCGACAAGGTCATCGACATCGACCAAAGCCCGATTGGTCGCACCCCGCGCTCCAACCCCGCCACCTACACTGGTCTGTTTACTCCCATCCGCGAGCTGTTTGCCGGCACGCCTGAGGCGCGCGCACGCGGCTATGGCCCAGGGCGCTTTTCTTTCAACGTCAAGGGTGGCCGCTGCGAGGCCTGCGAGGGCGACGGCGTACTCAAGGTGGAGATGCACTTTCTGCCGGATGTCTACGTCGAGTGCGAAGTCTGTCGTGGCAAGCGCTACAACCGTGAGACACTGGACATCCGTTACAAGGGCAAGACCATTGCGGACGTGCTGGAGATGACGGTCGAAGAGGGGGCTGAATTCTTTTCCGCCGTGCCCGCCATTGCCCGCAAGCTACAAACCTTGCAGGAGGTGGGGCTTGGTTACCTACGTCTAGGACAGAGCGCCACCACTCTCTCCGGCGGCGAGGCCCAGCGGGTGAAGCTGGCGAGGGAGCTATCCAAACGCGACACCGGGCGTACTCTCTACATCCTTGACGAACCGACCACCGGCCTGCACTTCCACGACGTGGCACAACTTCTGCGCGTGATCCACACCCTACGTGATGCAGGAAACACCGTCGTGGTCATCGAGCACAACCTGGATGTCATCAAGACCGCCGACTGGATCATCGACCTTGGCCCGGAGGGTGGCAAGGATGGCGGGCGGATCATCGCCGAAGGCACCCCGCGCGAGGTAGCGGGTATGGAACATTCCCACACGGGACGCTACCTGAGGCGGTTCTTCCCTGGCTGAGCGACGGTATGCGGTGAGTCGCAAAGGGCATGGTGCCTTTTTCCAAGCGCACCGCGAAGTGAGTTCGCGGTATCGTTCGCGAACCAAAGGCTCATACCCTCGTGGACACGGGGGCATCCCTGCCCCGGGCGAGAGGCGCTGATCAGCATGTGCTTGGCAGACAAGGCAAACGGGGATCGCCCCTCAGCGCCTGAAACCGTTGGTGATCGGAAAGCGGCGCTCGCGGCCGAAGGCGCGGGAGGTGATCTTGACCCCCGGGGGGGCTTGACGACGCTTGTATTCGGCAAGGTCGACCATGCGGATGACGCGGGCAACGAGAGCCTGATCGAAGCCGCGGGCGACGATCTCGGGCATGCCTTCCATGCGCTCGATGTAGGCCTCGAGGATGGCGTCCAGCACCGGATAGGGTGGCAGGCTGTCCTCGTCTTTCTGGTCTGGACGCAGCTCGGCGGAAGGGGGGCGGGTGATGACCCGCTCGGGGATGACGGGGGCAAGGGTGTTGCGGTAACGGGCCAGGCGGAAGACCAACATCTTCGGCACGTCTTTGAGCGGGGCGAAGCCGCCGGCCATGTCGCCGTAGAGAGTGGCATAGCCGACTGCCATCTCGCTCTTGTTGCCGGTGGTGAGCAAAAGCTTGCCGGTGGCGTTGGAGAGGCCCATGAGCACCACAGCGCGCGAGCGGGCCTGGAGGTTTTCGTCGACGGTGCCTTGACTCCGACCGTGCAGCACGGGAGCGAGCATCTGCTGGAAGGCCGTGAACGAGGGCTCGATAGACACCACGTGGTAGGTCACGCCCAGGGCATGGGCCTCCGCGGCGGCGTCAAGCTGGCTGATGTCGGTGGTGTAGCGGCTGGGCATCATCACCGCCTCGACCTGATCGGCGCCTAGGGCATCGACCGCAAGCGCCAGGGTGAGGGCCGAGTCGATGCCGCCGGAGAGCCCTAATAAAGCCCCTTTGAAGCCGTTTTTGTGGGCATAGTCGCGGATGGCTAGGACCAGGGCGCGGTAGATGGCGGCGGTCTCATCGAGCGGTTCGGCGTGGATGCCGTCCGCAGGACGGAGCACACCCTCTTCGTTGAGCTCGACGCAGCCAAGGGCCTCCTCGAACAGGGGCAAGCGATGGATGACTTTGCCGGAGGCGTCCATGACCATGGAGCCGCCATCGAACACCAGTTCGTCCTGCCCGCCGATCAGATTGACGTAGACGATGGGAAGGCCGGTCTCACTTGTGCGTGCGCGCAGGATCTGTTCGCGCAAGGCAGGTTTGTCGTGCTGATAAGGGGAGGCGTTGAGGTTGAGAATGAGTTGTGCCCCGGCCGCCTTGCTCTGGGCAAGGGGCTCGGGATGCCAGATGTCCTCGCAGATGGCCAGGCCAAGGTTCAGCGGCTTGCCGCCATGGCCCTGGAGGGTCAAAACGCACGGCTCGGTGCCTGGGGTAAAGTAGCGCAGCTCATCGAACACCCCGTCGTTGGGCAAGTACTGCTTGCGGTAACGGGCGAGGATGGTGCCATCGCGCAGGACAAGGGCGCTGTTGTAGCATTGGCCGGCACACCATTCCGGCAGCCCCAGGACCACGGTGATACCGTGTGGGATCTCATGCCGCAGACGTTCCACCGCTGCCTCACAGGCGGCCATGAAGTCGGCACGCTTGAGCAGATCCTCTGGCGGGTAGCCGGTCAGGGCCAGTTCGGGGAAAACGATCAGGTCGGCCTGGAACCGTTCGACCGCCTGGGATGCCCACTCGATGATCTTGCGCACGTTGCCATCGACATCGCCCACCAGCAGGTTGATCTGGGCCAGGGCAATGCGCACGTTGCGCGCCAAGGGCTTCCTACTCAATCAGCCACGCCCCAATACTTCGGCCATCCTGGCCCCCATCTGCGCCGGTGAACGGACGATGTGGCAGCCTGCGGCCTCGAGGGCGGCGAACTTGGCCTCGGCGGTCCCTTGCCCACCCGCGACGATCGCCCCGGCATGGCCCATGCGTTTGCCCTTGGGGGCCGTGGCCCCGGCGATGTAGGCAACCACTGGCTTGCTGACCTCCGCTCGGATGAATGCGGCGGCTTCTTCCTCGGCACTGCCGCCAATCTCCCCCACCATGATGATCCCTTCGGTCTGGGGGTCGGCCTCGAACAGCCGCAAGCAGTCGATGAAGCTCATGCCGTGGATCGGATCACCGCCAATGCCCACGCAGGTGCTCTGGCCGAGCCCCACGCTGGTGGTCTGATGCACCGCCTCATAGGTCAGGGTGCCGGAGCGGGAGACGATGCCGATCACCCCTGGCTTGTGGATATACCCTGGCATGATGCCGATCTTGCAACTTCCTGGGGTGATCACACCGGGGCAGTTGGGGCCGACCAGGCGGGTATCCGGGTAGTCCTTCAGTACGGCTTTGACCTTGAGCATATCCAGCACGGGGATGCCCTCGGTGATGCAGACGATCAGACGGATGCCGGCGTCGGCGGCCTCCAGAATGGCATCCGCGGCAAAGGGGGCGGGCACGTAGATCATGCTCGCCTCTGCACCGGTCTGGCGCACGGCATCGTGCACCGTGTCGAATACGGGCAGTCCCAGATGGGTGCTGCCCCCCTTGCCCGGGGTGACGCCGCCAACCATGCGAGTGCCGTAGGCGATGGCCTGCGCGGAATGGAAGGTGCCTTGTTTGCCGGTGAACCCTTGGCAAATGACGCGGGTGTTTTTGTCAATGAGGATGGCCATTTCAGTGCTTCCCTTGGGCGGCACGGACAGCCGCCTGTGCGGCACGGGTCAGGTCGGTCTCGGCCATGATGGTTAGGCCGGATTGCGCCAGTAGGGCGCGCCCCTGCTCGGCGTTGGTGCCCTCCAGACGCACCACCAGGGGCAGGCGCAGGTCGACCTCGCGCACCGCCTGCAGGATGCCTTCGGCGATCAGGTCACAGCGCACGATGCCGCCAAAGATGTTGATGAGAATGGCACGCACCTTGTCATCCGAGAGGATCAGCTTGAACGCCTCGGCCACGCGCTCAGGCGTGGCACTGCCGCCCACATCGAGGAAGTTGGCCGGCCTGCCACCCTCGAGCTGGATGAGGTCCATGGTCGCCATGGCAAGACCCGCGCCGTTCACCATGCAGGCGATGTCGCCATCGAGGGTGACGTAGTTGAGGCCGTGCTTGATCGCCTCGCGTTCGCGTGGATCTTCCTGCGTCTCGTCGCGCATTTCAACGATGGCACCCTGACGGAAGCCGGCGTTGTCATCGAGCACGAATTTGGCGTCCAGGGCGATCAGTTCGCCGGTCTCGATCACCGCCAGTGGGTTGACCTCGAGCATGCTCGCATCGCTCTGGATAAAGACCATGTACAGCCCCTCGAGCATCTGGCCGAAGGCCTTGGTCTGCGCGCCCTCGAGGCCGAGGGCAAAGGCAAGCCTGCGCGCATGAAACGGCATCAGGCCGACGGCGGGATGCACGCCCAGGGCATGGATACGCTCGGGGGTCTTTGCTGCGACCTCCTCGATGTCCATGCCGCCGGCGTCGGAGGCGATGATGGTCACCTTCGAGGTGGTGCGATCGATGATCAAGCTGAGGTAGAGCTCGCGCGCGATGCGGGTGGCGGGTTCGAGATAGAGCATCTCGACCGGTAGGCCGCGCTCGCCGGTCTGGGGGGTCACGAGGCGGCGCCCCAACCAACCTTCGGCAAAGGATTTGGCCTCATCGCGGCTGTGCACCACACGCACCCCGCCCGCCTTGCCGCGCCCGCCGGCGTGCACCTGCACCTTCATCACCCAGGGCCCCTCGCCCAAAGCCTGAAGTGCCGCATCCACATCCTCGATGGCGCGGATCACACGCCCTTTGGGCACCATCACCCCTGCCTCACGCAGCAAGGCCTTGGCCTGATATTCGTGCAGATTCATCGTGCACTCCGCCTTTTAGGTGTGATTCCAACGAAAAATGACATTTTGATGGAATTGAACGGTGGGGACAATGCCGATCAGCTGGGGTAAATTAAGCTCATGCGCTACATCATCCTGCTTGCCCTGATTCTCGGTGCCATCCTGTTCTATCGCCGGCGACGTGCCCGCGGACGCCTGCGGCGCGTCCCTGACGCAAGCCCGCCGCAAGCGTCGCCCGCCCCCCCCATCCGCACCGTGCGCTGTGCCGAATGTGGGCTGGTGCTGCCTGAACAGGAATCTGTGCAGCTGAACGGGAGGGCCTTCTGTTCAGCCCAGCATGTGCACCGATGGCAGGAGCGTCATCCCCGATGATGGGTCGTCGTCCGTACCCGCAAAGCGGGCTTTGGACGTGGATGCCAAAAAGATCGTAAAGCCAAGATGGGCACGGCTGCGCACATTGACTCGAGCGTCGGCAAGGGCCAAGGCACCCCCTCCTCCAGCTGGCGCGCCCTGCGTTTCTTCAACGCCTACCGCCTGACCCTCGCTGCCCTGCTGATGGCCGTTCACGCCTTCTTAGGCGAGATGCCTCCTCTTACGCTACCGCGCGCCGATCCGTTCATGCTCATCACCGCGGCCTATGGGCTGGCTGCTTTTGTGCTGCTGACCCTGGACGAGCTGCGCCTAGGGGGGTTTACCCTGCGTTTGCAGCTGGGCTTGACCATCGACATCCTAGCCCTTGGCCTGCTCGGCGCATCCCAAGGCACGGCCCACGAAAATATCCATGTCCTGATGGTGGTCCATGTCGCCTATGC
The DNA here is from genome assembly GCA_051297135.1 of Halothiobacillaceae bacterium. GTDB lineage: Bacteria > Pseudomonadota > Gammaproteobacteria > Halothiobacillales > Halothiobacillaceae > Thiofaba. The sequence continues at coordinate 72,554 of JBEVAM010000007.1, forward strand.
CGGTTTGTTGCTTGGCGGGCGCGAATCGCTGGCCTTCGCCGCCCTTGCCAGCGTCTGGCTGCTCATTCTGACCAGCCTGCAGGCACGAAACGATGGGCGTGCCGACATGTTGTTCACGCATGCCGGCGTGATTGGCATGACCCTGTTTTCGGTGGCCATTCTCGCCCGCACCCTTGCCCGCCGTCTGGAGGCGAGCCAACGGCTCGCCGAGCAGCGTGGCCTTGACCTCGCCAACGAGACACAACTCAACCAGTTGATTCTTGAGCGGACCAAGGAGGGGGTACTGATCGTGGATGGCGACGACTTCGCGCGCCACGCCAACCGAGCTGCCCTGCGTCTGTTGCACGGTGAAGACCCGAGCACGACGACGGTTGATGTGAGGGAGAACAGCGCTGCAAATGGAGTGCCATGCTCAGGGCGGAATCCATGGTTGGATTCCGCCGAACGACGCAAACCGCTGGCCGAGATCAATCCGAAACTGCTGGAGGCGCTACATGCCTGGCGCCAACAGCCCGAGGACAGGCTGGCCACCTTCCGCATCGAGCAACCTGCACGCCTTCAGGTGCGCATCATCCCTCTTGATGATACCTCGCCCCGTGGCCCCGTCGCTCTGTTCATCGAGGACGACGCAAGCCTCATGGAGCAGCTTCAGCAGGCCAAGCTGGCCGCACTGGGACGGTTGACGGCGAGTATCGCGCATGAGATCCGCAACCCTTTGAGCGCCATCGGCCACGCCAGCCAACTCCTCGAGGAGGGCATGCATGATGCGCAGGAGCGCCAGTTGCTTTCGATCATCCGCAAACAGGTGGTGCGCATCGACCGCATCATCGAAAACGTGCTGAGCACCTCCAGACGCAAGCTCGCCCGACCTGAAGTGGTGAAACTCAAGCCGTGGCTGGAGGACCTTCTCCGCCACTACCGCCAGTTGCATGAGCACGAGGCACCGAAGATCGAGCTTGCGGCCGAGGCCGATATGAGCGTGCGCGTCGATCCTGATCACCTTGAGCAGATCCTGACCATCCTTTTGGACAATGCGCTCCAGCATGGACGAGGCCCGGACGGCGAGCCCTACGTGCGCATCGAACTCACCCTTCACGGGCCACGCCGCCTGCCGGTTTTGGATGTTGTAGACTGTGGCCCGGGCGTAGCGCCCGAGGTACGGGAGCGGCTGTTTGAGCCTTTTTTCACCACCAGTGCCCAGGGCCACGGTCTGGGTCTGTTCGTGGCGCGGGAGCTGGCGGAGGCCAATCAGATTGGTCTTTATTATCATGCCGCGGAGCATGGTGGCAGCTGCTTTCGCCTTAGCTTTTCACGCTTGGAGTCCAGGGAGTGACTAGCCTATCGTCCTCTAGCATGGCCCATGCACTTATCGTCGATGACGAGCCGGACATTCTTACCTTGCTCGCCATGAGCCTCGAGCGCATGGGCATCCAGTCCCGTCCTGCTGGGAGTTTCAATGAGGCATTATTCGCCTTGCAACAGGAGAGTTTCGACGTCTGTCTGACTGATTTGCGTTTACCGGATGGCGACGGTTTGATGCTGGTCCGCCACATTCAAAAGCATCACCCTGGTTTGCCCGTTGCGGTCATCACTGCGCACGGCGACATGCAGAGCGCGATTGACGCGCTCAAGGCTGGTGCCTTTGATTTCGTCAACAAGCCGTTGGATCTCGAACGCTTGCGCGCGATGGTGGAGACTGCGCTCCGTCTCCCTCCCTTACCTGCTGCCACAGCGCATGCCCTTCCTTCGGGCTCCTCTCGCGCGGCCGAAAGCCCTGCCGGAGCCGAGGGGAGCGACCGCCTCATCGGTGAGGCCCCGGTGATGCGCCAGCTGCGGGCGCAGATTGCCAAGGTCGCCCGCAGTCAGGCCCCGGTTTTTATTCAAGGCGAGTCAGGCACGGGCAAAGAGGTGATCGCGCGCCTGATTCATGACCTTGGCCCACGCGCTGGCGGGCCCTTCGTTCCGATCAATTGTGGCGCGATTCCGGCGGAACTGATGGAGAGCGAACTCTTTGGCCACCGCAAGGGCAGCTTTACCGGGGCCACAAGCGACAAACAGGGTCTGTTTCAGGCTGCCCGCGGTGGCACTCTGTTTCTTGATGAGGTGGCGGACCTGCCACTGCCGGTGCAGGTGAAGCTACTGCGTGCCCTGCAGGAGCGGGCGGTGCGTCCCGTCGGGGCGACGCGCGAGGAAGCGGTGGACGTGCGCATCGTTTCGGCCTCGCACAAGGACCTCGCCCGCCGCGTCGCGGAGGGCACGTTCCGTCAAGACTTGTTTTATCGCTTGAACGTCATCCAGCTCAACGCTCCCGCCCTGCGCGAGCACCCGGAGGACATCCCAATCCTTGCCCAGAGGATCCTGTTGCGCCTGGCCGAGCGCGATGGACAGCCGCCGCGCCGACTCGGCGAGGATGCGCTGCAGAGGCTACGAGGGTATGCCTTTCCGGGCAATGTGCGCGAGTTGGAGAATATACTCGAACGGGCGGTCGCGCTCGGGGATGGTTCGGTCATCCATGCCGAGGATCTTTCCTTCCCTTCTGCACCGGACCGATCCAATGCTCCCCCCATGCCCTCGTCCAGCCTGCCACCCACTCTGATGGAAGGCGAAGAGGCTGACATCCTGCAAGCACTGGAGGTCCACCGCTGGAACCGTACCCGTGCTGCCGAGGCGTTGGGGCTTACCCTGCGGCAGCTGCGCTACCGGCTGGCGAAGATGGGGCTCAAGTAGGGATCACCCGACCTGCGGCGAGGCGACTTTCACCTGCGCCCTGTCTTGCACCCCATCTAGGAGCTCCAGATGGTCGCGTGCCCAGTGCAAGAGATGCAATCGCCCGGACGCATCCTCGACCAAGGCTGTGCAATTCTCTACCCAATCGCCACAATTGGCATAGGTCACCCCGTCCCACTCGCGCAGACAGGCGTGATGGATATGGCCGCTGATGATGCCGTCGAAGCCCCGCTCGCGTGCGTGGGCGTGGGCGGCCTCCTCGAACTGTTCGACATAGCGCATGGCCTTATTCAGCCGTCCCTTCACGTGGGCGGCCAGTGACCAGTAGGGCAGCCCCAACAGGCGGCGCATGATGTGGATGAGCCGCGCGAAGCGCATCAGCACCTCGTAGCCGACGTCCCCTACCCAACGCATGAGTGGATCGCAGTGCAACACCGCATCGAACCCATCGCCGTGCACGACTAGCCAGCGTCGGCCGTCGGCCCCTTCATGAATCGCTTCCGGCAAGATGCGTATACCGAAGGCTTCGCCTGCCCCGAGCAGGCGCACGGCCTCATCGTGGTTGCCCGGCACGTAGATGATCTCCACACCCTCCTGTACACGCCGCAACAACAACTGGATCAAGTCGTGCTTGAGACGTGGCCAGCGCCAACCGCCCGAACGCAGACGCCACATATCGAGGACGTCGCCGACGAGGTAGAGGCGCTCGCAGCGCACATGGGTGAGGAAGTCGAACAAGTAATCCACCTTGGCATCGCGGGTGCCAAGATGGAGGTCGGAAACGAATACACTCCGGTAGTTCAGCATGGGGCGCCGCCGAGGATGAGTTCGGGCTCATTGCGCCACGAGCGTGTTACCTTCGCATGGAGCTTTGATGACGGAGCGATGATGGGGGAGACGATTCAGAAACGAAGACTTGCTCCTGAATCCGTGTTCAAACGCGCAGGCCTTGATCATAAGCCATTGATCATGCTTCATGATGCGGCGCTTCGTGCATTTGTCCCAAGGTCCCAAGGATTGAGCGAAGACGCAACTTACGCAACGTCGTCCGACATGAACACGGATGATCTATTGCAACACCACATCTAGCCAACGGATCAGGCCCGTGACCCCGCCTATCGCGAGCACCACCCATATCGTCTGACGGTGGATGGCCTGAGTCAGCCGCACTTCGAGGTTCTTG
>JBEVAM010000008.1:0-73502 GCA_051297135.1 Halothiobacillaceae bacterium
TCCGCCCCCATCGCCTCATGGCCCCCCTTGGTGGTCAACTCCAACCCGCCCCTTTCGTCTTGGTCGCCAAGGAAGGCCGGAGGGTGAATGTGCCGGACGGATCGTCTGGATGGTGCAGCAGGCGGCGGCCGACATCGTTGCATAAAGCAACGATCGAACACCGAGCATGATCTGCGCGATGACCAACTTCTTAGGCCGCAGCAGGATCTCGCAGCGCTCCCCTTCCGGGGCTCCGGCCTAGGCGAACAGATTGCCCCGCTTCAAGGACACAGCGGCTGCCCTCCCCTCTGCCAGAGCGCGATCGTCGACTGGACGAATAGGCCGCCATCGGTCTCAGGCAAGGTCTGATCCGGTTGCCCTGCACCAAAGAGCAGAGCGCCAATGCCCGCCCGGACCACGTCCTGGGTATGGGCAAACAGCCACTCCACCCGGTTGTCCTGCCAGTGGTTGCGGGTGTTGTTTTGCCGCGTATTGCCTAAGGGAAGTTGCCAGAGGGCCATGGGTTTGCCGCTTGCGGCGTATAACTGGGCACTCCAGTTCAGGTACATCCGCGCCTTGTTCTCATCCCAGATGTTCCAGTCGCGATTCATTCCGGTAGCCAGGTAATAGCCGGCATCGCGGTCTGATGGGTCGGTCACCCATAGATCCGCTTGCCCGCCATCCAGTCGGGTCATGAATTGCGCCAAGGCGGGCGCATCGCCGGATATGTGGTAATACCAGGGCGAGGCGTGCATGGCCAGGGTCGCGTTGGGGGCATAGGTCCGTGCCATCTTCAACATGCAGCGCGCAAGGCCCGCGACACTGTTCTCCTGATCCTGACAATCCGTCCCTCCGGCCTGGCGGACAGGTGCGGGGAGTTGGTGCGGATCGGCATTCTGATCACGGACAAAACCCCATAGGTCGGGTTCGATATGCAGAACGACCGGCGTAGCGCCCACTGTGCGCAACAAAAAACGCCAATCATCCAGGTACTCGCGCAGACGCTGTGCATCGTTAAGCGCCCGCACCTCGGCGGCCCCTTCTACGGAACCGGCAGCATAAAACCACTGGTAATAGGTCAACCAGGGGCGCTGACGCAAGGGCCGTCCCTGCCACGCGGTGATTTGCTGGGACTTCGCTAGAAAATCACGGATAGACTGCCCCGGAGGCAGCGAGGGGTCCTGCCAGCAGCCCCACCACTGTCCACATTGGGAGTGGGCTTGACAGTCCTGCTGGCAAAGCGTGGAGACTGGTAGACCGCCGGTCACATAGGTGTAACGCAGGTCAAACGGCGCCGCCTGCGCTGTGTCATCCTTCATCTGCCCACCGATCAGCAAGCGCTGTTCCCCCAGAAAGCTTGCCAGGCATACCTTGGGTGCAGGGGGAACCACGACAGGAGGCGTTTGAACAGAAGCTTCCCCCCCTCCGGACGATGCATCGCCGCCAGCGCTGCCAGCTCCACCGCCGCAACCAGTCAACAACCAAGTGGCCAACCAAAGTCCGAACAAGCGTTTTTGCATAGCTAGATTCCGTATTTTCTTGCCGCGGCAAACGCCGCTGCCACGATCGCCTGGGCCTCCTCCTGGATCTGCTTGAGGTGTTCTGCTCCCTTGAAGCTCTCCGCGTAGATCTTGTAGACGTCCTCGGTGCCCGAGGGGCGGGCGGCGAACCAGCCGTTTTCGGTGACGACCTTCAGCCCGCCGATCTCGGCGTTGTTGCCGGGGGCGCGGGTGAGCTTGGCGATGATCTTCTCGCCGGCCAGGGTTTCGGCCGTGACCTGCTCGGGGCTGAGCTTGGCGAGGATCTGCTTCTGCTCGCGGTTGGCGGCGGCGTCGATGCGGGCGTAGACGGGGTTGCCGTGGCGCTCAGTGAGCTTCTTGTAGTACTCGCCCGGGTCGCGACCGGTCTTGGCGGTGATCTCGGCAGCAAGCAGGTTGAGGATGATACCGTCCTTGTCGGTGCTCCAGGCAGTGCCGTCCATACGCAGGAAGGAGGCCCCGGCGGACTCCTCGCCGCCGAAGCCGCAGTGGCCCTGCACCAGGCCGTCCACGAACCACTTGAAGCCGACCGGCACCTCGCGCAGGCCACGGTGCAGGTCGTGCGCCACGCGGTCGATCATGGAACTGGAGACCAGGGTCTTGCCGATGTAGGCATTCGCCGTCCACTGCGGACGGTTGCGGAACAGGTAGTCGATGGCCACGGCGAGGTAGTGGTTGGGATTCATCAACCCGCTGCTCGGGGTGACAATGCCATGGCGATCGGCGTCCGGGTCGTTGCCGAAGGCGATGTCGTAGCGATCCTTGAGCTTGATGAGCCCTGCCATGGCGTAAGGCGAGGAGCAGTCCATGCGGATCTTGCCATCGTGGTCCACGCACATGAAGGCAAAGCGTGGATCGATGTCCTGATTGACCACGTCGAGGTTCAGGCCATAGGTCTCGGCGATCGGCTCCCAGTACGGCAGCCCTGCCCCACCCATCGGGTCGACGCCGATGCGCAGGCCGGCGGACTTGATGGCGTCCATGTCGACCACGTTGCGCAGGTCATCCACGAACGGGCGGATGAAGTCGTGCTTCACCGTGGTGTCAAGGCGCAGGGCGGACGCGAGCGGCATGCGCTTGACGTCCTTGAGGTCAGCATTCAGCAGTTCATTGGCGCGCGCCTGGATCAGGCGGGTGACGTCGGTGTCGGCCGGACCGCCGTTGGGCGGGTTGTACTTGAAGCCACCGTCCGCGGGCGGATTGTGTGAGGGGGTAATGACCACGCCATCGGCCAGGTGTGCCTTGCGCCCCTTGTTGTAGGTAAGGATGGCATGCGAGATGACCGGGGTGGGTACCAGCGGCTCACCGGCCGGGATGCGCAGTGCGATGCCGTTGGCAGCGAACACCTCGATGGCGGTATAGAAGGCCGGGGTGGAGAGGGCATGCGAATCCAGGCCAATGAACAACGGGCCGGTGATGTCGTTGTCCTTGCGGTATTCGGCGATGGCCTGGCAGATAGCGAGAATGTGATCCTCGTTGAAGGTCCGCTTGAGACTGGAGCCACGGTGACCGGAGGTGCCAAAGGCGACCCACTGGGTGAGGTCGTCGGGGTTTGGGCGGTGGGTGTAATAGGCGGAAACCAGTTCCGGGACGTTGATCAGCAGTTCACGCGGGGCGGGCTGACCGGCCAGGGGGTGCAGTGCCATGTCCTTTATCCCTTATTCCTTATTGCAAGATTATGGATACGCAGAGTATGCGATGAATATTACCTTTTCTTGTTTGGGATGCACATGGAGGTGGTTACAAGGACGATTTGTCCTGCGTTGCCTGCCCGGTCGCATCGGGCTCCGGAAAAACCCGTCGGGCCAGTTCCTCCATGCTGGAGAGATTGAAGTCGTCGAGGAACTGACGGGTGGTGCCAAACAGGTCTGGGCGGCCGGGAGCCTCCTTCTTGCCGACCACGGTGATCCAGCTGCGTTCCTGCAGGGTGCGGAGGATGTTCGGGTTGATCGACACCCCGCGCACGGCCTCGATCTCCGCCCGGGTGACCGGCTGCTTCCAGGCGATGAGAGCGAGGGTCTCGAGCATGGCGCGGGAGTAGCGCACGGGTCGCTCGGGGGCGAGGCGGGCGATCCACGGGGCGAAGCATGCGCGCGCCTGCAGGCGCAGGCCGCTGGCCACCTCGACCAGCTCGAAGCCCCGCTCGGCATAGCTCGCGGCAAGACCACGGAGTGCCTGATCCAGGGTCGCGGCATCTACCTCCTCACCCATGATCTCTTTGAGTCGGGCGCGGCTTAGTGGCTCAGCGGCAGCAAGCAGCACCGCTTCGAGAATTTGCTGCAGGGGAGTCAACATGCTTCGGCCTGCGCACGGATAAGAAACAAACCTTCTGCATTCCGCTCGATCTCGATCTGTCCGTCCTTGAGCAACTCCAGCAGGGCGAGGAAGCTGACCACCACGCCACGGCGCCCCTCTTCCGGCGCCAGAAGATCGAGCAGACACACCGCCCCTGCTGTCACCCGCAGCAGGATCAGGCTCATGCGTTCACGCACGCTGATGGCCTCGCGCTGGATGTGATGGTGCTCGATCAGCGCGGCACGTTGCAACACGGTGCGCAGCGCCTCGAGCAGTTCATCCAAAGAAACCATGGGCGGCGATTGCCTACGTTCAATGACGGGCGGCTGGACCGAGAGCGGGAACACGTCGCGCCCCACGCGCGGCAGGGCATCCAGGCGCTCGGCGGCCTGGCGCAGCAGCTCATACTCCTGCAGACGGCGGACCAAGGCCAGGCGCGGGTCCTCGTCATCGTGGCCCTCCGCCTGCGGCGGACGCGGTAACAGCATGCGCGACTTGATCTCCGCAAGCCACGCGGCCATGACCAAGTAGTCGGCAGCGAGTTGAAGCTGCATGCCTTGCATCAGTTCGATGTAGTCCATGTACTGGCGCGTGACCTCGGCGATGGGAATGTCGAGGATGTCGAGGTTCTGCTTGCGGATCAGGTATAACAGCAAGTCGAGCGGCCCCTCGAAGGACTCGAGAATGAGCGCGAGGGCATCCGGTGGGATATAGAGGTCCTGCGGAAATTCGAGGATGTGCTGATCACCGATCCGGGCGACGTATTCGGATTGAAGCGCGGCGTCCATCGTCACGGCAGGAAAAGTCCAGTGATCCATGCGTTCATGGTATGAAGCAGTGGGCCGAGAAAGGTCCACAGCACCCCTGTCACCAATAGCAGGATCAGGATCAGCAGGCCGAAGGGCTCGATGCGCGCAAGTTGGGCGCCAAGCGGCGGTGGCAGCAGACTGATCAGGATGCGCCCACCATCCAGCGGCGGGATGGGGACCAGGTTGAGCAGCATCAACAACAGGTTGATGAACACCCCAGCCTGCCCCATCAGCGCCAGCGGCACGGCCACCGCCCCAAGGCCCTGGTCGGCAAGGTATTGGGCGAGGAGCATCATCAGCCCCCAGAAGATGGCCATGGCGAGATTCGACCCCGGCCCGGCCAGCGATACCCAAGCCATGTCGCGGCGCGGGTTGTGCAGCTTGTCGGCATCCACCGGGACTGGTCGGGCCCAGCCGAAGATGAAGCCGGAGAGGAAAAAGGTGACGATCGGCAGGAGCACCGTACCGATCGGGTCGATGTGGCGCAGGGGATTGAGCGAGAGCCTCCCTAGGCGTGCGGCGGTGTCATCGCCAAAAAAGCGCGCGACATAGCCGTGCGCGGCCTCGTGCACCGTAATGGCAAACAGGGTTGGCAGGATCCAGACGGTCAATTTCTGGATGAGATTCAGTTCCATCACTCCCCCTCCTCCACACCGACTGGCACCTCGCCACGTCCGCGACGGATCAGTCTGGGAACGCCGTTGGAGAGATCGATGACCGTGGTCGGTTGGTCGGCGCAGAAGCCGACATCCAGGATCAACTCGATCCGGTGACCGATACAATGGTTAATCTCATGCGGATCACACAGTGGTTCCAAGGCCTCCGGCAGGATCAGGCTGGTGCTCAGGATCGGTTCGTCCAGGGCCGTAAGCAGGGCCTGACTTAGCGGGTGCTCAGGCACGCGCAAGCCGACGGTCTTGCGCTTGGGGTGCTGTAGCCGACGCGGCACCTCGTGGGTAGCCTGCAGGATGAAGGTATAGGGCCCAGGCGTGTAGTGTTTGAGAAAACGGTATTCGACATTGCCAACACGCGCATAGGTGGCAATATCCGACAAGTTACGGCACATCAAGGTGAAGTGGTGTTTCTCCCCAAGCCCACGGATCGCACGCATTCGCTCGATCGCCGCCTTGTCCCCCAAGCCGCAACCGAGGGCATAGCCGGAGTCGGTCGGCAGGGCGATCACTTCCCCGCTGCGCAAGGCCTCGACGGCCTGGTCGAGCAGGCGAGCCTGCGGGTTTTGTGGGTGCAGAGCAAGGATGCGCGCCATCGATACAGTCCTACAATGCTGTGGAAATTCGCGCGACCCATGACCGCGCCTGGATAAACGGTTACGATAACGTAGCTTCGGAGTCGATGCATCGATGAAACTCTTTTTCGATTTCCTGCCGATCCTGCTGTTCTTTGTGGCCTACAAAATGGCGGACATCTTTGTGGCCACCGTCGTGGCCATCGCCGCGACCCTCCTGCAGATGGGGTTCATATGGTGGCACAGTCGCCGCCTTGAGCCCATGCACCTTGTCTCCTTCGGCCTGATCGTGGTGTTCGGCGGGGCGACGTTGTGGCTGCAGAATCCATTGTTCATCATGTGGAAACCGACCATCCTCTATCTGTTGTTCGCCATGGCCTTCCTTGGCAGTCACTTCATCGGTCGCAAGCCGCTGGTTCAGCACATGATGGGCGGCATGTTGGCCGCGCCAGACAAGGCCTGGCGGCAGGTCAATGCGGCGTGGGTGATCTTCTTCCTGAGCCTGGCCGTACTCAACCTGTACGTGGCCTATCGTTTCTCCGAAGAGGATTGGGTCAACTTCAAGCTGTTCGGCCTTTTGGGCCTGACCTTTGTGTTCATGATCGGCCAGGGGTTGTGGCTCGCAAAACATGCCGAGGCCCTGCCCGAGCCGCCTGCCGACAAAGGATAAAGCCATCGCCATGTGGTACATGATCTATGGCATCGACGCCGAAGGCAGTCTGGACAAGCGCAAGACTGCCCGTCCAGCCCATCTTGAACGTTTGAAAGCCTTACAGGATGATGGACGGCTGATGCTCGCCGGTCCATTGCCCGCACTGGATACCCGCGAGCCAGGACCGCTGGGTTTCGTGGGCAGCCTGATCGTCGCCGAATTCGACTCACTCCAGGACGCCAAGGCCTGGGCTGAAACAGACCCCTATGTGCAGGCCGGGGTGTACCGAGAAGTGCATGTGCATCCCTGGCTGCAAGTCTTCCCCTCCTCATCCTAAAAATAAGGAATGTTCACTATGTTTTTGATTAAAAAGCCCATTCTTATCGCCACGGCCGCCGCGCTCATGCTCGCAGGCTGCGGTGAAGAGCAGTCCGCGTCCGCTACGAAGGCTGCTACCAGCCAAGACACCGTGGCTGTGGTCAATGGCGAAAAGATCACCCGCCAGGACCTCGAAAGTGTGAAGGCCCAGATGCCAGGACACGACAACGATGAGCAGATCGTCGAACAACTGATCGAGCTGAAGCTGCTGGCGCAGAAGGCCCGCAAGGAAGGGTTGGACAAAGAGGCTGCGATCAAGGCCGAACTGGAACGTGCCCGCGAGAGCATCCTTGCCAACCACCTGGTGCGCAAGATGCTCGAGACCAAGACCTTCACCGATGCCGAGCTGAAGGCCGAATACGACGAAGTCGTCGCTAAGATGCCCAAAAGGGAGGAGTACAAGGCTGCCCACATCCTGGTCGAGGACGAGGCGAAGGCCAAGGAGCTGTTGGCCAAACTAACCAATGGTGCGGATTTCACCCAGCTTGCGAAGGAGCATTCCACTGACCCGGGATCCAAGGATCAGGGGGGGGATCTTGGCTGGTTCGAGGCGAGCATGATGGTGCCGGAATTCGCCCTGGCCGTGACCGAGCTTGAGCCAGGCAAGATGAGTAGCGCACCGGTCAAGACCCAGTTCGGCTGGCACATCATCAAGCTCGAAGACAAGCGTCAGGTTCCGCCGCCCCCCTTCGAGGCCGTCAAACCACAGCTGACCAACATGCTGCGTCAGAAGGCGGTTGAACAGTTCGTCAAGGATGCCCGCGCGCAGGCCAAGGTGGAGATCAAGCTCGCCTCGGCCGACAAGTCCGAAGACGAATCCAAAGACAAGTCCGAAGGCAAGCCTGCCGAGACTTCGGCCAAGTCAGGCTCGTAAAGCAAGTCAAGACCAGGTTTGCCGCGCAGGATCGGCATCTGCAAGCATCGCGGCAAGGATGCCAAATCAAGACATTACTGAGGTCAGTCTATGCAGTCCCCCATCACAGGCCAAGACATCCGCAATACCCTTCTTGGCGCGGAACTGACCGACATGGAGTGCGAGGTCCTCGCACAGGTGTGCGAGGTGCGCCATGTTCCAAGCGGCGAGACCCTGTTCCGTGAAGGCGAATCCCATCACGAACTGTTCGTCGTGATCGACGGCCGCTTGTCGGTCAACAAGGACACGGGACGTGGCTATGCCGACACCCTGCACATCCTCGGCCCGGGCGACCTCGCCGGGGAATCCGGCTTCCTCGATGGCAAGCCGCACAGTGCCACCCTGCGCGCTGTAGGTGATGTCACCGTGCTCAGTCTGCACCGCGAGAGCCTCGAGCGGCTGATCCAGGACCATCCGTTCATGGTCTATCACGTGATGCGCGCCATCATTCGCAGCATCCGCGAGATCATCCGTCGCATGAATACACAATGCACGCAGATGACGAGCTACATCCAGCAGACCGGCGGCCGGTTCTAAGAGTTCGCTCCACGGTCATATGGCTGTGTGCCTTACACGCGCTGACTCAACCAAACCATAGGAAAGACCCATGATGCTGAAGAAGATCTTCCCCTTCCTCACCGCCCTGATCATCGGCCTCGGCCTGTCCCTGCAACCGGTCGAAGCCAAGCGTCTTGGCACAGGCCAAGACATGGGCCAGCAGAAGCAAGGTTTTGCCCGTGAGGCCACCCCGCCGAAGGCACCGACCAGCGCCACCGCCAACACTGCGGCAACCGGCGGTGCAGCCGCCGCGGGAGCGACCACCGCAGCCAGTGGCGCCAGCAAGTGGATGGGTCCCCTCGCCGGCCTCGCTGCCGGCGGCCTGCTCGCCGCCCTATTCTTCGGCGGCGCCTTCGAAGGCATCCAGGTCATGGACATCGTGCTGATCGCCCTGCTCGCCTTGGGTATCTTCATGGTCATCCGCATGCTGCGCGCCAAGGCTGCCCAGGCCCAGCAGCCCGAGGGCTATCAATACGCTGCTGCAGGCGGTGCACCGTATGACCAAGCCCAGCAAACGATGGAGCGTATTCCTGCCTCTGGCATGGGGTTCGACCGTAGCCATACCCCGCTGCCGGATGCCCCGGTCTGGTTCGATGAGCAGGGTTTCCTGCAAAGCGCCCGCAAACACTTCCTGACCCTGCAGATGGCCTGGGATGCGAACGACATGGAAAAGGTGCGCGAGTACTTCACCCCAGCCATGTTCGAAGAACTCCGTGCCCAGCGTGCCAAGATCGGCGATGCGCATAACAGCACCGATGTGATGAGTCTGGATGCCCAGCTGCTCGACCTGGTCCGCGAAGGAGACAAAATCACTGCCTCCGTGCTTTTCCAAGGGCGTGTGCGCGAGGATCAGGGACTGCCAGAAGACTTTGCCGAGATCTGGCATGTCCAGCACGCCGCTGACACCGCTCAGGGCGACTGGTTGATCAGTGGCATCCAGCAGGCGGATCCGCACACCCTGCACTGATGATCCTGTGGGGGGCGGCGTACCGTCGCGATCGCTGCCACAGGCAACAACTCCCAGCGCCGAAGGGCCCGGAATATCCCCCGGGCCTTTTTCTTTTTCGTTCCGATCCACTACAATCCGCGCCCTGTCCGCATACAGTCGCGGGCAAATGCATGTTTCGGGTGCCCTGCGCCATTGTGGCCAAGGGTTAAACGGGAAACAGGTGCAAGACCTGTGCTGCCCCCGCAACGGTAAGCGTCCAAACGGCGCGTCATCATGGCCACTGTCCTTCTAGGCGGGATGGGAAGGCGACGCTGCCTCATGCGCAAGCCCGGAGACCGGCCCGGAACCCCGCTTCACCTGGCGTGCGGGTGTGCTCGCCTTTGGAGACCTGACCATGAATAAAATCACCCTCGCCACGGCCATGGCAGCCGTGCTTACCCCTTCGCTCTCCTTCGCCACCGATGCCTTGGATGATGTCATCGTCACCGCCACGCGCACCGTGCAGACGGCGGATGCAACACTCGCCCCGGTGATCCTCATCACCCGCGAGGACATCGAGCGTACCCAAGCGACAAGTGTCGCTGAAGCCCTTCAGAGCGTGCCTGGGGTGTCCATTGCCAATACAGGTGGCGCGGGCAAGCAGACGTCCGTATTCCTGCGTGGCACTGAATCCGATCACGTCCTGGTGCTGGTCGATGGAGTCAAGATTGGCTCTGCCACCACCGGTACCACACCCTTCGAAAATATACCCATAGAGTTGATCGAACGCATCGAAGTGGTTCGTGGCCCGCGCTCCAGTCTGTACGGCTCCGAGGCGATCGGCGGGGTGATCCAGATCTTCACCCGCAAGGGCGGAGGCAGCCTGAGACCTTCCTTCAGTGCGTCCGCAGGCAGCGACACGACCTACAAAGGCAGCGCCAGTCTCTCCGGAGGTGGCAAGGATGGCTGGTTCAACGTTGGCATCAGCGGCTTGAGCATGGACGGTTTCAATGCCTGCAACGGCAAACCCTTTCCCAATGGAGCGGGCTGCTACACCATCGAGCCCGATCGCGACGGCTACAGGGAGCAGGCCGCCAACCTGCGCTTGGGCACCCGCTTGGGCCAGGGCCACAGCATGGAGGCCTTTGCCCTGCAAAGCCAAGGTAAGAGCTTCTTCGACGGCTCCATCCAGAACGAGGCCGAGACCACAACCGAGGTCCTCGGCGGGAAACTCAACCTCATCGCCCTGCAAAACTGGCGGATGAGCTTCCAGCTTGGTCAAAGCAAGGATCTGTCCGACAACTTCAAGAACGGCGTCTACCGCTCGACTTTCGACACAAAACGGGAGAGTGCAAGCTGGCAAAACGACATTGGCCTCGGCAAGGACCAGCTTCTCACCCTCGGCCTCGACTGGCAGCGCGACAAGGTGGACAGCAACGACCTTGCAAGCTGGATGCCGGGGGATCAGCGCTATGCTGTCACCTCGCGCGAAAACACCGGCGTCTTTGCCCAGTATCAGGCAGGCCTTGGCGCGCACGACGTGCAGGCCGCCCTGCGTCATGACGACAACGAACAGTTTGGCACCAAGAACACCGGTAACCTCGCATGGGGTTATCTGCTCTCCCCAGACCTGCGCCTGATGGCAGGTTTCGGCACGGCCTTCAAGGCACCAACCTTCAATGAACTCTACTTCCCAGATTATGGCAATGCCCAGCTTAAGCCGGAAAGCTCACGCACGATCGAGATGGGGCTGCAAGGCAAGCTCGGTACGGTCCGCTGGGGCGTGCAAGCCTTCCAGACCACGGTGGAGGATCTCATCGTCTATAACGTCGTCACCTTCTCCACCGAAAACATCGACGAGGCACGCATCCGTGGCCTTGAAGGCCACTTGAGCGGGCGCCTCGGCGGCTTCAATATCGACACTGCACTCACCTTGCTCGACCCGGAGGACCGCAACACCGGCAAAACCCTTCCCCGTCGGGCCAAGCAGAGCCTGAGCGTGGACGTGGACCGCAGCCTTGGCGTCTGGTCTTTCGGCGGTCGGCTGTATGCCGCGGGCAAGCGTTACGATGACCTGGCCAACACGGTGGAGCTCGATCCCTACGCCACCTTGGATGTACGCGCCGAATACCGTCTGCAGCGCGATTGGCGCCTGCAAGCCAAGGTCAGCAATTTGTTCGACGCGGATTACGAGACGGCCTACCTGTACAACCAGCCCGGCAGGGCCTTCCTCATCACCCTGCGCTACCAACCGGCCAGCCGTTGAGCCTTCTGCCCCAGTCCTGCCGGTTTTTTCCGGAGATTGGCATGAACGAACACGACCGCGATGCCCGTCACAAGGCACGCATGGCGCGCAAGAAGGCCATCATTGATGCCACCATCGCGCGGGCCCATCAGGAGAAGGGGCTGCTGCTGGTCCTCACCGGCAACGGCAAGGGTAAATCGTCTTCGGCCTTCGGCATGGTGGCACGCGCACTGGGGCATGACATGAAGGTGGGGGTGTGCCAGTTCATCAAAGCACGTACGGATACCGGCGAAGAGGCCTTCCTCGGTCGGCAACCCGGGTGTGCATGGCATGTGCTGGGTGAAGGCTTTACCTGGGATACCCAGGACCGTGCCCGCGATATCGCCACGGCGGAACGTGGCTGGGCCATCGCCGAACGGATGCTGGCCGATCCCTCCTACCAGCTCGTTGTCCTCGATGAACTGACCTACCTTTTGAGCTACGGCTATCTGGACAGCGACAGGGTGCTGGAGACCCTGACCCGCCGCCCCCCGATGCAGCATGTGGTGGTCACGGGGCGGGGGGCATCCAAGGCATTGATCGAGCTTGCGGACACCGTCACTGAGATGAGGGATGTGAAACATGCTTACCGGGCTGGCATCAAGGCCCAGGCAGGCATCGACCTTTAACGACGATTGAAGGTGTTTGCATGCCCCTGTTGACGATATTGGTTGCCATCATGCTGGATTGGTGGTGGGGCACGGAGGTGAGCGAGTCTTCACTGCTGATGCGAGCCTGCCGATGGGCACTGGCATGAGGGTGTGGCTTGCGCTCGTCCTTGGGCTACTCATGGGGTCGGCCGCGGCCCAGCCTGTATGCGTCCCTGCGGCTGATGACACACCCTTCTGCCTCGATCAACCTGCCCGGCGTGTGGTGAGCCTGGCTCCACACCTGACCGAGATGCTGTTTGCCATCGGCGTGACCCCGGTGGGAGTGGTCGAATACAGCGACCACCCTCCTGCGGCGCGCGGCTTGCCTTCCATTGGCCCCTACCACAGCCCGGACTTTGAGCGGCTCATGCTCTTGCATCCCGATCTGGTGGTGGCCTGGAAGAGTGGTATCGCGCCCGCCCTGCTCGAACGCCTGCGCGGCCTTGGGTTGAAGGTTCTACTTACACGCGGGCAGGCCCTCGAAGACATTCCGCGCGAGCTACGAGCCCTTGGCCAGCTGACCGGGCAGGTGTCAGCGGCCGAACAGGCCGCCACGACCTTCGAGCGGGAGCTGGATGCGCTCACCGCGCAGCACGCGCAGGCGCGCAAGCTGAGCGGCTTCTATGAGATCTGGTCCAGGCCGCTCATCACCGTCAGCGATGCGCATTTCATTGGCCAGGCCATGGCCCGTTGCGGCATTCGCAACATCGTCGGGTCCGCGATGGGAAAGACACCGACCTGGAGTGAGGAGGCCGTGTTGCGTGCCCGCCCGGAGCTGCTGATCACCTCCGCGCCCGCGCGCGATTTTGATCGCTGGCGGCGTTGGAAAGACCTGCCCGCGGTGCAGCATGACGCCCTGATCATCCTGCCGCCGGATGTGCTGATACGCCCAGGGCCTCGCCTGATCGAGGGCATCCTGGCTTTGTGCGCGGCGGCCGACCGGCATCGGCAGGCGCAGCCATGAATTGCTTGCGCTGGCGTATTTTTGGGCTCGTCCTGCTGGCCTTGGCGGCAGGGGGAATGCTGCTCGCCAACCTGGTGTTCGGTAGCGGCGGGACGCTCTGGCCTGGCCGCGGGCAAGAACCGCTCACCCAGGCCATCCTTCTCGAGTTGCGCCTGCCGCGCGTACTGGCGGCCTTCGCTGTGGGTGGACTACTCGGCCTTGCCGGTGCGCTGATCCAGGTTCTCACTCGCAACCCGTTGGCTGACCCTTACATCCTCGGCATCTCCAGCGGGGCGGCAACCGGCGCTCTGCTGGCCATCCTGTTCGGTCTACCCCTTGGGCTGCAACACTTCTTTTCCGTGCTCGGCGCCCTGGCCACCCTGCTTGGAGTCATCGCCCTGGCCCACGGTGAGGGGGCCTGGACCCGACATCGTCTGCTCCTGACCGGTGTAGTGCTGGCCGCCGCGCTGGGTGCGCTGATCACCCTGTTGCTGGCCCTGGCCCCAGAGACCGCCCTGCGTGGGATGGTATTCTGGCTGATGGGCGATCTTGCCAGCGCCCCTGCCCCCTGGTTCGCCCTGATCGGTCTGCTTGCCTTGATCCTGCTCATCTTTCCCTGGGGGCGCGACCTGAACATCCTCACCCGTGGCGAGGCCAGCGCCCTCGCGCTTGGTGTAGCCGTGCCGTGGCTGCGCTGGGGCGCCTACCTGATCGCTGCCGTGGCGACTGCGCTGGCCGTCATCACCGCTGGAAGCATCGGCTTCGTCGGTCTGCTTGCCCCGCATCTTGCCCGCCTGCTGGTGGGTGCAGACCACCGCCTCGCCCTGCCTGGCGCGATCCTACTCGGTGGCAGCCTGGTCATGCTGGCCGACCTTCTGGCGCGTACCCTCATCGCCCCGCAGCAACTTCCCACCGGGGCCCTGCTCACCCTGATCGGCGCGCCGCTGTTCCTTGCCCTACTTCGCCGCGAGGGCAGACGATGAGTGGCGTCCTGCTCACGGTCGAACATCTTCGCTTGTCGCAGGGGCGACGTCGCCTGATCGATGACCTGGACATGGAGGTGAAGGTGGGCGAATGCTGGGCCCTGCTTGGCCGCAATGGGGCAGGCAAGACGACGCTGCTGCACACCTTGGCTGGTCTTCGACCAGTCGAGGCGGGAAGCATTCGGCTTCTGGGGCATCCTCTCGCCAAGTGGCGTGCCCGCGAGCGGGCACAACGCCTTGGCCTGCTAACCCAGGATGTGAGCCAAGGTTTCGAGGAAACCGTGCTGGAAGCCGCGCTCGTCGGACGGCACCCCCACCTTGGACGCTGGGCCAGCGAGGGCATCGAAGACGAGCGCATCGCGCTCAAGGCCCTGCATGATTGCGGCCTTGCGGGTTTCGAGCGGCGCGCGGTGCACAGCCTCTCCGGCGGCGAACACCGACGCCTCGCACTGGCGACCCTGCTCACCCAGGATCCCCTCCTGTTGTTGCTGGACGAGCCCCTCAACCACCTCGACCTGCCATGGCAGTGGTGCATGATGCTCAAGCTTCGTGGCCTTTCTGACAACGGACGCGCCATCGTGATGAGCCTGCACGACCCAAACCTTGCCCTGCGCTTCTGCACCCATGTCCTCCTTCTGGATGGCATGGGGGGATGGTGCTCCGGTTCAGTTTCCGAGGTGATCACCCCGGCAACCTTGCAACGGGCCTACGGCATGGTCATGCGGCTGATCGAAGATGATGAAGGTTGCTGGGTGGTACCGGATACCCGCACGATGCGGGCGGGGGATGCGACCACGTTGAGCTTGAAAGGTTGATATGGCGCGCACATCGCTTCGAATGATTGGCGGAAGCGGTGAGATTCGAACTCACGGAGCCTTTCGACTCGGCGGTTTTCAAGACCGCTGCCTTAAACCGCTCGGCCACGCTTCCGAAGGCAGAGAATGATGGTTTCCGGTCCGGGCGAAGTCAAGCGCATGCCCGGATGAAGTAGAATGCGGCCTTTGGGATCGAAGGCCTGCCAAGGCGCTCAAACAAGAATCATCGCATGGGCATTGTCATCAAAACCCCGGAAGACATTGAAAAAATGCGCTTCGCTGGCCGTCTGGCGGCGGAAGTGCTGGACTATCTCACGCCTTACGTCGTCCCGGGGATCACGACCGGCGAGCTGGATCGCCTGGCGCATGACTACATGGTCAACGTGCAGGGCAGCATCCCTGCCACCCTCGGCTACCACGGCTTTCCCAAGTCGATCTGCACCTCGGTCAATCACCAGGTCTGCCACGGCATCCCTGGAGAGAAGGTGTTGAAGAAGGGCGACATCCTCAACATCGATGTGACCGTCATCAAGGATGGGTATTTTGGTGATACCAGCCGCATGTATGAGATTGGCGAGGTGTCTGTGCTGGCCAAGCGCTTGATCCGCGTGACCAAGGAATGCCTGGAGATCGGCATCGAGGCCGTGCGGCCTGGTGTGGCGCTTGGCACCATTGGCTACAAAATCCAGCAACATGCCGAGAAAAACGGCTTCTCCGTAGTGCGCGAATATTGCGGCCACGGCATCGGCAAGGCCTTCCACGAGGAGCCGCAGGTGCTGCACTACGGCACTCCGGGCGAGGGCGTGGTGCTTGAGCCGGGCATGACCTTTACCATTGAGCCGATGATCAACGCGGGCAAGCGCCAGGTGAAGCTGCTCAACGATGGCTGGACGGTGGTCACCAAAGACCATTCCCTGTCTGCTCAATGGGAACACACCGTGCTCGTGACTGAGACTGGGGTGGAAATCCTCACCCTCTCCCCCCATACCCCCGCCTGATGCGTGGCCGTGTCCCCTTCCCCGCTTGAGCAGGCCTGCGCTGCCCTTACCCAATGGCGCGCCGAAGAGTCGGCCCGCCTACGCGAGGGTGTGCCTTTGGGCACACTATTCGCTTGCCGTGTGGAGCGGGTCGATGCCGTGCTCCATGCCGCCTGGCAGGATGCGGGACTGGCTGAGGCTCCAGCGGCCCTGCTCGCGGTTGGCGGTTACGGGCGCGGCGAACTGTTCCCGCATTCGGACATCGACGTGCTGGTACTGCTCGACAACGCGCAGACCGCTCGATGGAGCCCCCAGATCGAGCGATTCATGAGCGCTTTATGGGACATCGGTTTCAACCTCGGCCACAGCACACGGACCCTGGATGAGTGCCTCGCCCTTGCCGCGGAAGATCTTTCCATTGCCACCAACCTGTTCGAGTTGCGCCTGTTGAGCGGCGAGACGGTCCTATGGGAGCGGCTGCATCAAGGCATGCAGATGCCATCGTTCTGGCCCGCGCGGCAATTTTTTCTTGCCAAAAAGGCGGAACAAGCTGCGCGTCACCAGAAATACGACCACTCCGCTTACAAGATCGAGCCGAACGTGAAAGAAAGCCCTGGTGGCCTGCGCGACTGGCACATGCTGCGCTGGTTGGCCGGTCGCATTCTTGGACAGGACGACATGGCTGCCCTGGTGGAGCACGGCATGCTAACCCGTGGCGAGGCTGAGGAGCTGGAACGCGACATCGATTTTCTCTCCCGAGTGCGCTATGCGTTACACCTGCTCACGGGAAGACACGAGGACCGCCTGCTCTTGATCCATCAGAAGGCCCTGGCCGCCGAATTCGGTCATGCAAGCGCGGACGGTAACGCGGGCGTTGAGGCCTTCATGCAGCGCTACTTCCGTGCCGTGATGAACATCGAACGCATCAACGACCTCGTCGTCCAGCAATTCGAAGAGCGCCTCTTCCCTCCCCTTGGCGAGGCCCGCCCCCTCAACCCACGCTTCAACGTGCGCGAAGGCCTGATCGAAACCCACCATGAGCAAATTTTTCTCATTGCGCCCTGGGCCATGCTCGAGATCTTTTTGCTCATGCAGCAGGACCCGGCGATCCACGGCATTCGTGCCAGCACCCTGCGCCAGCTGCGCAGCCATGTGCCGCTGATGCGCCATGAGATGCGCAGCAACCCGCATGCCCGCGAGCTGTTCATGGCCATCCTGCGCCAATCCCAGGGGGTTTTCGATGCGCTGCGCAGGATGAACCGGCTTGGTCTGCTGGCGGCCTATCTTCCCGCCTTTGAACTGATCGTCGGACGGATGCAGTTCGATCTGTTTCACCTTTACACCGTGGACGAGCACACCCTGTTCGTCATCCGTAACCTACGCCGCTTTGCCGTGCCTCAATACCGGGATGAGAATCCGCTGGCCCACGAACTCTTTCTTGCCTTCGACAAACCTGAGCTTTTGTTGCTGGCGGCATTGTTTCATGACATTGCCAAGGGCCGTGGCGGCGACCACGCGCTGCTCGGGGCAGAGGATGCACGTGAGTTCTGTGTTTTACACGGCCTTTCGCCCGAGGACACCGAACTGGTCACCTGGCTGGTGCGCGAGCATCTGGCCCTCTCCTTCACCGCCCAGCGGCGAGACATCGAAGATACGGACGTGATCCGTGAATTTGTCGCCCGGGTTGGTGATCGGCGGCATCTGGATGCCCTTTATCTTTTGACCGTGGCCGACATCCGTGCCACCAACCCCACCTTGTGGACCGCATGGCGGGCATCCCTGCTTCGTGCCCTCCATCGCAAGACCCGCTCCTTTCTCGAGACCAACCAGGCAGCACTTGACCTGGTCGAACGGCGTTCGCGAACCTTGGACCTGCTCGCTACCATCGATACGGTGGACATGGCAGAGGCAAGTCGCCTGTGGGAAACCCTGCCGATGCAACACATCGCTCGCTTCGATGCCCAAGGTCTTGCTTGGCAGATGGCTTCCATCCTCCGGGCCGACAGTCTGCCGGTGGTCGTTCTGCGCCAGGACCCCGAACGCCAGGCCACCGAGCTGTTTGTTTATACATTGGATGCGGCCAACCTTTTCGCCCGCATCGCCGCCACCTTCGACGGCATGGGGCTCGACATCCAGGCGGCCCACATCACGAGCAGTACGGGGGGGCATGCGCTCGAGGACATCTTGTTTCTTGACCGACAGGGCCACCCTCTGAACGACGCATGGACCCAGCTTGAACTGATCCGCCAGATCAAGGCCGCCCTGTCCCTGCCCGAGGATGCGCCGTTGCGCTTAGGCAGTCGTCGTCCTGAGCCCCGTCTGCGCCACTTCGATGTCCCCACCATAATCGTCATGGACCCGGCCTGTGGTGGTGCCTGCACCCGCGTGCAAATCGAAACCGCCGACCGTCCGGGGCTTCTGGCGCACGTGGGGCTCGTGTTGGCGGAATTTGATCTGCGCCTGCGAGGTGCGGTCATCAACACCCTCGGCGAGCGGGCGCTGGACACCTTGTTCGTATCCACTCGCGACCATCGCCCCTTGGACGGGGCACAACGCGACGCGCTGGAACGCCGCTTGCGGGGGGTCCTGGATGAAGGGCGTGCCGGATGATCACCGACCCGGCCATTCCCCTTCCTGGTTATAACGTCCTCTACGAGGACGAGGACCTGCTGGTGGTGGACAAACCTTCGCGCATGCTCACTCAGCCCGGCGTTGGGCCGGGCAAGGACGACAGCCTCATCACACGCATCCAGCGCGAGCTTCCCCAAGCGCGCGTCGTTCACCGGCTGGATTGGGACACCTCTGGACTACTGCTGATTGCCCTCCATGCCGCTGCCCATCGTGCCCTTTCGATCCAGTTCCAGGAGCGCAAGATAGAAAAGGCCTATATCGCTGTGGTGTATGGTCATTTTGCCGAACCGACGGGCACGATCCATGCCCCGTTGGGCCCTGATCGTGCCCGCCCGCCACGCCATTGCGTCACCCCCACGGGCCGACCCTCTCTCACTCACTGGGAGGTGATCGCTCAGGAAGGTGCTTATACCCGTGTGCTGCTTCATCCTATGACAGGCCGCTCGCACCAGTTGCGTGTTCACATGCTGCATCTTGGTCATCCCATCCTAGGCGACACTCTCTATGCCCCGCCCAAGATCCAGGCCGCGGCCCCGCGCCTGCTCCTGCACGCCGCCCGCTTGGGCTTTGTCCACCCTCGCTGTGGCAGGGCGATGTTCATCGAAAGTCCGGCGCCGTTCTAGAGCGCGTTGAGGGCTTACGCGCCTTGGCCAAGAACAGCAAGCGCGGAATTTTTCAGCACCTCTCGGTATCTTTTGGGATAAGGGTTTCGCCAGGCCGTTGCAAAACCCTCTTTGAGCGGCTAAAACCGCCATTGGCAACCATCGACAGCAGCGCGTCACCAAACCACGGTAATATCCACCATGCACATCTTCTTTTGGCTGTTCGGGCTGTTTCCATCCTTGATTTTGGCCGATACCATTGAACTTTTTCCCCTGCAAAACCGTATGGCCGAAGAGGTGATCCCACTGATCCAGCCCATGCTGGGCCCGGGCGATGCCATCAGCGGTGAGGGGAATCTGCTGATTCTACGGACCTCCCCCGCCATCCAGGCCCGGGTGCGTCAGATGTTGGCCGAGATCGACCGTGCCCCGCGCAATCTGCTCATCAGCGTGCGCAGCAGCATGGAAGACATGCGCGAAGAGACCTCTGCGGGTGGGCGCATCCAGTTCGGCCCAAGCGGCACAAGTATTCAGGGTAGCGTTGGGGTGCGCGAGTCGAACACAGGCCGGGGGGCGATCCAGCAGATCCGTGTGCTCGAAGGCATGCCGGCCACCCTGCGCGTTGGCGAAGAGAGCCAGCGTGTCGAGCCGTTGCTCGTCCCCTATCCTGGCGGCTATGCCGTTGTACCCTCCACCACCACTCGAACCACCGGCCGCTGGCTGCGCGTCGTTCCGCGTCTGCAGGGCCAACAGGTCCTGCTCGACATCCAGCCCGAGGAGGCTCATGCTGACCCGCGTCATCCGCGTAATCTCGATGTCCAGCGGCTCTCCACCAAGGTCTTGGTGCCTCTTGGCCAGTGGACGCCGCTGGGAGGAGTGGACAGCCAAGAGCAACGCGACTCCTTGGGCTGGAATGCCAGTACCCGCAGCCAGTCCAGTCAGGTGTGGGTAAAGGTCGAGCTGGCGGATCCCCCTTGAAACATACGGGACGACGGAGAACGCTCCCCCCTATCGACTCCACCGCATTCCCATCCAGATCGCGGAAGAAAATGGATGGCCGCCCGAAGCGGCCCGACGGTACGTTCTACCGAATGTGAAGCCTGTGGAGAAAAAGGCGCTGGCCGTTGCCTTGTGGAAGCGGCGAAACCGGCCTCGCTGAAGCAGACCTCCAACCGCAACTACAAATGGGTGGCTTGGCGTAAGGTTGGAAGCACGGTGTAAGGTCCACCATGCGCAAGGCAAAGTGACGATCCCGGCCAGCGTGTTCCGGACGGCCGCTCTTGGGTTCGAGATCCGGCCATGCCATGAGATGGAGCTGTTGGCCTTCGCCCCGGGCCAGCCAGGCTCCCGGGCAGCCGAGGTCGGGACGATCCAGCGGCTCGAGGCCCAAGAGTTCCTCATAGAAGCGCTGCGCACGGCGGGCGTCGGTCACAAGAGGGTTGACGTTGCAAGGCAAGGATGACAGGTTCGGCGGTCATGGGGGCCTTTACGGTATACTCCCGCCTCATTTTCCAAGACCTTTGCCGCCGTATGAACCCCAATCTCGGCCTGTTGCAACCCTACCCCTTCGAAAAACTAGCCAAGCTCAAGGCCGGGAGTACCCCGCCCCCCCACCTTCCGCACATTGCCCTATCGATCGGTGAGCCCAAGCACCCACCGCCGTCCTTCGTGGTGGAGGAACTGATCCATCACCTGCATGGCCTGGCCAACTACCCCCTCACCCGTGGCAGTGAGGGGCTGCGCGAGGCAGTGGCAGGTTGGTTGCTGCGCCGCTTTCAGGCCAAGGTTGATCCGGCCACCCAAATCCTGCCGGTCTCCGGTACGCGCGAGGCACTGTTCTCCTTTGCCCAGTGCGTGGTGAACCGTGCCGACAAGCCTTGGGTGTTGATGCCGAACCCCTTCTACCAAATCTATGAGGGTGCAGCGTACTTGGCGGGCGCGGAGCCGTGGTTCTACCCTACTCCAGCGGAGAGCGGTTTCCTGCCGGATTTCGACGCCATTCCCATTGAAGTATGGAAGCGCTGTCAGCTCATCTACCTCTGCTCGCCCGGCAACCCGACAGGTAGCGTACTGCCAGAGGCTGTCTACCGTCGCCTGCTCGAGCTGGCCGACGAGCACGACTTTATCATCGCCTCCGACGAGTGCTACTCCGAGCTGTATTACCGCGAGCCACCGGTCGGTCTACTGCAGGTCTGCGCCAACATCGGTCGCGATGACTTCGCCCGCTGTGTGGTGTTCCATTCCCTCTCCAAGCGTTCCAACCTGCCGGGCCTGCGCTCTGGCTTCGTGGCAGGGGATGCGACCATCCTGAAGGATTACCATCTGTATCGCACCTACCACGGTTGCACCCTACCCCCACCTACCCAGGCGGCGAGCACAGCGGCCTGGAGCGACGAGGCGCATGTGGAGAAGAACCGCGCGCTTTACCTGCAAAAATTCACGAAGGTTATTGAAATTCTTGGTAATGTGCTGGATGTCAGCATGCCCGAGGGCGCCTTTTACCTGTGGGCCAAGACACCCATCAGTGATACCGAATTCGCCCGCCGCCTGTTTGCCGAGCAGAACGTCACCGTACTGCCGGGCAGCTACCTCGCGCGCGCGGTCGACGGCCACAACCCCGGTGCAGGCTACGTGCGCATGGCGCTGGTGGCCGAGATCGACGAGTGCCTGGATGCGGCCGAGCGGATCAAGACCTTCTGTCGGACCCTCTAACCCCTGCCCTTCTTCCTTGAAGAGAGGGATAGGAATCGCCTTTGTTCGTTAGGAGAACCGTATGAACAACCTTCGTCAGCTTATTGAAGACGCTTTCGAGCAACGTGCCGAGTTCACTCCCGCCAACGCCCCGAAGGACGTGCGCGATGCGGTCAATGAGGTCATCGCCCAATTGGACGCAGGCACCCTGCGCGTGGCCGAGCGCCAAGGTGTGGGCCGGTGGCAGGTGAATGAGTGGGTCAAAAAGGCCGTGCTTTTGTCCTTTCGCTTAAACGACAACCGCCTCATGGGCGCAGGCGATCTGCAATTCTTCGACAAGGTGGAGCCCAAGTTCGTCGGTTGGACTGAGGCACAGTTCCGCGCCGCTGGCATCCGTGTCGTCCCGACGGCGATGGCCCGCCGCGGCAGCTTCATCGCCAAAAGCTGCGTGCTGATGCCATCCTACGTCAATATCGGCGCTTACGTTGATGAGGGCACCATGGTCGATACCTGGGCCACCGTCGGCTCCTGCGCCCAGATCGGCAAGAACGTGCACCTCTCCGGCGGTGTCGGCATTGGCGGGGTGCTGGAGCCGCTGCAGGCCGCGCCGACCATCATCGAGGATCACTGTTTCATCGGTGCCCGCTCGGAAATCGTCGAGGGCGTGATCGTCGAAGAAGGCTCCGTCATCTCCATGGGCGTGTACATCGGACAGTCCACCAAGATCTACGACCGCGAAACCGGCGAGATCCATTATGGCCGCGTCCCGGCCGGTTCCGTGGTGGTCTCCGGCAACCTGCCGTCCAAGGATGGTAAGTACAGCCTGTATTGCGCGGTGATCGTGAAGAAGGTGGACGCCAAGACCCTCGGCAAGGTCGGCATCAACGAGCTGCTGCGCGACGTGTGATCCGCAAGGATCCGGCCAGGACCAAGCCCCTCCCCTGTGAGGGGCTTCTTCGCTTCTGGAAAAACGCCGGATTTTTCAGCGCTTGAGTGTAAGGCCCTCGATCGTTGCCTCAGGCCGTTCCCATGCCCTTAATCTTTCATGCCTTTGTCACCATTCTAAGGAAGGCCAGCAGGGCCAGGGCCGAGACCATCGCCGCCACGGCGAAGGCGATCTGGCTGCCTGCCATCTGCCAAATCACCCCAAACAGCAACGCCCCGGGCAGGGCAGCAAGGCCCGACACCATGTGGTACAGGCCAAAGGCCGTGCCGCGTACCTCCACCGGGGCACGGTCTCCGATCAAGGCGCGCTCTGCCCCTTCCGTCGAGGCCAGGGCGGCCGCGTAGGCCAAGAATAGACCGAAGGTGACGAGCCAGGAGGTGTCCAGCCCGTTGAAAGCCAGCACCACCAACACAGCACAACGCAAAGACCAGCCCCAAGCCAACATCGGCACACGCCCGAACCGGTCCGAGAGGGCGGCCAAGGGTGCAACGATCAGCATCTTCACCCCGCTCGCTGCCGCCCAAAGCAGGGGCAACCACACTACGTCCAGGCCACGGTCGTGCGCCCATAGGACAAGAAAGGCCTCCGGAACCGCGACCAGTGCCATGGCAGCCGTGGCGAGGATCAGCCCGCGCAGGCGGGCATCCAGCAGCGACCAGCGCAAGGGTGCCACCGGCGTGCCGGTCAGGGTGGCGGGCGCCTGCGGCGGCAGGCCGAACACCAGCAGCAGGACCACCAGCACGCCAGGGATGACCGACCAGAGAAACACATCACCCAGCGCCACTCCCATGCTCAGCAGGGCAAACGCTAGCAGTGGACCGATGACCGCGCCAGCATGGTCGAACGCGCGGTGCACGCCAAAGGCCCAGCCGCGCTGACGCTCCTCCACCGCCCCAGCAATCAGTGCATCGCGCGGTGCCGTGCGCAGGCCTTTGCCCAACCGGTCGAGAAAACGCAGCAGCAACACCCAACCCCAGCCGAGGGCCAGACCGATGAGTGGGCGCGCCAGGTTGGATACCCCGTAGCCGCCCAGCACCAGACGCTTGGCCGACCAGCCGCGGTCCATCAAGCGTCCGGAAACCAGCTTGAGGAGACTCGCCGTCGCCTCGGCCACGCCCTCGATCAGGCCGACGATTGCCGGTCCCACGCCGAGGGTGGCGGTGAGAAAGATCGGCAAGAGAGGGGCAATCATCTCACTGGCCGAATCATTGAGCATCGACACGAGCCCGAGGACAATGACGGTACGCGGCAGGCCCAAGCTCACGCGTTGCTCCACGGATTCCTCCCAGGGTTATAGGCCGGATTTGTGCGGCCTTGAGCCAAAATGCTAAGTTTATGCCTGCATTTTCATCAGGCAATCGACGGCATGATCAAGCTCTACGGCATTCCCAACTGCGGCACGGTGAAAAAGGCCCGCGCCTGGCTGGAGCAGCACGGGCAGGAATACCGGTTTCACGACTTCAAAAAAGAAGGTGTGCCGGAGGACCATCTGCTCGTCTGGGAGGCACAGCTTGGCTGGGAAAAGCTGCTCAAGAAGACCGGCACCACCTGGCGCACTCTGCCGCAGGAGGCCAAGCTTGGGCTTAACCGAGACAAGGCCCTCGCCCTGCTACGCAGCCAACCCAACCTCATCCGCCGCCCGCTCGTCGAGCTGGCCGACGGCCGCTTGTTGGCGGGCTTTGTCGAGGCCGAATACGAATCCGCCTTCAGGAAATAAATCATGTCCGATGTCCTCAAGCTCGCCTTCGAGCTTATCGCTCGCCGCTCCATCACCCCTGAAGACGCCGGCTGCCAAACCATGCTCGCTGCCCGCCTGGAGAAGCTCGGCTTTCATATCGAATGGCTGCATGCAGGCCCTGTGACCAACCTGTGGGCGCGTCGCGCCCCCAATCACGGACGTAAGGGGCCGCTGGTGGTCCTTGCCGGCCACACCGACGTGGTACCGCCCGGCCGTGAGGAGGCCTGGACCTCGCCACCATTCCAGCCGACCGTGCGCCACGGCCTGCTCTATGGCCGTGGCGCGGCAGATATGAAGGGCGGTATCGCGGCACTGGTGATCGCGGCCGAGCGCTTTGTGCAGCGCCATCCCGATCATGCGGGTTCGCTCGCCTTCTTGTTGACCTCGGACGAGGAAGGCGAGGCCATCAATGGCACACTCAGAGTCATCGAGACGCTTGAGCGTCGTGGCGAGAAGATCGACTACGCCATCGTCGGCGAGCCCACGAGCCGCGCCGTGCTGGGCGATGAGTTCAAGATCGGTCGCCGAGGCTCGCTCACCGGGAATCTCATCGTGCGCGGTGTGCAAGGTCATGTGGCCTATCCACACCTGGCCGACAACCCGGTGCACCGCGCCGCCCCCGCCCTGGCGGAACTGGTCGCCACCGTGTGGGATGAAGGCAATGAGCACTTCCCACCTACGAGCTTCCAGATAGCCAATATCCATGCCGGCACCGGGGCCAATAACGTCATTCCAGGCGAACTCTTCGTTCAGTTCAACTTCCGCTTCAACACTGAGTGGACGGCCGAGGCGCTGCAGGCCAAGGTGGAAGACATCTTGACCCGTCACACGTTGAACCACACCCTGGAATGGCATCTCTCCGGCCTGCCCTTTCTCACCCGCACGGATGGCCGGCTGGTGGAGGCGGTGCGCACGGCCGTTCGCGACGTGCTCGGTATCGAGACCATGCCCTCGACCTCCGGGGGTACCTCGGATGCACGCTTCATCGCCCCCACCGGCGCGGAGGTGATTGAGCTCGGTCCGCTCAATGCTACCATCCACAAGGTCGACGAGTGCGTCGACGTCGAGGACCTGGACCGCCTGGCGACGGTGTACGAACGTATCCTCGACCTGCTCCTGCTCGAGGACGAGTGCGCCTGACATGGACTTGTGGATGCTGCTGAAGGCCGCTGTACTGGGGCTGATCGAGGGTGCGACCGAGTTTCTGCCCATCTCCTCCACCGGGCACTTGATCATTGCCCAAGACCTGCTCGCTTATAACGACGAGGCGGGCAAGGTCTTCACCATCGCCATCCAGCTCGGCGCCATCCTCGCGGTATGTTGGCATTACCGTGCGAAGATCTTCACCGTGGTCAAGGGCCTGCCTGATGAGGCGACGGCGCAGCGCTTTGCCATCAATCTGATCATCGCCTTCATCCCGGCCATGGTGTTTGGCCTGCTGTTCCACAAGCTGATCAAAGACTACCTGTTCAGCCCGCTGACTGTGGCAGGGGCGCTGATCGTGGGCGGCATCGTCATCCTGCTGGTGGAGCGCTTCAAGCCCGCCCCGCGCATTCACAGTGTGGACGAGATGCGCTGGGGTGATGCGCTCAAGGTCGGATTGGCGCAGAGCATCTCGCTCTTCCCGGGCACTTCGCGCTCCGGTGCCACCATCATGGGCGGGATGATGTTCGGCCTTTCGCGTACTACGGCCACCGAGTTCTCTTTTTTCCTCGCCATTCCCACCATGTTCGCGGCCGTCACCTACGATCTGTACAAGCATGCTGGGCAGCTGAACGGGGAGGACATCGGTATGATCGTGACAGGCTTTGTCATGGCCTTCATTTCCGGACTCGCCGCGGTACGCTTTCTGCTGCACTACGTGTCCAGCCACAGCTTTGTTGGCTTTGCCTGGTACCGTATCGTGTTTGGCAGCCTAGTGTTGCTCTACTTCCTCTGAGTGCACCACTGCCGACACCGCGCTTACCACACGCGTCCTTACGTCGTCCGCTCATCGCAAGTCCTGCTACCATCCTTCCCATATGACAAAAGGATGAAAGAGCGGATGTGCGGCATTGCAGGTGAATTGCGTTTTGATGGTCAGCAGGCGGATCTTTCCGCCCTCGCGCGTATGATGCGCCAAGTGGCACGACGCGGCCCGGACCACGCCGGCAGCTTTAGCGACGGGCCCTTGGGGCTGGGTCACCAACGTCTGTCCATCCTCGACCTATCCATCCACGGCCATCAGCCGATGGTGGACCGCGAGGCGGGACTTGCGCTGGTGTTCAACGGTACCATCTACAACCACCCGGAGCTGCGCGATGAGTTGCGCCATTACGGTCACCGCTTCAACTCCACCGGCGATACCGAGGTCATCCTGCGCGCCTGGGCCCAATGGGGTCCGGACTGCGTAAAACACTTTCGCGGCATGTTCGCCTTCGCCCTCTGGGAGATGGAATCCCGCCGCCTGTGGCTGGTGCGCGATCGCTTTGGCATCAAACCACTCTACTACAGCAAGGATGGCGCGCGCATCCGCTTTGCATCGAGCAGCCAGGCCCTGCTGGCGGCGGGTGGGGTGGATACCTCCATTGACCCTGTCGCCCTGCACCACCACTTCACCTTGCACGCGGTGGTGCCTGCTCCGCGCACGGTCTTGAGCGGCCTCCGCAAACTGCCGCCCGCACACATGCTGCGCATCGACCTAGACGGCACGGAACAACTTTCCCGCTACTGGGAATTGACCGCCCACCGCCCAGCCGACGAGTTGAGCGCGGACGAATGGGTCGAGGCCCTGCGCAGCAAGCTGATGGAGACCACCGCCCGCCATCAGGCCATCGCCGATGTGCCGGTGGGCGTGCTGCTCTCCGGCGGACTGGATTCCAGCCTTCTGGTAGGCCTTCTGGCCGCTCACGGTACCCTGCCTCGCACCTTTTCGATTGGCTTCGAGGACCAGCCGGAGGAGAAAGGCAGCGAATTCGAATATTCCGACCTCGTGGCCGAACGCTTCGGCACGCAGCACACCAAGATTCACATCCCCAACAATCAGGTGCTTGCCCGCCTGCCTGAGGCCATCGACGCCATGCACGAGCCGATGGTCGGCCAGGACGCGGTCGCCTTTTATCTTCTGGCCGAGCGGGTTAGTCAGTACGTCAAGGTGGTGCAGAGCGGCCAAGGGGCGGACGAGGTGTTCGCAGGCTACTTCTGGTATCCCAAGATGGCCGCCGTCCAAGGTACGGATCTGGAACGCTTTGCCCCGTACTATTTCGATCGCGACGATGTCGAACTTCAGGGCATGCTTGCCCCACCCTACCGTGGCGAGGATCACAGCAGTCAGCTTGTGAGCGAGCGCCTCGCAACCCTCCGGGGCGAAACCTTCATCGACCGCGTGCTGGTCTTCGATGTCACCACGCTGATCGTGGACGACCCCATCAAGCGCGTCGACAATATGACCATGGCCTGGGGCCTGGAAGCTCGCGTGCCCTTCCTCGACCACGAGCTGGTCGAATTGGCGATGCAAATCCCACCGGAGCTCAAGATGGCGGACGGCGGCAAGGGCATCCTCAAGAAAGTGGCGCGCGGCATGATCCCAGATGGGGTGATCGACCGGCCCAAGGGTTACTTCCCGGTGCCTGCCCTCAAGTTTGTGCGCGGTGTATTCCTCGATTTCATGCGCGATATCCTCAACAGTCAGGCCTGCCGCGAGCGCGGGCTGTATGAGCGCGCCTATGTGGACAAGCTCTTGAGCGAACCCGACCAGCACTTCACCCGTCTGTTGGGCAGCAAGCTCTGGCACCTGGCCCTGCTGGAGCTGTGGCTTCAGCGCAATGTGGATCAGCGACCGGACGGGCCTATTCCCCCTGGACAAGCCTCCTGTCTGTAGGCGGCCCGCCTCCGGGCTGATTTTCAGTGTCGGGCAAGGTCGATCGCGACGGGCTGTTGCGACTACAAGGGCTGCTGCAGCGGATTTTGGAGCGGCCTGAGGTCAATCCTCTCCCACCGCGACCCACGGTTGGCGGTGCTCGGGCGCAAGGCGCATCTGGCGATAGTCAAAACGTGCCGGATGAACGGCGTGTACGAGATCCACGGTCAGAGGCAAGGGATCGCCTGCAAGGGCGCTTGCGATCAGCTCTCCAAGCAGCGCGGACCACACCAGTCCGCGTGCGCCATGGCCGGTGGTCACCCATAGCC
The DNA here is from genome assembly GCA_051297135.1 of Halothiobacillaceae bacterium. Classification (GTDB taxonomy): domain Bacteria; phylum Pseudomonadota; class Gammaproteobacteria; order Halothiobacillales; family Halothiobacillaceae; genus Thiofaba. The sequence goes on from JBEVAM010000008.1 coordinate 28,724, forward strand.
CAGGATGAAGCCGTGCGGGCCTAAAGCGCCGCGCAGGCCAGCCGAAATGGAGGCAATCAAAGTCCTGACGGAAGGCTTGTGCGTCGTGCAAGGGACCTGCGATGGGCAGGCGGTCGGATGTGGCGCAGCGGTGGCTGACCCTGCCCTCCAAACTATCGGGATCAAGGCCATTCCAATCTGGCAGGATGCTTTCCAGGCGCTTGAGGTTGTCAAGGTGGTCCTCAATGCGCGGCGCAGGATCGTGCAACCCGTGGGTGAAGCTCGCGCCGAAGCAGTGCAGCCCCTCACGCACGGGGATCACATAGCCCTCGCGGCAGGCGACTGCATTCAAGCTTCTTCCATGGACTGCTGAGGTGAGGCTGATCTGCCCGCGCACGGGCGCCAGAGGTAGTGCCCCAGGCAGCAATGTGTTCAGCGCGCAGGCATTGGCTAGGATCAGCGTTTCACTTTCGGCCACACAGGCACCGGTATCGTCCAGTAGCCGCCAGTTCTCGCCAATGTGCTCGATGCGTTTCACCGCCACGGAGGTAGCGAGTTCGATCCCCGGATGGTCGAGCAGCGCCCGCACGGTATGGGACGGACTGACCCAGCCTCCCCTCGCAAACCACCACCCGGGCTGTTCCACCCGCGCGCCGATCAGGCGCGAGCCTTCTTTGGGGTCGACCCAGCGGGCAAAGTCCGTGGGAAGGTTCAGGCGTGTGGCGATTTTGAGCTGCTGTGCGGCATGGCGTTCGTTGCGTGCCAGCCGTAGTACACCGGTCGGGTGCCAGTCGATCCCAGGATGCTCGATGGCAAGACGATCGAGCGTGCGCCGCGCGTAACCGAGGCCGAGGCTGGTGAGGCGGCTGAGGTCATTCCACTGGGCACTCAGCACGGGCAGCAGGATGCCGGCGTGGTTGCCCGATGCCTCCTGGGCTGGCAGGGCATGGCGTTCCAGCACCCGGACCGTCCAGCCGCGTTCGGCCAGGCGCCGCGCGACGGAGGCCCCGGCAATGCCGGCGCCAATGACGACGGCCTCACGGGATGCGGCAGTCCTCCCACGTGGGAACCAAGGGGGATGGTCATCCTCGGCGGGAAGCCTACGCACCAGACGCCCCACCAGCATTTCCCGTTTGCGTCCGAACCCCTTGCATTTTTGCACGGCAAACCCCGCCGCGGCCAGTCCTTCGCGCACCATGCGCGCACAGCTGAAGGTGGCGCAGGTCGCTCCGGGCGCAGATAGGCGGGCCATGGTCTCGAACAGTGGCGGTTGCCACATCGTCGGGTTTTTCGCCGGGGCAAAGCCGTCCAAAAACCAGGCATCCACCTGGGCTCTGGCACGCGGCAAAATCTCCAGCGCGTCGCCAAACAGCAGGGTGAGTACGATGCGGCCACTGGCCAATTCCACACGGTGACTGCCTGGGATGAGGTCGGGGTAGTGCGCGATCAACTCGCTCGCCAAGTCCGCCAAGGGGTGCCCGGCGGGGTACAACCGTTTGAGGTCGTCCTTGGGGATGGGATGCTTCTCCACCGTCACCAGGTGCAAGCGGGCATGCCCTGGGGCGGTGTCGAGAAACAGTCGGGCAGCTGCCAGCACGTTCTGTCCGGTGCCAAAACCGATCTCGCCGATGACGAAGCGTTCCCGGTCCAACCAGCGCTCCGGCAGGCCGTTGCCCTGCAGAAAGACGTGGTCGGTCTCGGCGAGGCCGCCATCGGCGGAGTAGTAGACGTCGTCATAGTCGAGGCTGCGGGGCACGCCGTGCCCATCCAGTTCGAATCGCGCGGGGGTGAGGCTCTCATTCGCCATGCAGGGTCACCACGATCTCGCGGGTATGGGGTCCGGTGCGGTGTTCATACAGGTAGAGTCCTTGCCAGGTGCCAAGGCCGAGCGCGCCGTCGACGATGGGCAATGTCAGGCTCACCTCGGTGAGCATGGTCCGCAGGTGGGCGGCCATGTCGTCTGGTCCCTCCAGAGCATGCCGATAGTGGGGGTCGCCATCCGGCACGGTACGTCCGAACCAGTCCTCGATGTCCGCGTGCACCTCGGGCGAGGCGTTCTCGCAGATCATCAGTGCACAGCTGGTATGGCGCACGAACAGGTGGCACAGGCCCGTGCGCAAACCGCTTTGCTGCACTATACGTTGGATTTGGGGTGTGATGTTCTGGGTGCCGCGCCCGTGCGTCGAAAACCGCATGATGTTTTGTTGTATTGCCCTATTGAGCCTCATATTGTGAAGTGCTGCTTGTTGTGAAGTGCTTTTTCATCCAGGGCATGGATGATGCCCGGCCGCGAACGAGGGCGTAAGCCATCGATCTGTAGGATAAAGAACTAAGCCCTCACTCGTTTACGAGCGAGGATCACCTCCTCACGCCTTTTGACACATCGCTAGTAGCCCCTCCAAGGCGGCCATGACCGCTTGGGCACGCACCGCCTCGCGATCTCCCGCAAACAGAAAGTGCCGCGTCACGGTCTCACCCCGGCGCCATGACCAGGCCATCCACACCGTCCCCACCGGTTTGGTGGGCGTGGCTCCACCCGGTCCGGCAATGCCACTGATCGCCACACTCACATCCGCCCTGCTCTTCGCCAGCGCACCTTCGGCCATCGCTCGAACCGTCGCCTCACTGACCGCACCATGCTCCTCCAGTGTCTCTCGCCTCACCCCCAGCATGTCCTGCTTGGCTGCATTGCTATAAGTGACAAAACCACGCTCGAACCAGCCAGAGCTGCCCGCCACATCCGTCACGGCCTTGGCCAACCAGCCACCGGTACAGGACTCCGCCGCCGCCATCATCATGCCCTGCTGCGCCAGCATGACCCCAAGACGCCGTGCCAACTCGCCAATCCGCCTCTCATCGTTCATCACACACACCCCATCCTCGCAGTTAAAATGCCCCGATTATGCACAAGTCGACGCCGGATCTTTCTGCCCACACGCCGATGATGCGTCAATACCTGACGCTCAAGGCCGATTTTCCCGACACCCTGCTGTTCTACCGCATGGGGGACTTCTACGAGCTGTTCTACGAGGACGCCCGCAAAGTGGCAGCCCTGCTCGATCTGACCCTCACTCACCGTGGCCAGTCGGCGGGCGAGCCGATCCCCATGGCAGGAGTGCCCTGCCACGCAGCCGAAAGCTACCTCGCCCGCCTGGTCAAAATGGGTGAATCGGTAGCGATCTGCGAGCAAATCGGCGACCCAGCCACAAGCAAAGGCCCAGTGGAGCGTAAGGTGGTGCGCATCATCACCCCCGGCACCCTGACCGATGAGGCCCTGATGGAAGAGAGGCGCGATAACCTGCTCGCTGCCATGACCCCCGGCAAAAAAGGCTGGGGCTTGGCCTGGGCAGAGCTTGCCAGCGGCCGCTTCCGCGCCATGGAACTGCCCGATGACGAGGCCCTGGTCAGCGAACTGGCTCGCCTCGCCCCCGCCGAATTGCTCTACCCGGAGGATGCCGTCCTGCCATCCTCGCTCATCGAACAGCCCGCTCGCCGACCGCGTCCGGCCTGGCATTTCGACCATGAACGTGGAGAACGCGCCCTGTGCAGCCAGTTCGGTGTGCACGACCTTTCGTGTTTCGGCTTAGTTGGGCATGCACTCGCCATCGGCGCGGCTGGGGCGCTTTTGACCTACCTTCAGGACACTCAGCGCACCGCCCTGCCCCACCTTGGCGGCATCAGCCTCGAACGGCGCGAGGATGGTCTGCTGCTCGACCCTATAGCGCGCCGCAATCTTGAACTGGACAGCTCCCTGTCCGGCGAACGCCGCCACAGCTTGCTCGGTGTGCTCAATGGTACGGTCACGGCCCTCGGCGCGCGTGAGCTGCGGCGCTGGCTGCACCGCCCGCTACGCGACCGTACCGTCCTGCTCGCCCGTCAGGAGGCCATCAGCGCGCTGATCGAGACCCGCGCCTTCGAACCCTTACAGAGTCTGTTACGCGAAACCGCCGACGTGGAGCGCATCCTCGCCCGCATCGCCCTCAAAAGCGCCCGTCCGCGTGATCTTTCGGCCCTGCGCCACACCCTCGGCCAGCTGCCAGGACTGGTTGCAAGCATCGAAGCCCTGGACCACCCCGCCCTCCATCCCTTGCAGGACCTGCTGCAGCCACTGCCTACGGTCCATCACCTGCTCACCACGGCCATCGCCGAGCCGCCCGCGGCCATGCTGCGCGACGGCGGAGTGATTGCCGAAGGCTTTGATGTCGAGCTGGACGAGCTGCGCGCCATGTCGCTCCATGCCGACGCGTTTTTGCTCGAATTGGAGCAGCGCGAGCGCGAACGCACCGGCATCCCCACCCTCAAGGTGGCCTACAACCGCGTGCATGGCTTCTACATCGAACTCACCCGCGCGCAAGCAGAGAAGGCACCGGCCGACTACATCCGCCGCCAGACCCTCAAGGGTGCAGAGCGCTACATCACCCCCGAACTCAAGGCCTACGAGGACAAGGTGCTCTCCGCCCGCGAACGGGCCCTGGCGCGCGAAAAACAGCTGTTCGATGGCCTGCTGGACACATTGATCGAGTACCGCGCCGACCTCCAGCGCGTGGCCGAGGGCATCGCCAGGCTGGACGTGCTCTGCACCCTGGCCGAACGGGCCGTGACACTCAACTGGTGCCGCCCAGTCCTCTCCGACGATGCGGGCATCCACATCCAGGGTGGCCGACACCCGGTGGTGGAAGCCACCTCGGACAGCCCCTTCATCGCCAACGACACAACCCTCACCCCCGAGCAGAGCCTGTTGCTCATCACCGGCCCCAACATGGGCGGCAAGTCCACATACATGCGCCAGACCGCGTTGATCGTGCTGCTCGCCCATATCGGCAGCTTCGTCCCTGCCAACGCCGCGCGCATCGGCCCCATCGACCGCATCTTCACCCGCATCGGCGCCTCGGACGATCTCGCCAGCGGGCGTTCGACCTTTATGGTGGAGATGACCGAGACCGCCAACATCCTCCACCACGCCACAAACCAGAGCCTGGTGTTGATGGACGAGATCGGTCGAGGCACCGGCACCTTCGATGGTCTGGCCTTGGCCTGGGCGGTGGCGGAAAGGTTGGCCGCGCTCGGAGCCTACACCCTGTTTGCCACCCACTACTTCGAACTCACCCGCCTTCCCGAGAGGTTGCCCAATGTGCGCAACCTCCACCTCGCCGCAGTGGAACACGGTGATCGCATTATCTTCCTGCACAGCGTCCAGGACGGCCCAGCCAGCCAGAGCTACGGCCTGCAGGTCGCCGCCTTGGCCGGGGTGCCGCGTAAGGTAATCGACAACGCACGCCGCCGCCTGCGCGAACTCGAGAACCAGAGCCGGGCAGAATCCCTGCCCCAACTCGACCTATTCTCCACCCCCGTCGTTGCCGAATCCTCACCGATCCTGGAGACTTTGCGCAAGCTCGACCCTGACGCCATGACTCCACGCCAGGCGCTCGAGGCCCTGTATAGCCTCAAAGCGCTGTTATAGGCCGTCCTTTCGCGGCAAACCCCATATCAGCCCAGGGCAAACCTCCTACAGCTCATCCCGGCCTTTTCCACAAGGCTATCCCCGAAAAATGTGGACAACATACTCAAGGCCCCTTGATGAGCAGGCATGACTGAGACCGTGGCTCGGTTAAGATCACAGCACATCCCCCCGGAGAGATACCATGGCCTTCGTCGTCACCGACAACTGCATCCAGTGCAAATACACCGACTGCGTGGAGGTCTGCCCGGTCGATTGCTTCCACGAGGGGCCGAACTTCCTCGTCATCGATCCGGATGAATGCATCGACTGTGCCTTGTGCGTGCCCGAGTGCCCAGCCAAGGCCATCGCCTCGGAGGACGACCTCCCCCCCGAGCAAGTGAAGTTCATCCAGCTCAACGCCGAACTGGCGCAGATCTGGCCAGTCATCACTCGGCGCAAGGACCCCCTACCGGACGCCGACCAATGGAATGGGGTCCCTAACAAGCTTGAGCACCTCGTGCGCTGATCTGACTTACAATGCGCCATTTACAGAATCGATGAACGCCAAGCATGAGCCTTGATCACGCTGCCCCAACGCCCACACCCCACTTCATCCGCGCCATCATCGAGGCCGACAAGGCCGCCGGCAAATGGGGCGGTCGCGTCGAGACCCGCTTCCCGCCCGAGCCGAACGGTTACCTGCACTTTGGCCACGCCAAAAGCATCTTTCTGAACTTCGGTCTGGCGCAGGAGTATGGTGGCGTCTGCCACATGCGCTTCGACGACACCAATCCGATCAATGAAGACCAGGAATACGTGGATGCCATCCTCGAGGACGTGCGCTGGCTCGGCTTCGACTGGGGCGAACACCTCTATTACGCCTCCGACTACTTCGACAAGCTGTACGCCTTCGCCGAAACCTTGATCCAGAGCGGTCATGCCTATGTCGACTCGCAAACCCCAGACGAGATACGCGCCCACCGAGGCACCCTGACGGAGCCCGGCAAGGAGAGCCCCTTCCGTAATCGTTCGGTCGAGGAAAACCTCGATCTGTTCCGTCGCATGAAGGCCGGTGAGTTTCCGGACGGCGCACATGTCCTACGCGCGAAGATCGACATGGCCTCCCCCAACATCAACCTGCGCGATCCGATCATTTACCGCATCCGCCATGCCCATCATCACCGCACGGGCAACACCTGGTGCATCTACCCCATGTACGACTACGCCCACTGCGTGTCGGACGCCCTGGAGAACATCACTCACTCGCTTTGCACCCTCGAATTCGAGGATCATCGCCCGCTGTACGAGTGGTTTCTCGAACGCCTGGCGGATGTCGGCCACCTCACCCGCCCGCTGCCACAACAGATCGAGTTCTCACGCCTGAATCTCAGCTACACCGTGCTCTCCAAGCGCAAGCTGATTCAGCTGGTCGAGGGCGGCCATGTGGAGGGCTGGGACGATCCGCGCATGCCCACCCTCAAGGGAGCACGGCGGCGTGGCTACACCCCTGAAGGGTTCAAGCTGTTCACCGACCGCATCGGCATCTCCAAGTCCGACAGCCTGATCGACATGGTGGTGCTCGAGGACTGCATGCGCGAGGACCTCAACGAGCACGCCGAACGCCGCATTGCCGTGCTCGACCCGCTCCGGCTCGTGCTGGTCAACTACCCTGAAGATCAATCCGAGGATTGTTTTGCGCCCAATCATCCGCAAAAGCCAGAGCTTGGCAGGCGCGCTGTGCCGCTCTCACGCACGCTCTGGATCGAACGCGAGGATTTCATGGAAAACCCGCCCAAGGGCTATTTTCGCCTCAAGCCTGATGGTGAGGTGCGCCTGCGCTACGGCTACATCATCAAGTGCACGGACTTCGACAAGGACGAGTCCGGTCACGTGACCTGTGTCTACGCCGAGGTCGATTTTGGCACCAAATCCGGCACCCCCGGCGCGGATGCGCGCAAGGTGAAGGGCAACATCCACTGGCTTTCCGCCGCCCACGCAGTGGAGGGGGAGATCCGCTTGTACGACCGCCTGTTCGCCCACCCAGCCCCTGGCGCCCGCCGCGAGGGCGACGCGCCTGATAGGGAACGCAACTTTCTGGATGACCTCAATCCCAACTCCAAGTCTTCCATCCGTGCCATGCTCGAGCCCTCGCTCGCCCAAGCCTTGCCAGAAAGCCGCTTCCAGTTCGAGCGGCATGGCTATTTCGTAGCCGACTTGAAAGATCACCGCGTGGGGCGACCGGTGTACAACCGCATCGTGACCCTACGCGACTCCTGGACGAAGGCTAGGGACTGATCCCATCACACAGGCGCGCATCCCACGATGGGGGGTATGCACCATCCCCCGCCAGCCTGCCCTTACCAGGCCGTTGAAGAGGCCGACGATGCCCGAGCGTGCTTTAGCTCGACACGCTCGATGCCTGGGAGCAAGCGCAGACGGCGCAAAAGCTCGCCCGAAGGGGCAATGCGCCAGGCATCCCCCAGCACCAGGCGTCCGCGCGCCTGGTCGTTGCGCACATCGAGCAAGACCGGGCAGCGGCCGGGGCGAAAGGGGGCCAGGGTCTCGGCCAGACGCTCGACCCCGTCCGGCCCAAAACCCGTGCCCACGACCAAGCGCAGCTCGCGCGCATAGGCCTCGCGCGCCTGGTCCAAGGTCATCAACCCCTTCACCCGTAGACGCACACCGCCGGAGAAAGTGTCGAAGCTCGCCCCGCCCTCGAGCACCAGCACCTGGTCCTTGCCGAGCTGCTCGGCATGGCGCCTGTAGTCCTCAGGGAACAGGCGCGCCTCGAGGCGACCGGTGCCATCATCCAGCAGCAGGAAGGCCTCCTTTTCGCCCTGCGGGGTGAGGCGCGTGCGCACACCAAGCATCAGGCCGGCGACTACCACATTGCGCTCCTGCGGCCGACCGTTGGCCTTTGGCACCATGTCCTCGAACTGGGCGCTCAGCTCGCCGAGGCACATGTCGGTAAACTGGCGGATCTCATCCATGACGCCCTGGATGGGATGGCCGGTAAGGTAGAGGCCGAGGACGTCTTTTTCCTGCGCCAGGCGGTGGAAGTCGTCCCATTCGGGGATTTCGACCATTGGCAGCGACGCATCCGCAGCCGCAGAGCTTTCGACGAACATGCCGAACAAATCACTCTGCCCGAAGGCCTCCTGCTCGGCCGCATGCTCAGCCAGCCGCAGGGCATCCGGCAAGGTGGCCATGAGCGAGGCGCGGTTCGGGCCAAGGCCATCCAGCGCTCCGGCGCGGATCATGGCCTCCAGCACGCGGCGGTTGAGGCGACTGCGATCTACGCGACGCACGAAGTCGTGCAAGTCGCGGAACGGTCCGCCCTTGGCCCGCGCCTCCAGCACCGCTTCGATGGCCCCCTGCCCCACACCCTTGATGGCGCCAAGGCCGTAGACCACGGTGGTGTCGTCGCGCACGGTGAAGCGATAGTCGGAGTCGTTGACCCGCGGCGGCTCCACCTTGAGCCCCATCTGCCGACATTCTTCAATCAGGACCACGACCTTGTCGGTGTTGTCCATGTCGGCGGACAACACGGCGGCCATGAAGGCGGCGGGATAATGCGCCTTGAGCCAGGCGGTCTGCAACGCCACCAGCGCATAGGCAGCAGAGTGCGACTTATTGAAACCATAGCCCGCGAACTTCTCCATCAAGTCGAAGATATAGCCCGCAACACCCGCATCCACACCGCGCCCAGTCGCGCCAGCAAGGAAAACCTCGCGCTGCTTGGCCATCTCCTCGGGCTTCTTCTTGCCCATGGCGCGGCGCAAAAGGTCCGCGCCGCCTAGGGTGTATTGCGCCAGCACCTGGGCGATCTGCATCACCTGTTCCTGGTAGACGATGACGCCATAGGTGGGCTTGAGAATGGGTTCAAGATCCGGATGCGGATACTCGATGGCCGCACGACCGTGCTTGCGGGCAATAAAGTCGTCTACCATGCCGGATTCGAGCGGACCGGGACGGAACAGCGCCACTAGCGCAATGACATCTTCGAAGCAGTCCGGCTGCAAGCGGCGGATCAGATCTTTCATGCCGCGCGATTCGAGCTGGAACACCGCCGTGGTCTGGCACGCCTTGAGCAGCTCGAAGGTCTTGCGGTCGGCAAGGTCGATCTGGCTGATGTCGATGGGCGGCTCACCGGCCTTGGCCCGGTGGGTATTGATGGTCTTCACCGCCCAGTTGATGATGGTCAGAGTGCGCAGGCCAAGAAAGTCGAACTTGACCAGACCGATCTGCTCCACATCATCCTTGTCGATCTGGGTGACGATGCCCTCCTCGCCCTCGGCGCGATACAAGGGGCTGAAATCGGTCAGCGGGCCGGGGGCGATCACGACACCGCCCGCATGTTTACCCGCATTGCGGGCCAGGCCCTCCAACTGCAGGCCCATGTCGATGATTGCGCGCACCTCCTCGTCGGTCTCGTAGCGTTGCTTGAGGTCCTCAGCCTTCTGCAACGCCTCGCTCAAACTGATGCCCAGCTCGTTCGGGATCAGCTTGGCGATGCCGTCAACGAAACCATAGCCGTTGCCGAGCACGCGTCCCACATCGCGCACCACCGCCTTCGCCGCCATGCTGCCATAGGTGATGATCTGGGAGACGCTTTCGCGGCCGTAGGTGCGTGCCACGTAGTCGATCACCTCGTCCCGCCGCTCCATGCAGAAGTCGACGTCGAAGTCGGGCATGGAAACACGCTCCGGATTCAGAAAACGCTCGAACAGCAGGTCATAGGGGATGGGGTCGAGGTCCGTGATCTTCAGCGCATAAGCGACCAGCGAGCCCGCGCCCGAACCACGCCCCGGCCCAACGGGGATACCATTGCGCTTGGCCCACCGGATGAAGTCCGCCACGATCAGGAAGTAACCCGGGAAGCCCATGTGCAGGATGGTGTCCAGCTCGAACCTCAGACGCTCGAAATACAAGGCACGCTTCTGGTCCGCCTCCGGCGAGCCCGGAGGCGCGATGATTGCAAGGCGTTCCTCCAGACCTCTTTCGGCCTCACGGATGAGAAACTCGCCCTCGGTCATGCCCTCGGGGATGGGGTATTTCGGCAGGACGGGCTTGCCCAGGGACAGGCCGACCGAGCAGCGACGAGCGATCTCGACGGTGTTTTCCAGGGCCTCGGGCAGGTCGGCGAACAGCTCGGCCATCTCCTCGGGCGAGCGTAGATACTGTTGCTCGGAATAACGACGCGGGCGCTTGGGGTCGTCGAGGATGCGCCCCTCGTGAATGCAGACGCGCACCTCGTGGGCATCGAAGTCCTCAGGGTTGAGAAAGCGCACGTCGTTGGTGGCCACGATGGGGACGCCCATCGCGGCGGCGAGGTCCACGCTGCGGTGCAGCACATCCTCCTCGCCAGGTCGACCGGTACGGCTGACCTCGAGATAGAAGCGGTCCGGAAAGACCCCCATCCAATGTGCGAGCAACCCCTCGGCCTGCCCAGGCTGGCTACCACGCAGGGCCTGACCGATCTCACCCTCGCGCCCGCCCGAGAGGGCAATGATCCCGGCGCAGGACTCAAGGGTCAGCCAATCACGCTCGAGCATGGCCACCCCGCCCGAGAGCCCCTCCAGGTAGCCGCGCGAGACCAGTCGGGTCAGGTTGCGAAAACCCTTCTCGTTCTGCGCCAACAGCACTAGGCGGGAGGGCTCCTTGTCCGGCAGGCCCTTGAGGATGGCGTCCACGCCGAAGATGGGTTTGATGCCATGCTCCTGCGCCGCCTTGTAGAACTTCACGAAGGCAAACAGGTTGCACTGATCCGTCAGCGCCAGGGCTGGGATGTTCAACTCCGCAGCGCGCTTCATCAGGGGTTGAATGCGCAACAAGCCATCGACCAGTGAGTATTCGGTGTGCAGGCGCAGATGGACGAAGGCGGTCATGACAGGCGTCTCATGGTTTCCCTAGCCCGCGCCTCCAATACGCGCGGCACGAGCGCCATGCGGATCATCGGACTGCATCAGGCAGGCATGGGTCCTATCGTGAACGTTGGACAAGAACACCTCGACACAGGCTCAGAGATCCAAAGGATGGGGGAATGTCTGCACAAAGGCTGCGAACTCGGCCTCAAACTCCCGATACAGCTTGATGGCATGCTCGCCGCGCGGGGTCAGGCGTGCGCCGCCACCATGGAGGCCACCGGTCTCGGTGATGACCATCGGGGAGTCGCCCAGGCTATTGAGCTCCTTGATCAGCTGCCAGGCGCGCTTGTAGGACATGCCGATGGATTGTGCGGCCTGGCTGATCGAGCCTTTCTCGGCGATGGCCTCCAAAAGCTGCACCTTGCCCACGCCAAGGTACCCTCCCTGGTCCCCGGTGATCCACAGACGCGCACGGACACGCCCGCCATAGGGCGTGCCGGGCAGCTTCGAGACATCCTTCGAGGGTTTGCAGGACATGCGCAGAAGTATACCATCCGGCAATACCCCTTTTCCGAATGATCCCGAACATGTGGACGACCGACCAGATCCTCGGCGGCATGTCCGTCGAAACCTTTCTGCGCGATTACTGGCAGAAGAAGCCACTGCTGATCCGCCAGGCCTTCCCAGGCTTCCAGGCCCCCATGACTCCCGAGGAGCTGGCCGGTCTTGCTTGCGAGGAAGACATCCACAGCCGCATGGTGCTGGAGGAAGGCGGCAGCAGGCCGTGGGAGTTGCGTTACGGCCCGTTCAGCGAGGATGACTTCGCCCGCTTGCCCGAACGGGGTTGGTCGATCCTCGTCTCCGATGTGGAAAAGGCCATCCCGGAGCTGATGGATATCATCGAACCCTTCCGCTTCATCCCGGACTGGCGCATCGACGATCTGATGATGAGCTACGCCCCGCCAGGTGGTTCGGTTGGCGCGCACGTCGACCAGTACGACGTGTTTCTGCTCCAGGCCTGGGGACGGCGGCGCTGGATGATCGAATCCACCCCGCGTGACGACGAGAAGGCCTACATCGACGGGCTGGATCTGCGCATTCTGCGTGAATTCAACCCCGATCAGAGCTGGGATCTGGAGCCGGGAGACATGCTCTATCTGCCGCCTGGTATCCCACACCACGGCGTGGCCCTGAGCGCATGCATGACCTGGTCGATCGGCTTCCGCGCCCCGACGCATGCCGACGTCGTCGGCGCCGTGGCTGAGGCCCTGGTCGACCGCATCTATCCCAGGATCCGCTACACCGACCCCGACCTCGCCCCGCAGTCCAATCCCGGCGAAATCAGTGCTGCTGCTCTGACCAAGCTCACCCGCTTGGTACGGGAGGCCCTCAACCCAGACGATGCTACCCTGCAACGCATTCTCGGCGAATGGTTGACCGCGCGGAACCTCAACCTCAGTGGTCTGTTCCCGGACAACGACCCGATAAGCCTCATCGATCTGCGCGCGATGCTCGAGAGCGGCAGGGTGCTGCGGCGCGTGCCCGCCGCCCGGCTCGCCTTCATCGCCCAACCGGGCAAAATCCTATTCTTCATGGACGGCGACTGCGTGGAGCTGTCCGAGGCCAAGCGCGGGATGGTGGAAATGCTCTGTCGCGAACGGCACTTCGACGCAAAGGCCGCGGATGTGTATGGCGAAGCACTCTGGCCCCTGCTTCACCACCTCTACGCGCGCGGCTGCCTGAGGTTCACTGACGACGAATGAGGATTGTCCCTATGCTCGACCCCATCATCATGATCGGCATCGGTGAAATCGGCTCCGTGCTGGCACGCGGTCTGCTGCGCTTGGGCCACCCCGTCTATCCGATCAACCGCGACATGCCGCTGGCCAGTGCCCATACCTTCAATCCCGAGCCGCAGGCGGTCATCCTGGCCGTTGGCGAGGCGGATCTACGGCCCTGCCTGAGGGATATGCCCACCCCTTGGCGCGATCGCCTCGTGCTGCTGCAAAACGAGCTCTTGCCGCGCGATTGGGAAGCTTACGGTTTGCATGACCCGACCGTAATATCGGTCTGGTTCGAGAAGAAAAAGGGCCAGGATAGCAAGCCCCTGCTCCCCTCCCCTGTGTATGGTCCGCATGCGGGACTCATCCTCAAGGCCATGGCCAAGGTCGATCTTCCTGCACGCGAGGTGACGGACATGAATGCCATGCTTTGGGAGCTGGTGCGCAAGAACGTCTACATCCTTACCACCAACATCGCCGGCCTTATCACCGGTGGTACGGTCGAGGAGCTGTGGCGCGATCATCAACCCTTGGCGCGTGCCGTTGCTGGCGAGGTGATCGACCTGCAGGAGTGGCTTACTGGCCGGACCTTTGACCGCGAGCGGCTGATCCAGGGCATGCTGGAAGGCTTTGCCGGGGATCCGGCACACAAGTGCATGGGACGCAGTGCGCCGAGCCGTCTGGCGCGGGCCCTGGAAGTGGCCGATCGGGCAGGACTGGCGGTGCCGAAATTGCGCGAGATCGCAGCCGCGTCTTCGCGGCTTGAGTAGTCTCACACCTGGCCGAGGAGGCATGCAGCCATGTGCACATCGCATGCCGTGTCAATGTCCGCCGAGCGCGATGGCCTGACATGGGCCAGCGGCCTCTCCATCGCTGGACCGGGGCGTGCGGGTGGATGATTGATTCGTCACGTTTTTGCGCCATGATCCTGTACGAACGCATTGCACAGGACCAAACCATGCCCGGCTCACTCTACACTCTCGAAGTCCAGCCCAACATCCCACCCGCTTTGGCCTGTCTTCATGACTTCGCCAACAATCTCTATTACAGCTGGAGCCGGAAGGTACGCGGTCTGTTCTACCGCATGGACGCCGCGCTGTGGGAGTCCTGCGGCCACAATCCAAAGCTCTTTCTACGTCGGGTGGCCCAGGAGCGTGTGGATGCGGCCCTGGCCGATCCGACCTACATGTTCGACCTGGAGGAGGCGCGCGCCCAGTTCGAACGTTACCTCAGCGACCCACCTCATCCCGAAATCGCCGCACACCTCACTCACGGCAAAGATTTGATTGCCTACTTCTGCGCGGAATACGGCTTCCACGAGAGCCTGCCGATTTACTCGGGGGGCCTTGGCATCCTCGCCGGCGACCACTGCAAGGCGGCGAGCGACCTCGGGTTGCCCTTCGTGGCGGTGGGTCTGCTCTACCGCACGGGTTACTTCACCCAGACCATCGATGCCCAGGGTCAGCAGGTCGAGTCATTTCTACCGATCAATTTCGAGGACTTGCCGATCAACCCGGTCCTTGATGAGACGGGCAAGGCGTTGCTGTTCTGGCTGCCCATGCCAGGCCGCCAGGTCGCGGTCAGGCTGTGGCAGGCGCATGTTGGGCGGGTGCGCCTGATTTTGCTGGACACGGACCTTGCGCAGAACAGCCCCCAGGATCGCGCCATTACCTACCGTCTTTACGATGCCGATCCATCGACGCGCATCCAACAAGAAATCCTTCTTGGAATAGGCGGCGTGCGCGCCCTGCGGGCGCTCGGTCTGCAACCTGGCGCATGGCATATCAACGAAGGCCATGCCGCCTTCCTCATCATCGAACGCTGCCGCGAGTACGTCGAGCAGGGCATGAGCTTCGATACGGCCCTTGAGCTGACCGCGGCCAATACGGTGTTCACCACCCACACCCCGGTCGAGGCCGGACACGACGCATTCGAGATCGGGCTGATCGAGCACTATTTTCGCGCTATGGCCCACGGGATGGGGCTGGATTTCGAACGTTTCATCCGCCTGGGCAGTGTGGATGCAACCCCGTCCAAATTTGACATGACCACACTGGCCCTGCGCGGCTCGCGCCAACACAACGGTGTCAGCCGCATCCATGGGGATGTCGCATCAAGGATGGCGCGCGGCCTCTGGCCGCAGATCGAGCCGGAGGAAAACCCCATCCGCTACGTGACCAATGGGGTACATGTTGGCACCTTCCTCGCCCGCGAGTGGGCCAACCTGCTCGACCAGCGCCAGCGCGACTGGCGTCTTCGCCTATGCGATCGGGATTTCTGGCGCGAGGCGCTGGACCAAATCCCCGACCACCGCTTCTGGAGCCTGCGCCAGTCGCTGAAGCGGGAAATGCTGGACAACGTTGCTCAGCGCATTGGCGACCAGCACCGCCGCAACGGTAGCAGCGAGGCCGTGATCCGCAAGTCGTTGAGCCTCATCACCCAGCAGGACCGGGACGTGCTGGTGATCGGCTTTGCCCGTCGTTTCGCCACCTACAAGCGCGCCACCCTGCTGTTCAACGACCTGGAGCGGCTGGCGCGGCTGGTCAATGATGAGGCGCGGCCGGTGGTGTTCATCTTCGCGGGCAAGGCCCATCCAGCCGACGAGCCCGCCCAGGCAATGATCCGCACGATTTGGGAGATTGCCCATCGGCCCGAGTTCCTTGGCCGCATCCTACTCTTGGAGGGTTACGACATGGCCCTCGCCCGCAAACTGGTGACCGGTGTGGACGTCTGGCTCAATACCCCAGAATACCCGCTGGAGGCCAGTGGCACCTCTGGTCAGAAGGCCGGCATGAACGGTGTGATCAATCTGAGCGTGTTGGATGGCTGGTGGGGTGAGGGCTTTGAGGGCGACAACGGCTGGACCATCACCCCCCACGGACCGGAATACAGCGCCGAGTACCGCAACAGCCAGGAGGCCCATGACCTGATGGAGATACTGCACAAGGAAGTCGTGCCCCTGTATTACCAACGCGACAAGGGCAGTTTTTCCAGCCGCTGGGTTGCGCTCTCCAGGGCCTCGATGCGCAGCATCTTGCCTCGCTTCAATAGTGAGCGCATGGTGCTCGACTACACCCACGGGTTCTATCTGACCGCCCTGCGCAATAGCAAGGCCTTCCACGCGGAGGGGGGGCGGCTGGCGCGTGAACTGGCCGAGTGGAAGGCCCGCATCCGTATGGCATGGCCGAAGATCCGTGCCGAGCGCGTGGATCCCGCCCCCCCCCAATTGCAATTGCGTCACGGCGAGATGCTCGAGATCAAGGTGGCGGTCGATCTCGATGGCCTCTCAGCCCAGGATATTCGAGTGGAGTGCCAGTTTGGTCGGATGAACGACAGCGCGCAGTTCGAACTGAACGCGCACTATCTATTCGAGGCCGATGGACAGGACGAGAAGGGGCGCCAGCTGTACACACTGAAGCTGCAACCTTCGCTCGCCGGGCTGCAGGTCTACCGCATCCGTATCGTCCCCTGGCATCCCGCCCTGACCCATCCTTATGAGATGGGCTGCATGCTGTGGTTGTAAGGACGGCTCGCGATCAGGCACGCGGACGACTTCACCCCAAGTCATCGGGGATGCCCGTGGGCCCGTACACCTTGTCACAGGCGCAAGGGGGGCTCATACTTGAGTCTTGGAATCAACCATATGAGATCCATCATGGACCCCATTCTCCAGCGGATCGACGAGATCGTTAAGAACAACCCCATCGTCATTTTCATGAAGGGTACTCCGCAGTTTCCGATGTGCGGCTATTCCAGCCGCGCGGCCGAGGCCATCAAGGCCTGCGGTGTGGAGTTCGTCTACGTGAACGTGCTCGAGGACATGGAGATCTTCGAGAACCTGCCGCGCTATCAGGATTGGCCGACCTTCCCGCAGATCTATGTCAACGGCGAGTTGATCGGCGGCTCGGACATCACTGTGGAACTGCATCAACGTGGCGAACTCAAGCCGATGCTGGAAGCGGCCATCAACACCAAGAAGGGCTGATGGCCGCCTGAGGAAGTTAATTCATTGGCATGACCCAGGGCTATCTTGGCTGTAATACAGGGTGAAGGTCGGTTCGCGGCGGGCAGAACCAAGAAATGCAAAAGGCCGTCCATGGTGGACGGCCTTTTGCCATCAGAAGGTGGTAGCGGGGGCAGGATTTGAACCTACGACCTTCGGGTTATGAGCCCGACGAGCTACCGGACTGCTCTACCCCGCATTCGATGGAAGGCAGTATAGAGATCTCGTGGCCTTTGTCAAGGCCGGATGTCATACAAAGTGGTCATAACCCCAAAAACCGAAACATTATTATGCGACTGGGCTATGCTGATAGGGCAATGATGGATCAGCAGGGAGACCCGTATGCGCTACATCCGCCGCTTTGACGAACTGACGATCGACGATGTTCCCCTTGTTGGTGGCAAAAACGCCTCGCTAGGTGAGATGTTTCGCGCCCTCAAGCCCAAAGGAGTCCATGTGCCGGATGGTTTTGCCATCACCGCCGAGGCCTATTGGGCCGTACTGGAACACAATCACCTGCGCAAACCCATCTTTGACCTGCTGGCTGGTCTTGATGTCGACGACGTGGTGCGTCTAGCCAAGGTTGGCGAGACCATCCGCGACTGGCTGACCCATGCCGAGCTGCCGCCTGAGCTTGCCAGCGAGATCGTGGAGGCTTATCGCGGGATGTCTGGGCCGGATGGCGCGACGGTCGAGGTCGCCGTGCGTAGCTCGGCCACGGCGGAGGACCTGCCGACTGCCTCCTTTGCCGGCCAGCAGGAAACCTACCTGAACATCCGCGGCGAAGCGAGCCTGCTTGCGACCTGCAAGCGCGTGTTCGCCTCGCTGTTCACCGACCGCGCCATTGCCTACCGCACCCACCAAGGCTTTGCCCACGACAAGGTGGCTCTGTCGATTGGTGTGCAGCGCATGGTGCGCTCCGACCTCGCCTCATCCGGGGTGATGTTCACCTTGGATACCGAATCCGGCTTTCGCGATGCCGTGCTCATCACCGCTGCCTGGGGGCTGGGCGAGAACGTAGTGCAGGGTGCGGTCAACCCGGACGAGTTCCTAGTCTTCAAACCCACCCTGGCGAGCGGACACCGGCCGATCATCAAGCGCCAGCTCGGCAGCAAGGCCATGCGCATGATTTACACCCGCGACGGCCTGGCTGGCCGCTCGACCCGCAACATCGAGGTTCCGCCAGACGAGCGCCACCAATTCTGCATTAGCGACGACGAGGTCTTATCGTTGGCGCGCCAGGCGGTCATCATCGAGCAGCACTACGGCCGCCCGATGGACATCGAATGGGCCAAAGACGGCAACACGGGCGAGTTGTTCATCGTCCAGGCCCGTCCGGAGACCGTGCAGACCCAAGCGGATGCGAACCTGTTCAAGCAGTACATCCTCGAGCGGCGTGGCACAGTGATTGCGACGGGGCGCAGCATCGGCCAGAAGATCGCGACCGGCAAGGCCCGTGTCATCCTGCATGCACGCGACATGCACGCGTTGCAACCCGGCGAGGTGCTGGTGACCGACATCACCGACCCGGACTGGGAGCCGATCATGAAGCGTGCCGCGGCCATCGTCACCAACCGTGGCGGGCGTACCTGCCACGCCGCCATCGTCGCCCGCGAGCTGGGGATCCCTGCCGTGGTCGGCTGCGGCGACGCCACCCAGACCGTGCCAGACG
This sequence comes from Halothiobacillaceae bacterium, assembly GCA_051297135.1. Classification (GTDB taxonomy): domain Bacteria; phylum Pseudomonadota; class Gammaproteobacteria; order Halothiobacillales; family Halothiobacillaceae; genus Thiofaba. Next base: position 47,466 of record JBEVAM010000008.1, read on the forward strand.
GCGAGACAGTGACGGTCTCCTGCGCCGAGGGGGACACCGGCTTCATCTACCAAGGCGCTCTGCCCTTCCGCGTGGAGGAGCAGCGACTGGATGAGGCGGCGACCCACACCCGCACCAAGATCTATCTCAATGTCGCCCAGCCCGAGCAGGCCTTTGAGTTCTCCCGCCTGCCATCGGACGGCGTGGGCCTTGCGCGGCTTGAATTCATCATCATGCGCGGTATCCAAGCCCATCCGAACGCCCTGCTGCATCCGGACAAGGTCGACGACGCCATCCGCAGGAAGATCGCCCAACTGATCCGCGGGTATGCCGATGGGCGCGATTTCTTTGTCAAGCGACTGTCCGAAGGCGTGGCACAGATTGCCGCAGCCTTTTACCCACGCCCCGTGATTGTGCGTTTCTCCGACTTCAAGTCGAACGAATATGCCTCTCTGCTTGGCGGATCGACCTTCGAGCCGAACGAGGAGAACCCGATGATCGGCCTGCGTGGGGCGGCACGCTACCACCACCCCGACTATGCCGAGGGTTTCGCCCTCGAGTGCGCCGCCATAAAGCGGGTACGGGAAGAGATGGGACTGGACAACGTCGCCCTGCTGCTGCCCTTCGTGCGCACGGTGGATGAGGCGCGCGAAGTGATTGGCCTGATGGAGCAAAACGGCCTCGTGCGCGGCAAGGGGGGGCTTGCACTTTACATCATGTGCGAGATCCCCGCGAACGCCATCCTTGCAAAGCGGTTTCTTGCACTGTGCGACGGCTTTTCCATCGGCTCCAACGATTTAACCCAGCTCACCCTTGGTGTGGACCGCGACTCGGGGCTTTTGACCGGTTTTGACGAACGTGACCCGGCGGTGTTGGAGCTGATCCGCATGGCCATCAAGGACTGCAAGGCACAAGGCAAATACATTGGCATCTGTGGCCAGGCGCCGTCCGACTTCCCGGAGATCACCCGTTTCCTGGTCGAGCAGGGTATCGACTCCCTTTCGCTCAACCCAGACAGCCTGTTGAAAATGCGGCAGGTGGTGCGCGAGGCTGAAGGGGGCTGAGATTTCACACCGGGGCAGTCCCCGGCGGGTTCATGCCGGTGGAAGGAAGGACTGGGGCGGACGGATATGTTCGCTCCAGGCATTGACAATGCTGCAGAAGAGCTGTGCGGTCATCTGGGCATCATAGAGGGCGCCGTGCGCTCGCTTGCCATCCCATGCCAGCCCAGCCTCGGCGCAGGCCTTGGCCAGCACCGTCTGGCCGTAGGCGAGGCCAGAGAGCGTGGCCGTGTCGAACACCGTAAACGGATGGAAGGGATTCCGCTTGTGAGCCGTGCGGGCCACCATGGCATTGAGGAAACCGAGGTCGAAATGGGCGTTGTGGCCGACCAGCACGGCGCGCCTACAGCCCTCTTCCTTCATCGCGCGGCGAATGGGGGCAAAGATCCGATCCAGTGCCTCGCGCTCCTCCACGGCGTGGCGCAGCGGATTGTGCGGGTCGATCTTATTGACCTTCAGCGCATCCTCGAGGATGCGAGCCCCAGGAAACGGGGCGACGTGCACTCCAATCTGCTCCCCCGCCCCCAGGCGCCCCTCGGTATCGAAGCTAAGGATCACGGCCCCTATTTCCAGCACCGCATCAGTGGATGCATCGAAGCCACCCATCTCCATATCCACGACCACCGGCAGAAAGCCGCGGAAACGGGCGGCCATCAGGCCCTTGCCGTGCGCGTTCACTGCAGGCGCCAGTGCAGGGTCTTGCCAGCGCGCAGGGGCACCAGTTCCACACCCGGCTCGACCTCGATCAAATCCGGCGCGGTCCATGCCTCCTTCACCAGCGTGATACGCTCCTCATTGCGCGGCAGGCCATAGAAGTCCGCACCAAAATGGCTGGCAAAGCCTTCCAACCGGTCCAAGGCCCCCGTTTGCTCAAAGGCCTCGGCGTAAAGCTCAATGGCGGCATGCGCAGTGTAGCAACCGGCGCAACCGCAGCTCGACTCCTTGGCGTTCTTCGGGTGTGGCGCGCTGTCGGTACCGAGGAAGAACTTCGGATTGCCACTGGTGGCCGCCGCAACCAACGCCTGGCGATGCTCCTCACGTTTGAGGATCGGCAGACAGTAGTAGTGCGGGCGGATGCCGCCGACCAGCATGGCGTTGCGGTTATACAGCAGGTGATGGGCGGTGATGGTGGCCCCGACATGCGCTGGGGCCAGCTTGACGAACTCGACGGCATCACGGGTGGTGATGTGCTCCAGCACCACCTTCAGCTCAGGAAAATCACGCAGCAGGGGCGCCAGCACGCGATCGATAAAGACCTTCTCCCGATCGAAGATGTCCACGCCAGGATCGACCACTTCGCCATGCACGCACAGCACCATGCCCTCGCGCTGCATGGTCTCGAACACCGGATAGAGCGCGCGGATGTTGGTCACCCCACGGTCAGAGTGGGTGGTCGCCCCAGCCGGGTAGAGCTTGACGGCATGGACGATGCCGCTCGCCTTGGCGCGGGTGATCTCCTCAGGCGGCGTGTTGCCGGTGAGGTAGAGGGTCATCAGCGGCTGGAAGGATGCGCCTGCAGGCAGTGCGGCGAGGATACGCTCACGATAGGCCCGTGCGTCCTCGGTGGTCACTACCGGCGGAACGAGATTGGGCATGACGATGGCGCGGGCAAACTCGCGCGCCACGTCAGGCAGTACCGCCTTGAGCATGGCGCCATCGCGCAGGTGGATATGCCAGTCGTCCGGACGGGTCAGGGTGATCTGCATGCGGCGGGCTCACAAGGTCGGGCTCGTTGTAACAAAAACCCGGTCGAACCGGGCCCCTGCTTGGTCAGTGGGAAGCGAGGTTACCACGCGAGGTAGGCGTACCCCTTCTCCTGCAATTCCATGATGGCCGCAGCACCGACTTCCTCGATCTGGACGAAGTCCAGCATATCGGACTTTTCCCAGCCGATGGTCTTCATGGTGTTGCCACAGGCGATGTACTTCACACCGTAGTTTTTGGCCTGCGACTCCACACGTTGACGCAAGATGGCCGGGATGTCACGCTTTGGCTTTTTGGCAAGCAGGTGAATCCCTGCTCCAAACACCACCACCGCGATCGACACATTGTCCTCGTATTTGGTCAGCATGGCGCTGATCGAGTTGAGGATGTGCTCGATGTACTCCCACTCGGCGTGGTTGAGCTGGTAGACGATCTTGTGTTCGGGCGGATCCCCAGGGAAGCGCCCGCCCTTCTTGGCCTCCTTCATGGCTTCGGCAGCCTGCACGGCTGTGGCAAGACCGAACAGGCCCCCCACAGCGGGAAGACCGGTCAGAAATCGGCGGCGGGCGTTGCTCATCGGGAGATTCCTCATCAGTTTGTCAGAACTATATCAAAAGTCTGGTCTATGAGAGCTGCAGGGCTCCATCCCCTGCGCTGTGGCTTGTGCTCTTTGGGGCAGCGCGGAAGGGTCTAGGTTCCACGCTTCTTATCGGCCCCACAGCCAGGCCGCGCCACGCACGCCACTGGAGTCGCCATGCCGGGGGCCGACGAGGCGGGTCGCAACCTGGTCGGAAAACACGTACTGGCCCCACAGCTTCGGCACGTTGTCATAGAGGCGGCGCACGTTGGACATACCACCGCCGAGCACGATCACCTCCGGGTCGAGGATATTGATGACATGCGCCAGACTCCGTGCCATGCGATCCTCATAGCGTTGCAGGGCGGCCTCGCACACGGCATCCCCAGCCTCGGCACGCGCCACGATCTCGGGCGCCTGAAGCCTTTCCCCAGCTTCTGCGGCGAACACGTTCGCAAGACCGGTACCGGACAGCCAGGTCTCGATGCAACCGTGTTTGCCACAGTAGCACGCGGGCCCCGGTCGCTCCTCGTCCGTCGACCAGGGCAGCGGGTTGTGTCCCCACTCCCCGGCGATGGCATTGGGGCCGGTCAGGACATGGCCGCGCACTACCACCCCCGCACCGCAGCCGGTGCCGACGATCACACCGAACACCACCTCGGCCCCAGCCGCAGCGCCATCCAACGCCTCGGAGAGGGCGAAGCAGTTGGCATCATTGGCGATGCGTATCGTACGCCCCAAGCGCTGCTCGAGGTCCTGCTCGAGCGGCTTGCCATTGAGCACGATCGAATTACTGTTCTTCATCAAGCCACTCGCAGGCGAGATCGCCCCCGGCGTGCCGATGCCCACCGTGCAGGTCTGCCCAACCGCTCGTTCAGCACGGACCACGAGGCCACCAATCGCTGCCAGCGTTCCGGCGTAATCCCCCTGCGGGGTCGGCACCCGCTCGCGGAAGCGTACCGCTCCAGCATCATCCAGCACAATGGCCTCGATCTTGGTGCCGCCGAGGTCAATCCCCATGCGCATAGACTATGCTCCTGTCGATTCGATGACATGCGAGTTGAGATGATGCAAACCCCTCTCCGTCCGGACCCAATGCTCAAGGCTGGACAAGGCGGTCGAGCCGCAGGCGCTGGCGCTCGTCGAAGAGGTGCCGGGTGCCCAGCTCGATGGCGAGCATTGCTCCCGTCCCGGTCGCGGTCGCGATCAGCATCATGATCAAGATCTGGTACTTGACCGCATCAAGCGGCGGTGTGCCAGAGAGGATCTGCCCGGTCATCGTGCCGGGCAGGCTGACGACCCCTGCGACGGTAAGCATGTTGATGGTGGGCACGAGAGCTGTGTGCAGACTGTCGCGCCGCAGGCTGCGCGAGGCGCGGCGCGCATCGAAGCCGAGCAGCAACTGCGCCTCGATTGCGCGCCGGCTGGCCACCGCACCACGGGTCAGGCCGTTCAACCCAAGGCCGACGCCGGTCATGGTATTGCCGAGAATCATGCCCAGCAGCGGGATAGCATACTGCGGGGTATACCAGGGTCGGACCCCAATCATCACCACCAACGCCATCAGGGTGAGAGTGAAGGCCGGTAGTGCCATGGCCGCCACACCGATCAGGTAGCCCGCGCCTCCACGAATACGATGCTGCTGGCGCGCCATCACCTCCCAACCGGCCAGCAGAAGCATCCCGAGCCCCATCAGGCCCACCCAAAGAGGATGATCGGCGCTGAACAGGGCCTCCAGCACCAGCCCTACGAGCAAGAGCTGGACCGTCATACGCACTGTGGACACGTACAGGGAACGGGTTAGACCCAGTCCGTTGAGGCCGATAAGGATGCCCAGCAGCAGCACCAGCCCGGCGGCTACGGTCAGGTCCCAGGCATTCAGTTCGATCAGGTTCATGCCACTCCCCTCACCTTCAGTTCGATGCTGCGGTCTGCGATGCGTCCACGCTGGGCAGGGTCGTGGCTGACCCAGATCGTTGCCGCCTGCGTCTTGTCCAGATAGCACCGAACGCACGCCTCCATCAGCAAGGTGCTTTCTGGGTCGAGGTTGGCAGAAGGCTCGTCGAGAAGGAGGACGCGCGGGCGTTGCTCAAGTATGCGCAGCAGACCGAGACGCTGGCGCTCGCCGGTGGAGAGGCCTTCCACCTCGCGCTCAAGGATGTCCGACGTCAGCCCCAATGCGGCCAGCGCCTCCGGGCTGGGCGGCATGACGAAGTGCTGGCCAGCGCGAGGAGCCCACCAGCCGCTTTCGGCAGGCAGGTAGGCCACTTGACGCCGCCACTCGGTCGGGCAGATCACCTGCTGCGGGACACCGGCGAGGACGACCTCGCCCTGGTGCGGGTCGAGATCGGCCAGGGCGCGCATCAGCTGCGACTTGCCGACTCCGGAGGGGCCATACAGACAGAGCAGTTCACGCGGCGCAAGCCACAGGTCGATGGGGCCGAAATAAGGCCCAGAAAGATGGCGTACGTGGAACATGTGTGGCCAGTCAGGGCGACCCTAGCAAGGACCGCGTAGATGAATCATCGCCCAGGCATAGTCCATGCCTATTGACCCCATATCAAAATACAATTTTTTAATATTCAGAAGTCATTCTATCGTTCATCCACCCCCCCACGCAGTGGGGCGATCCATCAACCCATCACAGGAGATATGCCATGTCCGAGACCATCGTATCCCTCCCGCGCCTCAACGAGCGCGCCCCCGAGTTCGACGCACCGACCACCCACGGCCGCAAGACCCTGAGCGACTATAAGGGCAAATGGCTGGTCCTCTTCTCCCATCCGGCTGATTTCACTCCGGTGTGCACCACCGAGTTTACCGCCTTCGCCAAGGCGCATGAGGACTTCCAGGCCATCAACTGCGAGCTGCTCGGCCTGTCCATCGACAGCCACTACTCGCACATTGCTTGGGAACGCAACATCGAGGAGAAATTCGGCATCAAGATCACCTTCCCGATCATTGCCGATCTGTCCATGAATGTCGCCAAGGCCTACGGCATGGTCCACCCGGGCGCCTCCGACACCCAGGCCGTGCGCGCCACCTTCATCATCGATCCAAACAGCGTGTTGCGCGCCATGCTGTACTACCCAATGACCAACGGCCGCTCCATCCCGGAGATTCTGCGTCTGGTCAAGGCCCTGCAAACCTCCACCGAGCATGGCGTGGCCACCCCAGAAGGTTGGCAACCAGGTGACAAGGTCATCGTGCCGCCGCCCGCCACCGTTGAAGAGGCCGAGCGCCGCTTCAACAGCGGCGAATACGAGTGCGTCGACTGGTACTTCTGCAAGAAATCCATTTGATGGATCAGACGCTCGGATCTTCAGCCCCGCCCCGTGCGGGGCTTTTTACATTTCAACCCAAGGAGAACATTCATGGCTCCATGGCCCCTGTGTCACCTCCGCCTGATGACCCTGATCGAAGGCGGATCCCTCATCGTCCTGGTCCTCATCGCCGTGCCCATGAAACACCTGGCTGGTCAGCCCATCGGCGTACAGCTCGTCGGTCCGATCCACGGCGCCCTGTTCCTCTGGACGATGGGGGTGCTTGCCCTGGTCGTTCTGCGCGGCCATCTACCCGCCCTCAAGGGCGCGGGCGTGTTCTTCGCTGCCCTGATACCTTTTGGCGGCCTGTGGTCGCACCGCATGCTGGCGCACTACATCGCCACCACCTACCGAGCCAAGTGATCAGTCGTTCTTGACGACGATGGCCGGGAACTTGGTGCTGTAGTCCTTCGCCCGCTGGGCGAGCCTTGCAGCAAGCTTGCGGGCGATGCCTCGGTAGATCATCGCAATCGGGCTCTCGGGATTTGCCGCCACGGTTGGGTGGCCTGAATCCACCTGCTCGCGGATCGTTCGCTCCAAGGGCAGCTGCCCGAGCAACTCCACGCCGTACTCCGCTGCCATGCGCGCGCCGCCACCTTCGCCAAAGATCGGCTCCACATGGCCGCAGTTCGAACAGACGTAGAGACTCATGTTCTCAATGATGCCGAGCACGGGCACATCGACCCGCTCGAACATTTTCAATCCCTTCTTCGCATCCAGCAGGGCAATGTCTTGTGGGGTGGTGACGATCACCGCGCCCGCCACCGGCACCTTCTGCGCGAGGGTGAGTTGGATGTCGCCGGTGCCCGGCGGCATGTCCACGATCAGGTAGTCAAGGTCGTGCCAGCGAGTGTCGTTCAACAGCTGCTGGAGCGCGGAGGTGACCATCGGACCGCGCCAGATCATCGGGTTGTCCTCCCCGACCAACAAGCCGATCGACATGCTCTGCAGGCCATGAGCAATCTTCGGCTCGAGCGAACGCCCATCCACGCTGGTCGGCGGCTCACCCTCGACGCCGAGCATGCGCGGGATGCTGGGGCCATAGATGTCCGCGTCCAGCATGCCCACCTTCGCCCCTTCGATCTGGAGGGCCAAGGCCAAGTTGACTGCGGTGGTGGACTTGCCCACCCCACCCTTGCCGGAGGCCACGGCGATGATATTGCGCACCTCGGGCAGGCGCTTGAGCGTTTTCTGCACGGCATGCGGCTCGATCACCCAGTCCAGCGTGACCTGCGCGACCTGTACACCTTCAACCGTGCGCACGGCCTCCTCAGCCTGCTGCTGGATGACATGACGCACCCCGGCGGCGGGATAACCGAGGCGCAGGTGGACGCACACCATGCCGCCTTTGATCTCGACGGCATGCACCCGTTGCCCCGTGAACGGCTGACCAAGTTCCGGATCCATCACCTGCGCAAGGGCGGCACGCACCGCCTCTTCGCGCACCGCGCCGTCTTTCTTACCGAATCCGAACAAGGCCATACCCATCTCCTAAACCTGTGAATCCATGTGCCCACTCAAGATATCTTGCGCGAGGAGCGAAGCGACGTAGCGATCCGTGCGATCATGGATTGGTTCGCTCGCAATGACGCTGAATGAAACTAGCCAGGACGCCAAGCCCAAGGCTTATTGTGATAAGGTTACAGGCTTTTCCAGCAACCCTCGACTGAACGACAGCAGCCTCCCATGTCTCGCCGCATCCTGGTCACCTCCGCCCTGCCCTACGCCAACGGCCCCATCCACCTAGGCCACATGGTCGAGTACATCCAGACCGACATCTGGGCGCGCTTCCAGCGCATGCGCGGCAACGAGGTGTACTACGTCTGCGCCGATGACGCGCATGGCACACCGATCATGCTGCGTGCGCAGAGCGAGGGTATCACGCCGGAGGTGCTGATCGAGCGCATAGGCAACGAGCACCGCGCAGATTTCGCCGATTTTCTCATTGGCTTCGATCACTATCACGTCACGCATTCCGAGGAAAATCGCCAGCTCGCCGAGCAAATCTACCTCACTCTGCGCGACGCCGGACACATCGCCGTGCGCACGATCCGCCAGGCCTTCGATCCGATCAAGGCGATGTTCCTGCCGGATCGCTTCATCAAAGGCGAATGCCCGAAATGTGGCGCGGCCGACCAGTACGGCGACTCCTGTGAGGCCTGTGGCGCCACCTACAGCCCGACCGACCTGAAGAACCCGAAATCCACTATTTCTGGCGCCACGCCCATCGAACGGGAGTCCGAGCACTACTTCTTCAAGCTCGGCGACTTCGAGGCCGTGCTGAGGGAATGGCTGGCAAGCGACGCGGTGCAGCCCGAAATCGCCGCCAAGATGAACGAGTGGCTCGCGGCGGGTCTGCAGGATTGGGACATCTCGCGTGATGCGCCTTACTTCGGCTTCCCCATCCCCCACGCGCCAGGCAAGTACTTCTATGTCTGGATGGATGCGCCGATCGGCTACATGGCGAGCTTCAAAGCCCTCTGCCAAATCAAAGGCATGGACTTCGACGCCTTCTGGGGTAAAGGCCATGCCACCGAGCTGTGGCACTTCATCGGCAAGGACATCGCCTACTTCCATACCCTGTTTTGGCCGGCCATGCTCGCAGGCAGCGGTCATCGTCTGCCGACCCGTGTGCGCGCGCATGGCTTTCTGACCGTGAATGGGCAGAAGATGAGCAAGTCGCGGGGCACCTTCATTACGGCGCGCAGCTTTCTCAACCACCTCAACCCCGAGGCCTTACGCTATTACTTCGCTGCCAAACTCAACGGCACAGTGGAGGACATCGACCTCAACCTCGAGGACTTCATGCTGCGCGTGAACGCAGACCTGGTCGGCAAGGTGGTCAACCTGGCCTCCCGTACTGCAGGTTTCATCGGTCGTCTGTTCGATGGCCGTCTGGCGCAGGAACTGCACGAGCCGGCCCTGTACTACGAGTTCGTCACTGCCGGGGACTCGATCGCCGCCGCCTACGAGGCTTCGGACACCGCCCGCGCCATGCGTGAGATCATGCTGCTTGCCGACCGCGCCAACCAGTACATCGACCGCCACAAACCCTGGGCACTGGCCAAAGAAGGTGGCCGAGAGGACGAGGTGCAGGTCATCTGCACCCAGGGCCTCAACCTGTTCCGCGTGCTCATGACCTACCTCAAGCCTGTCCTGCCCGGCATGGCCAAGAAGGTCGAGGCCTTCCTGCACTTTGGCGAGCTGGACTGGAACAGCCCGCGCCGGCTGATGGTTCACCACGTCATCCAACCGTTCGAACCGCTGATGACCCGTATCGAAAAAGACAAGATCGAAGCCATGATCGAAGAGAGCAAAAACACCATGCCCGGCACCCTGACAGCCGCTGCCCCGGCCGCCGAGGCCAAGCCTGCCATCGAGCCCATGGCCGAGACCATCGGCATCGAGGACTTCGCCAAGATCGACCTGCGTATCGCGCGCATCGTCAAGGCCCAGCATGTCGAGGGCGCGGACAAACTGTTACAGCTCACACTCGACATCGGCGGCGAGACGCGCAACGTGTTCGCCGGCATCAAATCAGCCTACAAGCCGGAGGACCTGGAGGGCCGCCTGACCGTGATGGTCGCCAACCTCGCCCCGCGCAAAATGAAGTTTGGCCTCTCCGAGGGCATGGTGCTTGCAGCCTCCGGTCCCAACGCCCCCGGGCTATTCATCCTCAGCCCGGACGACGGAGCCCAGCCGGGCATGCGGGTCAAGTAATCCCGCGCTTGCCCAAGCCTTGGTCGCGCATCGAGCATACGCTCAGAGGGCAAGTCCTCGGCCCGAGGGCGGGCCTTACGACCTGCGCGGGGCACGCCGTCCATCGATGGCGTTCTTTAGCGCCACGAGCAGGGCTAGACCGATGAACGCCCCAGGCGGCAGAATGGCGAGCAGAAAGCCGTGATATTCGGGGATGACGTGCACCGTCAGCGCGTCTCCCCATGCGCCGAACACCAGGTGAGCATTGGCTAGGAGGGTGCCCTGCCCAAGCACCTCGCGCAGCATGCCAAGCGTAACCAGCACCAAGGCGAAGCCCGCCCCCATCATCAACCCGTCCCATGCCGCCTGGCCGAGATTGTGACGGGAGGCGAAGCCCTCCGCGCGGGCGATGATGATGCAGTTGGTAACAATAAGGGGGATGAAGATGCCGAGCACGAGGTAGAGCCCGTGCAGCCAAGCATTCATCGCCAGCTCGATCGCCGTCACCACGGAGGCGATCACCAGCACGAACACCGGCAGGCGCACCTCTGGCCGCACCCAATGACGGATCAGCGACACCAGGGTGTTGCTCACCACCAGGGTCAGCAAGGTGGCCAGCCCCAGGCCGAGCGCGTTGACGGTGTTGTTAGAGATGGCGAGCAGCGGACACAGTCCGAGCACCTGGACCAGCGCCGGATTGTTGCGCCACAGGCCGTCCATGGCCAGCTGGCCGAGTGCGGTCCCACCTGGGATCGGCCTGACCCTTGCGTCGGAGCTCACGTCAGTTGTACTCATGATGGCTGTTCCTCGAGCAATTCAGCCCGGTGGATCTCGAAATAGCGCAGGACATCGCGTACTGCGGTGACTACCGCGCGTGGGGTGATGGTGGCGCCAGTGAACTGGTCGAACACCCCGCCATCTTTCTTCACTGCCCAGCCCTTCTCTCCCGGGTTACCTAGGGTTTTGCCGGTAAAGCCGTCGATCCAGTCGGACTTCTCCACCTCGATCAGGTCCCCAAGTCCTGGTGTTTCCTTGTGGGAGAGGACCCGCACCCCGCTTACCTGCCCGTTCCTGTCCACCCCGACCAGCAGCTGGATACCCCCGCTGTAGCCCTTGGGTGCCACCACCTCGAAGGCCAGCCCGTGCACCCGCCCATCTTTGCGGGCGACATACAGCATGACCGGTCCCTTGCCGCCCAACAGCGGGTCGGCGGCGAGTTGCCGGGTGTCGCGTGCCGGATCGTTGTCGTAATTTGCGGGCAAGACCGCTGCCAGCCGCTGACCTAAGGATGCGCGTGCCTGCTCAGCGATGAGGGGCGCGGTCTGTCCGTGCATGAAGGCTACGATGCCCACGCCAAGAAAGGCAAACACCGCTAGCACCATGGCCGTCAGGATGATCTGAGTACGGTTCATGATCGGTCCACCTCGCGTCCGAAGGCACGCGCCGGGGTGTAGTGGTCGATCAGCGGCGCTGCAATGTTCATGAGCAAGACCGCGAAAGCCACCCCGTCCGGATAGCCCGCAAAGGTGCGGATGAAATATCCAAGCACGCCGACACCCGCGCCGAAGATCAGCTGGCCGCGCTGAGTGGTCGAGCCACTGACCGGATCAGTGGCGATGAAAAAGGCACCGAGCATGACACCGCCGCTAAACAGGTGAAACAGGGGTGAGGCAAAGCGCTCGGGATCATACAGGTGGAAGCCCAGCGCCAAGAGGGTAAACGCACCGAGCATGGTGGTGGGGATGCGCCAGCTGATGACCCCACGAAGCATCATCCACAGTCCCCCTAGCAGCCAGCCTGCGGCCACCCACTCCCAACCCGTGCCGCCAAGCCATCCAAAGGTGGGGGCCTGCTGGATGATGGACAGGGGGTGCCCCTGCCCGATCTCGGTTTTGTACGTATTGAGTGGGGTGGCAGCGCTGATCGCATCCCAGACCATACTCGGCGGAAGCTGGCCGCTGAACACCACCCCAAGCGCTTCAGGCAGACTCAAGCTTGCGGGGGCGAGCCCGTGCGGCAACATCCACTGGGTCATCTCGCGCGGGAAGGAGATCAGCAGGACGACATAGCCGACCATGGCGGGGTTGAATAGGTTGTATCCCAGGCCCCCGTACAGGTGCTTGGCGACGACCACCGCGAACACGACCCCCACCACCGGTAGCCACCACGGGGCGAGCGGCGGCAGGCAGACGGCCAGCAGCCAGGCGGTGACGATGACGCTGCCATCGCTCAGGAAAGGCCGAAGCGGTCGACCACGCACGGCGAGCATCAGGGCCTCGGCCAACAAACCGACAGCGACGGCCAAGAGGATATTGATCAGCACCCCCCAGCCGAAAAACCCGATGGCCACAACCGTACCGGGCACCAGGGCCAGCAACACCTGACGCATCAGGTGGCTAACCTCGTTGTTCGGTGTAACATGGGGTGAGGTGGTGGTCTGAAAGCGCATCGGGATCGATCCTTATGGGTCGGGTGCCTCATTCGCGGTATGCGTTGGGCGCGCCCCATCGGCGGAGGACTGCTGTTGGGCGGCCTTGCGGGCCTTGACACGCTCCAGGGCATCCTGGATGGCCTTCCGTTTCTCGTCCGCAGCAGCGCTTGCGCTCTCACCTTCGTCCTTCTGGGCGGCCAGCTGGGCACGTTTTTTGGCGAGCATTTCCTCGCGCTCGCGTTTTTCCCGCTCGATGCGGGCGTTGCGCGCCTCAAAACGCTCCTTGGCCTTCGCGGCCTTGTCCTTCTCGCGCTCGCGCTGCCAGATTTCGGTCTTAGCGTAGCGGAAATACTGCACCAGCGGGATGTGCGAGGGGCAGACAACGGCACAGATACCGCACTCGATGCACTCGAACAGGCTATTGCGTTTTTCCGCGCGCTCGAAATCACCTGCCTTTGCATCCCACAGCAGCTGCTGGGGCTGCAGTTCGACCGGACAGGCCTCCGCGCAACGGCCGCAACGGATGCAGGGCAACGCCAGGGCATGGTCATGGTCCGGCACGTCGGAGGCGGCCAGCGCCAGCAGACAGTTGGTGGCCTTGGTCACCGGCACCTCGTCGCTGCGCATGGCGAAGCCCATCATCGGCCCGCCGAGGATCAGCCGCGCAACATCCGGGGCATAACCGCCGGCCTGGGCGATCAGATCACAAGCGAGCATGCCGAGCGGCACCTCCCAGTTGCCCTTGTGCTGCATGCCGCTGCCGGTGAGGGTCACGATGCGGCGGGTGAGCGGCTCGCCCAATACCACGGCGCGGTACACTGCCGCCGCAGTGGCGACATTGTGGCCGAGGAAACCACGCTCGGTGGCACGCGTCTCTCGGCTGATTCGCTCACCGGTCAGTACATAGATCAGCTGCTTCTCCGCGCCGGAGGGGTAGATGGTGGGGATAGGGACGATGTCGATGCGCGGATCGCCCAAGCTCGCCGCAGCCTTGCGCAGGGCGGCGATCGCCTCCGGCTTGTTGTCCTCCACGCCGACCAAACACTTCGATGCGCCTACCATGTGCATGATGATCTGTCCGCCCTGCAACACCTCCCCCGCCCGCTCGCGCATCAGCCGGTCGTCGCAGGTGATATAGGGCTCGCACTCGGCACCGTTGAGCACGACGGTATGGATCGGTGTCCCCGGCGTCCCCGCCATCTTCACCGCACTGGGGAAGGCCGCGCCGCCAAGACCGACGATGCCCGCATCCCGCACGCGCTCGCGCAGTAGAATGGGGGCGATGGCAAAGTAGTGCGGCCAAGGCTCGAACGCCTGCATCGCCTCGTCCCGTCCGTCCGGTTCGAGCACGATGCAGGATGCCGAAAGGCCGGAGGGATGCGCTACCGGGCGATCCTCGATCGCCACGATGGTGCCGGAGGTCGGTGCATGGATGGGCGCGCTGACAAAGCCATCCGCCTTGGCAAGTAGCTTGTTGCGCAGCACACGCTCGCCGACCGACACCACAGGCCGCGCTGCTGCACCGATATGCTGCTTGAGCGGTAGTACCAGCGCGCCCACGATATGAGCTGGCTGGATGGGCGTGCCGTTCGACTCGGACTTGTGCTGTTCGGGGTGCAGACCGCCGGGGAAGCGATGCAACATGCGCTCGTTCATGCCTGCCGCTCCGTGCAAGAAGGTTCATCCGCCCTTTGTTTTTGGATCGAGGCGGTATCCGCGATCTCGCGCCTCTGTTCCGGGTTCGGCCAGCGCCAGTGGTCCAGTTCGATCTTGAGAGGAACCATGTGGATGCAGTCCACCGGGCATGGGGCGACGCACAGCTCGCAGCCAGTGCACTCATCGACGATGACGGTATGCATCAGCTTTGGCGCGCCAAGGATGGCATCGACCGGGCAGGCCTGGATGCACAGGGTGCAGCCAATGCAGAGCTGCTCATCGATCCAGGCCACGCTCTTCGGCTTCTCTTTGCCGACCTCGGCATCAAGTGGCTTGGGCTCCACACCGAGCAGGTCGGCCAAGGCCTTGATGGTGGCCTCGCCGCCCGGCGGGCAGCGGTTGATGTCGGCCTCGCCTGCGGCGATCGCCTCGGCATAGGGACGACAACCGGGGAAACCGCACTGCCCGCATTGGGTTTGCGGCAATAGGGCATCGATCTTGTCGGCCAACGGATCGCCCTCCACCCGGAAGGCCTGCCCGGCATACCCTAGCAGGGCCCCAAGGAGCAGCGCAAGGAAGGTGAAGACGAGGATGGCCGTGAGCATGTCAGACCTTGACCAGCCCCGTAAAACCCATGAAGGCCAGGGCCATCAGCCCCGCGGTGATGAGACCAATCGGCGTGCCCCGGAAGGGGGCAGGAACATCCGCCGCCACCAGGCGCTCGCGCATGGCGGCAAACAGCACCAGCACAAGGGTAAAACCAAGCGCAGCCCCGAGGCCATAAACGGCCGTCTGGGTCAGGTTGTGTCCCTCCTGCACATTGAGCAGGGCCACGCCAAGCACTGCGCAGTTGGTGGTAATCAGCGGCAGGTAGATGCCAAGCACGTTATGCAGCAGGGGGCTGCTCTTCTTCAGTGCCATTTCGGTGAAGTTGACCACCGCGGCAATCAGTACGATGAAGGCGATGGTGCGCAGGTACTCGAGGCCGAACGGAGCCAGCAAGTACTCTTGGGCCAGATGGCTGAGGACGGACGAGAGCGTCAACACGAAGGTGGTGGCCAGTCCCATGCCCAGCGCCGTCTCCAGCTTGCGAGACACACCCATGAATGGGCACAGGCCAAGAAACTTCACCAGTACGAAGTTGTTGACCAGGACCGTGCTGACGAGGATGAGCAGGAATTCCGTCATTTCGCTGCCATAAGTTGGATGGGCAGCGGGTCATATTACGCCAAAAAACGACTTGGCAAATCGCTAGGCGCCTAAGGTCTTTGCCAAAGTCCATGCTCGAATCGGTTGATAGTGCACTCCATTCGGACCATGGAGCGACTCCACTAGGACGACCTCCTTCACCTGCCAAGATAGGGGGGGGCTACCCTCAGGCCAAGGACAGGGATGAGGAGCATTGCGCCGGAGGGTGAGGTGGGAGCGAAGGGGCGTTCAGCCCTGGGCACCCCGCAACGGCTGGCCAGCAGGTCGGCCAGATGTGCCTGCAGCTCGAACAGTTCCACGGGAGGCCGACTGAGACCAAGCCACAGCACGCGCGCACGCTGGAAATGACCGAGTCGGTCGAAGGTTAGCTCGAACGGCTGTCCCGTCAGGGATGACCCGACCTCGGCGAGACAGGTCAGCAGCCCCTCCTCGCAATCCCCCAAGAAGGCGAGGGTCAGATGCAGGTTTTCCGCCCGCATGTCACGCCCCTTCCCTCTTGGCAGCACCTTAAGGAAAGCGGCCAGCCGTCTTCGGGTTGTCTCGTCCGGCCACAGGGCGAAGAACAGGCGGCGCTTTCTGGGATGGGACGGGGCGCCCAAAACCCCAGCATCGAGCGGGCCTAAGCCTACATCACGTGCGGCCATGGGCGTCAGAAGGCGCTGAAGTCGAAATCCAGCCGTTCGGTGGGGGCCTGGATGAAATTACCCTGCACAAAGTCGGCCCCATCCCCAAAAACGATTTGCAGGGTCATGGCATTTTCGACGTTGGCCACCACTATCTGACTATTATCGCGTTGTTTGATGGCCTTGATCAGCTCACGCACCTTGGCCTGGTTGGCCTTGTGGGTGGCGAAAGACTCCATCAACCCCCGGTCGAGCTTGAACCATTGCACCTTGAGATAATTGAGTATTCGGAAGGGATCGTCGCCCAAGCCGAAGCCATCCAGCAGCAGCGGGCAATGCATGGCGCTGAGCTGATGCTCGAGCTCCTTGACCTGCTTGAGGTGCTCAATGGCGACCTTCTCATTCACCTCCAGGACGAGAGAGCCGTCATGGACCTGCATGGCCGTAAGACGCTCGGCCAGCCACCCCGGGAACTTTGGGTCGGTGATGGAGCGGGCCGAAAGACGGACGAAGAGTTGGACCTTCAAGCCACGCTGACGCGTCTCGGCGATGGCCTGCAGGGCGTGCAGGATGACCCAGCGATCCAGGGCATGGCTGATCTGGGTGCGTTCCGCGGCCGCCATGAACTCATTGGGAGAAACCGGACGATCTTGCTCATCCAGCAGACGCAGGAAGGCCTCATAGCGCTGGCGCGTCATGTCCCCCCGCAAGCTGAGTATGGGCTGGTAAAGCAGGCGGAGGCGATTGTTGCGCAGGGCGTTGCGGAGCATGCGGCTCCACTGCTCATCCTGCTCGCTCTGGCTCATCTCGCCCTCGCGCGGAGTATAGATGGCCACGCGCTCCGTAGTCTTGGCCTCGGCATCGAGGGTAGCCCGCTCTGCCCGATTGAGCAGCTCGTTGACACTCGGCGTGTCCTGGTCCAGCAGCGCGATCCCAGCGGCGGCTTGGAGGGTAGCGGACTGCCCCTCAACCTCGAAGATATGCTGGGTCAGACCAGCCAAAAGACGCAAAGCGAAGGCCTCCGGGGATTCCTGGCCGCCATCGAGGGGCAGGAGCAGGGCAAAGGCGTGAGCGCTGTAGCGGGAAAGCAGCATCTCCTGGCCGACCAGTTTCTCGATCAGCTTGCCGGCATCGGTAATCAGGATATCCAAACCCGCAACCCCCAGCTTGCCCTTGAGCTCCGGGACATTGGTGATCTGAATATGGATGAGGGCCGAGGTCTTGTTCTTCTCACGCGCCTGCTGCAGGGTCTCCTCCATGCGGGAGAAGAAATACTGGCGATTATAGAGCCCGGTCAAAAGGTCGCGCTGGCTGAGGAAATTGATCTGCTCCTCAAGCGCATGGGTATCCGCCTGGGTGCGAATGAGCACCTGCGTGCACGGCTCACCCTCGATACTCGCAGGAGAGAGTTCGATGGCGGCGGAAAGGACACGGCCGTCGCGCCGCTTGAACCTCACCCCTTCCAGCTTGCCTGCGAGGTTGGCATACGAATGGCTGCGCATGTATTCGCGGATCCGCGGCTGATCCTCGGCCTGCACCAAATCCAGCAAGGGTGAACCCTCGAGATCCTCCAGGCGGTCGAAACCAAACGTCTCCAGGTAGACCGGGTTGGCGAAGACATGCATGCCACCATGCACATAGGCAATGGCATCACGCGAACTTTCCATGAGGGTCGTACAACGCCTTTCCGATTCCTGGTACATCCCCTCCAGGCGTTTGAGCCTGCGTGCACAGTTCATCGCTGCGGCCTCGCGCCGGATCACGTGCAGCACATGGCTCGGATGACTCAGATCGATGAGGTCGCGTGCACCCTCCTTGATGCTGTCAAGCAGGGCCTTCATGCTGTAGCTCGTGGTCATGCCCACCACAGGGATGGCCGGCGCATGCCCCTGTGCGGCGGCAATCACGTCGGTCAGCCGAGGCTCGGGTAGTTCGAGCAGATGCAGGATCAGGTCCAGCTCATCCTCCCGCAACAACTCATGCAATCGGGGGAGGTCTTCGGCATACCGCACATTCGCCTGGATACCTGCGTTGCGCAGCTGGCTGCCGAGTGCCAGGGCATCGTTGACGGAGTCGTGGAGGGCAATCAGACGCAGAGGAGAAGGGCTCATGGTCTCTCATCGATGAGGTGGGCAGAGTGGGACTTGCGGGATCCTACCCCGGCATCCGCGTAGAACGCCGCGCAGCAGCAACGTGAAGATCGCCACGGCGACGGTCTGGAGCATTCTCTCGCCAAGTCGCATGGGGGTCGAGCCCCGCAGCACAGGGGCAGGACATGATTGCTGGTGTTATATAATAACCATGACGTGACCGGCGCATCAGGCCGCTGCGGATGAGCAGGTCCGCTGCGCGAACCGGGGCGATGTGCCACTTCGATAGGCCCCGCCACGATCCACGGCCATCGTGCAGGTCCGCGATCTCCGGCTGAACGAGACCAAGCAGGGCATGGGCCAGGGGTGCATGCGCCGCCAGGCCTGAGGGTGGGATGCTGCTGCAGACGATGCGCTGCTCGGTCTGCTCGAGTGCATCGACGGCACTCGGCCAGAACATCTTTGAGATACGCCAGATGTCGCTTCACACGCGGGCGCGCAACCTGCCCTTTCTTGAGCAGGGCATCGAGGGCGCCGGCATCCCAGTCGGGATTGTCGGTCAGGTGGGCGGCGAGATGCTCCTGTAACTGGGCAGGATTCAGCACATGGGTGGTCAGGATCTCAGCCATACACTGCAGTGTGGCCCGCATCGAGAGAAATCGCCATACATCACAATCACTGTGCCCTCAGGGCATTACATTACGGGCAACTTGGACGGTGCCCCGGCCACCTCCCGCACCAGACGCGGCACGAGATAGCCCGGCAGTCGGTTGCGCATCGCCTCCACCAGGGCCTGAGCCTCGGCCTCACCGACCTCGAAGTGCGCTGCGCCATGCACCCGATCGAGCATGTGCAAGTAGTAGGGCATCACACCAGCGTCGAACAGGGCCTTCACCAACTGCTCCTGGGCATCGAGCGTGTCGTTCACCCCTCGTAGGAGCACCGCCTGATTGAGGAGGGTTGCACCACTCTCCTGCAGCCGTTTTAGGGCGATACGTGCCGAGGGAGAAAGCTCGTTGGCATGGTTGACATGGACCACGACGACCTTGCGCACACCAAGCGGAGCAAACCAGGCCATGAACTCATCGTTGATCCGTTCCGGCAGCACGGTCGGCACACGGGTGTGGATGCGCAGGCGCTCGATGTGCGGGATGGCGACCAGTGCCTCGCTGAGTGCCTTCAGACGTCGGTCGTTCAGCACCAAGGGATCACCTCCGCTGAGGATGACCTCGCGAATCGAGGCGTCCGTGGCGATGTGCTCCAGCGCCTTGGCAAAACCATCGCTTCCGATATGCGCCTCCTGGTAGGGGAAATGGCGCCGGAAGCAGTAGCGGCAATGGATGGCGCAGGCCCCGGTGGTGATCAGCAAGACGCGGCCGTGGTACTTGTGCAGCAGTCCCGGACGCAGCATGACTGCCCTGTCTCCCACCGGATCGGCCATGAAACCGGGCACCACGACTTCCTCCTCTGGAGTGGGCAGGACTTGGCGCAATAGCGGATCATCTACCTGCCCTGGGGTGATTGCAGCGAGGAACCCGAGCGGTACGCGCACGGGGAACTGCTCCTCGGCCCCCGGCGCGCGGGGCACAGAAGACAAACCAAGCGCCGTGGCAAGCTCAGTGCCGCTGAGGATTGCGTTGGCGAGCTGCGTCTGCCACGAATGCGCTGGGGAATCAGGGTTTTTCATTGGGTTATTATAGTCACTTTGCTCTACCTTAAGGAGAAGTCTGATGGCGCATTACAGCACCAACGAATTCCGCTCCGGCCTCAAGGTCATGTTGGATGGAGACCCTTGTGTTATGCTTGAAAACGAGTTCGTCAAACCTGGCAAGGGTCAGGCCTTCAACCGAGTGAAGTTGCGCAACCTCAAGACCGGGCGTGTGCTGGAGAAGACCTTCAAGTCCGGTGAATCCATCGAGGCGGCTGACGTAGTTGAGGTCGAGATGCAGTACCTCTACAACGACGGCGAACAATGGCACTTTATGGATCCGGCCTCGTTCGAGCAGCTGGCCGCGGACGAGAAGACCGTTGGTGAGGCGAAACTTTGGCTCAAAGAGAACGACAGCTGCACCCTCACCCTATGGAACGGCACGCCGATCACCGTGACCCCGCCGAATTTCGTTGAACTGAAGGTGATCGAGACCGATCCGGGCGTGCGCGGCGACACCGCCACCGGCGGCACCAAGCCGGCCCGGCTCGAAACCGGTGCCGTGGTAAAGGTCCCGCTGTTCATCGAGGAAGGCGAGGTCATTCGCTGCGACACTCGGAGTGGTGAGTACCTCGCCCGCGTCAAGGTCTGATGCTGCGACCTTGCGATTGGCAGCCCGGGGCCTCTTTCGACGCCTTGGCCGCCCGGGCTCGGATGTTGCGGGGCATTCGTGCCTTTTTTACGGCACGCGGTGTGTTGGAGGTCGAGACGCCTCTTCTTGCCCGCGCGGCCAGCACGGACGTGCACCTTGAGAGCCTGCGGGTGAGTGATCGACGAGGCGAGGTCGGCTTTCTGCACACCTCGCCCGAATTTTTCATGAAGCGCCTGCTGGCTGCAGGCAGCGGCCCGATCTATCAGGTGAGCAAGGTGTTTCGCGGCGGTGAGGTCGGCCGCTGGCACAATCCTGAGTTCACCCTGCTCGAATGGTACCGACCCGGATTCAGCCTGGATGCCCTGATGGATGAAGTCGAGGCCTTGGTGCGTGCCCTCGCCCAAGACATGCCTTCTCGTCCTGGCATCAGCCGACGAATTGGCTACCGCGAGGTCTTCATCGAGCACATCGGGGTCGACCCGTGGGCGACCGACGTCGAGACACTGATGTCCTGTGCCAGGACGCATGGGCTGGATGTGGAGCATGCCGAGCACTTTAGTCTGGACGACTGGCTCGACCTGCTGTTCGCCGGTGCCCTCGCCCCGCGTCTGCCGAGCGATGCGCTCACTTTTATCCATGGCTTCCCGCCCTCGCAGGCCGCGTTGGCCAAGCGGATGATGCGCGATGGGAGGGAGGTTGCAGCACGCTTCGAGCTATTCTGGGGGGAGCTGGAGCTCGCCAATGGTTTTGACGAGCTGCAAGATGCCCAGGAGCAGGAAAGACGCTTTGCCGCTGACAATGCGGAGCGCGAACGGCGCGGCTTACCGACCATGCCGCCTGATGATCGTCTGGTCGAAGCCCTGCGTGCTGGCCTCCCTGCCTGTGCTGGGGTAGCCGTTGGCCTCGACCGCTTACTGGCCCGGCTGCTCGGCGCCGCGGGACTTGACGAGGTGCTCGCCTTTGACATCCACCGTATCTGAGGGCTGAGCAGGTTCGGGCCACGCCGCGCGCTGTGCCAGCGGCTCACCCATGCGCACCGTCATGCCGGGCACAAGGTCTGGGCGGAAGGAGAAGCCCTCGGGAAAGAGCACGATGACGGTCGAGCCCATATTGAATCGCCCCATCTCTGCGCCACGCGCGAGCTCCACTCGCACCTGATCGCCATAGTGCCACTGGCTGATCTCGCGCCCACGCGCCGGGGTGACGAGGCCAGACCACACGGTCTCGATCGCGGCGACGTTCATTGCCCCAACCAACACCATGCCCATTGGACCTTCGGCGGTGTCGAACAGAGCCACCACACGTTCGTTGCGAGCAAACAGGCGCGGCACCCGCTCGACGGTGACCGGATGGACCGAGAACAGCCGCCCCGGCACATGCACCATCTCGGTCAATGTGCCCGCCAGCGGCATGTGGATGCGGTGGTAATCACGCGGTGCGAGATAGATGGTGGCAAAGTAGCCATTGCGGAACGGCTTTGCGCGGGTCAGATCGCCGCCGAGCAGCTCGATGAGCGAATAGTCGTAGCCTTTGGCTTGGAAGATGCGCTCATCCCGAATGCGTCCGATCTGGCTGATCGTGCCGTCCACTGGGCAGACCGCCAGGGCCTCGCCCTCCGCCAACGGGCGCACACCCGGTTTCAGGGCGCGGGTGAAGAAGGCGTTGAAGGTGTGGTAAGCGGCGGGGTCGCTTTCCGCGGCCTCGTCCAAGTTGACACCAAAATGCTTACAAAACAAGCGGATCGCTGGCTCCACCAAGGGTGTGCGCCAGCGTGTCATGGCGTACACGCTGCGCGAAATCAGATGATGCGGCAGGATATATTGGAGGCCAACAAACAGGGCATCGCGCACGGGAGCTGACATGGTGCTCGGTTTCTGTTCAAAAGATGGATGATACACCGGCCTGTGCGCCGGGTGTGTCGATGCCCCAGAGTGAAAAATTTCATGCGACAGATCGACAACAGCAAGGCGTTTGACGACGCTGCACGTGACTTATTCACCCTGCGCGACTTCATGCGTTGGGCCATGTCCGCCTTCGCCCGGCATGGAGTTCATTTTGGTCATGGTACCGACAATGCCCTGGACGAGGCTGCTTATCTCGTGCTGCAGGCCTTGGACTTGCCGGCCGACCTTGGTGGGGCGTGGCTTGATGCACGTCTCACCAGGGCCGAGCGCACTCACCTGGCTGAACTGCTGCGCCAGCGTTGTATCGAGCGGGTCCCTACCGCCTACCTTGTTGGCAAGGCCTGGTTTGCCGGGCTGGAATTCCGTGCTGACCGACGCGCTCTGATTCCGCGTTCACCCTTGGGTGAGCTCATTCAACGGGGTTTTGCCCCTTGGGTGGAAGCCGATCGCATCCATACCATGCTCGATCTGTGCACGGGGGGTGGTTGCATCGCCCTCGCCTGCGCGCATTATCTGCCGGAGACCAAGGTCGATGCGGTGGACATCTCCTGTGATGCCCTTGAACTTGCCCGTCTTAACTGCAAAAGGCTTGGCCTGGAAGAGCGGGTTGAACTTTTGCAGGGTGACCTGTTCGCCCCTGTGGCTGGCCGTCGCTACGATTTGATCGTCAGCAACCCACCTTATGTCGATGCGTGCGACATGGCCGAGCTCCCTTTGGAATACCGGCATGAACCGCGTATGGCGCTCGAGGCAGGCGAGGACGGCCTTGACATCGTGCGCCGCATCTTGCGCGAGGCTCTGCAACATCTGGAACCAGAGGGTGTTTTGATCGTCGAAGTTGGCAACAGCCAGAGGCACGTGGAGCAGACCTGGCCCGATGTACCCTTCATTTGGCTGAGCTTCGAGCATGGTGAGGATGGCGTATTCTTACTCACTCGCGAACAACTGATCGAACACGCAGGACACTTCGGAGCATGAACGCCCTCACTCAGCTTCCGGTCATCGTGCAGACCGCGGGACTTCTCATTCTGTCGAACATCTTCATGACTTTTGCTTGGTATGCCCACCTCAAGAACCTGAACGACAAGCCCTGGTGGGTAGCGGCCTTTGTCAGTTGGGGCATTGCCTTGTTCGAATATCTGCTCCAGGTGCCGGCCAACCGTATTGGCCACACCGAGCTGTCGCTTGCCCAACTCAAGGTCATGCAGGAGATCATCACCTTGTCGGTGTTTCTGCCCTTTGCCGTGTTCTATATGCACGAAGAGGTCAAACTCGACTTTCTGTGGGCGGGCCTGTGCCTGGTGGGTGCTGCCTATTTCATGTTTCGTGGTGTCTGATGGCAGGTGGGGCCTTGAACTTTTTTCATCAAGCCTCATCATAGAGGACATGCTTCGGGGGCGACCTGGCTTCGACGTGGGTTGCGAGGCTCGAGGTGCATGCCGAGGTGCGGTTGACCTCGTAAAACCAGCCGCGAAAAAATATACGCCAACGACGACGTATACGCCCTGGCCGCTTGATCCGGCCAGGCCTCTGACCGGTTCTTGTCTGTAAGACCGGAGGCCGCAAGGCCATTCAGGGGTCATCCATTACAGAATCGCTGAGCGCCCTGCCCGAGAGCGCGAGGCTAAATATTCAAGGGCTCGCCGTTCATCATCCCGTCCGCCGGAGGATGACCGGTTAAACCCCGTAGGCGAGACTAAGCATGTAGCACCAACAGCGGAGGGCTTACGGACGCGGGTTCGATTCCCGCCGCCTCCACCAATACCCCAAGGCCAACCGATCTCGGTTGGCCTTTTTTCTGCCAGCAATGCCAGTATTGGCGCGGTTTCCAGGCGGCGCCTTGCAGACGGGTGCGCCGTCCGAGCGCCGTTTCCGCCCCGACAGCACCTCTCTGTTCTCGGTTTTTCTCTGCGGCCTGTGGTGGGAACCGGAGGCCACCTCCTTGTCTGACAAAGACTTAGAGACGCCCGGTTGTAGTCAGAAACTGCCTTGCGGCGGCGACTCGGGCGCGACGAAGCGCAAAAAAGCCGCCCGCAGGCGGCTGCGGCGGCGGGCGGCGTGACGTCAGTCAAGCAACCGCACCTGCTCGCGCCAGCCGTAGGGCCAGGGGCAGCCCAGCACCTTCTCGATGGCGAGGTCGGGCGATCCGAGCAGCCGCTTGATCACCTCGGGCGCGAGCAGCGTCAGCCGCATCAGGCGATGCACTTTGGATACATCCAGCCCCTCGGCCGCCGACGCCACCCGCCCATCATGGAGCAGCCGTTGCCAGTGGTGCGTCAGCCCGAGCGCACGCATCAGCGCCGTGTCCTTGGCCTCGGGGCGCGGCGGGCTGGCCCCCGTCGAATGCGCCTCCACCGCCCTTGGCGCGCCGGCCGGCACGCGGCTGGTGGGCGTGGGCGAGTGGCTGGCAGCGGAGACCACCGACCGTGCGCCCGGCGAGTCGGTGTTCGTCGCCGCCGTCCCGCGCACGGCCAGCGCCGAAGGGGATGCGGTGCTGGCTGCCAACGGTGCGCCCCTCGTGCTCGCGGGCCGCCAGGCGCGGCCGTATCCGCCGGGGCGCATCCGCATCAACGGCCGGACGGAGCCCGCCGTGGTCGCCGGCGACCTCATCCTCGCATGGGCACACCGCGACCGCACCCTCCAGACCGCCTACCTCGTGCGCCAGGACGAAGGCGACATCGGCCCCGAGCCCGGCACCACTTACACCGTGCGCATCAGAGACCGCAACGGAGTCCTGGTGCGCACGGCGACCGGCATCACCGGCAACGGCTGGACATGGGATGTGGCCAGCGCCGCCGTGGACGCAGGCAAGAATGGCGACCGCATCACCGTCGAGATCGAGGCCGAGCGCGCCGGGCTCGTGAGCTGGCAGGCGCAGGTGCGCACCGTCGAGCGCGCGGGCTATGGCTTGCGCTGGGGGCAGCACTGGGGCGGCGTCTGACGCATCCATCGATACACAGGGGGGAATATGCCATCTACCGACCCAAACCTTGGACTCAACTACGGCTGGACGCTCGGCGAGAGCGGCTGGCACACCGGGATGGACGCGAACCTGAAGCGCCTGGGCGCTGTGGTCGGTCTGTCCGTGAAAGACCGCGATCTGACCACGCCACCGGCCAACCCAGCAAACGGTGACCGCTACATCATTCCTGCCGCCGCCACTGGCGACTGGGACGGCAAGACAAATCAGATCGCGGTGCGTATCGCGGGCGAGTGGGAGTATTACGTGCCAAAGATCGGCTGGCTTTGCTACATCGAGGACGAGGCCGTGCTCACGGCCTTCAAGGCCTCAGGATGGAGCACTGGCATCGCGATATGAGCGTTTTGATCACATTCCATGCGACGAGTCACGTCGCATGGAATTCGAGCATGTCGCATGGAATTCGAACATCCGTCGCATTTAATTCGTGCAAGCCTACCATCCAGCATCTCCAGCGCATCCAGGATGGCGATCGCATCCTTGGTGCGCGTGCCTCCCGCC
>JBEVAM010000009.1:0-70230 GCA_051297135.1 Halothiobacillaceae bacterium
GGTCTTGACCGATACGCCGAGCAGCTTTGCCGCCTTGCCAGTGCTCATGGTGCTTTCCATGAGACTATTATACATTATTGCACACGATTGTTAGAACTAGAGTTTACCTCCTATCCTACGAGATGTCAACTGCGGTTTTCCGGGTCATACCATTGCCAAACGGCGCAACGCAGTCATGGTGCTTTTGCGGGGCAGACTCCGGGCGAGCCCGTGAGCGGCCAGCCGCGGCGTTGCGCTTGCTTGAAATAGGATGGCATTCCGGCGCAAGCACGCCTTGCGGCTGTCCGCTCAGGGAAACGCTGATTTAATTGCCGTCCAGCCCGAGGCTTAGGGCACAATATTGCGGACACTTCACCTGCGACCAGAGGGAGCCCATGCAAATTCAAGCGAGCTTCTCCGACCTGGAATACGCTGCCAAGAAGAAACAGACGCGGCGCGACCGTTTCCTTGCCGAGATCGATGCGGTGACGCCGTGGGATGCGCTGGTGGCGGTGTGTCAGCCGTACTACCCCAAGGGCGAGCGCGGTCGGCCCCCCATGGGTGTGGAGCACATGCTGCGCATGTATGTGCGCCCAGCAGTGCTTTGGGCTGTCCGACAAAGGCATTGAAAATGCGATCGACGACAGTCAAGCGATACGCCGCCTCATTCTTTGCTACGCACCAGATTCATGGGCAAGCATGTCTGTTTCAATATTAACCAAGCAGGTGGTGTGCCTCGGATGATTTACTCATCGGCGCTGACACCCACTCAGAAGGCCACAAGGCCATGAGCCGAGCTTTGTTCACACCGACAACAGCACAGCGCTCACCATCACTATCACCCCGAACGAACGCCGACCAGCCAGCATCGACTCGATCAACTCTGCCATGCACCTGCAGTATGTTCGGCCATATACAACCATCATCTGCCACAGAAGACCCTGGAGCAGGGCAACCCCATCTAAGCAATGGCGGTCATTACACCCCGAGATGTTCAACAGACAGCGCAACCTCAGCCGGAGCACGACACAGAGCCAAGCCCATCAGAATGACCTGCTCACCGGCGATGCGACGCCTGCCAACCCGCCCACAGGCGGTCAAAATGGCTGTCCATCATACCAACAACAGCCTGATCCTTCATAATGCTCGCGGGCAACCAACGCCACTGGCCACTAAAATAAAGCAGAAACCACGGAGCATCAGACGGCCCAATCCGTTCACCATCGGCCAGAACATACTCAACAAGCGCCCAGCGACCATCAACACGCACCTCCCCCAGCACCAGGTTCTGACGCCCCGCAAGCTGCCTACCCAACGCCTCGAGCTCCTGATACTCCTTCTGCTGCTTACGCCAGCGCAAAGGCAAAAAAATCAAGCCTTGCTCCATAAGGCTACGCTCCTGCCCAGCCGCCAAGCCCTCAACCACACGCCGCAAAACAGCACGGACCGCCTCAGCCTGCTCTTCCGCCGTCCCCTTGGGCAGCACATCCGGCGGCACTTCGCATCCAACCAGCCCTGCACCAATCAGCCCCAGAATCAACACGCGACGTCGTATGGAAACCATGAGGACCTTCCTCGTAAAAATCCAAAGAACCTACCCAAAGCCATTTCCCGCACGCCTAACACGCCAGGTAAAATACCGCAATGAATCTGCAAACCATCCTCACCCCCCTCAACGACGCCCAGCGCACGGCCGTCACCAGCCCCACCAGAACCACCCTCGTGCTCGCCGGGGCCGGCTCCGGCAAAACCCGTGTGCTCACCCACCGTATCGCCTGGCTGGTCCAGGCGATGGGCGTTTCACCCTATGCCATCCTGGCCGTCACCTTCACCAACAAAGCAGCCGACGAGATGCGCAGCCGGGTCGAACAGCTGCTCGGCCACAGTGCCTCCGGCATGTGGATCGGCACCTTTCACGGCATGGCCCACCGCCTCCTGCGCGCACATTGGCAAGAAGCCAGTCTGCCGCAAGGCTTCCAAATCCTCGATAGCGAAGACCAAACCCGGCTGATCAAACGCCTCTTGCGCGAGCGAGGCCTGGACGAGTCGCGCTGGCCACCACGCATGGTCGCAGGCTACATCAACGCCCGCAAAGAAGAAGGATTGCGTCCCTCCGTCATCCAGCCCAGCTTCGACCCGGTCAGCCGCCAGCTCCTGGAATTGTACGAGGCCTACGAACAACTCTGTCGCCAGAGGGGGCTAGTGGACTTCGCCGAACTCCTGCTGCGCACCTTGGAACTCTTGTGCGACTCCCCCACCCTGCTCGAACACTACCAGCGCCGCTTCAGCCACCTGCTGGTGGATGAGTTCCAGGACACCAATGCCCTGCAATACAGCTGGCTACGCCTTCTGGCCGGAAAGCACGGCCACATGTTCGCAGTCGGCGACGACGACCAGTCCATCTACGGCTGGCGCGGGGCCAAGGTAGAACACATCCGCCACTTCGAGCGCGACTTCCCCGGCACCCACCTCGTACGCCTGGAACAGAACTACCGCTCCACCGCCACCATCCTCGCAGCCGCCAACGCAGTCATCGCACACAACAACGAACGACTCGGCAAAAACCTGTGGACCAACGGCTCAGACGGCGAACCAATCCAAGTCTACCCCGCCTTCAACGAGCAAGACGAGGCACGCTTTGTCGCCGAGCGCCTCAACGCCTGGCGCGACGCGGGCCATCCACTGGCCAAGGCCGCCATCCTCTACCGCTCCAACGCCCAGTCGCGCGTGCTAGAGGAGGCCCTGATCCACTTTAATCTGCCCTACCGCGTCTTTGGCGGCCTGCGCTTCTTCGAGCGCGCCGAGATCAAGGACATGCTCGCCTACCTCAACCTGGCACGGCACCGCGACAACGACACCGCCTTCGAGCGCGTGGTCAACGTGCCGCCACGCGGTATCGGCGACAAAACGCTACAACAGGTGCGCGAGGCCGCGCGTGCTCAAGGACTCTCACTCTGGGGAGCCGCCCTCGCCTTGCTGGCGGACGGCAAGCTTTCCGGCCGCGCCGCTACAGCCATGCGCGGCTTTGTGCTCAGCATCGACGCCATGGCGGCGGCCATCGAGGATCTGCCGCTAGAGCAGCAAGTCGCCCACGTCGCCCAGGCCAGCGGCCTCTTGGAGTTCTACAAAAAGAATGCCGAGCGCGGCGAAATGCGCGTCGAGAACATCGAAGAGCTCATCAACGCCGCACGCAGCTTCATGCTGCGCGAGGAGGACATGGCCCTCGGTCTCACCCCGCTCGAGGCCTTCCTCGGTCATGCCGCGATGGAGGCCGGCGAGGCACAGAGCGGCGCGCACGAGGACTGCGTGAAGATGATGACCCTGCACGCCGCCAAGGGTCTAGAATTCCCGCTGGTGTTCATCGTCGGCCTGGAAGAAGGGCTCTTCCCGCACCAAATGTCGCTCGAGGACCCTGCCAGGCTGGAAGAGGAGCGCCGCCTGGCCTACGTAGGTATTACCCGCGCCCGCGAACAATTGATCCTCACCTATGCCGAGCGCCGACGCCTGCACGGCAAGGACATCTATCCACAACCCTCGCGCTTCCTTGGCGAGATCCCCCCGAACCTGCTGCGCGACGTGCGTCCACGTGCCCAAGTGATCCGCCCGATGGGACTGACGTCGCAGCACGTGCGCACACTGAATGCCGTCGAGAGCGGCCTGCGTCTCGGTCAGACCGTGCGACACGCCATCTTCGGCGAGGGCGTCATCATCGGCCACGAAGGGGCCGGCCCACAGGCACGCGTGCACGTGAACTTCGGCCGCCAGGGCAGCAAGTGGCTCGTGCTGGCCTATGCCAACCTCACACCGCTCTGACCATGATCCAACGGGTCCATGCCGGAGGCCCAACTCCAGAGCGTTTGGGGTGACCAGGCCATCCGGATTGAGCAGCCCTCGTGCGATACTGCGCCAAATCGAATCGATCCCAAAGGAGTGACTCCATGCGCAGACGCGACTTCATCCGCACCTTCACCCTTGGCGCTGGCGCAGCCGCGCTCGCCGGTTGCAGCAGCGACAAACCCCAAACCGTCAGCAGCGCCAAACCCACCGAGGTGATCAAGTGGAAAATGGTCACCACCTGGCCGAAAAACTTCCCCGGCCTTGGCACCGGCGCCGAGAACCTGGCCCGACTCATCAACGAAATGAGTGGCGGGCGGATCGAGATCAAGGTCTACGCCGCCGGCGAATTGGTCCCGGCCTTGGAAGTCTTCGATGCCGTGGCCCGCGGCACCGCGCAGATCGGCCACGGTGCCGCCTACTACTGGAAGGCCAAACACGAGGCGGCCCAATTCTTCACCTCCGTACCCTTTGGCCTTACCGCGCAGGAAATGAATGCCTGGCTGTTCTACGGCGACGGCCTGGCACTGTGGCAGGAGGTATACGCCCCGTTCGGCCTCGTCCCCATGCCCTGCGGCAACACCGGCGTACAGATGGCCGGCTGGTTCAACAAGGAGATCAACAGCATCGCCGATCTCAAGGGCCTGAAGATTCGCATCCCGGGCCTCGGCGGCGAAGTGCTGCGTCGCGCCGGCGCCACCCCAGTCAACCTGCCAGGCGGCGAGCTGTTCACTGCCCTGCAGTCCGGCACCATCGACGCGGCCGAGTGGGTGGGTCCGTACAACGACCTCGCCTTCGGCCTGTACAAGGCAGCGAAGTACTACTACGCACCAGGCTGGCAGGAACCAGGCAGCACCATGGAGGCCATCATCAACAAGCAGGCCTTCGAGGCCCTGCCGAACGACCTGCAGAGTATCGTACTCAACGCCTGCAAGGCCGTGAACGCCGACATGCTGGCCGAGTTCATGGCACGCAACAACCAGGCGCTAGAGACACTGAAGAAGGAACACGGCGTGCAGGTGCGCAACCTGCCGGACGACGTGATCGCCGAACTGAAGAGGCTCTCTGACGAAGTGCTGGCCGAAGTGGCCCAGCGCGATGCGCTGACCAAGAAGGTCTACGACTCGTTCATCGCCTTCCGCGACCGGGTCAAGCCATGGACTGATGCCTCCGAGCTCGCCTTCTTGAAGGCACGTGGCTGATCCCACACCGGGCTTGGCGATGACCCAGTCCGCGCTACCTGTCGCCACATCCGCCTTAAGCCACCTCTCTCGCGACGTGCCAGTGGTCGAACCATCGGCACGGGCCGCATCCATCCGTGAACGACTGCACACGCGGCGTTTCGCCTGTGTGTCGCATGTGGCGGTATGCGAGGATGAACGCTTATGCGGGTTGATCCGCATCGAGGACCTGCTGGTCGCCCCCGATGAGCTCACGGCAAGGGAATTGATGGACAAGGAACCGCCGACGGTTGCACCGGGCCTGGACCAGGAACAGGCAGCCTGGAAGGCAGTGCAGCACGAGGAGGCGGCGCTCGCGGTGGTGGATGGCGAGGGGCGCTTCCTCGGCATCATCCCCCCGCATCGCCTGCTCGGCATCCTGCTGGCCGAGCACGAGGAAGACCTCGCCCGCCTCGGCGGCTTTCTCAAGCAGAGCGACCGTGCCCGCACAACCTCGGAGGAACCGGTGCTGCGCCGCTTCGTGCACCGCCTGCCATGGCTGCTGCTGGGGCTTGGCGGCGCCATTCTTGCCGCGCAGATCGTCAGCAGCTTCGAGCATCAGCTCAGCGAGCTTGTGCTGCTGGCCTTCTTCGTCCCCGGCATCGTGTATCTAGCCGACGCGGTCGGCACTCAGACCGAAACCGTGGTGGTGCGCGGACTTTCGCTCGGCATCCCCATCCGTCGCGTGCTCGGGCGGGAAATCCTCACTGGTCTGATGATCGGCCTGACCCTGGCCCTGGTCGCATGGCCGATCATCCACTGGTTGTGGGGCGACGAGAAGGTCGCCCTTGGCGTGGCCCTGTCCATTTTCGCCGCCTCCTCGGTCGCGAGCCTCGTCGCCATGATCCTGCCCTGGGCACTCGACCGACTGGACCTCGATCCAGCCTTTGGCAGCGGCCCGCTGGCCACGGTCATCCAGGATCTGCTATCAATCCTAATCTACTTCGCCATCGTCACCACGGTGGTGCTGCCATAGCCAGCCTACAAACACCCGCTGCGCTTGAGCCAACGGTACAGTCCCACCCCAATCCCCGCCCGTCACACCTAGCAGGAGAGGATAACCCCAGGACCGTTTTAGCTCCAGCATGTTGGCGAAATTCATGCCATAGAGGATGAACAGCATGGTCGGCACGGCGAGAGCCAACATCCGCTGCACCGTGGTGGATCAACAGGGCAAACCGCGGCCCAATGAAGACATGCACCTCACCAAGATCAATGCCCTCCCCAGCCATCAGAACCGGCTTGAGTACGAGGAACAGCACCTCGCCGAACCCCCCCCAGCTTGGGCCGCTGCTCGGCATGGCACACATCCTCCATAGCCAGTTCATGCAGGCCGAACAGACCCTGCCAATGCTCAACCAAAGCATGGTCCGGCTCGACCACTTCCAGCCACAAAAAACCCTGTGGGTCCTACAGCCACGCCGGCACGGCCTCCAGCATACAAAGTCCCTGCACCCGGCCGACAGACCAAGACTGACAGACACGCAGACAGGAGGGGCCGGGCAGAGTCAGTTTCCAACACCATCCTTCACCTCCTGCACCAAGATGGCCGCGGCCATGCCAACATCCAGCACATGCAGCGCGCCACCAACCCGAATCATCAGCGGACCATTGAACGGCGCACGCTCCTCCACACATACCGCCGCCCCCGGGATCAGGCCGAGGTCCGCCAGATAGCGCAATTCCTCCGGACTCCGCTCGTGCAACCGAGCCACCCGTAGCCCCCCTCCCCGCGGTGCGTCAGCCAGCGCATACAAAGTGCGCGGATCATGCAGGTCTTCATGCGGAGGAGGGATGGGCGATCCGTGCGGGTCGCTCTCCGGACGACCAAGCACCTCCCACATACGATTGACCACCCGCTCGGAGACACTGTGCTCCAGCACTTCCGCCTCCGCATCCACTTCGTCCCAAGACAGCCCCAGCACCTGCACCAGAAACTGTTCAATGATGCGGTGGCGCCGGATGG
Organism: Halothiobacillaceae bacterium; assembly: GCA_051297135.1. GTDB lineage: Bacteria > Pseudomonadota > Gammaproteobacteria > Halothiobacillales > Halothiobacillaceae > Thiofaba. Next base: position 7,000 of record JBEVAM010000009.1, read on the forward strand.
TCTCCACCGCCACCCGGCGCCCGGCCGCAGTCAAGCGCACACCCTGGTAAGGAATGTGCTCGATCAGCCCCTCGGCGGCCAGTTTCTTGGCCATCCCAGTCACCGAGGGCTGAGCCACCCTCAGCCGTTCGGCCAGAGCTGAGGTGGAGACCGGCTCCGCAGTGTCCCCACCCAGCTTGTAGATGGCCTTGAGATAGTCCTGTAAGGCGCGGCTGCTCATGCAGTCAAGCGGTGAGGTCACGATAGGAAGAATGCATGAACCTTATCACTTTTCTGTATTTGACCGGACGCGTCGGTTTACCTTAGATTGCCCAAACTCGTTTTTTAGCCTTGCCTAACTTGATGATCGACACGCCCTACATCCAAGACCGCCCAATCGTGCGTCCCGTCTGGTTCTATCTTGGTCCCGCCTTCCTGGTCTCGGTGGGTTACATGGATCCGGGCAACTGGGCCACCTCCCTCGAGGCCGGCAGCCGCTATGGCTATGCCCTGCTATGGGTCATCACCCTCGCGAGCCTAATCGCCATCCTCATGCAGCTGCTGGCTGTAAGGCTCGGAGTAGCCACGGGGCGAGACCTGGCCCAGCTGATTGCCGAACGCTACCCAGGCTGGCGCGCCAAGGGGCTGCTCGCGACCGCAGGGCTGGCGATGATGGCCACCGATCTTGCGGAATTTCTAGGGGTGGCGGTGGCACTGAACATGCTGTTCGACATCCCGCTGCCGTTTGCGGTGGTGCTGACCGTGTTCGATGTGCTACTGATCCTCTGGCTGGAGCGCTTTGGCTTCCGCTGGGTAGAGATCACCATCATCGCCTTTGTCGCCACCATCAGTCTGAGCTACGTGGTGGAGCTTCTCATCATCAAGCCCGACATGGCGGCCGTGGCCTCCCACGCCTTCCTGCCGAACACCACCATCACCGACAGTACGGCCCTGTTCATCGCGCTGGGGATCATCGGCGCCACGGTCATGCCACACAATATCTTCCTGCACTCCTCGCAAGTGCTGACCCGACTAAGGGACGCGAACCACGACAAGCGCCGCATCTATGGCATCCTCAAGTGGGACACCGCAGGTGCCCTGCTCGCCGCATGGATGGTCAACTCCGCCATCCTCATCACCGCCGCCGCGGCCTTTCACGAGCGGGGCATCTTGATCACCGACCTTGACCAGGCCCATGTCACTCTGGGGCCACTGTTTGGCGAAGCGGCCGCGCTGACCTTCGCCATCGCCCTTTTGGCCTCGGGGGTGGCCAGCTCCACTACCGCGACCCTCGCCGGCCAGATCGTGTTCGAGCCCCTGCTTGGCCGCCCAGTCAACATTGCCAAGCTGCGCCTGACGCTTCGGCTGTTGACCATGATCCCCGCGGTGATCGCCATCCTTGCAAGCGCCAAGCCCCTTGATCTGTTGGTGCTCTCGCAAGTGATCCTATCGATGCAGCTGCCGTTTACCCTGCTGCCCTTGATCCTCTTGGTCTCCAATCAAGCCCTGATGGGCGAGATGAGCGCCCCGCGCTGGATGGTGGGGCTGGCCTGGGCCTGTGCGCTGCTCATCATCGCCCTAAATCTTGGCTTCCTCTTCAGCGGCAAGTGACACGCTAGGCACACTATTTGGCTGCACGCTCGATGGCCTCGCCTCCCTTCTTGATGTCCTTGCCGATCCCTTCGAAGGTGTTGCAGGCGGACAGGAGCAGGCGGTAAGGATGAGGATGGATACTGCTTTCACGATGATCTCCTTGACATGAGCATCCGCACCACCAGGCGGACCGCATGGTTCAATGTTAACAAGAGCACCAAGCTTGCGCCCAGCCAGAGGGCACCGATGAAACCGAACAGATTCGGTGCCTGCATCAGACTGCTCATGAGCGAATCCTGGTAGTAGAAGAACCACGGATGATCGGGCGGAAAGACCCAGCGGTGCAAGGCATAGAAGACCTCGACCGGCCCGAGCACGAATGACGCGCCGGCAAGAACCGCAAGACTGGCCACACTACCGGCCAGCAGCCGCCCCGCCGATGGAAGGGGAACGTGCTTTAAGCCAAGCAGAAGCGCAAAAACGGCCCAGCCCACGAGCGCCAGCAGACCGGCGCGTTCCCCACGCTCGACAAGATGCGCCACATCGCGCAGGTGGGTGACCTCGTCTCGGGTCAGCAGCCGCCCCAGTTCACGGCCCTGCGGGTCATGATAGCGCAGCTCCTCCAGACCCTTGCCACCATGGCGGACGGCCTCGGCCATGGCAGCGAACAGGCGGGCATGCTCGGCGGCGTCGGTCCGGATGAAATCCTGCCGCCCATGGCGATTCTGCGGAACAAAGGTGTTCAGGGTGGCGGGGATGTCGAGCAGGCGATAGGCCACGGGATAAAGAAAATCGACCTTCGCCAACAGCAGCCAGGCAAGCCATAGCGCGGCCAACCCGAGCAGGAGCACGTAGGCCGCGATCCCCCATCCCCGCACGGCGGCTCGCGGCATCAGGTCTCACCAAGGGCGTGACGGCGAGCCAGCTCGACGTAATAGGCGGCGGAATAGCCGAGGTATTCCAACTCCTCATCGGTCAGCGGGCGCACCTTGCGCGCCGGCACCCCGAGCCAGAGGTAGCCGCTCTCCAGTTCCTTGCCGGGCGGCACCACACTGCCCGCGCCAACGATCACCTCGCGCCGGATCACCGCCTCGTCGAGCACGATGGCGCCCATGCCGATCAGACAGCGATCCTCGATGGTGCAAGCATGCAGCACGGCCTTGTGACCGATCGTCACATCGCTGCCCACGATCACCGGCGCACCACGGGGGTTGAAACGGCTGGCGTGGGTGACGTGGACGATGGTGCCATCCTGCACATTGGTCCGATCACCAATCTCGATGCGGTGGATATCGCCGCGCAGCACACTCATCGGCCAGACCGAGGCATCCCGCCCAAGGCGCACCTGCCCAGTGACCAGGGCTGTGGGATCCACCCAGGCGCCAGCCTCGAGCATAGGCATGTGGCCCTCGAAACGTCGGATGGTCATCGGCATCACTCCAGAAAGATCGCAAGATGATACCCTCTCAGACCCCCAATACGCACGATACCCTCATGTTTGCGAAGCTTGTGCAACGCCTTGGCCTTTATGTCCAGCTGACTCGGCTGGATCGTCCGGTCGGCTGGGTGCTCCTGCTCTGGCCCACGCTCTGGGCCCTATGGCTGGCCGCAGGCGGCCCGCCGAGTCCGCTGAACCTTGCCGTGTTCGTCGCCGGGGTGGTGCTGATGCGCTCGGCCGGCTGCGCCATCAACGACTATGCCGACCGCAACTTCGATGCCCATGTCACGCGCACCCGCGCACGCCCCCTCGCTGCAGGATTGATCCAGCCCTGGGAGGCGCTGATGGTGTTCGCCGTGCTAGCGCTCGCCGCCTTTGGCCTCGTGCTACTGCTCGACCCGCTGGTGGTGAAGCTGTCCATCATCGGTGTGCTGCTGGCGGCGAGCTACCCCTTCATGAAGCGCTGGCACCACCTGCCGCAGCTGCACCTCGGCATCGCCTTCTCCTGGGCCATCCCGATGGCCTATGCCGCCGAAAAGGGCGCGCTTGATCTCACGGCCATGCTGCTGTTCGCCGCCAATGTGCTGTGGACGGTGGCCTACGACACCATGTACGCGATGGCCGACCGCGAAGACGATGTGAAGATTGGGATAAAGTCCACTGCCATTCTCTTCGGCCGCCTTGACCGTCTGATCATCGGCGGGCTTCAGCTCACCACCCTCCTGCTGCTCGCCTTAGTGGGGCTGCGCGAAGGGCTCGGCTGGGTCTTTGCGACGGGCCTTGGGGTTGCCGCGGGCTTTGCCCTCTGGCAGCAGTGGCTGATCCGCCACCGTGAGCCGATTGCCTGCATCGCAGCGTTCAAGAACAACCAGTGGTTCGGCATGGCGGTGTTCGTTGGGCTGGCGGTGGATCTGGCCTGGAAATGAGTGACAAGGCGCTCAACAAATCCTCGGCAGCGGGTCCTCCACCAGCTCCGGCAATAGCCGCTCGCCGAGCTCGGTCTCCAGCACCACCCAGGCAGGGGTTGACTCGATGCGACCGATGATGGCCGCGCCCTCGCCTTCCGGCAGGGCACGCCACACATCGAGCAGGGCTTGCGCGTACTGCGATGCGACCAGCGCCATCACGCGGCCCTCGCAGGCCAGATAGAGTGGATCGAGGCCGAGCAGCTCGCACACCCCGGCAACCTCAGGGCGCACCGGAAGGGCCTCCTCGAACAGGCGCACGCCGAGGCCGGTGGCAGCACAGATCTCGTGCATCACGGTGGCGACCCCGCCGCGCGTCGGATCGCGCATGAAGCGCAGCCCCTCGAACGCCATCGCCGCCTGGGCGAGCGGCAGCACGCTGGCGGAGTCCGACTTCAAGGCCGCACGCAAGCCGAAGGCCTCGCGCGCCAACATCACTGCCGCGCCGTGATCGCCCACCGGGCCGCTGACCAGCACGGCATCCCCCGGACGGATCGCGTCCAGACCCAGTGTGGGCCCCGGCAGGCGCTCACCCAGCCCCGTCACCGTCAGGTAGATGCCGCTGCCCTCGCCGCGCGGCACCACCTTGGTATCCCCTGCCACCACCCGCACCCCGCAACCCCGCGCGGCCTCGGCCAAGTCAGTCACCACCCGCTCAAGTACCGTCAGCGGCAGCCCCTCCTCGATCATGGCGGCGAGGGTCAGGAAACGGGCCCGCCCACCACTGACCGCCAGGTCGTTGACCCCCCCGTGCACCGCCAGGCTGCCGATGCTGCCACCGGGAAATTCGAGCGGCTGTACGGTGAAGCCATCGGTGGACACCATCAACCGCCCCGTTGCCCAGGGCAACTCCGCAGCATCCAGACGGGTGTCTGGGGCAAGCTCGCCCAGCCGCTCGACAAAGACCTGCTTGATCAGCTCGCGCATCAGGCGCCCACCGTTGCCGTGCGCCAAGACGATCTGCGTCATACCTCATGCTCCGTGAAATGGGCCTCGACCAACTGGCCGAAGGCAAGGCCCGCATCATTGACCGGCACCTTGGAAGGAAACACGACCTCTACACCCTCCGCCGCAGCGCCTGCGTGGATGAGTTCGACCAGGAGGCGATTCTGCATCACCCCGCCGGTCAAGCCCAGCATGGGCACGGCCAGATGGCGGGCAAGTTCCAGGGCCGCCTTTGCCAGGCTTGCGTGGAAGGCCCGGGCGCGCTCGGCCACGGCAAGCGAAGCATCCCGCAGCAGGGGCACGAGCGGGGCCCAGTCGAGGCGCAGCAACCCCTCGGCATCGTCCTGCCAGACGAGGGGAATGCCCTGGATAGGGCGGGCGCGCACGGCGGCGGCCTCCAGACGCATGGCGGCCTCGCCCTCGTGACTGGCCTCACGGCACAGGTCGAGCAGGGCGGCTGCGCCGTCGAACAGGCGTCCCATGGAGCTCGTGGACGGGGTGTTCAGGCCGCACGCAAGGGCCTGACGCAGCAGTCCGACCTCCACTCCCGGCGGGGCAAGGTCGGCCACCTCCAGCCCCGTCGCCCAGGCCATCCCAAGCGCGCTGCGCCAGGGCTCGCGTGCGGCGCGCTCGCCCCCGGGCAGAGGAAAGGGGTGCAGGCTGGCCACCCGCCGCCAACGGCCGGGACAACCGAGCAGGGCCTCGCCCCCCCACAGGCGGCCATCCTCCCCAAGTCCCAGCCCGTCCCAGGCCAGCACCAATATCTCGCCGGGCTCCATCCCTTGGGCCTGCCAGAGCTCGGCATAGAGGGCAGAGGCATGCGCGGCATGGTGCTGCACCGCAAGGTACGGCAGAGGCTGACTTTGCGCCCAGCGGCTAGCGGCATACCCCGGATGCCGATCATGCACGATACACTCAGCCCTCATCCCATAGAGCGCCTGCAAGCCCTCGATCGTGGCCGCAAAACGCTGCAGCGCACGTGGGCTATCCAGCTCGCCGACATGCGGCGAGAGCACGGCCCTGCGCCCCCAGCCCAGCGCCACAGCATTCTTCATCTGCCCACCCACCGCAAGCCACGGCCGTGCGAAGGCAAACGGTACGTCGAGCTCCAGCGGGGCATCCCCCCGCCCCAGACGCAGGGGCCTTGCGCGTCCTGCGATCACGCGCCGCAACGGATCGTCCACCGGTCTGAGAATCGGCCGGTCGTGGTGGAGGAAGGCGTCGGCGATGCCGGCGAGCTGCGCCTCGGCATCCGCCTCATCCCATACCAAAGGTTCACCGGAGCGGTTACCGGAAGTGGCGACGAGCGGTCCGCCGAAATCATCTAAAAGCACGTGGTGCAGCGGGCTTGAAGGCAGCATCACACCGATCTCACCAAGCCCCGGGGCGATGCCATTCTCCGCCTCCCCCCCAAGAGGGGCTGCAAGATTGAAGGCGGGTAGCCATCCCCCGTGGGGGCGTGTTCTTTGCACCCCTGTGCTTGCGCGAACAAGAAAAGGGGCTCGCCCGCCATGACTCGCCTGTCTTACGGAGCGCAAACACTTGAGGCGGGCGAAATCAGTCCTCCCACGCCGAAACAGAGGCCCCTCATCCCTCCCCCACACAGGACGCGAACGCAGAAGTACAATCGGCCGGGCATTTGAACGTAGAGCCTCTTCCTCAGCCCGATTCAGGGCAAAATCCCGGCGCACCCGATCCAGCCCATCCTCGCCCGACCAAGGGTACATCACCGCCAGCGGCTTGGATGGCCGCCGCTTGCGCGCCCGCAAGCGGGCCACCGCTGACGCGTTATTCGCATCGCACATCAGGTGGTAGCCTCCCACCCCCTTGAGCGCCAGGATGCCACCTCCACGCAACAAGGCCACGGCGGCGGCGAGGGCCGCCTCATCACCCTCCACCCTGCCCTGCATGGCCACGAACCTCAGGCGTGGCCCGCAGTCGGGACAGGCGATGGCCTCAGCATGGAAGCGGCGATCCGTGGGATCGATGAACTCCCTCTGGCAGGCGGGGCAAAGGGGAAAGCCTGCCATGCCGCCACGCAAGCGATCCCACGGGAGCGTAGCCATGAGGCTGTAACGCGGTCCGCACTCGGCACAGGCGATAAAGGGATGGCGATAGCGACGGCTGGCGGGGGCGAAGAGCTCCGCAAGGCAGGCCGGGCAGGGCGGGGTGTCGAGTGGGGCGCAGGCGGCGTCGCACGCTCCGGACAGGCTTTCGCGGATGCGAAAGCCCACCTGGCCGGTCAAAGCCACCGGCTCGGTCCATGAGCGGACATCGGGAATCGCTTGCTGGAGATGGGCGAAGAAGGCCTCCAGAGCCACCTTTTGCCCCTCGACCACCCCCTCGACCCGCCCACCAACATTGACCACCTCCCCCGCAAGCTTCAAGGCATGGGCCAAGCGGGCGATGATAGGGCGCAAGCCACGGCCTTGCACCCGTCCCTCAAGGCGAAAGCGGCAGGCCTGTCTCATGCTGCCCGGCGCACGCCCCCGGCCCAGGCGATGTGACAGGCCCCCTCGTCCGACACCATGCACGGCCCGACGGGGCTGCGTGGAGTGCAGGCGGCGCCATACAGCGGGCAGCCCTGCGGGCGGACGCGCCCCAGCACCACCTCCGCGCAGGCGCAGCCAGGCGGCATCTCGCCCGCGCGTCGGCGCGGCGCATCGGGCATGGGGAACTTCAGGCGGGCATCGAAATGGGCCCAGCCCCGCGGCAGGGCGAAGCCGGAGCGCGGAATCACGCCAATCCCGCGCCAGGGCGCATCCTCGGTCTGCAGCGCCGTATCCAGCAGGTGGCGCGCGACAGGGTTGCCATGCGGGCGGACCACTTCCGGATACAGGTTCTCCAGTTCGGCGCGCCCCTCGGCGAGCTGCACCAGCACCGCATGCAGGGCGGCGAGGATACCCTCGGCGGAGAAGCCGGCCACCGCCACCGGCAGGCCGTGCCGCCCGGCAATGAAGCGCCACTCCTCCGCCCCCATCACGGCCGCCACATGACCCGGCGCGACTAGGGCATCGAAGCCGGGCTGGCCGGTCTCGAGCAGCATCGCCACCGCCGGCCAGGTGCGACGCGCAGCGAGCAGCACGGACAGGTTATCTGGCAGCCCGCCGGCCGCGAGGAGGGCTGCCACGGGGGCAGTGGTGGTCTCGAAGCCCGCGGCGAGGAACACCACCTGTCGGCCGGGATGGGCACAGGCGATGCTCGCCACCTCTTGTGGCGCGGCCACGGCACGCACGTCCGCCCCGGCGGCACGCGCCTCGAGCAGTGAGCGCGTCTCCCCCTTCGGCAGGTTAACCGGCACCCGCAACAGGTCGCCAAAGGCCGCCAGGATCACGCCTTCATCAAGGGCCAGACGGATGGCATGGTGGATGTCCTCCTCCGGGCAAACGCACACCGGGCAGCCGGGACCGGCAATCAGCTCAATCCCCTCCGGCAGGGCACCGCGCAGGCCGCTCTGGGTGATGGTGCGCTCGTGACCGCCACAGACATTCATCACCCGCACGCCGCCCTCCGGCACGGGAAGGGCGCGGATGCGCGCCATCCAGTCCCTTGCCGTGAGGCTCATGCCCTGAGCACGCCGTAATGGGGACGCGCAGCGGCGGGACGGGGACGGCGCAGGGCCGCGTGCTGTGTCCGCAGCCAGTCGAGCCAGGCGGCCATTCCCTGCCCGCGCCGGGCAGACAGACACAAGAGCGGAGCGGCGCTGGCCAGGTCGCGCAGGCAGGCATCCACGCGCGCCGGGTCGAAATCGTCCAGCACTGGCAGCAGGTCCGCCTTGGACAGCACGACCATATCCGCTGCGCGGAACATGACCGGGTACTTGGCCGGCTTGTCGTCGCCCTCGGTGACCGACAGCAATACCACATTGCTGCGCTGGCCAAGATCGAAGCTCGCCGGGCAGACCAGGTTGCCGACGTTTTCGATGAACAGGATGTCGATGCCGGAGAGGTCCAAGCCATGCAGGGCGTCATGGACCATGTGCGCATCGAGATGACAGGCCTGGCCGGTGCCGATCTGCAGGGCGGGCACGCCGTGCGCGGCGATGCGACGGGCGTCGTTGTCGGTGGCGAGATCACCCACCAGCACCGCGCAGGCAAACTCGCCACGCAGGGCCTTGATTGTGGCCTCCAGCAACAGGGTCTTGCCCGAGCCCGGCGAGGACATCAGGTTCACCGCCAGCACGCCATGGCGCTCGAAGTGGGCGCGATTGTGCGCGGCCATGCGATCGTTCTCCGCCAGCAGGCCCTCTAGCACCGGCACGGCATGCGCGGCAGCGATAGTGTCCCGGTTGCCCGGAGTGATCGAGCAGCCGCAGGTGTCACACATCCACTTTCTCCTCCAGCTCCAGGCTGACCAGCAGCAACTCATCGCCGCCCACAAGGCGGGTGTCCGCGCCGCCGCAGGTCGGGCAGCGCAGGCGGTTGGGCGCGGCATCTCCCTCGTGACCGCAGGCCAAGCACTGGATGCGCACCGGCACGGCCTCGATCACAAGTTCCATCCCTGCCGCGGGCGTGCCTGCCAGGGCCTGCGGGAAGGCCTGCGCGAGCAGGGCCGGCTCCACACCGGAGAGCGGGCCGATACGCACCGTCACCCGTCGCACGCGGGCATCCCCGTGCACCCCGGCCACCCGGCCGACCTGGCGCAGCAGGGCGCGGGCCACGGACAGCTCATGCATCCTGCGGGTCCGCGAGGACCTGCATCGCGCGCCACAGGGCCCAGGACTCGCTCGCCGCGCCCGCATCCACCTTCTGGATGGCATAGCCGACATGGACCATGACGAAGTCCCCCGCTGTCAGCACCTGCCCCTGCAGGAGGAACAGGCTGACCTCGCGCTCTACGCCCTTGGCGCGGCATATGGCACTGTCGCCGTCGAGGCGGACGATCTGCATGGGGATGGCAAGGCACATGGGGCTAATCCAAAAATTCCGAGACCACACCGGGCAGGGTTCCCCTCGACAAGGACGGCGTGATTGACATGGCATACCATGGGCGTGACCCATGTGGAGGTGGCGCCCCCGCCGCGATATCGACCCGGGGCGGGCCTCCTGCAGCACATCCTCTCGCAACCTCAAGGTACCTGCTGCACAATAAATAATAATGTAGCAAGCCCCCAGCCGAAGAATGTTGCCATGCGTCTCCCTCCGCTTGTCCTGCTTCTGCTCCTGCCCATGCTGGCCCAAGCCCACGGCTTGCACGACCACGGCGGCGGCTTATTAGTAGGACTCGTCCACCCCCTGCTTGGCCTCGACCATCTGCTTGCCACCTTGGCCGTCGGGCTGTGGGCAGGCGCGGCCAACGGACCAGCCCGCCTCGGTCTGCCGCTGGCCTTCACCCTCATTCTGCTGTTCGCGGCGGCCTTCGGCCATGGCGGCACCTCGTCCCTGGCGCCCTGGATCGAGCCTGGCATCGCCAGCTCGCTGCTGGCTCTCGGCCTGATACTGGCTATACGCATCAGCCCCCATCCCGTGCTCGCCGCGCCCCTGCTGGTGCTGCTCGCCGTGACCCACGGCCTGGCCCATGGGACGGAGGGCCCGTCCACGGACCTCATCACCTACCTGACCGGTCTTGGAGCAACCACCCTCGGCCTGCACCTTGTAGGCCTCACGCTCGCCCGCCTGCTGCCAGAAGGCATCACACGCCTTGCAGGGGCAGGGGTGCTGGGGAGTGGCCTTTGGGCGCTGTTTTAAGCTGACTCAGCAGGCAATCCACCAGCCGCCTGGCCGCCGCCTCAACTGCAGGGCTTAGGCCCTTACCCGTCAGTTGGGCGAGTTCGATGCCGTGGATCTCCAGCCTGGCAGGACGAGCGCGGAGGGCACGCGCCAGTCGCAGGGCCTCCGCCAATCCGAAACCATGGCTAGAGAGCCCAACGGGCAGGCGTTCCGCCTCCTCGGGCGTGAGCCGGTACACGGTGCCGGGAGACTGACCGCCGCGCACCGCGTCGATCAGGATCACGGCCTCCACGCCCTGCAGAAAGTTCAACAGCTCCACCCCCGGCCGGTCCAGTGCCAGAAACTCCACGCCGCCCCCTGACGGGAGCCGCGCACGCAGCTGATCGATCACCCACCAGCCGACGGCATCATCGCCGAAGGGCGAGCCCAAGCCAATGATGCGCAGGGCTCGCCTCTCCCCGCCCCAAGACTCAGGACACGTCAACACGCTTCCCTCGGCCCCCTGCTCATTGGCCCTTTTCGGCGACGAAATACCAGAAGGGTGCCGGGACATCCGGCAGGCGGATGCCCTGGGCGCGTGCGCGCTCAGCGATCTTGCGATCATGCTCGATGCGGAAGGCGGAAAGCCCCTGGCATTACGGCAGGCCTTCAGCTCACGCAGGTAGTCTTGTTTCTCCTGGTCCGTCATGAGGTCCGCGCCGTAGCTCTGCACCGGCTCATCCTGCGCCATTGCAGGCACAGCACCCAGGGCACGGACGGCGCTTAGCGCCGCCGCGATCAATGTCTTGCGATGCATAGCCGATCGCCTCACTCGGTTATCACAGCCAGGGTTATAGGAGACGATCCTCCCATTCGCAGGAAATTAACGTCGCTCGACGTCGAGCTCAAGAAAGTGGGTAGCGCAGGAGATGCACGGGTCGTAGTTGCGGATCACTGTCTCGGCGCGCAGGCGCAGGGCATCGTCCGGCGCATCAAGGCCGAAGGCGAGCAGGCTACGATGCAGGTCCTCCTCGATGCGCGCCTGGTTCTGGCTAGTGGGCGGCACGATGCGCGCCGCGCGGACGATGCCATTCTCGTCTAGCACGTAGCGGTGCCAGAGGATACCGCGCGGGGCCTCAGTCGCGCCGAAGCCGACCCCGGCGCGCAGCCGCACCTCGACATAAGGGGTTGCAGGCAGGCTGTAGGCCTCCAGCAGGCGGATGGCCTCAAGCAGGGCGAGGTGGATCTCCACCGCACGCGCCACCACGCTGTGGAACATGTTGCGGCTGGGGAAGCGGATGCCGGTCGCCTCGAGCAGGGTGCGGGTGGCCGCCGGCAGGCGGTCGAGGTTGAGGTTGAGCCGGGCGAGCGGGCCAACCAGGTAAGGCTCACCGTGCAGGAGCGCGAACAGGGCGGTCGAGTGCGGGCGGTGTTCCTCGGCAAAGTGCTGCTCGAAATCCGACGGGGTGATGTCGAGCCCTTGGCTCGAGACGATCCGCCCCACCGCCATGGGATAGTCCGTGGGATGGCACAAGGCCACGCTGACGAAGTCCTGTGCATCCTCGGGCAGCGGCAGGGCGGCCGTCCATCCGATCAGGGTCTCCGCCGTGGGTAGTGCCTCACGCAGCCTCACCAGCATGGACTCCACCTCCACCACGGAGGGGGCATGGTGGAAACCGCCCACGCAGGCGCCGACCGGATGCACGGAGCGACCGCCGAACAAGCGGATCAGGTCGTTACCGAGCCCTTGCAAGGACAGGCCGCGGTACACCACCTCCGGATGGTCGGCAGCCATCGCCACCGCGCTGCCGTAGCCGAGGAAATCCGGCGCGGCCAAGAGGTGGATGTGCAGGGCATGGCTCTGGATCCATTCGCCGCAGTAGAACACTCTCCGCATGGCCTGCACCCATGGCCCCGGATCGAGACCGAAGGCATCCTCCAGCGCACTGGCCGCGCTCATCTGGTAGGCGACCGGGCAGATGCCGCAGATGCGCGCGACGATGTCCAGCACCTCGGTATAGCGGCGACCTTCGAGGAACTTCTCGAAGTAACGTGGCGGTTCGAAGATGTTGAGCGCAAGCGTTTCGATGCGGCCCTGCTTGATGCGCAGGCGCAAGGCACCCTCTCCCTCCACGCGGGTGAGGGCCGGGACGTGGATGGACACCGTGCGTTTAGTCATCGGCGAATCCCGGGCGGTAGTGCGCAAGCCCGGCCTCGTGGAAGGCCGGGGCCTGACTGTTGATGAATAGAAAACGGCGCGCAATGTCGGCAGGCGGCAGGCCCAGACCCTCCAGTCGGCGGGCCAGCGCGGCGGTGTTAGGGTTCTCCGCCGGACCGAAGCAGGCATAGCAGTCGCGCCCAAAGCGCGGGCACAGGGCAGTGCATCCCGTGCGCGTCACCGGCCCCATGCACGGCATGCCCTGGGTGACCATCACGCACACGGCCTGCTGGCGCTTGCACTCCATGCAGACCTTGTCGCGTCTATCCACGGGCGCCACGCCGAACAGCAGCTGGCGCACCGCGGCCAGCACCTGACGGCCGTTGACCGGGCACCCCCAGAGTTCGAAGTCGACCCGCACGTGGGCACGGATCGGCTCGGCATGGGCCAGGGTGCGGATGAACTTGGGTCGGGCGTAGATCGCCCGTTTCCAGTCCTCATTTGACTCATCCAGATTGCGCAAAGCCTGCAACCCGCCCGCGGTCGCGCAGGCGCCGAGGGTGACGAGGAAACGGCTCTTCTCGCGCACCGTGTGGATGCGCTCGACCTCCTTCGGGGTGGAAATGCTGCCCTCAACGAAGGCGATATCCACCTCGGCCTCCTCGTCTGCCATCCCCGCCTCAAGGAAGTGGCGGATGTCGACCAGGCCGGCGAGGGTCAAAAGATCCTCACCCGCGTTGAGGAAGGCGAGCTGGCAGCCGTCGCAGGAAGAGAACTTGTGCACTGCGATGCTCGGCTTCGACATTCAGAATCCCCTCGTGCCAAGCAGGTCGCGGATCCCGGGCCAGGCGAACACCGGGCCGTCCCGGCAGACGAAGCGGGCACCGAACTGGCAGTGGCCACAATGCCCCACCGCGCATTGCATGTTACGCTCCATGCTGAGAAAGACATCCTCTTCGGCCACGCCTCGCTCGATCAGGCCCACGGCTGCGGCCTTCATCATGCCCTCAGGGCCGCAGAGCATGGCGATGGCCCCCCTGGACTCAAGCTGAAGCCGGTCGAACAAGGCCGTCACCAGGCCGACATGCCCCCCCCAGCCCGGCGTAGCCACGTCAGCGGCAAGCCAGACCTGCACGTTGGGCATACGGGACCAGGCATCGTACTGTGTGCGCCAGATCAGGTCGTCGGCGTGCTTCACGCCCTGGATGATGGTCAGGCGACCGTAATGTTCACGCCGACGCAGGATGCGGTGGATGATGGACACGGAGGGCGCACAACCGAGGCCGCCGGTCACCACCACCACGTCGCGCCCCTCCGCCTCGGTGAGCGGCCAGCCCCGGCCAAACGGCCCACGCAGGCCGATGCGCTCACCCACCTTGAGTGCGGCCAAACCACGCGTCACCCGCCCCACGGCGCGGATGGTGTGGGTCAGCAGGCCGTCGCCCGTCTCATCGCCGACAATGGAGATGGGCACCTCGCCCACCCCGTACAGGTAAAGCATGTTGAACTGCCCGGGTGCGAAGGCATACGGCCCACCGTCGAGCAGGCGCAGACGCAGGGTGAACACAGTCGGCGTCTCCTGGATGCGCTCAATGATCTCGGCTTCGCGCGGCAGGTAGGGGTTCATGCGCCACCCTCCCCGCCCGTCCCGCAGATCGCCGCCGCCTCCTCGGTGAGGTCGATGCCGACCGGGCACCAGGCGATGCAGCGTCCGCAGCCCACGCACCCGCTGCGACCGTACTGCTCGTGCCAGCTGCCAAGCTTGTGGGTCAGCCATTGGCGATAGCGCGGCGCGGTCTCGGCGCGGATGACGATGCCGTGGATGTAAGAGTGCCCCTCGGTGAAGCAGGAGTCCCACTCGCGCACATGCTCACTCACCTGGCCGTCGAGCGAGGGGATATCGTGCTCGGCGTGGCAGAAGCAGGTGGGGCAGACGCTGGTGCAGTTGCCACAGGAGAGGCAGCGCTCGGCCACCTCCCGCCAGCGGGTATGGTCGAGGCGGGCGAATAGGGTGGAGTGCAGGTTGCCCGGCGGCAGGCGGCGGGTCTGACGTGCCGCGGCCGCTGCGATCCCGGCCTCAGCCTGAGCGACTTGGTCAACGGTGGCGAGTTGTAGCGGGAGCTTGCGGGCCATGGCCGCGCCGCGCTCGCTGCCGGCTTCGAGGAGGTAGCCAGTATCTAGTTCGCTCAGGGCCAGGTCGAAACCCCGTTCGGCGCGCGGGCCGTTACCGGTCGAGGCGCAGAAACAGGTCTCGGCGGGGTGAGTGCAATGCACGGCGACGATGAACAAACCATTCCTGCGCGCCGCGTAGTAAGGATCGCGGATGGCATCGAGGAAGTGCCGATCCTGCAAGTCGAGGGCGGACAGGTCACAGGCACGCGCGCCGATCACGGCCAGAGGCGGCTCCCGAAGGATCGTTTCGCAGAACGACATGCCCCCTCCCTCATCGCGCCGCACCCGCCAGAGGGTTTCCCGCGATGCGAACAAGAAGGGCTTGAGCGCCTGCGGGCCGTTGGCCCAGGCAAAGCATCGCTCACCACCCTCCTGCTCAAGGCAATAGCGCCCCGGCTGCTGCACATCCCGCCACCCCTGCGGCAAATCGGCAACATCGTCCAGATCAGCGTACAGGATGGCGCCTTCGCTCACACGCGGCCCCATCACTCGATATCCCTCGTCGCGAAGGGCGTCAATCAGGGACTGCATGGCATGGCGCGGGAGATAGGTGGCGTGATCCATCAGCAACAGGGCGAGTGGCGTATTGAACTCAAGATTTCAGGATAGCGCACTGCAGCCATGAGTGCAGAAACACAAAAAACCCGCCGTTCGGCGGGTTTTTCAGGCCGACGGGGCCAATCGACGACCGGCCCCAGCCCTGCCAGCGAGCGTTACTCGCCGACCTTCTTCACGGCGCCGACAGAAACGTCGCCGATCACGGCCTTGCCTTTAACGATCGGCTCTTCCTTCATGCAGTCTTTCATGCAGCGGGCGTTCTTCACGTCTGGACGCGGGTCGGTGTAGTAGTTGTCCCTGGCCGGCATCTTGACCTTCTTGAGAAAGTCCGCATCGCACACGGCCTTGTCATCGCTGATCACTTCGGCGATGTACAGAACGTAGCACGTGGTGGCGTAGGTTTCGTCGTTGCTCAGGGATTGCGGGGCGAAGAACGGCATCGCACGACGGATGTAGTCGTACAGGGTCGGTGCATGACCCCACAAATTGTTGATGCCGCGGCTGCCGACGGTATCCTCATCAGCCTTGGCGTGCTTCTGCAGGACCTCCAACTTATCACCCAGCATCTTCGGGTAGCCCTTGGCCCCCTCGCCGAACTCGCCGTGGCACATCGCGCACTTGGCTTGGTAGATCTTCTCACCATCCGCGACGGAGCCCTTGCCCGCCGGCAGGTTCTCGCCATCGAAAAAGACGGAGATATCCCACGGCTTGATGGCTTCTTCGGTGATCTGCTTGCCGATACCGTCATAGGGACCGGCGAGGGCCATGGAAGAAGCAGCGAACAGCGCTGCCACCAAGGCAGACTTAGAGGTTTTCGATTTGAACATTCTTCACTTCTCCGTTCGCCTCGATCTTCCAGGTCTGGATCGAGTTCTTGTGGTAGATGCTGTTGGTGCCACGTACCGCGCGCAGCTGACGCAGGGTCGGTTGGGTGTAACCGGTCTCATCGGTCGCGCGGCTCATGATCAAGGCTTCCTTGCCATCCCATTCCCACGGCATGGTGAAACGGGTTAGGCATTTGGAGAACACCGGCTCAACCAACTTGGCCTCTTTCCAGGTCTTGCCACCATCGACGGAAACGTCCACGGCCTTGATCTTGCCACGACCGGACCAGGCCAGACCACGGATTTCATAAGCGCCCTTACCGGAAAGCTTCTTGTCCGGGCAGGGGAAGGTGATGACGGAGTTGGCTTCATTGATCAGAGTGAACTGACGGAAGCGGCCGTCCGGCATACCGTCGGTGTAGTGACGGGTTTCCTGATAGGTGACCAGCGGCTTGTTGCTGAACTTGATGCGACGCAGATGCTTGATGGACACATTGGCTTCGCAGCCCGGCACCACCAGACGGATCGGGTAGCCGTTCTCTGGACGCAGGGCTTCGCCGTTCTGCGCATAGGCCACGATAATGTCCTTGTAGATCTTGTCGGCATCGGGAATCGGCTTGCCATACTGATCCTTGGCCCCCGGCAGTGGGATGGAGCGCTGCAGCGCGGAACCATCCGCACCCTCTGCGTAGAACCAGGTAGCTTCCTTCTTGACGCCAACCAGCTTCATCAGATCAAGCAGGCTCACGCCTACCCACTCGGAGCAGGAGATCATGCCGTGGGTGAACTGCAGGGAGTCCATCTGGACGCCACGCCATTCCATGCCACCGTTCGCCGGGCACTCCATGAACCACACGCCAGACTTCTGTGGCAGACGCTTGAGGTCCTCAAGGGTGAAGATCATCGGCTTGTCGACCATGCCGTGAATCACCAGCCGATGGGTGGAAGGATCGATGTCTACCGCACCTGCGTGGTAACGCTCGAAGTGCAGACCCGACGGGGTGATGATGCCCTCAAGGTCCTGCAGCGGGGTGAAACTGATGGACGCGATGGTGTCGGGGGTCAGCCACTCGACGTTACGACGTACCACATGGGCCTCGAACTTGGACGGCATGCCATACGGCACGCTGACCACTCCACGACCCAACATCTTGTTGGTCGGGGGGATGGGCAGCGGATCCTTGACGACATCGCTGGCCACGGCGCGACCGGCTACAGTGCCTGCCGCAAGCGCGCCGCCAGCAACGGCCACACTTTTGCGGAGGAACGAGCGGCGAGCCTCGGAGGCCACGGCCTGCTCGTCACCGCTCACCGGCTTGGTGATCTGATCAATGGACATTGCTCACTCCTGCACGTTAGCAATTCTGTGAAGATGGGCTATCCCGATGCACCCTTCTGGGTATGCAGTGCCTCACTTGAGGCATCAAAAACTCAAGGACACCCACAGTTTCCTAGTTTGGCCCGCAACCGAAGTCATGGGCAAATTGACTCGGTTTATTCGGCATAAAGACCATGCCGAATAAACCTCGTCCATGGCCTCGAACTCTAACTCCTCATTAAAATATCATCAATCACTAATATTAATGCCTTCGGGCCCGGATTAATCGGGCCATTTCGTCCCGGGGCAGGCGTGCGGCATCATACACACCCGCCGGATTGGAGAGGATCGAACCATGGTACGCGTGCAAGTCGAAGACTTCGAACTCGGCGCAGAGATCGCCCGCCTGCGGGCCGGGCAGCGTGATGTCGGCGCGGTGGTCGCCTTTCTCGGCACGGTGCGCGACATCAATGACGACTGTCGGATCAGCACACTCGAACTCGAGCACTATCCTGGCATGACCGAACGTGCGCTAGAGGCGATCGAGGCGAAGGCACGCGCGCGCTGGCCGCTCAATGGCGTGCTGATCATCCACCGTGTCGGCCCGCTCCAACCCGAGGACCCAATCGTGCTGGTCGCGGTCACGAGCCGCCACCGCCATGCCGCCTTCGAGGCCTGCGCATACATCATGGACTACCTCAAGACCCGTGCCCCCTTCTGGAAAAAGGAGAACACCCCTGCGGGCCCCCGCTGGGTCGATGCGCGCGAGAGCGACTTCGACGCCGCCGCACGCTGGGAGGAGGACTGAATGCTGGACTTCGCTCATGCCCGCGCCCTGTTGATCGAGGCAGCGCAGCCGATCGAGCGCCGCACGACGCTGCCGATCGAGGCCTGTCTTGGCCGCGTCCTGGCCAGTGATGCCCGTGCCCTGAGCGACTCCCCGCCGACCGACGTCAGCACCCTGGACGGCTACGCCATCGCTACCCGCGACCTCGCCCAGGCGGGCGCGACGCGCCTGCGCATCACCCAGCGCATCGCCGCAGGCCAGACTGGCATGCCACTGCAGCCGGGTGACGCCGCGCGCATCTTCACCGGTGCCGCCCTGCCTTTGGGAGCAGACGCCATCGTTGCCCAAGAATCGGCCAGGTGCGAGGACGGAGATGTCATGTTCGAGCATCGCCCGGCCCCCTTCGAGGACGTGCGTCGACAGGGCGCCGATTTTCGCGCGGGCGACGTGCTGATTCATGCCGGCACTCGCCTAGGTCCCGCCCACCTCGGCCTTGCCGCCTCGGGTGGCCTTTCCGCGCTGGACGTGCGCGACCGGCTGCGGGTGGCCTTGCTGACCAGCGGCGACGAGGTCACCCCACCCGGCCAGCCTCTCGCCCCCGGTCATATCTACGATGCCAACGGCCCCATGCTCCGCGGCCTGCTTGAACAACTCGGCTGTATGATCAGCCATGTCGAGCACCTCCCCGATGATTTCGCGACCACCCAGGCTACCCTCGAGCGCCTGGCGGGCGAGTGCGACGTCATCCTCACCTCCGGCGGGGTGTCGGTCGGCGAGGAGGACCACATCAAAGCGGCGGTTGAATCGCTCGGTCGCCTCGACGTGTGGAAGGTGAGCATGAAACCGGGCAAACCGCTCGCCTTCGGACAGGTGGTCGGCACGCCGTTCATCGGCCTGCCCGGCAACCCAGTGTCCGGCTTCGTCACCTTCTTGCTGCTCGCCAAGCCCTTCCTGCTCGCCTGCATGGGGGCCCGGGTGCCGCCCTTACGCCCGCTCCGATTACCCGCCGCCTTTGCCCGCCCCATCGCCTCCGAGCGGCGCGAGTTCGCCCGCGCGCGCATCACGCCCAACCAGCGCGTCGAACTGCACGCCAACCAGGGCTCCGGCATCCTCAACTCGCTCGCGTGGGCCGAGGCACTGGTCGAGATTCCCGAACATGCCACAGTCGCCCCAGGTGACCTTGTCAACGTCCACCTTCTTGCGGAGCTGCTCGCATGACCGACGCACCCTCCAACACCCTGACCCATCTCGACGAAACCGGTGCCGCGCGCATGGTGGACGTAGGCGACAAACTTGAAACCCGCCGCGAGGCCACCGCCCAGGCGATCGTGCGCATGAAGCCCGAAACCCTCGCCCTGATTATCGAGGGCAAACACAAGAAGGGCGACGTGCTGGCCGTGGCGCGCCTTGCCGGGATCATGGCCGCCAAGCGTACACCGGATCTGATCCCGCTCTGCCACCCCCTGCTTTTGACCAAGGTCGAGGTCAGGCTCGAACCGATGCTCGAGGAGAGCAGCATTTACGTCACCGCCACCTGCGCCCTCAAGGGCCAGACCGGGGTGGAGATGGAGGCCCTCACCGCCGCAAGCATCGCCGCACTGACCATCTACGACATGTGCAAGGCGGTCGATCGCGGCATGGTCATCGACCGTATCGGCATCTTGGAGAAGAAAGGCGGCAAAAGCGGTCACTGGCAGAGGCTGCCCGAGCAGGGGCTGGTCCAGGCCGACTCACCCCCATCGGCTTGACCTCATCCGTCTTTTGTGCGTCATGTCTGTACGGAAACAAGACCCCCGGTGACCATGATTTGCGCACCCATCCACCGGATAGTTCATGCCCCCGCCTCGCATGCCCATAAAGATAGTTAATTCAGTATCGTAAATTAGACTTTTACAACATACTCAGGCTTCGCCTATCGTTGTGTCCGATCAAACATGACGAGATGCCAGTTTGTGGCTAGCCTGATTGACCTCTTTGGTCGCAAGATCGAATACCTGCGCCTGTCGGTCACGGATCGCTGCGATCTGCGCTGCTTCTACTGCATGCCGGAAGGCTTCAAGGACTTCGAGGAACCAGCCCACTGGCTGACCTTCGATGAGATCGAACGCATCGTCGGCCTCATGCAGGAGATGGGCCTTGCGCGCGTGCGCATCACCGGAGGGGAACCGCTGGTGCGCAAAGACGTCGATCAGCTCGCCCGCCGCCTCAAACAGGGCGTCGGCATCGCGGACCTCTCCCTCTCCACCAATGCCACCCGCCTGGCCAGGCATGCCCGCGTCCTGCGCGAAAGCGGCGTCGACCGCCTCAACATCAGCCTCGACACCCTGCGTCCGGAGCGCTTCAAGGCCATCACCCAGGGGCGCCTGGACAAGGTCCTGGATGGCATCCTCACCGCCAAGGCAGAGGGGTTTGCGCCGATCAAGATCAACATGGTGGCGATGAAGGGGGTGAACGATGACGAGATCGGCGACATGCTCGAGTTCTGCATCGAGCATGGCTTCACCCTGCGCCTGATCGAGACCATGCCCATGGGCGACACCGGCCGCTCGGCCACCCACCATTATCTCGACCTGCAGATGGTGAAGGAGCAGCTGACCCAACGCTTCGGGCTCATCCCCACCATCGATGGCTCCATCGACGGCGGGCTCATCCACGGCGGCGGCCCGGCGCGTTACATGCGCGTGGCTGGCACCGATACCTACATCGGCTTCATCACACCGATCTCCCAGCACTTCTGCAAAACCTGCAACCGGGTCCGCTTGTCGGTCGATGGCACTCTCTACATGTGCCTTGGACAGGAACACAACTACCCGCTGCGCGACCTCTTACGCCGCGGCATCCCGGATGACGAGCTAAAAGAAGCCCTGATCGCCGCCATCGCCCTCAAACCAGAGCGGCATGCGTTCCGCGAGCAGCCGACCAAGATCGTCCGCTTCATGTCCATGACCGGCGGTTGATGCATCAGCCCGTAGGCGCCTGCCGCTACTCCGCCAACCGCTCCGCCAGCGCCCAAGCATTGCGGATGCAGTCTGAAACCGCCACCCCATCCCGCCAGTTCGCCCGCGTCCACAGCCCAGGCAGGCTGGCGAGCGCCGTATCCAGCGCGGCAATACGCTGAAGGTGCCCCAGCTCGTACTGCGGGATGGCACGCGGCCAGCGGCTGATATGCGTCATCACAGGCGAGGCACGGCAACCGAGGATGGGGCCGAGGTCATCCAGCACGCGATCGATCACCCGCGCATCATCCCAGTCGCCGACCTCCTCATGACGGCGCCCACCGATAAAGGCCGTCAGCAACACCTGCCCCTCTGGCACCCGTCCCTCGAACAGGGTGCTGGAAAACAGCGCCCCCAGGGTGGTGCGGCGCTCCTTGGAAGGAATCAGCACGCCAAAGCCATCCAAAGGATGGGCGACGTCCTCGCGGCGAAAGCCCAGCGCGACCGAGACCACCGGCGGATAGGGGATCTCGCGCAGGGCATGCACCGCCTCGCCCACATGCGGCTCCAACAGCTCCGCCACGGCAACCGCAGGCAGGGCGAGGACCACCCGCCTGGCGGTGAATACTCCTTGGGGCGTATCCACCTGCCAGCCACCATCCACCTGTCGCAGGGCCATGGCGGGTGTCGACAGAGAAAGCCCCTCGCCCAATGCGACGACCAAGGCATCGATCAATTGGCCGAGCCCCCGCTCGAACGACAGCATCCGGCCGACTGGGCCCGTCTGCACCTCGGTCTTGCGCGCAGCCCAGGCCTTCTTCAGCGCCCCCCTGAGCAGCGAACCGTGCTCGTGCTCCAGGGCATAGACCTTGGCCGTCGCCGCGCGCACCGAAAGCCGCTCGGGGTCGCCCGCATACACCCCGGACACGAATGGGTCGATCGCCCAGTCGAGGAACTCCTGCCCCAACCTGCGGCGGACGAACTCGGCCACGCTCTCCTCGTGGTTCGCCGGCTTGATGAAGGGCTCGGCGAGCAAGCGCAGCTTGCCCTCGAGGGAGAACAAAGGGGTGGTCAGCAACGTCGACGGCGAGCCAGGCAGCGGCACCGCCCGACCATCGCGCACCACATAACGCCGCTTCGCCTCGGATCGAGCCTCGCGCACGAGCGCGCGCAGGCCCAGCCCGTCGATGAGTTGGTGGATTGCCGGGTCGTTGTCGAGCAGGGTGTTTGGACCCGCCTCGAGCAGATATCCCTCGTGCGCAAGCGTCATCACATTGCCGCCCGCCCGCGGCGCGGCCTCGATCACCGCCACATCCTCGCCCCGCTCACGCAGGAAAAAGGCCGTCGAAAGCCCGGATATCCCGGCCCCGATCACCAGCGTCGCAACATCCCCTCCCATGCCCCATCCTCCCACGTTGAATGTCGCCCCCTGGGCCAGCAGCACCCCGCCCAGGATTCGTGCCGTGCCAAGCATCGCCGCCTACGACGGCGACCCCACCCTCAGGCCATGACACAGGCAAGATGGTTCAAGCGATCCAGAGGGTCTTGACATTGGTAAACGCCCGCAACCCCTGCACGCCCAACTCACGCCCAAGCCCCGAGGCCTTGATCCCGCCAAACGGCAAACGTGGGTCGCTTTTGACCATGCCATTGACAAAGGTTATCCCACACTCGAGCCCCCGTGCCAAGGCCTCGCCGCGCACCACGTCGCGCGTCCACACGCTGCCGCCCAACCCGAAGCGACTGGCATTGGCAAGCGTTAGGGCATGCATATCGTCCTGCGCGAGCGTGACGCTGGCCACCGGGCCAAAGATCTCCTGGTCGAAGGCCGTCATCCCCGGCGTGACGTCGGTCAGAAGGGTGGCATGCATGCCCGCATGCGTCCCCTGGATGATGGTGCCCCCAAGACGCAGGCTGGCCCCCTCGCGCAGGCTGGCCTGCACCTGGCCAATCACCTCATCGCGCAAGTCCGCGCGGGCAAGAGGCCCGAGGTCGGTCTCCTCGTGCAAGGGGTCGCCAAAGCGCAAGGCCATCATCCGCTCTGCCAAGCCTTCGATGAAGACCTCCGCCAGCGATGAATGCACGATAAAGCGCTTGGCCGCGATGCAGCTCTGCCCTGCGTTCTGGAACCGTGACCGCACTGCCTGATCCAGGGTCGCGTCGAGCTGGGCATCCTCCAGCACAATAAAGGCATCCGCCCCCCCAAGCTCCATCACACACGGCTTTAAGGCGGCCCCGGCCAGCGCGGCCACCTTGCGCCCTGCCGCCTCGCTGCCTGTCAGCGTCACCCCATGAATACGCTGATCTTCGATCAGCGCCGGGATGCGATCCGGCTTCACCAGAAGTGTCTGAAACACCCCCTCCGGCATCCCCGCGTCGCGGAACAGGGCCTCCAGCGCAAGGGCACACTGAGGCACGTTCGATGCGTGCTTGAGCATGAAGGTGTTGCCCGCCATCAGGATGGGCGCGGCGGCACGGATCACCTGCCAGAACGGGAAATTCCACGGCATGATGCCAAGAATGGTGCCAAGTGGTTCATACACCACCCGGCTGACGGCCGCATCCGTCGCCACCGGCTCATCCGCAAGCCAGCCCTCGGCATGCTCGGCATAAAACTCGCAGGCCCAGGCGCACTTGAGCATCTCGGCCCGCGCCTCACGCACCGGCTTGCCCATCTCCTGCGCCATCAGCGCGGCATAAGCCCCCTGGCGCTCACGCAGCAGACGGGCCACCGCCCGCAGCACGGCTGCGCGCGGCGCCAAGCCGCCCTCGCGCCAGATCCGTGCCATGCCAACAGCCCGCGCAAGGGCCTGCTCGACATGCCGATCCTCATGCGCCGGGAAGACGGCCAGCCGCTCACCGGTATACGGGTTGATCGAGATGAATTCCATGCATCCTCCGAGCTGAAGGTCCACATGAATATATGCCGAGCATGAAATAAGGCCGAGGTGCCCCGGCCTTGGCGCCCTTCCATGGAGCGCGGGTCCATCAAAGCGTTGCCGGCAAGTGCTCGCGAATCTGCTCCGCCGGAAAGTGTGTGAGCTCTTTGTGGAGCTCGCCTGCCAGCTTGGCATGGACCGGCTTGTCGATCGCATTGCGCAACAGCCCCAAAAAATGCGGCGGCGCCACCACGTAAAGGCGATCGTACTCGGCCAAGTTTGCACGCAAGGTTTCGGCCACCTCCTTAGCAAAGCGGATGGCCTCCACCTCCTTCGGCGGGATCTTCTCATCCATGCCGAATTTGCCATGCATGCTTGGCACAGTGCTCATGCCCGGCGCATCCGAGGCCATCTCGCTCGCCTTGCGCAGGGATTCCGGATGACTCAGATCCTTGATCTCGATCAGAGCGCCAACCAATGCATCACCGGAAGGCGCATACTGGGAACCTCCATGCACACAAGCCCCTTCTTCAACGCGGAAGAAGCGTGCGCGTGCCGCA
Source organism: Halothiobacillaceae bacterium (assembly GCA_051297135.1). Lineage (GTDB taxonomy): Bacteria > Pseudomonadota > Gammaproteobacteria > Halothiobacillales > Halothiobacillaceae > Thiofaba. The sequence continues at coordinate 31,760 of JBEVAM010000009.1, forward strand.
TCGGCTACTACGACCCAGGTCTTCATCGTCTTGCTCCCTTTCTATGGTCGGCAATTTCAGCATAGACCATGGGCCGGACGTCGGCCATGCGTGAGGCACGCCATGGCAAAAAGCCCTGAAGGCCTACAACACGGTTATGACCGACTTGGGCCCTCTTTTTGCACTTGCCATGGCCGCAAAAGTTAAACGCGGGCAACGAAAAAGGCGGCCCGGGGGCCGCCTTGTGGGGTTCCATCTCAGGCGAGATTAGAACTTGTGCTTGACACCGACAGAGAAGGCAGAGCAATCGGCAGTGGCTGCACAGGTGGTGGCGCCGCCGTGACCATCACGCCATACAGCCTGACCGTTCTCGCCTGCAGCGTATGCTGCGTACAGATCGGTCTGCTTGCTCAGCTTATAGTCGTAACCGAGCGCCCACATGGAGGGATCTTGGCCGTTGACGCCAAGAATCTTGCTCGCACTGCCTGCAACATCGGCCTTGAAGTACTGGGCCTTGAGGGTGTGGTTGCCAAACTTATAGGCAACACCGCCACCATAGACAACGCCGTCCAGATTATTGAAGTTTTCAATGTCCTGATAGAGCGCATTCACGCGCAGACCACCAAAGTTGACCCCCGCGCCAAGGAACCAGGACTTTTCATCAAGAGATGGCGGATTTGCGCCCATCAGGTTGTGATGCTCGTAAGCTGCGGTGACATCAAACATCTTGTGCTTGTAGCCCGCAGACAGACTGTAAGCATCGTTCTTGTTGTGGTCATCGTTGAAGGCGTTATTAGTGCCGAGCTCGTGATCGGTGACATAGGCCAGGGTTGCGCTAAAGCCACTGAAGTTCGGGGTGATGTAAGCCACCACGTTCGGGGCGCGCAAATTCCAGCCAGCGCTTGTACCAAACTTGGCCCCAACGATGTTGCCGTTATCACCGATTTGGTCGCCAAACAGGTCGTACTGGGCGATGGCGAGCTTCATCGGGGTATCATGACGACCAAGGATTGCCGTACCGAAGCCCCCGGTCAGACCGACAAACTGATTGCGGGCGCTGATGGTGCCACTAGAGTTGTCGGTCATATCAACAGCAAACTCCATCTGATAGAGGGCGGAGAGATCTTTGGAGATCTTCTCGGTGCCCTTCACGCCCAGACGGGAGGAAGCGGACTGGACATTGAGGTTGCCACTATCACGAGTAGCCGTGCTTTGATCGTTGTCGATGTAATCAAGCGAGATGTGGGCCAGGCCGTACAGGGTGGTGTCGGCCATGGCGGCCGGCGCAGCCACAGCAGCGGCCACAGCAAGAGCGATCAGGTGCTTCTTCATGGATTTCTCCTTGGAGGTTTAAGGACATCCCGGTCTAACCCGGGACCACAGATTCATTTGTACACGATGTCCCGGCCGCAACGCAATGCGCGCGTTGCTGCAGTACAACACACCCAAGGCACCGTGTTGTTTTTTGTACACGTTACACCCCAGCCTTGGGCTTGTGAGAACCTCCATGGGCCTTGGCCCAAGCTCATGAGCACGCTCATGAGCGCATTGGTACCGCCGCTCCCACAACACGATAGAGAAAGCCCCCCTGGGCGAGCCGCATGTTGTTGCAACATCTCAAAGCGGCTTAGTCGTAGAACTTGCGGCGCAGGCCACCCCGAGCCAAGCGACCGGCGGGCTTGTCACCCAAGCAGGGACCACGACCCTCCCCATGATGCTCGCGACCGTGCTTGCCATGACCCGCATGAACATCCTGGCCACCACGACGGCCATAGGGCTTGCCTGCACCCACCGAAGCACCACGATATCCTCCACCACCCTTGCCGCCACGGTCGCCACCCCCCGGTCGACCACGACCACGCAGCCCCATGCCACCACGATCCTCTTCCCGCGGCTTGAAGCAAGCTTCCATGCCTGCAACCTCGGTCACGCGCACCCTTTCGCCCACGTAGCGCTCAATAGCACGCAAAATGCTAAGGTCACGACGGCCGACGAAGGAGACGGCAGTACCGGTCGCTCCCGCCCGCCCGGTGCGACCAATACGGTGCACGTAGTCCTCCGCCTGGCGCGGCAGATCGAAGTTGAACACATGCGTGATACCAGCAACGTCAATGCCACGCGCAGCAACGTCAGTGGCCACCAGGATACGGCAGCGACCCTTGCGCAGGTCATCAAGCATACGGGTACGCTGGCGCTGGTTCAGATCACCGTGCAGGGCAGCAGCGGCCTGACCAGCCCTCTCCAATTCGGCAGCAAGCTGGTCGGCATCACGCTTGGTGGCGGTGAAAACGATGGCCTGGTTCACAGACACATCGGCAAGCAGGTGGTTCAGCAGCTCACGCTTGTGGTCGACATGATCGACATAAATGACCTGCTGGTCGATGGCAGCACGACGAGCATCCAGCGGGGCAACCTCGAGGTACTCCGGATTGGTCAGCAAATCACCCGCCAGCTTGACGACACTGGGCGAAAGGGTGGCGGTAAAGCACACACCCTGGCAATCTTCCGGCACGGCGGCGGCAATGGCACGCACATCTTCGGCAAAACCGAGGTCAAGCATGCGATCAGCCTCGTCCAGCACCAGCATGTCCAGGCGCTCAAAGCACACACGGCCGCTGTTCATTTGGTCGAGCAGGCGACCCGGAGTGGCAACGAGGATGTCGTACGGCCTGGAGAGTTCGCGGTTCTGCATCGGATACGGCTCGCCACCGGTGATGCAGACGACACGGGCGTGACGCAGGCCACGGGCAAACTGGATGGCGGCCTTGGTGACCTGCTGCGCGAGCTCGCGAGTCGGGGCCAGCACAAGGATGCGCGGACCGCGACCTCCGTTCGCGGACGGCTCGGCCAAGCGGGTCAGGCCGGGCAACAAGAAGGCCGCGGTCTTGCCGGTGCCCGTAGGCGCCTTGGCAATCAGGTCACCGCCTGCCAGCAGTATAGGAATGGCCTGCGCCTGCACGGGTGTCGGCTGGGTCAGACCCAGGTCGGCGAGGTTGGCCACCATTAGACTTGGGATGCCAAGATCGGCAAAAGTAAGCTGTGTCAAAGGATGCTCCTGTGGGCAAAGAAAAGACGATGGACTCTCGGCAAACCGGCTTGGCTTGCTACGCGTTGGCAACAACTTCAGGCATCGAAGCCAACCAACGATAGTCACATCAGGTCTTTATGCACCACCATGGCACAGGGACCAGGACAGGAGGGTTTGATTCGATGATGCCCGGATCATTCCGGACCGAGAGGGTCAATGAATGGCGTCCCCACGGGGATTCGAACCCCGGTTACCGCCGTGAAAGGGCGATGTCCTAGGCCTCTAGACGATGGGGACACTGCAAAGCCCGTCAGCCTGACGGACAGGCGCATATTAAGGAGGGCTGGATTCGCTGTCAACACCTTTGTGAAACTTTCTTTGCGCAGGCCCGCGCAAGGCAGCTCGCCCCCTCCGATGCCCTTCACCATGACCTTAGACATGGAGATAACATTTGTACGCCCCAAGCTTTGGGCGCAAAATGACAAGGATTTTTTACCCGACGGCAATCACGGCGCAATGACGGCCCAGAACGTCTTCGAGCACCCCCTCAACGAGCGCATGCGTGCCTTCCTGCGCCTGAGCGAGTTGTTCACCCGCACACAACACTTCCTGGCCGGTTCATCCGAGCCGGACTCCCAGTGCGCCGTGCTCACCTTGCTGGAGCTTTCCGAACTCACCGGCCGGGTGGACATCAAGCGCGAACTGATGAAGGAATTGGAGCGACAGAGTGCCAATCTGACCCGTCTGGCCGAAACGCCCGATGTCGACACGCTCAAGCTCCATCAGGTGTTGGAACAGCAAAAGGCCTTGATCCAGCGCCTGCATGCCCACAGCGGCCCCATCGGCGCAGCCATCAAGGCCAACGAATTCCTCTCCGCCATTCAGCAGCGCCGCCGGATCCCCGGCGGGCTGTGTGAGTTCGACCTGCCGATGCTCCACCACTGGCTGCGCCAGCCGATCGAGGATCGGCGGGATCTCCTGCACGCCTGGCTGATGCCATTCGCCGTGGTGCAGGAAGGCATCGCACTGATCCTGGACCTTGTGCGCAAGAGCGCGACCTTCGCAGATGCAACCGCCCAGGGGGGATTCTATCAGCAGGCACTGGACCCCTCGCTCCCGTTTCAGCTAATTCGGGTCACCTTGCCCGATGAAGCGACCTGTTTCCCGGAGGTAAGCGCAGGCAAGCAGCGCTTCACCATCCGCTTCCTTGAACTCAACCTGGACGATGGACGCACCAGCCAGAGCACGGAGGACATCACCTTCGGCCTCGCCTGCTGCGCCCTATAAACACCACCCAATCATGGCTGCCGCGACGGATACCGTCTTCGTTCTCAAGGGACGCATGCTCACCCTCATGACATTCGAGCTGCACAACCCCAACATCGTGCAATTGGCCATGGCACTCAAGGAGCACATGGCCCAGGCCCCCCATCTGTTCAAAAACACCCCGCTGGTGGTGGACCTCTCACCCCTGCAAGAGAGCTTCAAGGTGGTGGACTTTCCCGCCCTGGTGAGCCTTCTGGACAATTACGGCCTGACGGTAATTGGCGTGGTGGGGGGCAATGAGCAGCAACGCACCGCCGCCACCCGCGCACGCCTGGCCTTGTTCCCGGACAGCCCAAGCCGGGCGCTAAGCGAGCCCCCCGCAGCAACCACGGACAAGGCTATGGAAGCATCACCTGCCACCGAGGCTCCGCCTACCCCAGCGGCCAGCGATCTGGTAGTGCGCCTGCCAGTGCGTGCCGGACAGCAGATCTACGCGCGCGACGGCGATCTGATCGTCGAATCCTCGGTCAACGAGGGCGCCGAGGTGGTGGCCGACGGCAATATCCACATCTATGGCGCCCTGCGCGGCCGGGCCCTGGCGGGTGCGCGCGGCCGCAGCGACGCACGCATCTGGTGCCAAAGCCTGCATGCCGAACTGGTGTCGATCGACGGCATCTACCGCACACGCGACGACATCGACCCCGCCCTGCTGGGTCGGCCTGCGGTCATCGAGATCCTAAACGAAAAAATGATCATCCGCGCCTTCGGCTGAAGGCGCGTCCACTATGCATAGAGGAAACATCCCGTGACGAAGATCATCGTCGTGACTTCCGGCAAGGGTGGCGTGGGCAAGACCACCACCAGCGCATCATTTGCCACGGGCCTGGCCCTGCGCGGCCACAAGACGGCCGTGATCGACTTCGACATCGGTCTGCGTAACCTCGATCTGATCATGGGCGTAGAACGCCGCGTGGTGTATGACTTCGTCAACGTCCTCAACGGCGAGGCCAGCCTCCACCAAGCGATGATCAAGGACAAGCGAGTCGAGGGACTGTACATCTTGGCCGCATCCCAAACCAAGGACAAGGACGCACTGACCGAGGAAGGCGTAAAAAAAGTACTCGACAATCTAAAAGCGGACGGCTTCGACTACATCTTTTGCGACTCGCCCGCCGGGATCGAGAAAGGGGCCATGCTGGCAATGTATTTCGCCGACGAGGCAATCGTGGTATCCAACCCAGAGGTCTCTTCAGTGCGCGATTCCGACCGCATGCTCGGCCTCTTGGCAAGCAAGTCTTACCGTGCAATCCACAACCTGGAACCGATCAGGCAACACCTTCTGGTCACCCGCTACTCCCCCACCCGCGTCGAGGCCGGCGAGATGATGAACGTGAACGACATGCTGGAGATTTTGGCCGTACCACTCTTGGGCGTGATCCCAGAGTCACCCGCCGTGCTCAATGCCTCCAACGCCGGCCAGCCCGTGATCCTGGACCAAAACTCGGATGCCGGCCAAGCTTACGAAGATGCGGTGGCCCGCTTGCTCGGCGAGAAGCGCCCCCTGCGCTTTATCACCGCCGAAAAGAAAGGCCTTTTCAGCCGCTTATTCGGGAAATGAGCCATGAGCCTGCTCGATTTCTTTCGCAGCCCAAAGCCTTCATCCGCCCAACTGGCCAAAGAGCGCCTGCAGATCATCATCGCCCACGAACGGGCACAGACCCGCGGCGGACGTGATTTCCTGCCCATGCTCGAAAAGGAACTGCTGGAGGTCATCCGCCGCTATGTCGCAGTCAGCGACGAAGCCGTCAAGGTCAAGCTCGAGCGCGAAGACGGCGTCGAGGTGCTGGAACTGAACATCATCCTGCCGGATCCCGCCACGAAGGACTGAACCTCCACCCATCAAGGGCATGAACAGGTTGCTTGAAACATCGCCAAATCAGGCTGAGATCCCCTACGTTTCGATCGGTCAAGCCTCTACAGCATTGGGCGTATCCAGCACGACCTGGCGGCAAGGGGAAGCGGCAGGCAAACCGATCCCGGAACGCACGGCAGATCGGCAGCGCCGCCATGATCTGCCAAGCGCAAGCTTGAGTGCTTTCATGCAACGCCATCGGGGCATAGGATGTGCATGCGGCCAGGAACCTCCGGCGTATGGCTTGGCCACCCGAAGCGGCCCGACGGCTACCGAATGTGAAGCCTGTGGCAAGGAAGGCGCCGACCGTGGCCTTGTGGGAGCGGCAAAACCGGCCTCGGCGCAGCAGGCATCCAGCAGCCAAGCGACAGTGAGTAGCTTGGCGTAAGGAGAACGCATGCCAACCTCTTGCGATGGCCGCCTTATGCGGCCATCGGCATTTTTGCTTTCCGTCGTGTCCGAGTTTCTTCCTAAACTTCGCGGCATGATCGCAACTGCCGCCATGCCATGACCACCGCCCTCCTCTGGAACCCCTACCTCGCCGGCGCCGCCATTGGCCTGTACGTGTTGCTGCAGTACTGGCTGACTGGCCGCCCGCTGGGCTGCTCCTCGCCACTCGGCCAGGCCTGTGCCACCATATCGCGCCTACCCTTCTTCCAGGAAGGTGAATTCGCCGCCAGCGAACAGTGGCGCCTGTGGTTCATCGCCGGCCTACCGCTCGGCGGACTCTTCGCCGCACTAAGCGCAGGCCAAGTCGGCTGGGTGCTGGACATGGGCACGGCCTACGAAACCATGCTCCCCAAGGCCCCGTGGCTGAAGGCGCTGGTGCTGTTCGCAGGCGGAGTACTGATGGGCCTCGGCGCAAGGCTCGCAGGCGGCTGCACCAGCGGCCACACCATCGTCGGAGTAGCCCTGTTCAACCCCCCCAGCCTGCTCGCATCCGTCCTGTTCTTCATCGGCGCACTCGCCATGATACAAACTCTCTGGTGGCTGGCAGGGGCAGGCTGAGATGGACCAGAAACTGGCGTTCCTCGCCCTCGGCACGCTATTCGGCTTTCTCCTCAGCCGCGCCGGGGCAACGACACCGGAACTGATCGCCCGCCTGTTCCTGTTCGAAAACCTGCACTTGCTATGGGTAATCCTCAGCGCCATTGCCGTCAGCGCCATCGGGATCGCCTCGATACGCAAAACTGGCCTGCGGGTCATCGGAAAAAACGAACCCATCCGTTTCGTAGGCAAGCCCTATCTGCGCACCCTCGTGCCCGGCAGCCTAGTGTTCGGCATCGGCTGGGGCCTAAGCGGTGGCTGTCCAGGCACAGTCATGGCCATGCTGGGCGAGGGCAAGCTCTACGCCCTGCCCATCATCGCCGGCCTGCTGGTCGGAACCTGGCTATTCGGCCTGTGGCGCAGCCGTTCCCCTCAATCCAGCTGATGGCCCAACATCCCCCCCTGCCCTTTCACAAAGCCAAGATAAAGCTGGGCAAACTCAGGTACGACAGAAGCCTTGACCGCCGGCACCTCGACCAGCACCTTGCGGTAGGCCGCCACACGCGGCAGATCCGCCCCCACCAAGGCCTCAGCACCATTCGCCTCGAGCAGGTCCAAACGCATAAAGAAGGGGGCAAAGGCACAATCCACAAGACCGAAGCACTCACCAGAGAAATACCCCCCACCCCCTTGCAAGTTCCCCTCCAGCACCCCGAGCACACGACGCAGACCATCGATCGCCTCCTTGGCCTTGTCCGCGTCCTTCGCAGTCATCCACTGCCACAGGCCACCGAACAGGTCGTCCGCAAGGGCAACAAAACCCCGCTCACGCGCACGAGCCAGCGGATCGGCCGGCAAGAGGGACGGCGGATGAGTCTCATCGAGGAATTCGTTGATCACCTGCGACTCGAACAGCACGGTATCGTCCACCTTGAGCAAAGGCACCTTGCCGCGCGGCGAGAGCTCGGCCAACCACTCCGGCGGCTCCTTCGGATTGAGATAGGTCACCGCACAGGGAATCCCCTTGTGCTGGATCAGAATGTTGACCCGCTGCACAAAGGGGCAAATCTTAAAGCCCACCAGTTCGAGTTTCATGCTCGCTCTCCTCAACCTTGAATTGGCACAAGGTCTAGTATGCACCAAACCGCTCGTCCACCGTCCGGACGAGCAGCCCTCGCCCGTCGGCCTTGGCCTTCCCTTCAAAGACAAAGGCCGCATCGATGCTGATCGTGATGACCACAAGCGGCATCGATGCGCTTGCAGTGGTCAACTTCGGCAACAAGACCACATCCCTCCAACGCCATGGACTCAGCCCCGGCCGGATACGGACCACTCGCGCCAACCGCCCAGGAGGGGAAAATACAGACCAAGACGCACAGGACGGTCAGGATCGAGTGCCATCAGCAGGTCGGCATAGCCCTCCAGCTGAGCACGGTAGTGCTCCTGTTGGCGATCGAGAAAGTCCGGCAGCGTCTCCCCGGCCGTGGGCTCGGCGATCTTGTAGTCGATGATCCAGCGCGTATTTCCGTCAATGAAGCTGCGATCGATCACCGCGCTGACAGGAACCCCACCAATCACACCACCGAGCGCCCACTCACAGCGCGCGTCCTCATGCGCGGCCAGGATCCAACGGCCACGAGGATCCGCCAGCGAGCCTTCCACGGCACGCACGACGCGCGCCATGGCCTCATCCAGCATCCGCTCCGCCACACCGAGTTCACGCAAACCACGGCGCAGGGCCGACTCCGCCCGATGCAGGCGCCCCACCGACCATCCCTCCACCCCTTCCCGAGCAATGCGCTCAAGCAGGCGATGCGCCAACACCCCCACATGACGCAGGGTCTCATCCCCCTCGTACCACCCCCCTCCCTTCCCCTCCTGCCAGACGGCGCGTCGGCTAAGCGCATGGGCCGTGGGCGGGCCCACCGGGATGCCCAGCGGCGGGGCAGGCGGGCACCAGTCGAGCGGCAGACGCCGCAAGGCCGGACACGGAGGCAAGTGAGCGGATGACGCCAGCGCAGGCTCGGCCACAACAGGCGCAGGCGGTTCCACCCGCGCCTCGATCCCAGGCCAAAGGCGCGCAAGCAGGGACCGCGCAGGCGGCCGCCAGGCCCCGTCCTTATCGAGCGGCACCTCGGCCAAGAGATGCAAGCGCCGAATCGCACGAGTCGCAGCAACATACAGCAGGCGGCCATCCTCGTAGCTGGCACGGGCATCCTGAATGCGTCGCAGCCAGCTGTACAGCGGGCTCTCCCGTTCGCCCACCCCCTTGATGGGGGCCAAGAGCAGGTCCGTCTCGATCCGGTCAATGTGATTGATCTCCCGCTCGAGCCACAGCAGGAGCTGGCTGTCGCTGCCACACGGCACCCGCGCCAACCCTGGCACAATGACAGTATGGAATTGCAGGCCCTTGGATTTGTGGATGGTCATGACCTGAACGCGAGTCTCGCCCTCGGCAGGGGCAAACAGCGCCTTCAACTCACGCTCGAGCGTCTCCACACCAACCTCAGCCCCCAGGGCATCGAGCAGATCGAAGAAGATACGCGCCTCTTCCAGCTCCCGGGCGCTCCTTGCGCAGGCTGGCCCGCCCAGCGCCAGCCAAGCGCCTTCAACCTGGCGTCGCAACGGCACGCGCCCGCTCTCAGCCAGGCTGGCGCGTAAAACCTCACACAAGCGCGACAAACGGCCCCGCCCCTCGTCACTAAGCACATCAAGACGAGCCGGATCGTGCATGCACTGCCACAGGGTAGTCTCCGCACCATCTCCGGCCAGCGCGTGCAGGTCGGTAAGCTCTAAGCCACACCACGGCGCACGCAGCACCGCAAGCCAGGCAATGCGGTCCGCCGGATGCAGCAGGGCACGGGTCAGAGCCAAAAGGTCCTGCACCATCGGCTGATCGGCCAGCTGCTCGATTTCGACCGCCTGAAAAGGGATACCAGCCGCACGCAAACTAGGCAGAATGCAGGCAAGATGCCCACGCGAACGGACCAAGATGGCAACGCTGCGGTCGGCAGGCTTCACTTCGTCGTCCGCCTCGAGCTGCGCCAGGGCCTCACGCGTGAGGCGAACGACCTCGGCAGCCTCGCGCATCCCAGGCCGCCCATCGTCCTTGGTGGGCTTGGGGAACAAACAAAGGCGCACCGCATCCCCTTCGGCCTGAGGATGGTAAGCAGTGGAAGGAGTATAGGGCACCGCCCCCTCGGCAATGTTCTCACGCTCGGCCAGCACGCGGGGAAACACGGCGTTCACCCAGTCGACAATCCCAGCCTGGGAGCGAAAGTTGGTGCAAAGGGTCAAACTCGCCAGGTGGAGCACGCCTCCCCCACAGCGAATCCCCTCACGCTGAGCACGCAAAAACAGACCAACCTCGGCCTCGCGGAAACGGTAGATCGACTGCATCGGGTCGCCGACCAAAAACAGGCTGCGCCCCTCTTTTTCGGTATAGGGCATCGCCCCCGGCTGCCAACCGCCAAGCAGGCGTTCGAGCAGGGCAAACTGGCTGTGCGAGGTGTCCTGAAACTCATCCACCAAAATGTGGCGCAGGCGGTAATCAAAGGCCAACAAAAGGTCACTCGGCGCATCCTCCTCGCCCAAGGCGCGCAGCGCCCCTTGGGTGATCTCGATGAAATCGACCTCGCCACGCGCAGTGAAGATCAGCCAGAGTTCACCCCAGGCCAGCTTGAGCAAATGCAACAAGGCCTCAAGCACAGCCCAGTCAGCATCATCATAGGCAGGCCTTGGCATGACACGGGTGGCATGCAGGGCAGCCGCCAGGTCGGGATGTTCGCGGAGGGCATCGAGCAGAGCCACCACACGCCCCTTGAAGGCCGTTCGCTCGGCCTTGGTGTGTTGGTCGATGCCCTTCTCGCTCGGCGCGGGCACACCCTCATGGGCCCTGAGGGTCTTGCGCCACTCGCCCTTGTCGGTCAGCAGCAGATCGGCCAACCCCTGCCAGCGCACCAACCCCGCCACTCCAGCCTGCGGCCAGCCTGGTACCTGCCATTGCATCCGCCGATCGCCCTCCTCCACGCCCGCCGCAGCGAGACGGGCGCATAGCATGGCCGCCACACAGGCGGTCTCATCACGTAAGGAGGCAGGAAACAGGGCATTCAGGCCGTTCAGCGCGTCCTCCACCATGCGCCGCATGGCCGCCTCCAGCGCCGCGCGCCGTGCCTGGGCCCTGGTCTCAGCGCCAAAGACATGCCGCCCCCACTGATCGCGCTTGCTGAGCATGGCGGCCAAAAGGTCTCGCACCCGCGCAAGATCGTTGCCAAGATGGCGCAGCAGGACCTCCAGCGCAGCAACATCGGCATCTTCCTGCCCCTCCGCGTCCATGCGCGCCTCAATGCGCTCGACGATTCGGCCTGCGGCCTCACGGTAGAGCGCCTCGGCATCGTCGCTGATGACCGCCGCCGCACCCAAACGAGCCGTCAACGGTAGACGGGCAACCAGACCGTGACTGAAGGCGTCGATGGTCTGGATACGCAGGCGCGCAGGCTGCTCAAGCAGGTTCCAACCCTTGGCGCGGTCACGCTCCAACACCGCCCGGGCCCGTTGGCGCTGGCGCACAAGGTGTTCGGGGGCCTCCGGAGGCAGGGGAGCATCGGCCTCACGCAGGGCATGCAGGATGCGACTGCGCATCTCCCCCGCCGCCTTGCGCGTAAAGGTAATGGCGAGGATCTCCTCCGGCCGCTCAACCTCGGCCAGCAGCACCAGCATGCGCTGAATCAGAAGCTCGGTTTTGCCCGAACCAGCCGGGGCCTGAACAATACAACACAGGCGCGAGTCCAAAGCCCGCTCACGGACGGCGGCATCAAGGAGTGCTGTCTTAGTCATCATTTTCCTCCCCCAGCGCATGCCCCGGCCCTGCCAGCTCATGGATGCGGCAGATCATGCCAAGCGGGCAGACGGTGCATACCTTGGGTGCACGCGGATCAACCGCAGCATGCCCCATACGAAACGCCTCCACCAGTTGCACCAGCACCGCCCGCCAGCTATCGAGCTGAGTCGCCCAGTCAGGCTCAGCCGACTTCAGTCCATCAACACCATCACCCTGCCCCATCAGCCGCATCTCCCCCGGTCGCACTTGGGCAAAGGCCACGGCACGCACCTCCCCCTCACTCACCGCATAGAGCGGCAGCTGAGGCGCGGCCGGACGATCACCAACCCAGTCCGCCAACGAGGCGCGACCGGTCTTGTAGTCGATGATCATCCGCCCACCATCCTTCAGGCGATCCACCCGATCGAACTTGACCTCAAGCCTAAGGCCGGCCATTTCGATAAGGCGGCCTTGCTCACGCGCCTCGACGGTAAAAGGCGGACGCTCCCGCTCAAACGCCAACCACTCGAGTGCAAGACCCATTAGGCGCTCGATCTCCAGGTGCTGCAACCTCTCCGGCCACAGGTTGCGCCGCCGCCGAGCCTCCTTGGCCACCACCTCGCGGGCATGCGCCCGCACCTGCGCAGCGAGGCTCGCCTCATCCAGCGCCCGCAGCATGGCTTGCGCCCTGATCTCACCCCACACCCGCTCAAGCAAAGCGTGCAGCAGCACGCCGCGCACGCGGGCATCAGGGCCGATGTCGGGCTCCTCCAGCGGCCGGGCCGCAAGGCGCAGCTCGGCAAAGGCGCGGAACGGACAGGCGGATTGCAGCTCCAGCAGGCGCGCCCCACCGGGCGCCACCTGTCCCTCCGCCAAAGGGGGCGCCTGAGTATCCACGACGCTTTCCAGTACCACCCCCTCCCCCCAGTACTCGGGCATGGGCAGGCCCAACACCCCGGAGGGTTCATCCATCGCCGGCAGATGGGCAAACAACGGACTTACCTCCAGTTCGCGCCCATCCTCCTGCCGCGGATGACTGACAATCACCTCGGGCGCCAGCTCCAGCAGGCGCGCACGGATGCGACGCAGGTAGTCGAGCTCGCGCTTGGGAGAGGCATGCGGCAGTCCGAGACGGGCCTGCAAACGCATGGGCAGGAAAGGATTGGGCCGCGCATCCGGCGGCCATTGCTCATGGTGCATGCCAAGCAGCCAGACGGCATCGAAACGCAAACCGACCGCCTCCAGCGGGCCGAGCACCTGCACCCTTGCATCCTGGGTCGCCTCCGGCTGGAACAGCGTGTCGGCAGCCAACTCGCGCAAATGGGCGAGGACCTCCCCGCGCGTCATGAGCGGCCGCACGATCTCCATCCGTGCAAGCGCGCCCATGGCATCCAGCCAGGCCTGACGCAGCTGAAAAGACGGGCTGTCGAGCGCCGCATCGCCGGGCCAGCCGCCAAGACGCAGTTCCTCGCGCAGGGTCTGCGCCCAGGCCGCAGGGGACTGCTGCCGCGGCTGTTCCTGCTGCCAAGCCTGCAGGCGAGCGAGCATCTGCCCAAACAGGGGGCAACCGCCCTCCGCGGCCTGTCGACGCGCATGCTCACAGGAGACCCTTCGCCCCCCCTCCCGACGCAGGCGAGCATCGAGCAGGGCGCGAGCGTCGCGTTCAGTCTCAAAGCCCCCCAGAAACGGGCTGCGCAAGGCCTGGCCGAGAGTATCGAGGTCGAGGTAGGCCTCACCGAGGGCGAAGACCAGAAAGGCCGCACGAACCATGCCGTGCTCGCGCAGCGGTGTACCGAGCGAGATGTTCCACGGACGAGGCGTGGCGCTCATGCCCGGCAGCAGGGCATGGGGGACAAGCTGGGCATCGAGCAGGCGCGCGAGGCGCGCACGGCGCGCACCCAAATCGGGCGCAATGATGGCAATGCGGGCAGAAGGGTTTCGCTCCAGCCACGCCCGCGCCCAACGGGCGGCGGCCTCATCCTCACAGGCGGCATTCGGAAAGCAAAGACGAAACGCGCGCGCCGCACCTCCATGCAGCGGGGCAAGCTGGGGGGGCGTCCCGATGCCAGATGCACAAGCCGGGTGAGCCTCCGGGAGGGACGCGCCGAACAGCTCGACCTGCGTGCCACGCCGCTGCAGGCCTTCCAGCACGGCCTGATGCACCGGCCTCCAGTCCTCGAACCCCAGCAGCAGAACCCGAGCCGGCGGCGTGATGCAACCATCCTCGAGCGCCTCGACGATATGGGCGGGCAAGCGGGCCTCGTCCAACCAGCCACGCCGCGCGCATTCACGTGCGAACCGCCCCGCCCAGCGCTGAAAATGGAGCACGTCATCGTTGCATTCGAGGGCGTCGAAAGGCAGCGATAAGCACCATCCCTGCACGAGCTCCCAGGCCTCCTGAGCCAACCTGGCGGCACCTGAGACCTGCAGCAGGGCGGGCGCATCCTCCTGAATGATGCCCTGCCAGACCAGCGCAGCCTGGTGCGCATCGAGCAGCAGCGGGGCGTTCTCATCCAGCCAGTGTGCCTCCGCCCACAGACGGCGCAACCAGCTACTCCAGGGAAGGATGTCCGGTGCGGGCCAAACGCCCTGGGACGCCGCCGCGTGTCGGGTGAACATTGCGCGCCAATGATGCGCCAGGCGGTTGTTGACGGTGACGAGGGTGGCGCCCTCGCGCAGGGCGTGCAGGATGGTCTGTGAAGGGTCGTCCGTGGTTTGCATGTTCATGCCCATCTCAAAGCGTTTGGGCATGATTCCACATTCCTCTTTGCACCGCGAGAGCGAGCGCCCGGATCACCCCCACGCCCCTCCTCAGCCAGCCTTCAGCCCCGTCGCCACCAGCCCGTCAGGCTCAAGCGCTCACGCTGTGCAAGGAGGACCTCGTGCGGAAACCTCTCCGCAAGGAAGGCGACGAAAGTACCCGCCTCAGGTTGCACCTCACACAGCAGGCGGCGATCATCCTGCGGATCGAAGATGTGCAGCTGGCCACCATGCTCGGGGCGCCAGCCAGGATTGAGGTAAAGCAGCACAGTGACAATGCGCGCAGAGCAGCCCTGTGGGTTGTCGTAGTGGCGCTGATAGCCTCCCCCAGGCGGGTAGAGGGCAAAGTGGCACTCCAATTCACGCAAGCCAAGATACAGCGTGCGATTGAGCGTCTCACGCATCACCTCCATGGCCTGCCAGTAAGGCTGCATCGCCGCACCACCCTCACCCCACTCCAGCCAGTCGATGGCATCGCCGCGCACCGCAAAAACACGCACGGCCTGGTTGCCAATGCCCGCCGGACGGAAACGATCACGTCGCGCCAAGGCCTCGGCACGCACCGCCTCGACCACCTCGGAAGGGAAGGCCTTGGGCACCACGGCGTAACCCGGCCCGGCCAGACCCTCGATCACGGTATCCCAGAGTGCCTCACCATCCATCCATCAACTCCTCTTATGCAACACGGGCATTGTGCAACGCACCCGCCCAAGCGGGTATATTGACGCGATCTTAGAGAGCCGCCATGCCATGCACGCCGATACCGTTCTCCATCCCCGCTGGATCATCCCCATCAAGCCCCATGCCCAAGTGCTCGAGGGTCACAGCCTGGTCATCCGCCATGGCCTGATCCAGGCCATCCTGCCCACCGTGCAGGCCCGCACCCTGGATGCCCGCGGCATCGAGTTGCCCAACCACGCCCTCTTGCCCGGCCTGATCAACGCCCACACCCACGTGGCCATGAATCTGTTGCGCGGCGTGGCAGACGATCTGCCGTTGATGAGCTGGCTGTCCGAGCACATCTGGCCCATCGAAGGTCGTTTTTTGGCCGAAGAATTCGTCTACACAGGCGCGCGCTTGGCCATGGCCGAGCTGATCCGTAGCGGGGTCACCTGCTTCAACGACATGTACTTCTTCCCGGAGGCGACGATCCGTGCCGCCCAGGATGCGGGGCTGCGCGCCTCCATCGGCCTGCCGGTGATCGACTTCCCCACCCCCTGGGGCGCCGGCCCGGACGAATACCTAAGCAAAGGCATCCGCCTGTACGACGAATGGCGCGATACACCCACGATCAGTTTCATGCTCGCCCCGCATGCACCCTACACCGTGAGCGACGAACCGCTCGGCCGCATCCGTCTGCTGGCTGACCAGCTCGGTCTTCGCGTACACATGCACGTACACGAGACTGCGTTCGAGGTCAACGAGGCCGAGCGCCTCACCGGCGAGCGCCCGCTCACGCGTCTCGACCGCCTCGGCCTACTCAACAAGCAGTTCCTCGCGGTGCACATGACCCAGCTCACCGAGCTGGAGATGGCACTCCTTGCCGAACGCGGCGTGCACATCGCCCACTGCCCGGAATCCAACCTCAAGCTTGCCTCCGGCATCGCCCCCATCGCCCGCCTCAAACACTGTGGTGTGAACATCGCCATCGGCACCGACGGCGCGGCCAGCAACAACGACCTCGACCTTCTGGGCGAGACCCGCACCGCCACCTTGCTGGCCAAGGGGTTCTCCGGCGACGCCGCCGCCGTGCCCGCAGCCGAGGCGCTGTACATGGCCACCCTCGGCGGGGCACGCGCCCTGGGGCTGGAGGAGCGCATCGGCTCGCTGGAACCGGGCAAGGCGGCTGACCTGATCGCCATCGACCTCGGCCAGCTCGAAACCCAGCCACTATACGACCCCATCGCCCAGATCATTTATGCCGCCGGCCGCCACCAGATCACCCACAGCTGGGTCGCCGGCCGCATGCTGATGAACGAGCGCCGCCTGCTCACGCTGGACGAGGACACCCTGCGCGCCCATGCCGACGCCTGGCGCGCCCGAATCATGGAGCGGAACAACACATGAACGACCAAGATGCCGCCGAGATCGCCCAGTTCGATGCCCTCGCCGGACAATGGTGGGATAC
The DNA here is from genome assembly GCA_051297135.1 of Halothiobacillaceae bacterium. GTDB lineage: Bacteria > Pseudomonadota > Gammaproteobacteria > Halothiobacillales > Halothiobacillaceae > Thiofaba. The sequence continues at coordinate 48,639 of JBEVAM010000009.1, forward strand.
GAATGGCCCACTGTGGACCCTGCACGCCATCAATCCGTTACGGATGGATTTCATCCGTGCCCATACCCCACTCACGGGCCTGAAAGTGCTGGACGTCGGCTGCGGCGGCGGCATCCTGACCGAGGCCCTAGCACGCGAGGGGGCAGAGGTCACCGGCATCGACCTTGCCGCCGCAAGCCTCACCACCGCGCGTCTGCATGCGCAAAGTCAAGGCCTGGCGATCCGCTACCGCCTCATGCCGGTCGAAGAGCTGGCCGCTGCCGAACCCGAGCACTTCGACATCGTCACCTGCATGGAGATGCTCGAACACGTATCCAACCCCGCCGCCATCGTGCAGGCCTGTGCCGCATTGGTGAAGCCAGGCGGCTGGCTCATCCTCTCCACCCTCAACCGCACGCCCAAGGCCTTCGCGCTCGCCATCGTCGGGGCGGAATACATCCTGGGCATGATCCCGCGCGGCACGCACGCCTTCCGCAAGTTCATCCGCCCGGCGGAGCTTGCCCGCTGGCTGCGTGCGGCCGGTCTGGTCATCACCGACCAACAAGGTCTGCACTACGACCCGTTGGCACGCCAGTTCAGACTGGGATCCGGGGTGGACGTGAACTACCTGGTGGCGGCCCGCAAACCATCCTGACCGATGCCTTCCGCGATCCCCATGAACCTCGAGGCCATCCTCTTCGACCTCGACGGTACCCTGGTCGACACCGCCCCCGACATGGCCGGGGCGCTGAACACCATGCGCGCCGAGCACGACCTGCCGGCCCTGCCCTTCGATGTCATACGCCCCTGGGTTTCGTATGGCGCGGGGGCACTGGTGAAACTCGGCTTCGGCCAGGACCTTCCGGCCGAACGTCTGGAGACACTACGCCTGCGCTACCTGGACATCTACGCCGCCCGGCTGTGCGCGGAGAGCACACTCTTCCCCGGCATGGCCGAGGTGCTTGCCGCACTCGAGGCCAAAGGGCATGCCTGGGGCGTGGTGACCAACAAACCCAGCTTTTTGACCGAACCCCTGCTCGAAGGGCTCGGGCTACGTCAACGCGCCGGCTGCATCGTCAGTGGCGATACACTCCCGAGCCGCAAACCGGACCCTGCCCCCGTGCGCCACGCCTGCGCTCTGCTCGGTCTGCCAGCAGCGAACTGTGTCATGGTCGGTGACGCCGAGCGCGACATCGCAGCCGCCCGCGCCGCCGGCAGCCCCTCCATCGCCGCAGCCTTCGGCTACGTGCTGGATGACGACGACCCGTACACCTGGGGGGCAGATGCGGTGGTGGGGCATGCCCGGGAGCTGCTGACATGGATTTGACCCTGGAGGACACACCGCATGCTTGAACCCCAACTCCTCACCGCCCTCGGCGGCCTGCTGATCGGAATCCTGCTGACCTGGCTCTTCATGCGCGCCAATCGCAACGCCCTCGCGGCCGCCCTGAGCGAGCGCCTGAACGCCGCCGAGGCCGAGGTCGCGGAGCAGCTTGCTGAACGACAAAAGACCGAAGGAGAAAACCAACAACTGCGTGAGGCCCTGCAGCGCGCGGGCGAGGAACGCGCCGCGCTCTACGAGCGCGCCAGCCGCGTCCCCATCCTGGAGCGGGAGACCGCCGATCTGCGCGTCCAACTGGAACGGTTGGAGGACGAACGCCGCCACCAAGGCGAGCGCATAGCCAGCCTTGTGGCGGAGCTCGAACCCCTGCGCGCCCGCTTCATCGCCCTCGAGAAGACCCTGGACGAGACCAGCAGCGAGCGGGAGCGCCTGCGCGAACTTCTCGCGCAGGCGCAAACCCAGGTTGCCGCCGAGCAGCAGCAGGCACAGGAGAAACTCGCCCTGCTGCTCAAGGCCAAGGAACAGCTCGCGGAGCAGTTCAAGGCCCTGGCCTCTGAGATCCTCGAGGAGAAGACCCGCCGCTTCACCGAGCAGAACCAGTCCCAGCTCGGCCAGTTACTCGCCCCCCTGCGCGAGCGGCTAAGCGAGTTCCAGAAGAGAATCGAGGACAGCTATGGTCAAGAGGCGCGCGAACGCCATGCCCTGCGCGAGGAGCTCAAGCGCCTGGCGGAGATGAACACCCGCCTGAGCGAGGAGGCGCATAACCTCACCCGCGCCCTCAAGGGCGAGCGCAAAACCCAGGGCCTGTGGGGCGAGATGATCCTCGAGACCGTGCTGGAGAGCTCTGGCCTGCGCAAGGGGCACGAGTACGAGACCCAAGTGAGCCTTGCAGGCAACAGCGGCCGCGTCCTGCCCGACGCGCTGATCCATCTGCCCGACAACCGGCTGGTGATCGTCGATGCCAAGGTATCGCTCTCCGCCTACGAGCGTCACGTCAACAGCATGGATCCAGCCGAGCGTACCCGCCACCTCAAGGAGCATATGGCCGCCCTGCGCAACCACGTGGCCGAGCTGTCCAACAAGGCCTACGAGAAATTACCCGAGCTGCGCACGCTGGACTTCGTACTTCTGTTCGTCCCCGTCGAGCCCGCCCTGATGCTGGCGATGGAGCACGAACCGACGCTATTCCAGGACGCCCTCAAGCGCAATATCGTGCTGGTCTCGCCCACCACCCTGCTGGCCGTACTGCGCACCATCGCCCACCTCTGGCGGCAGGAGCAGCAGAATCGCAACGCGCAAGAGATCGCCCGCCAGGCTGGCGACCTGTACGACAAGCTGGTCGGTTTCGTGGAGGACATGCAAAAGCTTGGCGAGCGCCTGGATCAGGCCCACAAGAGTTACGAGGCCGCGTTCAACAAGCTGCAAAGCGGACGCGGCAACATCCTCAGCCGCGCCCAACGCTTGCACAAACTCGGCGTGCAACCGAGCAAAACGCTGCCGGATGCCCTGGCGCAAGCCGCGCTCGAGAGCGACGACGAAGGAGCGAGCGCGTGAACCTCATGGCTGCCTTCCGCAAACGCCACCCCCTGTTGACCCTCGCCCTGCCAGTGCCATCCGACTCGCCCATCGAGCGCGCGGCGCGCGCCTTGGACCCTGAGCAGAACGCGGCCGAGGCCGCCCTGCGCGCCGGTCATGAGGACTTCGCCGCGCTGATGCACTCGGCCCGTAGCCTGGGCGGGGAGCTAACACAGCGGCAGCTTCAGTACCTGTGGCCAACGGCCGGGGCGCATGACCTCGCGCTGGCGAAGGGCCTCGGAGTGGCGCTGTGGCTTTCAGAAATGCTGCTGTTTTTGCGTGAAGATGCCGCCGAAGGACGCATCCTTCCCCCCCGTGATGCCATGCGGCGCTTCATGGTCGAGGAGGTCCAGCTCATCGAAGGTCGCCATGATTTCGCCCTGCGCCGCCTGGCCGATCACCTGGCAGAACAGGCGCTCAAGATCCTGCAGGGCAGTGCACCGCTCGGGCTCTCCGCCCCCCTTTTGCTCCGCCTGCGCCTGCGCTGGGCCATGCTCTACACCGGCTTCCTGCTCGAGGCCATGCGCCGTGATCCAAACGCGCCCTTCATCCACCCAAGGCTGCCGCCGCGCATGTTCCTGCACCTGGTCGGCCGCACCTTGTTCCCCCATGCACGAGCCCACCAGTCAACCTCCAAGACGTGACCATGGACATCCTCAGCTATTGCCGCGACCAGGCCACACCGCCAGGCTCGGCCCCCTACTATGCCTGCCGCTTTCTGCCTGAACGGCACCAACCCGCCGCCTTGGCCGTCCTCGCCCTGCGCGCTGAGCTTTTGGATGCGAGCACCCGCATCCCCGAGCCCAGCGTCGCCCAGGCGCGCCTCGATTGGTGGCTTGCGGAACTGTCGGCCGCCGCCGCCGGCACCGCCCAACACCCCGTCGCCCGAGCCCTGACGCAGCACGTGCTGCACCTGCCAGGGCGCCAGGAACTGTTGGAGGAGATGGTGGTTGGCGCACAAGACTGCCTGCGCCATGGCCACCTGGAACGTGAAAGCGATTTCGGCCTGTTCGCCTTCCGGCACGAGGTCGCCCCCTGGCTGATCCTGACCGACCCCGAGGGGCAGGCCGGCCGCATGGAGCGCGACTTCGCCCATGCCGTCGGGCAGGCGCTGGCCTGGGTCCGTGTGCTACACCAACTGGGGCGCGATGCTGCGCGCGGCCAGGTGTTGATCCCGCGCGAGGTCCTCGCCCGGCACGGCCTGGACGTGCCCGACCTGCTCCAGCCACGCACCTCCGAGGCCGTCCGCGCCATGCTGGCTGCCCTCGGGAGACAGACGCACGAGCGGCTGCGCCTGGCTCGGACGATGCTGCCACGCGAGGCACAGCCGCAGCAGGTGATGGCCCTGATCAGCCTGGCCCAGGCCGAAGCCCTGCTCGAGGCAATGGCCCAAGACGACTGGCGGCTGCTCGATGCGCGCCCGGAACTTACCCCCCTGCGTCTGCTGTGGCTCAGCTGGCGCACCGCCCGCAAGGCCCGTTCGAGGAGGGTCTGATGACGACCACCACCCTCCTGCTCACCGGCGCCACCGGCGGCCTCGGCCGCGCAACGTCCCTGGAGGCCGCCCGACGCGGTGCCCGCCTGATCCTGCTCGGCCGCAAGCCCGAAGCGCTGATGCGGCTCGCCGACGAGGTGGCCGCCATCGGCCAGCATGAGCCACTGCTGCACGCCATCGACCTCTCCGGTGCCCAGCCCGAGGACTACGCCCAGCTCGCCGAGCTGGTCGCGGCCCATACCGGTCGGCTGGACGGCCTACTCCACCTCGCAGCGGATATCGGCGCCCCGGCACCGCTGGCGCACGTCGATCCCACGGTGTGGAAGCGCTTGCTGCACGTCAACCTGACCGCCCCTTTCCTGCTCACCCGCGCCTGCTTGCCACTGCTCAAGTCCTCCGCAGGCAAGGTCATATTCATCGGCGATGCCTGCGAGGCGGCGTATCTTGGCGCCTATGGCGTGGCCAAGGCAGGTCTTGCGCGCCAAGTGGCGCAATGGGCCGAAGAGCACCCCGACATCCACGTGGAACTGTTCACCCCACCACCCATGCCCACCCTTCTGCGCGCGCGCCTATTCCCCGCTGAAGATTCAGCGGCAAGGCTGACACCGGTGATGGATGTGGCGCGCCCCTTGCTCGATCGCATCCTTCAGGACAAAGCCGCATAGGAAGCCGGACAGCCATCCCTCAGCACGCAGGCCACACAGCGCGGACGTGGGCGACATATCGCCTTGCCATGCGCAACGAGCAGGGCGTGATACTGCTTGAACAGTGGGACGTCGGCCCCGAGTTCGGCCTCGATCACCGCGCGCAGCGGCTCATAGCCCATGGTGGGGTCGATGAGCCCGAGCCGACCGAGGATGCGGCGGGTGTAGGCATCGATGACGAACACCGGACGCCCAAAGGCATAGAGCAAGATATCATCCGCCGTCTCTGGCCCAACGCCATGCACACCGAGCAAACTTGCGCGTAACGCATCATCCGACCATTGCGCCAGGGCATCCTCACCGCCCGCCTGCCGCACCCACTCGAGCAGGGCCCGCAGACGCCGCGCCTTGACGTTGAAATAGCCCGCCGGGCGGATCAGCACAGCCAGCTCATCCACGGGCAGGGCCAACATCGCATCGAGGGATAGCACCCCCGCGGCCTCGAGGTTGGCAATCGCCCGCTCGACGTTGCTCCAGGCAGTGTTCTGCGTCAGCACCGCGCCGACCATGATCTCGAGCACAGAGTCCCCCGGCCACCAATGCTGGGGCCCCCACGCCTCATCCAGCCTGCGGTAGGCCTCCAGCAGGGTCATAGGGCGTAGCTGGCTCCCTTCTTGGGCACCTCCACCCGCCAGCCGAACTGCTTGTGCACAAGCAGGCCGAACCCCTGTGCGGTCTCGGACTCGCCATGCACGATGAAGGTCTGACGTGGCGGCTTGCGGAAATGGCCTAGCCAGCCCATCAGGGCGTCGCGGTCACCATGTGCCGAAAGACCACCGACGGTGTAAAGCTCGGCATGCACCGGGATGCGCTCACCGAACAGGGTGACCTCCTTCGCACCATCCACCAGGCGTCGACCGAGCGTGCCCGCCGCCTGGAAGCCGGTGATGAGGATGGTGTTGGCATGGGAGGTAAGATTGTGGCGTAGATGGTGGCGGATGCGTCCCCCCTCGCACATGCCCGAAGCGGCGATGATGACCGCGCCATGCTTGATCCGGTTGAGCGCCATCGACTCCTCGACGCTCTCGGTAAAGCGCACACGAATGCCTCGACCCCGGGTCCGCAAGGCCTTCTGCGCATCCTCATCCAGCCATTGGTGATACTTAAGGGTAAGGCGTGTGGCCTCGGTCGCCATCGGTGAATCGACATACACCTCGAGATCCTGCGGAATGCGGCCTGCCTCGGCCAACTCGTGCAGCATGTAGATCACCTCCTGGGTGCGGCCAACGGCGAAGGCCGGCACGATCACATTGCCGCGTTTCCCAAGTAGAGTGTCGTTGATCGCGTGCGCGAGTTCCTCGCGGGTGGAATCGAGTGGCTTGTGCAGCCGATTGCCATAGGTGGACTCGACCAACAGGATGTCAGCCTCCTCGATCGGGGTCGGGTCATGCATCAGCGGGCGACCGGGCTGACCGAGGTCGCCTGAGAACACCAGCTTGGTGCGCATCCCCATCTCCTCCACCCACACCTCCAGGATGGCGGAGCCGAGGATATGACCGGCGTCGCGAAACTGGACCCGCACCTGCGGGTGAGGGTGCAAGGGCGTATCATAGGCATAACCGCGTAGGCGCGTCAGACTCGCATGGGCCTGGGCCACGGTGTAGAGCGGGGCGACGTCCTGCCTGCGCCCGATCTTCGCCCGGCGCCGCTGGCGCGTCTCCCACTCGGCCTCCTTCTCTTGCAGGTGGGCTGAATCCGGCAGCATCACCCCCAAGAGGTCGCGCGTCGGCTCGGTACAGTAGACCGGTCCTTTGAAGCCCATCGCCACCAGCCGGGGCAGTAGACCGGCATGGTCGATGTGCGCATGGGTAAGCAGGATGAAGTCGACGTCCTCGGGGTCGAATCCCGGCGCCGCACGGTTGCTGGAGTCTGCCATGCGTCCGCCCTGGAACATGCCGCAGTCGACAAGGAAGCGGACACCGTCGGTCTCGACCAGATAACAAGAACCGGTGACTTCGCGCGCAGCGCCGAGGAAGGTGAGGTTCATGACAGTCTCTCCGTTGCGGACTGTATTTAGCGGTTGCTTACGACGTTAGCATCTGAGCATCTGATGGGGTGGAAGGGGGAGACCTGCGTTTGCTGGACCTTCTTCGCCGTTCAAACCCGCTTGCGCACGGCTCGGCCACCCAACGTCCCCCCCGACCGCTTGCGCCCACGCTCTCCCCGGCACTCAGAACGTTCACGCGAGGTGTCCCCCCGCGGCTTGCACTCCAACGCGGACGCCGACTCATCACACACGGCCTTACCCTCGCGCACGACATAGACCTTGCGCCCTTTCCCTGCCGGACGCACCATGACCTTGCGCGCTGCGGGCTGGCCGCTCCCCCCGCCCGGCGATCGACGCGGGCCACGCACCGGGAGCGTCGGTGCCCCCGGCTTCGCCTCCATGCCAAGACTCATCGCCAAGGCATCGACTTCCTCCGGGCTGAGCATCTTCCACTTGCCGGGCTTGAGGCGCGGCGGCAGGGTGAGATCGCCGTACTGGATGCGGATCAGGCGGCTGACGGTCAGGCCGACCGCTTCGAACATGCGCCGCACCTCACGGTTGCGTCCTTCGCGCAAGCTGACGTGGTACCAGTGGTTCATGCCGGTGCCACCGGCGTCGACGATCGACTCGAAGCGCGCCAGCCCATCCTCCAGCTGCACCCCGTCGAGCAGTTGCTTACGCATGACCGCAGTCAGCTCGCCGAAGATGCGCACGGCATAGACACGCAGCACCTCTCGCGAGGGGTGCATCATGCGGTTGGCCAGCTCGCCGTCGTTGGTGACGATCAAAAGGCCCGAGGTGTTGAAATCCAGCCGACCAACGGTGATCCAGCGCCCATCGCGGATCGGTGGTAGGCGCTCGAACACGGTCGGCCGCCCCTGGGGGTCGGAGCGGGTGGTCAACTCGCCCTCCGGCTTGTGGTAAATCAGCACACGGCGGGTGAAGGTCTCGGCGCGGATGCGCACCGGTTGGCCACGCACCTCGATGCGGTCCGTCGGCAGCACCCGGGTGCCGAGGGTGGCGACCTCCCCGTTGACCGTGACCTCGCCGGCGGCGATCCATGCCTCGATCGCGCGGCGCGACCCCAGCCCCCAGCCCGCCAACACCTTCTGTAAACGTTCGCCCTGCATCATGTAACCTCCAATCCATGAAGGGATGATACACCTTAGCAAACCATGCACCGGTGCTATGATGCTCCCCCCATGCATAAGGATCTCTCACCCCTTGATCGTAATATGGCGAGCCTGGACTGGGAGGACGCGGTCGGTGTGCTGCGCGCCCGCGGCGTATGGGATGCGCATGGCGCAGGGGCCCTTGCCCGCCGACTGACGACGACCTTCCCCGAAGCGCGTCCCTGGCGGCTGGACACCGCGAGCATCTCCCGCATGGACACCGCTGGTGCGCTGCTCTTGCTGCACATCATCGAACGTCTGGAAGACGCAGGCGGGACGGTCGATCTTTCCGCCCTGCCAGCGAGGCAGCGCGAACTTTTGGAACTGGTGCGCCGCCCAGGTGCACTCCAGCCCCCCACCGCGGCGAAACCGCTCTCCCCGCTGGAGAGGCTAGGCGAGATGACCCTCGCCATTCTGCGCCACTTCTACGTCACCCTCGCTTTCACTGGCGAGGTGGCGCGTCACGCTGCCCCCCTGCTGCTGCGTCCCTGGCGAGTGCGCTGGACGAGCGTGATCAACGAGATCTACGCCGCCGGGGTGCTCGCGATTCCCATCGTCGCCCTGCTTTCATTCCTGATCGGCGTGGTGATCGCCTACCAGGCGGGCGCGACGCTGGAGCGTTTTGGTGCCAACATCTTTCTTGCCGACATGGTGGGGATCGTCACCCTGCGCGAGATGGCGCCGATGATCACCGCCATCGTCATCGCCGGGCGCACCGGCTCCAGCTATGCCGCACGCATCGGCACCATGCGCGTGACGCAGGAGGTGGATGCCCTGCGTGCACTGGCACTTCCGCCCATCGAGATACTGGTCATCCCGCGCATCCTTGCGCTCATCATCGTTCTCCCACTCTTGACCGTGCTGGCCAATGTCGCCGGGCTGTTCGGCGGTCTGCTGGTCTCGCACGAGATGTTCGATCTCGACCTGTCCGTCGCCTTCGAACGGCTGGAGCAGATGAAGAATACCCATCTCTGGGTCGGCCTCATCAAGGCACCGGTGTTCGCCGCCGTCATTGCCCTGATCGGCTGCCACGAGGGCATGAAGGTGCGCGGCAGCGCTGCCGAGGTGGGGCAAGCCACCACCTCCAGCGTCGTGCAGGCCATCTTCTGGGTGATCGTACTGGATGCGATCTTCTCGATCGCGTTTCGGGAGCTTGGCCTGTGACGCCCACCGACCTGGCGATCGAGGTTCGCGGCCTTACCAACCGCTTCGGCAGTCAGACCGTGCACGAAGACCTCGACCTCTGCGTGCCGCGCGGCAGCGTCGTCGGTCTGGTGGGCGGCAGCGGCACCGGCAAGACCGTGTTGCTCAACAATCTGATCATGCTCACCCGCCCAACCGCCGGCCACATCCGCATCCTGGGCCAGGATGTCGCACGCCTCGGCCTGCGCCAGCGTCAGGCCCTGCAACTGCGGCTTGGGGTGATGTTCCAGATGGGCGCCTTGTTCACCTCACTGACCGTGCTGGAGAATGTCTGCCTGCCTCTGGCTGAGCACACCGATCTCCCCCGCACCTTGCGCGAAGAGGCGGGCATGCTCAAGATCCGCCTCGCCGGACTGCCCCCGGATGCCGCGCACAAGCGGCCGAGCGAGCTGTCCGGCGGCATGGTCAAGCGCGCCGCACTGGCCCGCGCCCTAGCCCTGGACCCGGAGATCCTGTTCCTCGACGAACCCACCTCCGGCCTCGATCCAGTCGGGGCGCGCGCCTTCGACGCGCTGGTCCTGGAACTGCGCGAGCTTTTAGGGCTGACCGTATTCCAGATCACCCATGACCTGGACTCGATCTGGCACGGTGTAGACAGCGTTGCCTTCCTCGCCCGCAAACGCGTGCTGGCCATGGCCCCCGCGGCGGAACTGGCGCGCCGCGACGAACCTGAACTGCGAGAATACTTCAGCACCCGCCCCCTGGAGAGGGCCGTTCAATGGAAACCCGCGTCGCCTATGCCGCCGTCGGCGCCTTCGTCATCGTCCTTACTGCCGCCTTGATCGGCCTGGGACTGTGGCTGGGCGCAGACATCGAGACCAAGCGTTATACGACCTACGTATTTCTTACCAACGAATCCGCCTCGGGCATCAAGCCCGGCACCGTCGTGCGCTACCGTGGGGTGGAGGTCGGCCGGGTCAAGCAGCTCCATCTCGACAACCCGGAGCAGGTGCGTATCCTGCTGGATATCGAGGAGGGCACGCCGATCAAGACCGACACCCGCGCCTCCATCGCCACCCAGGGCGTGACTGGACTAGCCTTTATCGAACTGAGCGGCGGCACGGTGAGCGCACCTGACCTGCGCCCTGGCCCGGACGGTGCGCCCCCCCTCATCCTCCCCGCCCCCTCGCTGCTGCGCCGACTGGACGTGGCGGTGAGTCGCAATCTCGAGAACCTCGACCGGATCGCCTTGCAACTGCAGGACCTGCTCAACGAAGAAAACCGCGCCGCCTTCGCCACCCTGATCCGCAACCTCGCCACCCTCAGCGAGACCCTGGTCCAGGAGCGCGGGCGCATGAGTGAGGTGCTATCCAACAGCGAGCGCATGACACGCGCTGGTGCCGAGACCCTCGAACGCCTGCCCGCGACCCTCGTGCAGCTGGAAGGCGCGTTGCAGGAGGTGCGCGCCGCCGCTGCGGCCTTCCGTGAAACCAACCGCACCATAGGCGAGGTCTCGCGCACCACCCAGCAGGAAATCATTGCGATGCGGCATGGCATCGAACCCGGCCTGGACAACCTGCTGCGTCAGGTCGAGTCCACCGCAGGCGTGCTCGAAGATCTCGCGCGCCATCTCCGAAACGACCCGGCCCAGCTCCTGCGCGGTGCCCCGGCCAGGGAACCTGGCCCGGGCGAACAGTGACGACTTTCCTTCAAACTTTGGCCATGACCACCATGATACTCCGCCTCCTTTCCGCCCTTGCCCTCATCGGCCTGCTCGCCGGTTGCGGCATCCTGCCGGAAAAACCGGCACCGCAGACCAGCTACCGCCTGGAGCCGTCCCTGCCTCCGCCGGTCACGCACCCCCCTGCCTTCCCCCTGACCCTACACGTGCTGCGCCCGGTGGCCGGAACCAGCTTTGACACCGATCAGATCGCCTATCGCCGCGCCCCCTACCGAATCGATTATTACAGCCGCAGTCGCTGGGCCGAGCCCCCGGCCGAGATGCTGGGCGACCTGATGGCCCGCGCCTTGGAGGATGCCGGTCTCTACCGCGTGGTGCTCGGTCCCTCGGCCCGCCTGCCGGCCGACTTGCGCCTGCACAGTGAACTGAGTGCCCTCGAACACATCATCCGCGACCCAAGCCAGACCCAGGGCAGCGAGGTGCGGCTCGCCATGCGCGTGCAACTGGTCGATGCCCGCTCGGCGCGTGTGCTGGCTACCCAAAGTCTCGAAATCATCCGCCCGGCCTTCAGTGCGGATGCACCCGGTGCCGTGGCCGCCGCCAACGATGCCGTGCGCGAGGCCCTCCTGGCCATCGTCACCTTCTGCCGCGAACACACCCCCCACTGAGTACCACACCAGGGAGAGGCCGCAGAGGAGAGGCTTTGCAGCGATCACACTGCGTTGAGAAAATCCCCCTGGATACCTTTGTCCAACACCTCCACCCATCACCGATCATGCACCACCCATTTTCCACCCTGCTGGCCCTGAGCCTGCTACTGTGTGCGCCGCTGGCTGCCTCCGCCTTCGGCCTGGACGATGTTGCCCGCCGGGCCGAGCAGCTGGCCAGGAAGCCGTATGCTGCACCAATCTCCTATGTCCCTGAGTATCTGAGCTCGCTCGACTACGCCCATTACCGCGAGATTCGTTTCCGCCCCGAACAGGCCCTGTGGCGCAAGGAGGGACTGCCCTTCCAGCTACAGTTCTTCCACCCCGGGCACCACTATACCCAACCGGTACGCATCCACATCATCGAGCAAGGCCGTGAACGGACCCTCCCATTCCGTCCGGAGGCGTTCGACTACGGCCGCCTCCCCTTCGAGGGCCGGGTGCCCAAGGACATCGGCTGGGCGGGCTTTCGCATCCATGCCGACCTCCATGCACGTGGCAGCATGGACGAGGTGGCCGCCTTCCTTGGCGGCACTTATTTCCGCGCCGTTGGGCAGAACATGCACTATGGCCTGTCCGCGCGCGGGATTGCGCTCGACACCGCCGAGGCCAAAGGCGAGGAGTTCCCTGCCTTCACCGACTTCTGGATCGAGCGACCGGCCACCGGCAGCAAGAAGCTGACCGTGCTCGCCCTCATGGACAGTGTCAGCCTCACCGGGGCCTATCGTTTCGTCATCGAACCCGGCCGTGAGACCGTGATGCAGGTCGAAGCGCGCTTGTATGCCCGTACGGACATCCACAAACTCGGCCTGGCCCCGTTGACCAGCATGTTTTTGCACGGCGAGGCGACCGGTAACACCTTCGGCGACTTTCGCCCGGAGGAGCACGATTCCGATGGCCTGTTGATCCATGCGGCCAGCGGCGAGTGGCTGTGGCGTCCGCTGGAAAACGTCCCGCATGTCCGCATCAACCGTTTCGCTGCCGACCACGTACGAGGCTTCGGCCTGATGCAGCGCGACCGCGCCTTCGACCACTACCAGGACCTGGCGTGGCGCTACGAGGACCGCCCCAGCCTGTGGATCGAACCCATGGGCGACTGGGGGGCGGGTTGGGTGGAGCTGGTGCGGCTGCCGAGCGACAACAGCACGCTCGACAATGTCGTCGCCTACTTCGTCCCGGCGCAGCCGTTGCGGGCGGGGCAGACCCTGCACTTGGCTTGGCGCATGCGCTGGCTGAAAGACGATACGGGTCTACCCGGCGGGGCGCGGGTGATCGCCACCCGTCTGTCCACCTCCAACACCGAACGCCTGCCGGAGAACCGAGGTGTGGTGCGCTATGTGATCGACTTCGTTGGCGGAGACCTTGCACGTCTGCGCGCCCCGGGCGAGGTCGAGGCGGTCAGCAGCCTGCAGGGGGCGGGGAAGATCCGCAGCCAGAGGCTAGAACCCAACCCCCACACCCAAGGCTGGCGCCTGACCCTGTTCGTCGAACCACCCAGCCAGGGTGTCGCCGAGTTGCGAGCCTTCCTCAAGCGCGGCGAAGCGGTGCTGAGCGAGACCTGGAGCGCGGCCTATCCCCCCTGATCCTCTGAATGGGCACGACCTCGCCCGCGGTCTTTACGCTGAGCAAGACGGCACTCTGGTAGAATCTTGGGGTCCCTTGATCCCGTTGATAGGCGGATAACGCCGCGCAAGCTGGTGCTTGCGCGCAACCCTTTGGGTGCATGCACGACGTCCAGAACCATCGATTCGTGCACGCTTGGAGACGGATTCGGGTAGGTTGTTTTGTCAAGGAATTGGTGATCGTGCCCCATTCCCCCTTTCAGGACCTGACGAGCGCCTGGGCCGAGGCTGAGCGGCGCGTGGAGACCTATTTGCGTGCCATGCTGGTACCGGCCAAGGTGCGCCAGGAGATGGTTACGGCCATCATCGAGCGTGCCCGCGCCCACAGCGATGAGCTACCCCTGGTTGCCGCCATGCGCGAGGTGCATGCTCTGCTCAGCCGCCAGGTCGCCCGCACCCAAGGGGTCATCCCGGCCGATCAGATGACCGGCTCAGCCGCCTGGCGGGTGGCGGTCTGGCGCCACTCCAGCTGCACCGAATGCACTTGGCGCGCGGTCCCTTGGGGCGCACTGCAACTGTCCCACGAAGGCAAGCACTTCCGCTGGACCGGCGGGACTGCCATGCCGGAGGTCCGGCGCGCCGTGGTCTCGCCGGCGGAGATCCGTCCGGCTCCCGAAGGGTTGCTCTCCCGCCTGCTTGGATTGAACGAAGATACCCGGAATTCCTGATGCGCATCCGCCCCGACGAGATCCAAACCATTGCCAGCGACCGCCGTCTTGCGCTCGCCATCCTGGTCATCCTCCCCACCCTGATAGGCACCTGGACCTTGAGCCAGACCCTGCCTTTTGGCGGCCGGCACCTGCTGGAAGTGCTCCTGCTCGGCTTGTTCGCCATCCTGTTCGCTTGGCTGTGGATCGGCCTGTGGACCGCACTGATCGGCTTCTGGCTGACCCTCACCGGACGCGACTGGCTGAAGATCAGCACCCTCAATGCCCGCCTGGATGGTAAACCCACCCCGCTGGCCTCCACCGCCGTGGTGATGCCGATCTGCAACGAGGACGTCGACGAGGTGTTCGCCCGTATTCGCGCCACCTTTCTCTCGCTCAAGGCGACCGGCCAGTTGGAGCACTTCCGCTTCTACATCCTGTCCGACTCCAGCCAGCCGGAGAAGTGGGTCGACGAGGAGCTCGCCTGGGCGCGCCTGTGCCGCGAGGTGGACGGCTTCGAGCGCATCTTCTACCGCCGTCGCAAGTACCGGGTGAAGAAAAAAAGCGGCAACATCATCGACTTTCTGCGTCGCTGGGGTAAGCAACACGAGTACATGATCGTGCTGGATGCCGACAGCATCATGTCCGGCGAAACCATGGTACGCATGGTGCAGGCGATGGAGCGCAACCTGCACGTGGGCATCATCCAGACCCTGCCTTTCTCGCAGGGCATGGACACCTTGTATGCGCGCATCCAGCAGTTCGCCGGCCGTCTTTACTCGCCCATGTTTGCCGCCGGACTCGCCTGGTGGTGGCTGGGCAATGGCCAGTACTGGGGCCATAACGTCATTATCCGCATTGCCCCGTTCATGAGCCACTGCAATCTGCCGCGCATGCCAGGGATCAAGCCGTTCGGTGGTGAGATCCTCAGCCACGACTTCGTCGAGGCGGCGCTGATGAACCGCGCGGGCTTCGAGGTGTGGGTGGCCTACGACCTGGGCGGCAGCTGGGAAGAATACCCCCCATCGCTCACCGATGACCTCAAACGCGACCGCCGCTGGTGCCAGGGCAACCTGCAGCACGCCGGGGTGATGATCGCCGAGGGTCTGCCGCCAATGCAACGCTTTCTGCTCCTCAACGGCATCATGAGCTATGCCGGCTCCCTGCTCTGGTTCAGCCTTCTGATCCTCACCACCCTGTTGGCCTGGATCGCACCAAAGCATGCCCATGTGGACATGGATGCGGCCCTGAAGCTGTTCTATGTCACCCTCGGCCTGCTGTTCCTGCCCAAGGTCCTCAGCCTTGCCATGACCCTGCGCGACAAGGCGCGGGCCGAGCCATTTGGTGGTCGGTGGGGGGTGAGCGCAAGCGTGCTGCTCGAGACCCTGCTCTCCGCCCTGTTCGCCCCCGTACGCATGGTGTTTCACAGCCGCTTCATCATCCTCACCCTGATGAACAAGACCGTGGCCTGGGGCACCCAGCAGCGCGGCGAGTTCGTCATGAGCTGGCGCGAAGCTGTCAGCAACTACGGCACCACCACCCTACTCGGTCTTGTGTGGGGCGTGGCAGCCTGGTTTGCGAGTCCGGTGTTCTTCGCCTGGCTCTCACCCGTGCTGCTCGGCCTGGTGCTGTCCATCCCGCTCGCGCGGCTGACCAGCCTCGGCTCGCTCGGCCGCTGGGCCCGCGCCGCCCGCCTATTCATTACCCCGGAGGAGGTCAACGCCCCACCAGAGCTGGCCGAATACCGCAAGGGGCTCGCCCTCTACCAGGCCGAGCGCACGAAGCTCGGCAATGTCGATGGCTTCGTGCTGGCGGTGGTCGAGCCGATCGCCAATGCCATCCACGCCGCCTTCCTCAAGCCGCGCCGCAACCTGCCGGAGAGCGTACGTCTGCGGCGCGCCTGGATGATGGACAAGGCCCTGCACGAGGGGCCAGCGCAGCTGAGTACGGCCGAACGGGCGGAACTGCTAAACGACCTGGATGCCATGCACACCCTGCACCAGCGCGTCTGGTCGCTGCCCGACGTGACGTTCAAGAAGTACTGGCCGGTGCCAGGCCTCAATACCTGAAGCCCAAGGTCAGTGGCTCATTGGCCCAAATTGGGCCAATCATGCAAAAAGAAGCCCCGCTCAAACTCGATCGATCCTTGGATCACAGTCGCAGCATCTCCATATGCTCCACCAGGAGCGTCATACTCGAGTATCGGCTATCCCCTTCCACGCTTCGTGGGTCTTGGCGCACAGCCCCCGAGTCAGTCGCAAGCAGGCGGCTTTTAGGGAAGCGCTGCATAAGGCCGCGAGCAGGATGGGATGCAAGAGGATCGGTGCGCAGTGACCACGACCTATCCATGAGATAGGCGTGGGAGGGCGGGGCGCACCGCACAACGCAGCAGACCGTTAGCGCGAACTCAATTCAGAGTTTCCTTATAGGAAGATGCGCCTCCAGGTGCATCGCTCGCCCTCGCTGTTGCCTGGCCTGGGGCTGGAATGGTTTTCATGGTTTACCCTCTACAAGGGGGGGTGAGGTCGATGTCATCATCAACCTCTTACCATGACGGTCCTGTTCAGGATCGCTTTTGCACACCAAACTGCGCTGAGGGCACAGCCATGACAACACATCGACCCGCATCGCCCCCTACCTGGCACGACCGATCGGTCGATGCCGTCCTCAAAGCGCTAGAGACATCGCGGCAAGGTCTATCCAGCACCGAGGCCGCCACGCGCCTTGCGCGCTATGGGCGTAACGCACTGCCCCCCTCCAAGCGGCGTGGGCCATTCATGCGCTTCCTGCTGCAATTTCACAACGTACTCATTTACGTACTGCTCGTTGCAGCGCTGATCACCGCGCTCATGGGACATGGGTTGGACAGTCTGGTGATCCTCGGCGTGGTGGTGATCAACGCCCTGATCGGCTTCATCCAGGAGGGTAAGGCGGAAGCCGCCCTGGAGGCCATCCGCGGCATGCTCTCCCCGCATGCCCAGGTGCTCAGGGACGGTCACCGGCAGGAGATCGACGCGGTCGAACTGGTGCCCGGCGACATCGTCTACCTCGTCGCCGGCGACCGAATTCCGGCTGATTTGCGGCTCCTCGAGGTCAAGGGCCTGAAGGTCGAAGAAGCCGCGCTCACCGGCGAATCGGTGACCGTGGAAAAACAGGTGGAACCGGTGCCTACGGCAGCCCCCTTGGGCGACCGCGCCAGCATGGCATGGTCGGGCACCCTGGTAAGCCACGGCCAAGCCACGGGTGTGGTCGTGGCCACGGGCATCCACACTGAGATCGGTCGCATCAGCCAAATGCTGGCCGAGGTCGAACGCATCGAGACGCCCCTCATCCGCAAGCTGACGCAGTTTGGCTACCTGCTCACCTGGGTGATCCTCGGTGTAGCTACGCTCACCTTCGTCTTCGGCACGCTCCTTCGCGACTATACCGCCAGCGAAATGTTTCTGGTCGCCGTAGGGCTGGCGGTGGCGGCCATCCCCGAGGGGCTGCCGGCCATCCTCACCATCACCCTTGCCCTGGGGGTCCAGGCCATGGCGGCGCGCCGCGCCATTGTGCGTAGGTTGCCAGCGGTAGAGGCCCTGGGGTCGGTCACCGTGATCTGCTCAGACAAGACGGGCACGCTCACGCGCAACGAGATGACCGTCCAGGCGGTCATCACCGCCACACACGTGTACACGGTCACCGGCACCGGCTATGCCCCGTACGGTGGATTCGAGCTCGCAGGAGTCCACGTCGGCGTCGATGAACACCCCATTTTGCACGACATCGCCCGCGTGGCCCTGCTGTGCAACGATGCCTCCCTCGAAAAACAAGGCGATGCTTGGCGGCTCAACGGCGACCCGACCGAAGGCGCACTCATCACCCTGTCGCTCAAGGCAGGTTTGGATCCGCGTGACGAGGTCAAGGTCTGGCCGCGCACCGACGTCATCCCCTTCGAATCCACACACCGTTTCATGGCCACCCTCCATCACGACCATACCGGCCGCGGCTGGATCGCGCTCAAGGGAGCGCCCGAGCGAGTGCTGCCCCTCTGCACCCATGAGCGCACGCTGGCCGGCGATCGAAACCTTGATGCGCAGCCCTGGCAAGCGGCGATGCAGGACGTGGCGGCGCGCGGTATGCGGCTACTCGCCCTGGCGGTGAAGCCCGCTGCAGCGGACAAAAACGTGCTGGAATTCACCGATGTCGAGGTCGGCGGTTTTACCCTGTTAGCGGTCGTTGGGATCGTCGACCCCCCGCGCGAGGAGGCGATTCGAGCCGTCGCCCAGTGCCGTTCGGCAGGCATACGCGTGAAGATGATCACCGGCGACCATGCCACCACCGCCAGCGCCATCGGCGCGCAACTTGGGCTGGCCGACGAGATCCATACACTCACCGGTGCCGAGATCGAGGCGATGGATGCCGAACAACTGCGGCGCGCAGTGATCAAGACCGATCTCTTCGCACGCGCCAGTCCCGAGCACAAGCTGCGTCTGGTCGAGGCCCTCCAGGCCGAGGGACAGGTGGTGGCCATGACCGGCGATGGAGTGAACGACGCCCCCGCCCTAAAGCGCGCCGACGTGGGCGTGGCCATGGGGCTCAAGGGTACCGAGGCGGCCAAGGAGGCGGGGCAAATCGTACTCGCCGATGACAACTTCGCCACCATTACCGCAGCGGTGGAAGAGGGGCGACGCATTTACGACAACATCCGCAAGGCCATCCTATTCATCCTGCCTACCAACGGCGGCCAAGCCGGCGTGTTGGTGGCAGCCATCCTGCTTGGGCTGCAAGCACTCCCCATCACCCCCGTGCAGATCCTATGGGTGAACATGGTCACGGCCATCACCTTGGCCCTGGCACTCGCCTTCGAACCGGCGGAGGACGACGTCATGCGTCGACCTCCGCGCCCGCCCGCCGAGCCCATACTCACCCCCTTCATGCTCTGGCGCGTGGCCTTCGTCTCCCTGCTGCTGGTGGCGGGCAGCTTGGGCCTTTTCCTCTGGGAACTCGAGCGCGGTGCCAGCCTGGAGGTGGCGCGCACCGCCACCGTCAACCTGCTCATGCTGGGCGAGGTATTCTATCTCTTCAACTGCCGACGGCTCACCAACCCGGTACTCTCCTGGAAGGGGTTCACGGGCAATCGCTGGGTGTTGCTTGCCATTGGCGTGCTGCTCCTGCTTCAGCTTGCCTTCACCTATGTGCCATGGATGCAGACCTTGTTCCACACCGCCGCCCTCGACGCCGCGACCTGGGTGCGCATCCTCGCCTTCGGTGTCTTCGTGCTGCTCATGGTGGAAGTGGAAAAGGCAGTGGTGCGCCGTTTGTCGAGGTAGCACCATGCAGGAATCCTTCGGCGAATTCGCCCTGCTCCTGCTCATCGCCGCGGCCGTCGGCGCGGTGGCCACGCGCCTCAAACAGCCGATGCTCATCGCCTATATCGTCGTCGGCATCCTGATTCGCCCCCTGGCTCGGCGTGTTCGAACGCCGCTATCCCCACCGCGAACTCGCCGTTGACCGCCAGCCCCACGGCACGCCACAGCCCCGTGTGGTGGTCTTTGGTCTGGGGCGTTATGGCGCGCGCCTGGCGCGTCAACTGGCCGAGGCAGGCGTGTCCGTCCTCGGATCGATTTCGACCCCGAAACGGTGCGACGCCTGCGCAGCCAAGGCCTGACCGTCCGCTTTGGCGACGGCCAGGACCCGGACTTTCTGGAGAGCCTGCCACTCCTCGATGGCGCCCTTTGGGTGGTCAGCACCCTGCCAGACCTCGCATCCAACCGCACACTCTTGCATGCCTTGGCCGAGCGCGGTTATGGTGGCAAAGTCGCCGTGGTGGCGCGTGACGAGGCCCAAGGTGCCGCGCTCAAGCGCGCGGGCGTTTCCACTGTCTTCTATCCCTTCCGCGACGCGGTGAACTTCATCGTAGAGCACCTTATCGCCCTGCTGGGTCACACCGGGCACGGGAGGACGAGGCTTCCCCCGCGACGCACCTTGCGGGCGAACATTGCAAGACCCCGGACACGAATCAGCCGGCCGATTAGGATGCGATATGGCGAAACTTGAGCGGATACTTGCGGCGACCGACCTCTCCGCCCCTGCCCGACACGCAGTCGCGCGCGCCTATCACATCGTCGGCGCGACGGGTGCCGAACTGACCCTGTTGCACGTGATCAACCAGGGAACCTTGGAGCGGCTGCACAGCATGCTAGGCGGTGGCGCAAAGAGGGTCGAGCAGCACCTGCTCGATGCATCCCGCGAGGCACTCGGCCATCTGGCCGACGAGCTGGGCCAAACGCATGGCGTGAGCGCCAGCCTACGCCTGGTCACGGGGCGTGTGTTAGCCGCCATCTTGGACGAGGCCGATGCCTTGGACGCCGACCTGATCGTCGTCGGTGCTCGAGGGGAGGGCTTCCTCGGCCGATTGCTCATCGGCACCACCTCTGAGCGTCTGTTGCGCCGCACCTTAAGGCCCATGCTGGTGGTCAAACAAGCGCCATACCAGACCTATCGTCGGGTCCTGGTCCCAGTGGACTTCTCGCCCTGTTCGGCCGAGATCTTGCGCCTGGCCCAGGCCGCAGCGCCCGGCGCGGAACTGATCCTGTTACATGCCTTCGAGGCCCCATTCGAGTCCAAATTGCGCTATGCCGGAGTGGAGGAGGAGACCCTGAAACGCTATCTCGCCACCACCCGCACCGATGCCCTGAGCAAATTGCAAGCACTTGCGGCCAACGCACAAGACGATGTGGCGCATGTCCACCTGCACGTCCAGCACGGCGAGCCCGCACGTCTGATCCTGGCCCAAGAACGGGAACTCGACTGCGACCTGATCGTACTGGGCAAACACGGTCAGGGCATGCTGGAAGAACTGCTGCTAGGCAGCGTGACCAAGCACGTGCTGGCCGAGTCGGTGAGCGACGTGCTGGTGGTGGTCAACCCACCCCGCTGACCGCGTCGAGCCGTTTGAAGAAGCATCGAAGGGCCCTGCTGCCGGCCACGATCGGCAGCATGTGCAGACATGCCCGCCGCTCGACTTGCGGTCAGGCGGCATTCATGCAACGGATGCCATGGTCCAGCGGCGTGCCATCGAGGTCGCTGGGCATCATCCAAGCGACAGAATCAAGACTCGCCGGTACCTCCCATCCCGCCGGGCGGTACATCCCTCGCAAGCTGGCCTATCATTGAGGGGGCACAGTGCACGCGGTGCTGGCCTTCGAGCCGGGCGTCTGGAAGCCCACCGAGGCCTCCGACCTCAAGATCACCGCGATGGCGCACTACTACAAGCTCGACATCGAGGGGCGCACGCTGGTGGAGATCGATCCGGTCAACATGGTGGCCGTGATCAACGGCCAGGATCAACTGCAGGCCATGCGCGCCGCGCTGGGGGTGTGACATGGACGCGACCACCGTCACCGTGCTGGTCGGCGGCTGGTGGCTGCCGGGCCGCCACCTTGCCGCGGGCGACACCCTCACGCTCGATACCGCCACCGCCGAGGCGCTGGCGCGGCGCGGCATCGTTCGGCTGTCCGATGCCCCGTCGCCGGACGCCGACGACAACGCCATCG
>JBEVAM010000010.1:0-69304 GCA_051297135.1 Halothiobacillaceae bacterium
TGTTCAAGCTGGTGTTCAAGGAGATCATTGTCCCGAGCCAGGCAAACAAGTTCATCTTCTTCGCCTCGCCGGTCATCATTCTGACGGCTGCCTTGGTGGCCTGGGTCGTGGTGCCCTTCGATGACGGCTGGGTGATTGCCGACGTCAATGCGGGGCTCTTGTACGTGCTCGCGGTCGGCGCCGCGGGTGTCTATGGCGTCATCCTTGCCGGCTGGGCCTCCAACTCCAAATACGCCCTGCTGGGTGGCATGCGCTCGGCTGCGCATAAGATCGCCTACGAACTCGCCATGGGTTTTGCCTTGGTCGGCGTGCTGATGGCGAGCAAGAGCCTCAACCTGCAGGAGATCGTGCGCGCCCAGGAAGGCAGCATCCTGCACTGGTACTGGCTGCCGCTCTTGCCCATGTTCTTGGTCTATTTCATCTCCGGTGTGGCCGAGACCAACCGTGCCCCGTTCGATATCGCCGAGGGCGAATCCGAGATCGTAGCGGGCTTCCACGTCGAATATTCCGGCATGGGGTTCGCCATCTTCATGCTGGCCGAATACGCCAACATGATCCTCATCTCGGCCCTTACCGCGATCATGTTCTTGGGCGGTTGGCTCTCGCCGTTCCAGGGCACCTTTCTTGAGTCGGCCTTTGCCTGGGTGCCGGGCATCTTCTGGATGTTCATCAAGGTGGCCATTCTGCTGTTCCTCTTCCTGTGGTTCCGTGCCACCTTCCCGCGCTACCGCTACGACCAAATCATGCGTTTGGGCTGGAAGGTCTTCATCCCGTTGACGATCCTGTGGATCGTGGTCGAAGGTGTGGCCGTGTACTTCAAGCTTGGCCCTTGGTTTGCGTAACGGAGCCTTGCCCATGAACGCCATCAAACAATTCATCAAAACCTGGTTCCTGTGGGAACTGCTGTTGGGGATGAAGCTGACGGGGCGTTACCTTTTCGCGCGCAAGTTCACCGTGCAGTATCCGGAGGAGAAGACCCCGCTGTCGCCCCGCTTCCGCGGTCTTCACGCCCAGCGCCGCTACGCCAGTGGCGAGGAGCGCTGCATTGCGTGCAAGCTGTGCGAGGCGGTTTGTCCGGCGCTGGCCATCACCATCGAATCCGAACAGCGCGAGGATGGTACCCGTCGCACCACCCGTTACGACATCGACCTGTTCAAGTGCATCTACTGCGGCTTCTGTGAGGAGGCCTGCCCGGTGGATGCGATCGTCGAGACCCGTGTGTTCGAATACCACTTCGAGGCGCGTGGTGAGCACATCATGACCAAGGAAAAGCTCCTGGCCATGGGTGACAAGTACGAGGCGCAGATCGCGGCCGATCGTTTGGCCGATGCGCGTTACCGCTGATCGAAGGGGCATGACAGGCCCACAATGACTGGTTTTTACCCATGAGCTTCATCAAGCTGCTGTTCTTCATCTTCACCTCGGTGTCGGTGTTTTCTGCGTTCCGCATGATCACCACGCGCAACCCTGTGCACGCCGCGCTGTATCTGATCCTGACCTTCTTCAGCACCGCGCTGGTGTGGCTGTTGCTGGAGGCCGAGTTTCTGGGCATCGTGCTGATTCTGGTCTACGTCGGTGCGGTGATGGTCATGTTCCTCTTCGTGGTGATGATGCTGGATATCAACACTGCGGTCATGCGTGAGGGTTTCGTGCGCTTTTTGCCGGTCGGCGCGGCGGTGGCGGTGGTGATGATCGTCGAGATGTCGCTGGTGTTGGGACCCAAGATGTTTGGCCTGGACATCTATCCCGCACCCGTGCCGAAGCCGGCTGACTACAGCAATACAGCTGAGCTTGGTGGCGTGCTGTACACCGTCTATGTCTATCCGTTCGAGATCGCGGCCGTGATCCTGCTGGTGGCCATGGTCGCTGCCATCATGCTCACCCTGCGTCGCCGTCCTGGTGTCAAATACCAGGATGCTGCTGCGCAGGCCAAGGTGCGTCGCGAGGATCGTATTCGCATAGTCAAGATGCCCGCCGAGCCCCGGACCCAGGCCACCAAACAAGGAGAAGGTGCATGATCGCCCTGTCTGATGTGCTGATCTTCGGCGCCGTCCTGTTCGGACTGTCGCTCGCCGGTATCTTCCTCAATCGCAAGAATGCCCTGATCCTCTTGATGAGCATCGAGCTGATGCTTTTGGCGGTGAACGTCAACTTCGTCGGTTTCTCCCACTTCTTGGGGGATACAGCCGGGCAGGTCTTCGTGTTCTTCATTCTGACCGTGGCCGCTGCCGAGGCCGCGATTGGTCTGGCCATCCTGGTCGTGCTGTTCCGCAATCGTCGCAGCATCAACGTGTCCGATCTTGACAGCGTGAAGGGCTAACACGCATGGAAACCCTGTATCTCTGGATTGTGCTCTCCCCGCTGATTGGCTCGATCATCGCCGGGTTGTTCGGCCGTCAAATCGGCCGGGTTGGTGCCCACAGCGTCACCATCGCCGGTGTCGCGGTGTCCTTCGTGCTCGCCCTGATCGCATTCAAGTTCCACGTGCTCGACGGTGGTGCCCCCTTCAATGGTGCGGTTTACACCTGGTTGGCCAGCGATCTGTTCACCTTCGAGGTCGGCTTCTTGGTCGACAACTTGACGGCCGTGATGATGGTGATCGTCACCGGCGTGAGCCTGATGGTGCATATCTACACCATCGGCTACATGCACGACGACCCGGGCTACCAGCGCTTTTTCAGTTACATCTCGCTCTTCACCTTCTCCATGCTGATGCTGGTGATGAGCAATAACTTCATGCAGCTGTTCTTTGGCTGGGAAGCGGTGGGTCTTGTCTCCTACCTGCTGATTGGCTTCTGGTACAAGCGTGAGAGTGCAATCTTCGCCAACCTGAAGGCCTTCATCGTCAACCGGGTGGGTGACTTCGGCTTCCTGCTCGGTATCGCCGCCATCCTGGTCTACACCGGCACCCTAGACTACGTCAAGGTGTTCGAGCAGGCGAACATGCTTGTCTCGATCCAAATCCAGGTGATTCCAGGTCTCGACTGGTCGTTGATCTCGGTGATCTGCATCCTGCTGTTCATCGGCGCAATGGGCAAGTCCGCCCAGATTCCGCTGCATGTGTGGCTGCCGGACTCCATGGAGGGTCCGACCCCCATCTCCGCGCTGATTCATGCGGCGACCATGGTGACCGCAGGCATCTTCATGGTGGCGCGCATGTCGCCCCTGTATGAACTGTCTGAGGCCGCGCTCGCCTTCATCATGGTCATCGGTGCCATCACTGCCTTCTCCATGGGGCTGCTTGGTATCGTTGCCAACGACATCAAGCAGGTGATCGCCTATTCCACCCTGTCCCAGCTAGGTTACATGACCGCTGCGCTCGGTGCCTCGGCCTACTCGGCGGCGATCTTTCATCTGATGACGCACGCCTTCTTCAAGGCCCTGCTGTTCCTTGCCGCCGGTTCGGTGATCCTCGCCATGCATCACGAGCAGGACATCCGCAAGATGGGCGGGTTGCGCAAGTACATGCCGATCACCTTCTGGACCTTCCTGGTGGGTGCGTTGGCCCTGATCGGCTTCCCCGGCTTCTCCGGCTTCTTCTCCAAGGACGCAATCATTGAGTCGATCCATCACTCGACCCTGCCGGGCGCGGCGTTGGCCTACTGGCTGGTATTGCTCGGTGTGTTCGTGACGGCCTTGTATACCTTCCGTATGTTCTTCCTGGTGTTCTTCGGCCAAGAGCGGATGGACGAACATACTCGTGAGCACCTGCACGAATCGCCTTGGGTGATGACCCTGCCGCTCGTCGTGCTGGCCGTTCCGGCGGTCGTGATGGGCTGGGTCGCGATCGAGCCGATGCTTTTCGGCGAGCTGTTCAAAGGCATCATCCATGTCTCCGAGTCGCATAACGTGTTGGGGGTGCTCGGTGCCTCCTACCATGGTGCGGCCGCCTTCGTCCTACATGGATTGACGACGCCCGCCCTGTGGTTGGCGGCCGCGGGTGTCGCGCTCGCCTGGCTGATCACCCTCAAGGCCCCCCGCATCGCCGAACAGGCCGAGCAGCGCTTTGTCTGGCTCAACCGCCTGCTCAAGCGTGGCTACGGCTTCGACGACTTCAACAACGCGGTGTTCGCCGCCGGCAGTCGGGCCTTGGGTCGCGGCCTATGGCAATGGTCCGACAGCAAGCTGATCGACGGCATGCTGGTCAATGGCACGGCCCATGGCATCGCTCGCCTGGCCGGCATTGCGCGGCTGATGCAAACGGGCCTCATGTATCATTACGCCTTCGTGATGATCCTGGCCTTGCTGGTGATGCTGACCTGGGCGCTGTTCTTCTGACGCGCTCGGGACCCACGCATCCATTCCTCTAACGTTAAGAACTTAGGACGCTTGGATGTTTGCCGATTGGCCCCTGCTTAGCCTGCTTGTCTGGCTCCCTATCATCAGCGGTGTGCTGGTGCTCATGGTGGGCGATCGCTCACCGCAGGCCGTTCGCCGCATCAGCCTGTTGAGCAGTCTGCTGGTCTTCCTTCTCAGTCTGCCGCTGGCATTCGGCTTCGACGCCTCGACCGCATCCATGCAGTTCGTCGAGCGCCGGCCGTGGATCCCCACCTTCCACATCGATTATTTCCTCGGTGTGGATGGCATCTCCATGCCGCTGATCCTGCTGACCACTTTCACCACCGTGCTGGTGGTGTTGGCCGGCTGGGAGGTCATCCAGGAGAAGGTGGCCCAGTACATGGCGGCCTTCCTGATCATGGAGGGCATGATGGTTGGCACTTTCGCCGCCCTCGATGCAATCCTGTTCTACTTCTTCTTTGAAGGCATGCTGATCCCGATGTACCTCGTGATCGGCATGTGGGGGGGGCCGCGTCGAGTGTACGCGACGCTGAAGTTCTTCCTCTACACCTTTCTCGGCTCGGTGTTCATGCTGGTCGCCCTGATCTACATGTACTTCAAATCAGGTAGCTTCAGCATCCTGGACATGCACGTCCTGCCGCTTTCTGCCACCGAGCAGACCCTGATCTTTTTCGCCTTCCTGATGGCCTTCGCGGTCAAGATCCCCATGTGGCCGCTGCACACCTGGTTGCCTGATGCGCACGTCGAGGCCCCGACCGGCGGCTCGGTGATCCTGGCGGCGATCATGCTGAAAATCGGTGGCTACGGCTTCATGCGTTTCTCCCTTCCCATCACCCCAGATGCGAGTGCCGCGTTTGACTGGCTGATCATCGTCATGTCGCTGGTGGCCATCGTGTATATCGGTTTCGTCGCCCTGGTGCAGAGCGACATGAAAAAGCTGGTGGCTTATTCCTCCATCTCGCACATGGGCTTCGTCACCCTCGGCATGTTCATTGTGTTCATGATCATGGACAATCCGGTGGGCGAGGGGGGGGCCTCGCTTGCGCTCGAGGGTGCGATGATTCAGATGGTCTCGCACGGCTTCATCTCTGCCGCCATGTTCCTTGCCATCGGCGTGCTCTATGATCGCATGCATACCCGTGAGATTTCCGCCTACGGCGGGGTGGTCAATAGCATGCCCTGGTTTGCCACCTTCGTCGTGCTGTTCGCCATGGCCAACGCCGGCCTGCCGGGCACTTCCGGCTTCGTCGGCGAATTCATGGTGATCCTCGCAAGCTACAAGGCCCATTTCTGGATTGCCTTCATTGCCGCCCTGAGCCTGATCGTCGGTGCTGCCTATACCCTGTGGATGGTCAAGCGCGTGATCTTCGGTGAGGTCCGTCATGCCGAAGTGGCTCGCATGCCCGATGTGAATGCCCGCGAATTCTTGATTCTGGCGAGCTTGGCCTTCTTTGTGATCCTGCTCGGTGTGTGGCCGGATCCGCTGGCCCATGTCATGCACGCCAGCATCGACAACCTCGTCCACCACCTTGCCCAATCCAAGCTTTGAGCTTTGGTACCGACATGACCCTTGATGCGCTCAACCTGATGCCTGTACTGCCGGAGATCCTTCTCCTGGTCCTGGCCTGTGCGATCCTCTTGATCGATGTCTTCCTACGCGAAGGCCGCCGTGACGTCACCTACTGGCTCAGCCAGGCCTCCTTGGCCGCGACCTTCGTGGCCGTTTGGTTCGGAGCCAGCGCCGAGCAGCGCCTGAGTTTCGAGGGGAGTGTCATCAACGATGCCATGTCGGATGTGATGAAGCTGTTCATTCTGCTGATCACCTCCATGGCCTTTGCCCTCTCGCGCGACTACCTCAAGGAGCGCAATATCCAGAAGGGTGAGTACTACATCCTCGGCCTGTTCGGGGTGTTGGGCATGATGATCATGGTCAGTGCCTACAGCCTGCTGTTGGTTTACCTCGGCCTGGAACTCATGTCGCTTGCCATGTATGCCATGGTGGCCGTCCATCGTGACGACGTGCGTGCTTCCGAGGCGGCGATGAAGTACTTCGTCCTTGGCGCACTGGCCTCCGGTCTGCTGCTGTATGGCATGTCCATGCTCTATGGTGTAACCGGCTCGCTGGATCTGTCGGCGATTCGCCAGGCGGTCATGGGTGACACCGTCTCTGACACAGCGCTGCTGTTCGCCATCGTGTTCATGGTCGCGGGACTGGTGTTCAAGCTCGGTGCCGCGCCGTTCCACATGTGGTTGCCGGACGTCTATGACGGTGCCCCCACTGGCGTGACCCTCTATCTAAGTGCCGCGCCGAAGATCGCCGCGCTGGCCCTGCTGCTGCGCCTGCTTGGCGATGCCCTGGGCGCCATGCTGCCCGACTGGCAGAACCTGCTGGCTGTGTTCGCCGTGGCCTCGTTGTTCGTGGGCAATGTTATCGCCATCGCGCAGACCAGTTTCAAGCGCATGCTTGCCTATTCGACCATCTCCCATGTCGGCTTCATCCTGCTCGGCGTGATGGCGGGCACCACCGCCGGTGCCTCGGCCGCGCTGTTCTATGCCATCGCTTATGCGCTGATGAGCATCGGTGGTTTCGGCCTGATTGTCTACCTCGCCGCCAAGGGTCTGGAGGCGGATCAGCTGGATGACCTCAAGGGCCTCAACGACCGCAACCCGTGGATGGCCTTCATCCTCCTGGTGCTGATGTTCTCCATGGCCGGTATTCCGTTCACTCTCGGCTTCTGGGCCAAGCTCGCGGTGCTGCAGGCCGTGGTCGACATCGACATGGTGTGGTTGGCGGTGTATGCGGTGGTGATGTCCGTCATCGGCGCTTTCTATTACCTGCGTGCGGTGAAGATGGCCTACTTCGACAAGGCCATCGTGCAGGGTATGCCAGTCCGTTCCTGGGATGCGCGGCTGGTCATGAACGTGAACGGTCTGGCCATCGTGGCCTTGGGGCTTTATCCGAGCAGCCTGATCGCGATCTGTGCGAGCGCGTTCAACGTGCTCTGAGGCGAGGACGCATGACCTCCCAGAGCGCCGTTTTCACCCTCCTCGTGGCCGCCCTGGTATTGGCCAACCTGCCCTGGATCAACGAGCGCTTGTTTGCCGTCATCGGCCTTCGCCATGGGACCAAGCCGTTCTGGGTGCGTCTGCTGGAGTGGGGGCTTGGGCTTGGGCTGGTAGCCCTGCTGGCCTGGAGGCTGGAGCTCGGTTGCCAGCTAAGCCTTGGTGCCTTCCTTGGTCTGGCCGAGTGCCCGGGTGAGCTGCATCCCAAGTCCTGGGAGTTCTACACCGTTGCAATCGTCCTGTATGCGGTGTTCGCCCTGCCTGGCTTTATCTATCTGGCTGAGCGGCGGCGTCGTCGACCGCGGCAGGCCTAAGGCAACGCTGAATAAGGTTGCGAGCGGGATGGGATGCAAAGCGATGGGTGCGCAGTGATCGAGACATCGTCATGCGATCGGCGAGGGAGGGCGCACCGCGCAACGCTGCAAAACGGTCGCGCAAACTGATTCCGCGTTTCCCCAAAGGACATGCTGAAAAAATCCATCCCTGGATTGTTTCAGCTCGGCTTGCCGCCAAGTCGATTGCAATGGCTTCGGCGGATCAATGGCTTACGCCCTTGTCCGCAGCAAGGCATCCAGGCCTTAGGAGGAAGTGCTGAATAGAAGAGCTGAGCCCCAGCTTTTACGTTACTCCGTTACTCTTCAGACTCCGTCGACGAGTTTGCTCCCGCCACGCAACAACTCCTCTGTGGCCTCGAGGAAGCGCTTGCGGCGGAAGATCAGGCTCAGGCGGCTGCCTCCACACTGGTGCCAGAGCACAGCCGAGCGGATCCCCGCCAGCAGTGCCGCGCGGATGCGCTGGGCGACCTCCGGTCGGTTCAGTTGATGCGGATTGCCATTGACGATGACCTTTGGGCTCAAGGTGCTGATGGTCCGCTTATAGAGCCCTGCCAGTTCTTCGATGACCTCTGGAGCGTCCGGCCCGAGTTCGCGCTGCTTGGCGTCGAGCGCCTGCAGGCTCTGCCTCAGTTGCTGCTGCATGTCCGGCAGGCGCAGCAGCTGGCTGGCCAATTGGATCAGGGTGAGGACATGACGGGTGACCTCGATGTCCTGGTTGCCGGCCTGCCCAGCCAGTTGTCTGCGCAGGTGGCGCAGGCCTTCGCTAACCTGACTGACCCCACCGTATACGGCGGGGACGTCAATGGCGTCAATGCGGAACAGGCTCGCGAGGCTGGCCGCCTGCGCGTTGGCCGGTGCCTGGCCATGGTGCGCCAATTCGCGCACCAGCAGACAGGCCTGGATGATGCCGGCGAGGGCGAGCGTTTGGTCTTCGATCGTATGGGCCATCAGTCGTTGTTCTCCAGATTGATCCCGGCCTCGATCACCGCTCCACCCAGGCACTCCTCCCCAAGGTAAAACACCACGGATTGGCCGGGGGTGATGGCGCGCTGGGGCGTATCGAACATGACTCGCACACCATCGCCGTCGTGCGCATGGACGGTGCAATCCTGGTCCG
Source organism: Halothiobacillaceae bacterium (assembly GCA_051297135.1). Classification (GTDB taxonomy): domain Bacteria; phylum Pseudomonadota; class Gammaproteobacteria; order Halothiobacillales; family Halothiobacillaceae; genus Thiofaba. The sequence goes on from JBEVAM010000010.1 coordinate 8,815, forward strand.
CCTGCCGGTAACGTATCTTGGCTTGGCAGCGCAGCGGCAGGGGCGGAGGGGTGCCTGCGATCCAGTGCACTTGGCTTGCGAGCAAGGCGGGGCGGTAGAGTGAGGGATGGTCGGTGCCCTGGGTGACGATCAGGCGATTGTTGGCCAGGTCCTTGTCGACCACAAACCAAGGCTCCTCGGAAAAGCCGCGCAATCCCCCGATGCCGAGTCCCTGGCGTTGCCCGAGCGTGTAATACATCAAGCCATGGTGGCGGGCGATGACCTGACCCTCAAGGGTGATGATGTCACCGGGCTGGGCGGGTAGGTAGCGTTGCAGGAACTCGGTGAAACGGCGTTCGCCGATGAAGCAGATGCCCGTGCTGTCCTTCTTTTTTGCGGTGGCAAAGCCGACCTGCTCGGCCAGTCTGCGCACCTTGGGTTTGTGCAGGTGGCCGATGGGGAACATGACGTGACGCAGCTGCTCCTGATGGAGGGCGTGCAGGAAATAGCTTTGGTCCTTGTTTGGGTCCAGGCCCTTGAGCAGGCGGACCCCGGAGGCATCATGGATGACGCGGGCATAATGGCCGGTGGCAATGGCCTGTGCGCCGAGCTCATTCAGGGCGTGGTCGAGGAAGGCGCGGAACTTGATTTCGCGGTTGCACAGGATGTCTGGATTCGGAGTGCGTCCGGTGCGGTATTCCTCGAGGAAATGGGCAAATACCCGGTCCCAGTAGGCCTTGGCGAAATTGACGAAGTGAAAGGGGATTCCCAGCCGGTCGCACACCGCCATGGCGTCGATCATGTCCTGCCGTGCGGGGCAGTTCTCCTCGGTGTCATCGCCCTCCCAGTTCTTCATGAACAGGCCTTCGACCTCAAAGCCCTGTTCCTTGAGGAGCAGAGCGGCGACCGAGGAGTCCACCCCGCCAGACATGCCAACGATGACCTTCATGCCTGTGCTCATCCCAGGACGTGGCGAATCAGGTCCAGGGCGTGGCGGCGGCCGGCGAGGTGGTCCTCGATGCAGGCCATCACCAGCGGGCTGCGGTGCTGGGCCGCGCGGGCGCGTACCTCGTCCAGAGTGAGCCAGAGGGGACCGATCACGCCCTCGTCCAGCACTGCATGCGCGATGATGTGTTCGAGCTTACCGCCGAAGGCCGCGCGCAGGTAAGTGACACCGTTCTTGGGGGCGCGCCATTGGTAGAGGCCGACCAGATGGGTGGGGCGAAACACCATGCCTGCCTCCTCCATGGTTTCGCGTACCACAGCCTCGATGAGGCTCTCACCCTCCTCAAGGTGCCCGGCGGGCTGGTTCAGGCGGATTTCGCCGTCGACGCGCTCCTCGACCAGGAGAAAGCGTCCATCTTGCTCCAGCACGGCGGCCACGGTGACATGGGGTATCCAGATCATGCGTGCAAGGGTAACAAATCGGGAGCGTGTTGTCCGTCGTGGATCGGGTATACTTCGGCGCTCAATGTCGTTAACGCTAGGGTCGCCGATGTCCAAGATCAAGCTCCCCGCCTTTGGCGCCAAGATCACCACCAATCCAGACCATTCTCTTAACGTGCCGAACCATCCGATCATCCCGTTCATCGAGGGCGACGGCATTGGCGTGGACATCACCCCGGTCATGATCAAGGTGGTGGACGCGGCGGTGGAGAAGGCCTATGGCGGCGAGAGGAAGATCGCTTGGATGGAGGTCTACGCGGGCGAGAAGGCCAATGCGATCTATGGCGAAGGTACCTGGTTGCCGGCCGAGACCCTCGAGGCGGTGAAGGACTACGTGGTCTCCATCAAGGGCCCGCTGACGACGCCGGTTGGCGGTGGGATTCGCTCGCTGAACGTAACCTTGCGTCAGGAGCTGGATCTGTATGTCTGCCTGCGCCCGGTGCGCTACTACGCGGGTACCCCAAGCCCGGTGAAAGAGCCGGAGAAGACCGACATGGTCATCTTCCGCGAGAACTCCGAGGACATCTATGCTGGCATTGAGTGGGCCGCCGGCACCCCGGAGGCGCAAAAGGTCATCGATTTCCTGCACAAGGAGATGGGCGTGAAGAAGATCCGCTTCCCAGCCACCTCCGGCATTGGTATCAAGCCGGTCTCCGCGGAGGGGACCAAGCGTCTGGTGCGCAAGGCCATCCAGTATGCGATCGACAACGATCGCAAGTCGGTGACCTTGGTGCACAAGGGCAACATCATGAAATTCACCGAGGGTGCCTTTAAAGAGTGGGGTTACCAGCTCGCCAAGGAAGAATTCGGCGCGACTGAGATCGACGGCGGCCCGTGGTGCACGTTCAAGAACCCGAAGACCGGTCGCGAGATCCTCATCAAGGACGTGATTGCCGACGCCTTTCTGCAGCAGATCCTGCTGCGCCCCGCTGAGTATGATGTGATCGCCACCTTGAACCTGAACGGTGATTACATCTCCGATGCGCTGGCCGCGCAGGTTGGCGGCATTGGGATTGCCCCGGGTGCCAATCTGTCCGACACCGTGGCCATGTTCGAGGCCACTCATGGCACCGCGCCGAAGTATGCCGGCCAGGATAAGGTCAACCCGGGGTCTATCATTCTCTCCGCCGAGATGATGCTGCGTCACATCGGCTGGATCGAGGCTGCCGACCTTGTGGTCAAGGGCATGTCTGGTGCCATCCAGGGCAAGCGCGTGACCTATGACTTCGCCCGCATGATGGAGGGGGCAACCGAGGTGAGCTGCTCGGCCTTTGGTGATGAGATCATCCGCCACATGTGATCCGCTGGCCTGCGTCTGGCTCGTCCAAACCCCGCCTTGTGCGGGGTTGTTCATGCGCCGTTGCCGAGGGCCTGTTAAGTGTTGTGGGACAAGGTTATCGACAGGCGGTGCCGACCATGTCATTCTTGGCCACCCCGACGCGGATACCTACTGTGGCATCTCGCATTCTGCCGCTCGGTTTTGCCTTCAAGATGACCTCTTCCTGGCGCTGGAGGAAGCTGCTGAAGGGGCGGTCGGTAAACATGGTCAAAGTTTCTGACCACGCACACCGGCTTGTCTCCCCAGCCTTCGGTGCGGAATGGCAAGCCTGCCGCCTTCGCCCGCCGCGAGCGCTCGGCCTACGGGACATCCGCCGGGGCCAACGCGCAGTGACAGGTCTGCAGGGCACTGGCCGACCAAGCGCGTGACAAAGGGAGGTGAACAGGCTGTTTCAAACGGGCTGAAACAGCCTATAGAGAGCCTTTCCTTTTGAAATGAGCAGCGAGCAAAGGCACTGCTCCTTGCGGGCGCACCTCTTGTGGGGGCGCCTTTTGTGGGGATGTCCGACTTAACCTTGCAACCTCGCTGCATACTCCTCATGCGCCTTGCGTAGCCGCGCGTAGGCATCCAGCAGCAGGGCGTGGCGCTGCATCCCGCCATCCTCGCCAGTGAGGGGGGGCAAGTCCGGCAGGCGTTCCAGGCCCGCGACCAGCCGCTCGGCGCGCTCAAATAGCGCCTCCCCATGCAGGCGCACCAGTACCGGGCGGAAGTCTGCAAGATCAAGACCCTTCTGGGCCTTGAAACGCAGCAGGTCGGTGACCGTGCGCAGCAGTCTGGCGCGGGCCTTGGGCTGGCCGCCGAAGTCCAGCGTCCAGCCCAGGTAGTCCGCTGCATCTCGGGTCCTGCCGAGTGCTAGCAGCAGCCAGCCCTTCAGCTCGCCCACCCGCAGGCTGGCCCAGGGGCTGTCGTGGTCGGCCAGAACTCCCAACAGATCCGTCAGCAGCTGCTCGTCGGCAAACCCCAGCTGCTCGAGTTTGCGTAACAGTCCGCGCAGTCCGGCCTCATCCAACTCGGGTAGGCGACGCAGAGGGCCACGCAGGGGCAGGGCAGCGTTGCTGTTGTTCTCGAACAGATCGGTGACCGGATAGACCTCCGAAAAACCCGGCACGATGATACGGCAAGCGTACACTCCAAGGTGCGGCAGGTCGAGGATATAGGCGTCGTGACCGTCCTCGTGCAACAGGCCCAGCAGATAGTGAAATTCCTCCTCCGTCGAACCGTCATAGTCCCAGGCGCAGAATTCCACATCCGGCGTGCGGTGGAAAAAGTCCCAAGCGATCAGCCCGCTGTGGTCGATGAAGTGGGTCTCCATGTTGGCCGGGTCGGCCACCTCGTCCAAATCAAAAGAGGGCGGGTGAAAACCATCCAGTTCATTCAGATCCCGCCCCTGCAATAACTCCGTCAAGGTGCGCTCCAGCGCGACCTCGAAGCGCGGGTGTGCGCCCCAGGAGGCATACACACCGCCATTGGCCGGGTTGAGCAGAGTGACGTTGAGCACCGGGTAGCGGCCGCCGAGCGAGGCGTCCTTGACCATGATGGGAAAGCCGGCGTCCTCCAGCGTCTCGATCGCGCGCAGCACATGGGGGTGGCGCGCCAAGACCTCGGACGGCACGTCCGGCAGACACAACCCTTCACTAATCACCCGGTGGCGCACATGACGCTCGAAGATCTCGGACAGGCACTGGGTGCGTGCCTCGAACACCGTATTGCCCGCCGCCATGCCGTTGCTGGCGTACAGATTGGCGAGTACATTGACAGGCACAAACACCGTCTTGCCATCCCGCTGCCGCACGAAGGGCAGGGCGCAGATGCCGCGTCCAGAAAAGCCGGCATTGCGGTCGAGCAGATGGGCAGCGGTCAGTTCCCCGTTTGGGTTCCAGATCGCCAGCATGGTCGCGTCCATCAGACCTTGGGGAATGGCCTTGCCTCGGACCGGGAACCATTTTTCGCGCGGGTGATGCACCCAGTCCGCATGGGCCAGTGTTTCGCCCAGATCGTAATCGGAAAAGAAATACTGCGTGGCTAGGCGTTCGAAATACTCCCCCAGGGCCGAGGCCAGCGCTGCCTTGCGGCTCGCTCCCTTACCGTTGGTGAACAAGAAGGGGGCGCGCACATCGCGGATGTGCACTGACCAGACATGTGGCACAGGATTGATCCAGCGCGCTTCCTCGATCTGAAAGCCGAGCTCTGCCAGGCGCGCGAACATGCGCTCAATGGAAACCTCAAGGGCAACGTCCTTGCCGGTGATGAAGGTCTGTTCGGTCATGGGGGGCTTTGTTGAGGAGGGGGTATGATTGAACCCTGGTGTGGGTAAACGGGGGACTGCACCCGTGCCTGTTCGGGCCGATCAGGAACATCTCATCTGCTATATTCTATCAACAGCTCGCCCTGGCCCCATGACCATGGCCGCATGACGCAAAAACCGCCTCTGGGCTTTCCGGGACGATTCAAGGGTGCCCGCCGACCATCAGCCCGCACCCCACCCGCCGCCCCTCGCCGGCTAGAATGTTGTAAACCCGGCACGCGGCTGGGGTGCTGACGTACTCCAGGCCGATACCATGGCGGGCGAAGAAGCGCATGACGGCGGGGGTCGGCACCTGTTGGCGCGGGCCGGTCCCGATGATGACCAGCTCGGGCTCGTCTTGGAGCAGCGGGGTGAGCAGGACATCATCAAGGCTTGCAGCCTCCAGGATACTCCAGTCGAGCCGTTTCTCCGGGGTGAGGATCAAGTTGCGTTCGATGCGCTCGCCGTTGATGGTAACGTAGCCCTCTCCGTAGTTCTGGATGATGAAGCGCTGATCGGTAAAGTTGAGGTGCAGTTTCACGCTCGATCTCTCCAAAGCATCATGGCCCAAGCAGGCCGCGTTGACAGTCCTTGAGGCTGCGCCTAATGTTGCCCGCTCTCCTGCCCCATAACAATAAGCCTGCGCCATGACCACCCCACTGCTTAATCCGATCCGCAAGTCTTCCAAGCTCGCGAATGTCTGCTACGACATCCGTGGCCCGGTCATGGAGCGCGCCAAGCAGATGGAGGAGGAAGGGCACCGGATCATCAAGCTGAACATTGGCAATCCCGCGATCTTCGGCTTCGAGGTACCCGAGGAGATCATGCAAGACGTGATCCTCAACCTTGGTGGTGCCTCGGGCTATTCCGACTCGCGCGGGCTGTTCGCTGCGCGCAAGGCAGTGATGCATTACACCCAGACCAAGGGTATCCGCGGGGTGCAGATCGATGACATCTACATCGGCAACGGGGTGTCGGAGCTCATCGTGATGGCCATGCAGGCCCTGCTGGACAATGGTGACGAGGTGCTGGTGCCATCGCCGGACTATCCGCTGTGGACGGCGGCAGTCGCCCTCGCAGGTGGCACGCCGCGCCATTATGTGTGTGACGAGCAGGCGGGCTGGCTGCCCGACCTGGCGGACATCCGTGCCAAGATCACCCCACGCACCCGCGCCATCGTGCTCATCAACCCGAACAACCCCACCGGCGCAGTCTACCCGGTCGATCTGTTGCAGGAGATCGTGGAGATCGCCCGCCAGCACCAGTTGATCGTCTATGCCGACGAGATCTATGACAAGGTGCTGTATGACGGGGTGGAGCATACCTCAGTTGCCTCGCTGGCGGACGATGTGCTCTTCATCACCTTCAACGGCTTGTCGAAGAACTACCGCGCCGCTGGCTACCGTGCCGGTTGGCTGATCGTCTCGGGCGACAAGCGCCATGCACGCGATTACATCGAGGGCCTGACCATGCTTGCCTCCATGCGTCTGTGCTCCAACGTCCCGGCGCAGTTCGCCATCCAGACTGCGCTGGGCGGCTACCAGAGCATCGATGACCTGGTCGCACCTGGCGGTCGCCTGCGCCGTCAGCGCGATCTGGCGCACGAGATGCTGGAGACGATCCCAGGCGTGAGCTGTGTCAAGCCGCAGGGAGCTATGTACCTGTTCCCGCGCCTTGATCCGAAAATGTATCCGATCCAGGATGACCGCCAGTTCGTCCTCGATCTGCTGGAACAGGAGCGGGTGCTGGTGGTGCAGGGGAGCGGCTTCAACTGGGCCGCTCCCGACCACTTCCGTCTTGTCTTCCTGCCGAACATGGATGACCTTGGCGAAGCAATAGGCCGCATCAGGCGCTTCCTCGATCGGTATCGCAAGCGTTACACCCATGTGCTGGGCTGAGCCGGGTTCTTGGGATAATCTGGGTTAAAATCCCACGCATCGCTTTTCACAGAGAACAACCATGAAGCCAGTGAAGGTCGGCCTGCTTGGATTGGGCACGGTGGGAGGGGGCACAGTCAATGTGCTGCGTCGCAATCAGGATGAGATCTCGCGTCGCGCCGGGCGGGGCATCGAGGTGGTCGCTGCCTCGGTCCGTCGGATCGACACGCCGCGCATCTGCGACACCACTGGCATCCGGCTGACCACGGATCCCTTCGCGGTGGTCCATGACCCCGAGGTGGAGGTCGTCTGCGAGCTGATGGGGGGCGTCGAGCCCGCCCGCGAGCTGGTCCTGCGCGCCATTGAGCTCGGCAAGCATGTGGTCACCGCCAATAAGATGTTGATCGCCTTGCATGGCAACGAGATCTTCCGTCGCGCACAAGACAAGGGCGTGATGGTCGCGTTCGAAGCGGCTGTGGCTGGCGGTATCCCAATCATCAAGGCGATCCGCGAAGGACTGGCAGGGAACCGCATTGCATGGCTCGCCGGCATCATCAATGGCACCGGTAATTTCATCCTCACCGAGATGCTCGAGGCGGGCCGCGAGTTCGACGACGTGCTTGCCGAGGCTCAGCGCCTGGGCTATGCCGAGGCCGATCCGACCTTCGACGTGGAGGGCATCGATGCCGCACATAAGCTCACCATCCTCGCCTCCATCGCCTTCGGCATCCCGCTCCAGTTCGACAAGGTGGTGACCGAGGGCATCACCCGCATCACTCGCGCGGATGTCAGTTACGCCGAGGCGCTCGGCTACCGCATCAAACACCTTGGCATCGCCCGCCGTACCGAGCAGGGGGTGGAGCTGCGCGTGCACCCGACCCTGATCCCCAAGCGCCGCTTGATCGCCAACGTTGATGGGGTGAAGAATGCCGTGTTGGTGATGAGCGACGCGGTGGGCCCGACGCTGTATTACGGTGCGGGCGCGGGCGCCGATCCCACCGCCTCGGCCGTGGTGGCGGATCTCGTGGATGTGGTGCGCACCATGACCGCAGACCCGGAAAATCGCGTACCGCATCTGGCCTTCCAGCCCGATGCCCTGCGCGATCTGTCGATCCTGCCGATGAGCGAGGTTGAGACCGCCTACTATCTGCGCCTGACCGCCGAGGAGAAGCCTGGCGTGCTGGCGGATGTGACCCGCATCCTCGCCGACCAGGACATCAGTATCGAGGCCATCCTGCAGAAGGAGGCGCCGGAGGACGAGACGGACATCCCAGTCATCATCCTCACCCACCGGGTGAAGGAAGGTCGCATGAACGAGGCCATCGCCCGCATCGAGAGGCTTCCAGCCATCAAGCGACCGGTGACGCGCATCCGGGTTGAGAGTCTCGGTTAAGGCCGTGCGTCTTCCCCTCTCCCTGACCCTCCCCTTAGGGGGAGGGGTACCCAACCCCATCCGTCCCCTTTGAGTGACCGCCATGCCATTTCGCAACCGCTACACTGGTCTGATCGACCGTTACCGCGACCGCCTGCCGGTGTCCGATGACACCCGCATCATCTCCCTGGGCGAAGGCAACACCCCGCTCATCCGCTTGCACAATATCCCGAAGCTTTTGGGCAAGCAGGTGGATATCTACATCAAGTACGAAGGCCTGAACCCCACCGGTTCGTTCAAGGACCGTGGCATGACCATGGCGGTCACCAAGGCGGTGGAGGAGGGCTCCAAGGCCATCATCTGTGCCTCCACCGGCAATACCTCCGCCTCGGCCGCGGCCTATGCCGCACGGGCCGGCATCACCGCCTTCGTCCTGATTCCGGATGGCAAGATCGCCATGGGCAAGCTCGCCCAGGCGATGATGTACGGCGCCATCACCCTGCAGATCAAAGGCAACTTCGATGACGGCATGGGCCTGGTCAAGGAGGTTGCTGGTGAGGCGCCGGTGACCATCGTCAACTCGGTCAACCCCTATCGCCTGCAGGGCCAGAAGACCGCCGCCTTCGAGATCATCGAGGAGCTGGGCCGCGCTCCGGATTACCACTGTCTGCCGGTGGGCAATGCGGGCAACATCACCGCGCACTGGATTGGCTACTGTGAGTATTCCTCCGCCTCCGGCGAACACGTCACCGAATCCTGTGCCTACTGCAACGGCAAGTGCGCCTATGCGGGTGGCGCCATCGTCGGCAACCGCCCCAAGATGGTCGGCTACCAGGCGGCTGGTTCCGCGCCCTTTCTGCGCGGTCATATGGTCGACCATCCGGAGACCGTCGCCACCGCCATCCGCATCGGCCATCCACAGTCCTGGGATCGCGCCTGGAAGGTGATGGAGGAGTCCGGCGGCTGGTTCGCCGAGGTGACCGATGAGGAGATCCTCGCGGCGCAGAAGATGCTCACCCAGTACGAGGGGGTGTTCTGTGAGCCGGCCTCAGCCGCCTCACTGGCGGGGGCCATCAAGGACATCCGAAGCGGCAAGATCCCGGAAGGCTCGAGCCTTGTGCTGACCTTGACCGGCAACGGTCTGAAGGACCCGGACACGGCCATTGCTCAGTGCCAGGGCAAGGCCACGTTGCTGACCATCGACGCGACGTTGGATCAGGTCAAGCGCGCAATTCTCGAGCACATGCGCTGACGAAGAAGGGACAGGGACGCCCTGAGTTTGACAGGCCGTGGAAAAAACCTTTCAACGGTCTGTCAACGCATGCCAGTGCTTGATCTGCGAAGCGTGTCACGGATATGTGTCGCGACGCCGCGCGTTGAAAAAGGGCAGGAAGTTTTTTCAACCTCCTGGTAGAGGCATGTTTTCTGTTCAGCGCATGTTGCGCTTCATCTCGCTGATCAGGTCGATTTCGAGGTGCTCGAGGGCCCGCAGGCGGTTGTCCGCGGCATTGCCAAGCCACTGGATGATTTCGGTCCGCTTCTTGGCGAAGTAGTCGAGGATGAAGCGCTCGGACATGAGCATGTATTCGATGGCCTTTTTCGGGTCGACCTGGATGAAGGGATTGCGGGCGATTTGTTTGGCGGCGGCCTCCTGTTGCTCGCAGAAGGCGTTGAGCAGGAAGAACAGGTTCAGGCGGGCCTGGCGAAGGTTCTGTTGCGTGGCGGGGGAGTCGACGTAAAGACTGGCGTCGACTATGGCATCCAGCCAGCGGGTCAGCTGGCTCTCGGCCATGACCCATTCCTCGCTCATGATGCGCTGGTGCAGCTCGCTGATGCGGTGTTTGATGTTCTCTTCGTGCTTTTTTGCGCCCCAGGACAGCAGGCGGGAGAACATCGAGCTGGGACGCTTGAGCTGCTCTTCAAGGGCGTTCAGCTCCTCCAGCAAATCCTTTTTCTTGAGGTCGGAGTCGTTGATCTGGCGGCGCTTGTCGTACATGTCAGCGGCCACCACCTCGAGCTGCAGGGCGTAATATTCGCCGAGGGTGGCGTCAAGCTTGCCAGAGAAGTGCCTAAGGCGATCGAGGGCATTGCGCAGTCTCCCCTCGAAGCGTCCGGGGTTATTGAGCAGGCATTCGCTGATCACAACCTCAGCCTTGGCCATGCGGGCACGTTCGGCATGGACATCGGTGATGATCTCCCGCAGGCCGTGCATGGTCTGCGACATTGCGTAGTTGGTCATCTTACCGGCGCGCCATTTCTCCAGGGCAGGGGTGATGTCGGCGATCTTTTGCCGCAGGCGGGCGATGGCGAGGTCTGCCTCGTAACCGCGCGCCTTGTCCAGCGCCTGGGCGGCCTGGTTGCCGAACTGCTGTTCTAGGGCCTGCTGCTCGCGCAGCTCGTGCACGTTCAGGTCGAAGGAGAGTTTCTCCAGCACCCCGCGCAGGGGCTGGGGGGAGTTGCGGATCAGTTCGGCGGGGATGGTTTCAGGAAGGATCTCGAGCGGCAGGCTCGCCACCTTGTCCAGCGGCATGCTGCGTACCATGGAGATGAACTGGTCGACGCTCATGCGCTGGCTCATCCTTCCCTCCTTTGTTGAATCTTTAGATTACCTCATAAAGTAGGTCGAATGGAAGGTCAATTCAAGTGACGTTTGAGAAGGTGGCGGCGTGCGGCCGCCTCGGCGGGGGCGCACGGCAGGTGCTGGTCAGGCCTGGAAGCGGCGGAAGACGAGGCTGGCGTTGGTGCCGCCGAAGCCGAAGCTGTTGGAGAGGACGGTATCCAGCTTGGCGTTGTCGATGCGCTGCTGGGCGATGTTCATGCCTTGCGCGGCCGGATCAAGGGCCTCGATGTTGGCCGAGGCGGCGATGAAGCCATGCTCCATCATCAACAGCGAGTAGATGGCCTCGTGCACACCGGCCGCACCCAGGGCGTGGCCGGACTGCGACTTGGTGGAGGTGACCACCGGCATCTTGTCGCCGAACACCGCCTTCATGGCCTCCAGCTCGCGGATGTCGCCGACCGGGGTGCTGGTGCCGTGGGCGTTGATATAATCGATCGGCGTGTCAACGGTGGCGAGGGCCTGCTGCATGCAGCGGATGGCGCCTTCCCCCGAGGGCTGCACCATGTCATAGCCATCCGAGGTGGCACCGTAGCCGATCAGCTCGCCGTAGATCTTCGCGCCGCGGTCCAGGGCGTGCTCCAACGCTTCCAGCACCACCATACCGCCGCCGCCAGAGATGACGAAACCGTCGCGGAATTCGTCATACGGACGGGAAGCGGTGTGTGGGGTGTCGTTGTACTTGGAGGAGGTCGCCCCCATGGCGTCGAACATGGCAGACTGCACCCAGTGCAGCTCCTCACCACCGCCGGCGAACATCACGTCCTGCTTGCCGAGCTGGATCAGCTCCATGGCGTTGCCGATGCAGTGCGCGGAGGTGGCGCAGGCGGAACTGATGGTGTAGTTCACGCCCTTGATGCCGAAGGGGGTGGCCAGGCAGGCGGAGGTGGTTGAGCTCATGGTGCGAGTCACCATGTATGGGCCTACACGCTTGATGCCGCGGCTTTTGGCGATCTCGGCGGTCGCGACGATGTTGGCGGTGGAAGAACCACCGGAGCCGACGATCAGACCGGTGCGGACGTTGGCAATCTGCTTATCGCTCAGGCCCGAATCCGCCACGGCCTCGGCCATGGCGAGGTAGCTGTAGGCGGCTGCCTGGCCCATGAAACGGAAGAGCTTGCGGTCGATCAACTCCTCGGGGTTCAGTTTGAGCGTGCCGGCAACCTGCGAGCGGAAGCCGAGATCAGCATACTCCTGCACGAACTCGATGCCTGAGCGACCTTCACGCAGGCTCTGGAGAACTTCTTGCTTGTTGTTGCCCAGGCTGGAAACGATGCCCATTCCGGTGACGACGACGCGGCGCATGTCATAACCCTCAAAAACCGCTAGTGGAGGTAAACAGCCCGACACGCAGGTCGGTGGCCTGGTAGATCTCGCGCCCGTCGACCAGCATGATGGCATCGGCGATGCCCATCACCAGTTTACGGTTGATGGTGCGCTTCATGTCCACCTTATAAGTGATCAGCTTGGCCTCTGGCAGAACCTGGCCAGTGAACTTCACCTCGCTCACGCCAAGGGCACGGCCATGGCCCTTGCCGCCGATCCAGCCAAGGTAGAAGCCGACCAGCTGCCACATGGCATCCAGGCCCAGGCAGCCGGGCATCACGGGATCCCCTTCGAAATGGCACTGAAAAAACCAGAGATCCGGCTTGACGTCCAGTTCGGCGATGAGCTCACCCTTGCCAAAGGCCCCGCCGTCTTCGTTGATCAGCATGATGCGGTCGAACATCAGCATCGGCGGCAGGGGGAGTTGAGCGTTGCCGGGGCCGAACATTTCGCCACGGGCGCATTGGATCAGCTCATCGTAAGAGTAGGAAGATTTCTTCATGTCCCTCTCGCAGGGGTTCGTGCATAAAAACGCAAATGGTATGACAAAACCCGCCTGAAGGGCAGGGAAGCCCTAACCCTATGGAGGAAGATCTATTCGGCCTCGTCGAAACGCTCGCTAACCAGTGTGACCAGGGCCTCAAGGGCCTGCTCGGCGTCTGGGCCTTCGGCCTGGATGGCGATTGTGCTGCCCTGCGGGGCGGCCAGCATCAGCAATCCCATGATGCTCTTGCCGTTGGCCACAAGCTCGCCGCGCCGTACGCTGATGTGGCTGGTGAAGGTGGCGGCCGTGCTTGCGAAGCGGGCAGCGGCACGGGCATGCATCCCGCGCTTGTTGATGATCTCGATAGTGCAGTTTCTGACCATCAGATCATGCCGCGCAAGTCCAAAATCCCCTCACGCCCGCCGCTCAGGGCCTTCTGCGCCAGTTCTTCAAGCGGCAGATCAGCGTAGTTCAGGGCGCGGATCAGCATCGGTAGGTTGACACCAGAGATCACCCGCACCACATGCTCGCTATCGCCCAGGCGGTGGGCGATATTGCTTGGGGTTGAGCCATACATGTCCGTCAGCACCAGCGCGCCAGCACCCTGGTCGATGTCCGCCAGCAGGCGGCGGGCCCGCGCCAGCAGGTCGATGGGGTCGTCGTCCTGCAGAACGTCCAGACTGCGGACCTGTGGCGGGTGTCGGTTCAGCATGTCGGTGGCAGTTTCGAGCAGCTGCTGGCCGAGATGGTTGTGGGCGATGATCAGCACTCCGACGCGCATGGGAACGTCAACTCAATTCGCGGTGGCGGATAGCGAGGGAAGGATAGTGTTTGCGCAGGCGTTCGGCTAGACGTTCCACCATGAACACCGAACGATGCTGGCCTCCGGTGCAGCCAAGCGAGATGCACAAGAACTGCCGCTGCTCGCGCTCGAACATGGGCAGCCAGGTCAGCAGGGCCTGCTCCAGTTGGTCAAGCATGGCGCGTACTTCAGGCAAGTCGCCGAGAAAGGCAGCCACCTCGGCATCGCGTCCGGTCAGCGGACGCAGACGGGGGTCCCAATGGGGGTTGGGCAGGCAGCGCATGTCGAAGATGAAGTCGCTGTCGGTGGGGGCGCCGTGCTTGAAACCGAAGGATTGCAGCAGCAGTGAGAGTCCTCGGCCGTCATGCTCAAGCAGGCGCGCCCGCAGCAAGGCGCGCAATTGGTGGAGGGTGCTGTGTGAAGTGTCGATGATCAGGTCGGCCGCCTCACGCAGCGGGGCGAGCAGTTCGGCCTCCGCCAGCAGGGCTTCGTCTAGCGGCAGGCCTTCGCGCCCGAGGGGGTGCAGACGCCGCGTCTCGCTGAAGCGGCGCAGTAGCACCTCGTGCTCGGCGTACAGGAACAGCAGCTGGATCTGCAGCTTGGGGTGTTTCTCGCGCAGCTGCGCCAACTGCTGGTGCAGATGGCGCAGTTCGCCCACCCCACCGCGGACGTCGATGCCGATGGCGGCGCGCTCCTGGGGAGGCATCGTCTGTTTCGGATCCTGGCTGAGGGGTTGGAACAGGGCAATGTCGACGAAGGCTGGCAGCAGGGCGAGGGGGAGGTTGTCGACGCAGTAATAGCCGGCATCCTCAAGGGTGTGCAGGGCGATGGTCTTGCCCGAGCCGGACAGGCCGCTGACGATAACCAGCTTCACACAGATTCCTTGTCGAGGTGTTCTCCAAGGCGGCGGGAGAGTTCATCGGCAGCATTATATCCGATGCCTTTTCCAGTACCGCATGCCCGTAAACGGGCCGCTGTTTCCACCAGGAGGGCCAGATTGCGCCTGACGCGCGCGCTCAGTGGAAGCTCGGGGACGATGTGCCCTCCCAGACGATAGTCGCGCCAGGCCCCCTCAAGGCGATCCTCAAAGCAGGATGGGGCGGAGGATGTTTCCTCCAGCCGGATCACGAGGTCGAGCGGATGCTCTGCGCAGATGGCCTGTTCGCCGAACAGGCATCGGATGTTAAGAATGCCGAGCCCACGCACCTCGAGAAAGTCCTGGAGGGGGGCGGGGCAGCGACCCAGCCAGCGGCCGTCGGCCTGCGGGGTGAATACGGGGCTGTCGTCGGCGACCAGGGCATGGCCGCGGCTGATCAGATCAAGAGCGAGCTCGCTCTTGCCGATGCCTGCTGAACCCAGAATCAATACGCCGAGGGAGGGGGCAGATGCCGCCGATGCGGCGGATGCTCGAAAGTCGCACCCTGCAGTCCCTTCCGGCATGGATGCCGGAAGGGACTGCGATACAGGACCGATGCATCGGGGTTTGCCCCCCCCGACGGGGGGCACCCGCAGGGCGAGAAAGACGCCGTGCAGGCAGATGATGCCTGGGGCTGAGGTTGACTCCAGGCGAGGATCAGGGGGATCCGTGTCCATGCGCTTGCTGCGTGCCATTGCTGGGGGGGGGCTCCACGCTGGCGACTTTGCGGGTCAGTAGGCTGAAGGCGATCTGGCTACTCTGGGCCTGGCGGATGGCGGTGCAGAATTCGGGGTCGCTGAAGCGACGCGCAAGCTGACCGAGGATGGCCAGGTGGGCCGCCTCCCCGTCTTCAGGGATGAGAATGGCGAAGATCAGACTCACCGGAACGCCATCCGGGCTATCGAAGTCGATGCCGTGCTCAAGGCGCATGAAGGCACCCACCGGGGCCTTGAGGGTGGACAGTTTGCCGTGCGGGATGGCGATGCCGCGGCCGATGCCGGTACTGCCGAGCCGCTCGCGGGCCAGCAGGGTATCGAAGATGGTCCACGCTTCGAGCCCTTCCTGGGCGCAGGCGATGATCTGACTGATGAGCTCGAGTGCGCGCTTCTTGCTCGAGCATTCCTGATCGAGCTTGACACGCTCGGGAGTGAGGAGGTCGGCAATGGTCAGGGTATTGGCAATGGTCAGGGTATTCATCAGTAGAGACGCTTGCGCTCGTTGGAAGGGGGAATACCGAGGGACTCGCGGTACTTGGCGACGGTCCGACGGGCGACGTTGATGCCTTCGGCCTTCAGCAGCTGGGTGAGGCGGCTGTCGCTCAGCGGCTTGCTGGGCGGCTCCTCCGCCACCAGCTGCTTGATCCGGGCACGGATGGCGATGGAAGATGCTTCCCCGCCATCCGCGGTTCCTACGTAGCTGGAGAAAAAGTGCTTGAACTCCACTACGCCGCGCGGGGTGTGCATGTACTTGTTGGTGGTGACGCGCGAGACGGTCGACTCATGGAGTCCCAAATCCTCGGCAATCTCGCGCAGCACCAGCGGGCGCATGGCGGCTTCGCCGTGCTCGAGGAAGTCCTGCTGGCGGCGCACGATGGCCTCGGCGACCGCGAGCAGGGTCTCGTTGCGGCTCTGCACGCTCTTGATGAACCAGCGCGCCTCCTGCAGGGCATTGCGCATGTAGTTCATGTCCTCATTGCGGCGGCCGCGTTGGATGAAACTGGCGTACAAGTTGTTGATGCGCAGCTTAGGGGTGATCTCGGGGTTGAGCTCGACTCGCCACTGCCCTTGGATGCGACGCACGATCACGTCCGGGATCACGTATTCGACGTTCTGGCTGCGCAGTTTGGCGCCGGGGCGCGGGTTGAGTCCTTGCAGGACCTGCAGGGCGGCCTTGAGGGTCTCGGCGTCGATCTTCAGCAGGTGCTGCAGGCGAGTGTAGTCACGGCTGGCCAAGAGGTCGAGATGCTCGAGCAGGCGGGCGGCCTCGGCGTGGGCCGGGGTAGGGGCCTCGACCTGGCGCAACTGGAGTGCGAGACATTCGCCAAGGTCACGCGCCGCGATGCCGGGCGGGTCGAATTGTTGCACCAAGTGCAGCATGGCCTCCGCCTCATCGAGCTCAATGTCAGGCAGATCGCGGCGCAGGCCCTCGACGATGCTCTCCAGCGGCTGCTCGAGGAAGCCGTCCTCGTTGACGGATTCGATGATGGCGGTGGCAATCTGTTGGTCGCGCGGCGAGAGGGGGGTGAGCAGCATCTGCGAGAGCAGGTGGTCGTGCAGGCTTTCCTGCCCACTGCTGGTCTGGCTGAGGACGTCGCGCTCCTCGTCCTCCGCGTTACCCTTGCTGTAGCTGGTGCTGCCATCGGCTTCGAAGATGTCATCCCAGCGACTGTCGAAGGGCAGCTCCTCGGGCATGTCCTGGCGCGGGGCCGCAAGGTCGAGGGTAGTGGCTGCTTCGTCCAGGCTGGTGGTGGGCCAACCCTCACCGGCCTCGAGTATAGCTGGCTCGACCTCCTCGTCGTTCTCGTCCGCGAGCTCCAGCATGGGGTTGGCCTCGATGGCCTGCTGGATCGCGGTCTGCAGTTCGAGGCTGGAGAGCTGAAGCAGCCGGATGGACTGTTGCAGCTGGGGGGTCATCGTGAGCGACAACCCCTGCCTAAGCTCGAGTCCGGCCTTCATGCCTGCATCAATGAGATGATCATCATGGTGTCATTCTAGCGCGAAGCGCAGGCGCAGGATTGCAGTTTGAACGTCATGCTCACAGGCTGAACTGTTCGCCAAGGTAGACCTCGCGCACGCGCGGGTCGGCGAGGATGACCTCCGGGGTGCCTTCGGCCAGCACGCCCCCGGCGTGCATAATGGTGGCGTGACTGCAGATGCGCAGGGTCTCGCGCACGTTGTGGTCGGTGATCAGCACGCCGATGCCGCGTTCGGCGAGGTGGCGGATCAGGCGTTGGATATCCAGCACGCTGATCGGGTCCACCCCGGCGAAGGGCTCATCGAGCAGCAGGAAGCGCGGTTCGGCCGCCAGGGCACGGGCGATCTCCACCCGCCGTCGCTCGCCACCGGACAGACTCAGGCCAAGGCTGTGGCGCACATGACTGATGTGCAGCTCTTCAAGCAGATGGTTGCAGATCGTCTGGCGATCCGAGGCGCGGCGCAGATCCGATCGCAGTTCGAGCACGGCGAGGAGATTGTCCTCCACGGAAAGCTTGCGGAAGATGGAGGGTTCTTGCGGGAGGTAGCCGACGCCAAGGCGGGCACGGGCGTGCATCGGCAGGGATGAGATATCCTGGCCATCGAGCAGTATCTGTCCGCCGTCCGGCTGCACTAGACCGGTGATCATGTAGAAGCTGGTGGTCTTGCCCGCGCCGTTGGGCCCCAGCAGGCCGACGATCTCGCCGGTGCGTACCTCGAGCGTCATGTCGTGCACCACGGTGCGCGCGCCGTAGCGCTTGTTCAGCCCCTCGGCACGGAGGGTGTGAACAGCGAGGTTCACGGTTTCTTTCCTTCATTGGTGTTGCGTGGCTGCAAGGTCATGCGCACGCGGTCGCCGTTGCCAGCGCCGGCATCCACCACCTCACTCTTGAAGTGGTAGACGATGCGTTCGCTGGCAAGAGTGTCGCCGGCCCGCTCGACCCACGCCTGGCCGCTGAGGGTGAGGATCTCGTCAAAGGCCTGGTAGTCCATCCGCCGGGCCTCGCCGCGGATGGGTTGGCCCGCATCGTCGCGATCTTGGTAAGTCGCGGGCCGCCCCTCAAGGATGGCACGGTCGAACTGGCCGTCACGCAGGTGGATGATGGCCTTGTCGGCCGTCAACAGCAGCTGCCCCTGGCGAATGATGACACGCCCTTCGTAGGTGGCCTCGCCACCCTTGTAGTCGGTGTGCTTGCGGTCCGCCTCGATCGACAGCGGCAGCTTGCGGTCGGCGGAGGCTGCCTGCGCTTGGGGCGTGATCCACAGGGGGAATAAGAGCAGGGTGGCAAGGAGGGGCTTAACGACGGGGCAGTTCATGGCGATCATGCACGCGGCCTTCCTGCAGAAGCAGTCGTTGAGTGAAGTCGGCGAAAAAGGCCATTGCCTGGCTTTGCCAGTGCAAGCCTTCGGCCGTCATGGGTTCCTGGCTTTGGGCAGTGCGCGCGGCGAGGTCGAGGGCCACGTTGCGCGCATGCAGTCGCAGGGCATCGGCGGGGGGGACCTGCTTGCGCTCGATGGTGACCGCGCCCGCGAGCCACGCGTGTCGGCGGTCGTCGTCGAGACGGACCTGCTCAGCGCGAAGATACCATACGCCCTGCTCGCCCTCCCTGGGGTAAGCGACTAACTCGGCCTGGCTCAGGAGATAATCGCCGCTCTCCGCTCGGTGCTCCAGGCGGGTGCCGAGGGCCTCGTAGGCGAGGCGTCCCTCACGGTCGAAGAGCCAGGCGTGTGGTTGGGTGAAACTGTGGTCAGCCCCATGCAGACGCGGTGTGGCAGCGGGCAGGGGACGTTGCAGGGCGCCGTTGGCCAGAACGGCCAACAAGGTAGCGGTGCCCAGCAGACTCCAGAGCAGTGCCTCTTGCCGGAATCTCATGCCAGGTAGCGCGCAAGCAGGGCATCCAGCCTGCCCTGGGCCTCGAGGATCAGATCGCACAGGTCGCGTACCGCCCCCTGGCCGCCGCCGTGCTCGGCAATCCAGTGGCAGTGGCGCTTCACGACGCCGGGCGCGTCCTGTACGGTGGTGGCAAGGCCGACGCGGCTCAGCACGGGCAGGTCGATCACGTCGTCGCCCATGTAGGCGACCTGCTCATGCGCAAGCCCCAGACGCTCGACCAACTCAAGATAGGGAGTGCGCTTGTCGTGCTGGCCTTGGAAGACGTGCGGGATGCCGAGGTTGCGCATCCGGTGTGCAACCGCGGGTGAGTTGCGCGCGGTGATCACGCCGACCTCGATCCCTGCCTCCATCAACAGCTTGAGGCCGTGTCCGTCGCGAGAATGGAAGGCCTTGATCTCTTCACCGTCGGCATTGAAGATGAGGCGACCGTCGGTGAGCACCCCGTCCACGTCGAATAGGGCCAGGCGAATCTTGCGGGCGCGGGCGAGGATGTCCTGCATCAGGCCACTCCGGCGCGCAGCAGGTCATGGGTGTTGAGGGCGCCAATCGGGCGGCGGGCCTCGTCGACCACGATCAGGGCGTTGATCTTGTGCCGCTCCATCAGGCCGAGGGCCTCGGCCGCCAACATCCTCGCCGGGCAGGTCTTGCCGCCTGGGGTGTAGAACTCATCGATGCGCGCGCTGCGCAGGTCGATGTCCGTGTGGTCGAGGGCGCGACGCAGGTCGCCATCGGTGAACACCCCAGCGAGCCGCCCCTCGGCATCCACCACGGCGGTAATGCCCAATCCCTTGCGGGTAATCTCCATCAGAGCGTCGCGCAAGGGAGCGCCCAATTCAACCCTCGGCAGGCGCTCGCCGCTGTGCATGATGTCGCACACATGCAGCAGTAGGCGGCGACCCAGGGTTCCGCCCGGATGGGAGAGGGCGAAGTCCTCCGCAGTGAAACCGCGGGTCTCCAGCAGGGCCACCGCCAGGGCATCGCCCATGGCGAGGGCAGCGGTGGTGCTGGCGGTGGGGGCGAGGCCGAGGGGGCAGGCCTCCTTCTCCACCCCGACATCGATGTGCACCTCGGCCTCGCGTGCCAGGGTGGACTGCGGACGGCCGGTTAGGGCGATCATAGGCACCCCCATGCGCTTGATGATCGGAAGGATGGCAAGGATCTCCGGCGTCTCGCCAGAATTGGACAAGGCGAGCACGACGTCCTGACGAGTGATCATGCCGAGGTCGCCGTGACTGGCCTCGCCTGGATGGACGAAAAACGCGGGGGTGCCGGTGCTGGCCAAGGTGGCGGCGATCTTGCCACCGATGTGGCCGGATTTGCCCATGCCGGTGACCACCACTCTTCCGGTGCAGGCCAGCATCAGCTCGCAGGCGCGCACGAAGGCCGCGTCGAGCCGCTCGCTCAAGCGGACGAGGGCAGCGGCCTCGGTGTCGAGCACGGCGCGGGCAAGACCGAGCATGCGGTCGAAATGCATGGGGTGGGTGTTTTGGGATCAAGAAAATCGAAATTAGTATACCAAATCCGAGGGCCTGACCTGAAGGTAAGGTTGATACAATGTTTTCCATGGAAGGAATGGACATACAAGCCTTTGAACCTGATGCCGCCCGCGCCAGTGAGCTTGGCTGGGATGTGGCGCGTGCCCGACAGCGCGAAGCCGCCGTGCGCCTGGGGCTTGAGGTTTATTTTCGTGATCGGATCGGCGAATTCGAGGGGCCTCTGCTTGCCCTTGTCCCGTCCGGTCACTTCTTCATGGGGTCGCCCTCGGGGGAGTACGCCCGCCAGTCGTGGGAGGGGCCACAGCACAAGGTGATCGTGCTGCACGACTTCGCCCTCATGCGCCATACCGTGACGATCGGGGAATATGCCCATTTCTGTCAGGAAACCGGCCATCCTCGCCCCCGTCGCTATCTCTGGACCGATCCAGAGTTGCCGGTCTTCAATGTCAGCTTCCAGGACGCCCAGGCCTATGCCCAATGGCTGTCGCAGCGGACCGGCCAGCGCTATCGTCTGCCGACCGAGGCGGAGTGGGAATATGCTGCGCGCGCCGGTACCACCACCGCCTTTGCCTTCGGCGAGCGCATCCACCGCAGCGAGGTGAACTGCGCCGGCGGCCTGCACTGCACCCGTGGTTTCTATTTCTGTGGTCTTAGGCGGCCGGTGCCGGTGGGCAGCCTACCGGCGAACGCTTGGGGTCTGCATGAGATGCACGGCAATATGCAAGAATTCGTGCTCGATCACTGGCGCGAGGCCTACAGCGGTGTGCCGCGCCTGGCGCACGAGGCCTGGACCGGCAGCACCACCCGTCTGCGCGTGGTGCGCGGCGGTTCGTGGTTCGATGCGCCCGGCATGTGTCGTAGTGCCGCGCGCTGGTTTCGTGAACTGGGCGAGTTCGATCTCAACCTCAGCTTCCGTCTGCTACGCGAACTGGAGCCTTCGGCATGATCCGGCTCGGGGGATTTGACTGGCGCCATGCCACCTGGGAGGGCAGCTTCTATCCTGAAGATCTGCCGGAAGACTGGCGGTTGACCTTTTATGCCAACACATTCGATGCCCTCGGCCTGGTGGCAGAGGCGTGGCTTGCGCCTTCCTTGGAAGAGCTCGCCGACTGGGTGAAGGATACGCGCGAGGGTTTTCGCCTCTATCTTGAGCTACCTACCCAGCGGGTTCCGGACCTTGAGGCTCGCCTGAAGGTTTTGGGGCCGCGACTGGGCGCCACCCTGGCCGGGGAGGGGTGTTTGTCCGGGGTCATCGAGCTTGCCGGACGATTCGCCCCGGTATGGGCCCAAGCTACGCTCAAGGGCCTGCCGCTGGTGGCGCGCGACTTGACCGATGCCTTGGCGTCTGGTCGTGCCCCGCTGGTCGTGCTCGACGCCTCGCGCGTCGACCTGCGTGCCGCGCGCAGGGCCATGGAGGCGCTGGGACCGCGCGATGGCGCTATTCTGTTGCACGATGTCGGTACAGCGCTCGAGCCGCTGCAGGGCTTGCGCACCCTGCGCGACCTTTTGGGGTGGTCATGAGCATGGGCAGCGATAATCTGATCGAGGTTTGCAACCTCACCTTCCGGCGTGGCGCCAAGGTGATCTTCGATGACCTGAATCTGACCATCCCGCGTGGCAGCGTAGTGGCCATCATGGGCCCGAGCGGTACCGGCAAGACCACCCTGCTCAAGCTGATCGGCGGCCAGCTGCGCCCGGATGCCGGTGAGGTCTGGGTGGACGGGGTCAACGTGCACAAGCTGCGCCACACCGAGCTGTTCGAGTTGCGCAAGCGTATGGGCATGCTCTTCCAGCATGGCGCACTCTTGACCGACCTTACAGTGTTCGAGAACGTCGCCTTCCCGCTGCGCGAGCATACCCGTCTACCCGAGTCGATGATCCGCGACCTGGTGCTGATGAAGCTCAATGCGGTGGGGCTGCGTGGCGCGCGCGACCTGATGCCCATTGAGCTTTCTGGCGGCATGGCGCGCCGGGTGGCCCTGGCGCGGGCGCTTGCCATGGATCCCTGTCTTGTGATGTACGATGAGCCTTTCACCGGCCAGGATCCGATCACCCTTGGTGTGCTGGTGCGGCTGATCCGCAGTTTGCATGACGCCCTCGGCCTGACCAGCATCCTCGTCTCGCACGATGTGGCCGAGGCCACCTCGATCGCCGATCAGGTCTACGTGTTGGCGGAGGGCAAAGTGGTGGCCTCGGGCAGCCCGGCGCAGGTGCACGCGAGCGCATCCCCCTGGGCACGCCAGTTCATGCAGGGGTTGCCGGATGGTCCGGTGCCGTTCCAGTATCCGGCCCCGTCGCTGGAGGAAGACTTTCTGGTTCGGGGGAGGAGCGCATGATCCGTGGATTCGCCTTGCTGGGTCGGCGTG
Source organism: Halothiobacillaceae bacterium (assembly GCA_051297135.1). Classification (GTDB taxonomy): domain Bacteria; phylum Pseudomonadota; class Gammaproteobacteria; order Halothiobacillales; family Halothiobacillaceae; genus Thiofaba. The sequence continues at coordinate 31,706 of JBEVAM010000010.1, forward strand.
CATTGGATGTCCTGGCGCGGCTTGGTCGTCTGCATCTGTTCTTGCTCGCGCTGCTGCCGGCCTTGCCGGCAGGGCTGCTGCGCCCGCGCCTGGTGGTCGACCAGCTATTCGCCATCGGCGTGCTGTCGATGCAAATCATTCTGGTCTCCGGCCTGTTCGTCGGCCTGGTTTTAGGGTTGCAGGGTTACAACATCCTCACCACCTTCGGTTCGGCAGAGTCTCTTGGGGTGGTGGTGGCGCTCAGTCTCGTGCGCGAGCTTGGGCCCGTCATCACCGCCCTGCTGTTTGCGGGTCGTGCCGGCTCCGCCATCACCGCCGAGATCGGCCTGATGAAATCCACCGAACAGCTCGCCGGGATGGAGATGATGGCGGTCGATCCGCTCAAGAGGGTCGTCGCGCCACGCTTCCTCGCGGGGTTCATCGCCATGCCCTTGCTCGCCGCGCTGTTCTCGGCCATCGGCGTGCTGGGCGGGTATTTCATCGGCGTCGGCCTGCTCGGCGTGGATGCTGGGGCCTATTGGTCGCAGATCGAGGCACGCGTCGATTTCTACGAGGATATCGTCAATGGCGTAATCAAGAGTCTGGTGTTCGGCGCCGTGGCGATCTGGATCGCAGTGTTCGAAGGCTTCGACTGCGTGCCAACCGCCGAGGGCGTCAGCCGCGCAACCACCCGCACCGTGGTCCATACCTCGCTCGCGGTGCTCGGGCTCGATTTCATGATGACCGCGTTGATGTTCAACGTGTGAGGGAGAGCATGAAGTACGACACAACCATGCGTGATGTTTGGGTAGGTGTGTTTGTGGTCCTGGGGCTGGCCGCGCTGGTCATGCTGGCCCTGAGGGTCAGCAACCTCGTCAGCCTGCCCAATGATGCGGGCTACCGCGTGGTCGCCCAGTTTGACAACATCGGTGGGCTCAAGGTGCGTGCACCGATCAAACTCGCTGGCGTGGTGGTCGGGCGGGTTGAATCCATCAGCATCGATCCTGCAACCTTCCGCGCCGAGGTGGGTATGCGCATCGAAAACCGCTACGCTATCCTGCCAAAGGATACTTCGGCTGCCATCTATACCTCTGGGCTCTTGGGGGAGCAGTACATCGGCCTCTCGCCCGGGGCAGAGGAGGCCGTGCTCAAGGATGGCGATCGCATCACCCTGACCCAGTCCTCCATCGTGCTGGAGAACCTGATCGGCCAGTTTTTGTATAACAAGGCCGCCGAAGGAGTAAAATAATGAAAGGCATGCGCGCCATCCTGCTGGCCCTCGCCAGCCTCCCCGCCCTGGCGGTGGCGGAGCCCTTGACTTTGGGCAAAGCCGTGGAGATGGCCTTGCAGGCCGATCCACGCATCCGTGAGCGCGAGGCGGTGGTCGAGCAGGCCCGAGCCCTGCTCGACGAGGTCAAGGGACACGGCGGGCTGAGCCTTTCAAGCAACCTCTATCTCTCCTTCGCGGAGGCGGTGAAAGGAGGTTTCTTCAAGGAAGGCAGCGTGGAGCCGCGCAGTGATGCGGGCGAGTTCAAGGATGGCCTCTCCCCGCTGGTCGGGCTGCAGCTGGCCCTGATCAAACCGCTCTACACCTTCGGCAAGCTCGAGCATTACGGCGCGGCGGCCGAGGGCAACATCAGCGTCAAGCAGGGTGAGGTGAAGCTTGCGCGTGCGCAGACCCAGATGGACGTATACCGCGCCTGGTATGGCCTACTCACTGCGCGCGAGAGCCGTGCCTTCCTTGAGGACCTGGGCAAGCGGATCGATGGTGCCATCGCATCCTTTGACCGCCGTGCCGCCAACGGTACCCCGGCACGCCAGGCCGACCGTTTTGCGCTCGAGGCGGTGAAGGGCCTGGTGGGCCGCTACCTGGCCCAGGCGAGGGCGATCGAGAAGGTGTCGCTGGATGGGCTCAAGACCCTGATCGGCTTGCCGCTGTCCGCCACGCTCGAGCTGGCCGATACGCGCATCGAACCGGTCGAGCTGCCGGAGGGGTCGCTCGAGGAGATGGTCAAAAAGGCTCTCATGCAGCGCGCCGAGATGGAACAGGTCGAGGCCGGCATGGCCGCCCTGCGCGAGATGGTCCAGGCGCGCCGGGCCGAGACCTGGCCCGACCTGTACGTCGCCGTGGTGGGGGATGTAGCTTGGGCTGCGCGCCGTGACACACTGGACAACCCCTACATCTCCGACCCGTTCAACCACGCCTATGCCGCGCCGGTGGTGGGCATGCGCTGGAACTGGCAGCCGGGGGTGCAGGATGCACGCACGCGCCAGGCCGAGGCGGACCTGCGCGCAATGACCGAGAAGGCCAACCTTGCACGCATGGGCATTCCTTTCCAGGTGGCGGAAGCCTATCACCGGGCGCGCGGCATGCAGGCTGGCCTCGAGCAGCTCAAGAGCGGGTATCAGTCCGCGCGACGTTGGATGGTGGCCAACTTCATCGACATGGAGGCCGGCTCAGTGGGCATGGATCAGGTGGTCGAGGCATTCAAGACGTATGCCACTATGTACGGAGACTATCTGCTCGGCGTGAATGATTACAATATGCAGGTCGCCGCCTTGCGACAGGCCCTTGGAGAATGGCATCGATGAAAAAAATCCTATCCGCTGTATTTGCAGCCATCCTCGTGCTGGTTGCGCCGCTCACGCATGCCGACATGGGGCCCGATGAGCTGGTGCGTGGCATTTCGGACAAGGTGCTCGATGCACTCAAGCAGAACCACGAGCAGCTCAAGAGCGACCCGAAGCTGGTCTACAAAATCGTCGACGAGCTGGTGCTGCCGCATTTCGACTTCGAGGCGATGAGTAAATTGGTGCTGGGGGCCAACTGGCGCCGCGCCACCCCTGCCCAGCAGGCCGAGTTTACCCGCGAGTTTCGCACCCTGTTGGTGCGTACCTACGCCAAGTCCCTGGCCGAGTATGACGGACAGAGCATCCGCTACTTGCCAATGCGCCCGGAAGCCGACCCGAACGAAGCGACCGTGCGCACCGAGATCCAATCCAAGGCTGGCCCCTCGATCCCGGTGGATTATCGCCTGCGCAAGAGTGGGACGAGCTGGAAGGTGTTCGATGTCAGCATCGATGCGGTGAGCCTGGTGACCAACTACCGCACCACCTTCGCGCAGGATGTGCAGCGCATCGGCATGGACGGTCTGATCAAACAGCTCCAGCGTCGCAATGCAGGTGATGTGGATTGACTGAGCTCACCATCACTCGGGAGGGAGAAACCCTCAAGCTTGCCGGTCCGCTGCGCCTTGGTGGGGCGGCGCGGGCGCTGGAACTGCTTCGGCGTGAACTGGCTCGCGGGCCGGTGGGCACGCTTGATCTTGCGGGGGTGAGCAGCTGTGACAGCTCGGCCGTGGCGCTGATGCTGGAGATGCGGCGCCAGGGTGTCCGCAAGATCCGCCACGTTCCAGCAGACATGGATGCCATCGTGCGTGCCTGCCAGCTTGAGGCGCTGCTGTCGGCCGATCCGTCCTCTGCCGAGGCAGGGGTGTCGAACCACAACGAGAACGCATGAATAAGTTGCTGATTCAGGGGGGCACACCGCTCCAGGGCGAGGTGCGCATTTCCGGGGCGAAGAACGCCGTGCTGCCAATCATGGCGGCCGCCCTGGTGGCCGATGCTCCCGTGGTGATCGAGAACGTCCCGCATCTGATGGACGTCACCACCATGATGGAGCTGATCGGCGGCATGGGGGCCCAGCTCATGCTCAGTGATCGCATGAGCGTCCATATCGACCCGCGCACGGTGCACCAATACTTCGCGCCGTATGAGCTGGTGCGCACCATGCGTGCCTCCATCCTCGTGCTTGGTCCGTTGCTTGCGCGCTACGGTCAGGCTGAAGTATCTCTGCCTGGCGGTTGCGCGATCGGCTCGCGCCCTGTGGATGTCCATCTCAAGGGCCTGGAGGCGATGGGGGCAAAGATCCGCGTCGAGGGGGGCTACATTCGCGCCACGGCCAAGCGCCTCAAGGGCGCGCGGATTGTCATGGACCTGGTGACCGTGACCGGCACGGAGAACTTGTTGGTGGCCGCCTGCCTGGCCGAGGGGACCTCGGTGTTGGAGAACGCCGCGCGCGAGCCTGAGATCGTCGATCTGGCCCGCTTCCTCACCGCCATGGGGGCGCGCATCGAGGGTGCCGGAACCGACACCATCACCGTGCACGGCGTCGAGCGACTCGGCGGTGCAACCCATCGGGTGCTGCCGGATCGCATCGAGGCCGGAACCTTCTTGGTCGCCACGGCGATGACGGGCGGGCGGGTGAAGCTGAAGGATGCCGCCCCGGACACGCTGGACGCGGTGTTGGCCAAGCTGCGCGAGGCGGGGGCGTCGATCGAGACGGGCAACGATTGGATCCTGCTCGACATGCAGGGGCGTCGGCCGCGGGCGGTGGATATCCGCACCGCACCGCACCCAGGCTTCCCGACCGACATGCAGGCCCAGTTCGTCGCCATGAACGCGATCGCCGAGGGGACCGCAACGGTGGTCGAGACCATCTTCGAGAACCGCTTCATGCATGTGCATGAGTTAGCTCGGATGGGGGCCAGCATCAGCGTGCAGGGCAACACCGCCATCGTGCGCGGGGTGGACAAACTCTCCGCCGCGCCGGTCATGGCCACCGACCTGCGTGCTTCCGCCAGCCTGATCTTGGCGGGTCTCGCGGCCGAGGGCCAAACCGAGGTCAACCGCATCTACCACATCGACCGCGGCTACGACGCGATCGAGGAAAAATTGGCCAAGCTCGGCGCCAATATCCGCCGTGTGCCGGGCTAAAGGACATCCCATGAGCGACATCCTGACCATCGGCCTCTCCAAAGGGCGCATCTACCAGGAAACCCTGCCGCTGTTGAAGGCGGCGGGGATCGTCCCCGCCGAGGACCCGGAGACGAGTCGCAAGCTGATCCTCGAGACCAACGTATCCAGTGTGCGCGTGGTACTCCTGCGCGCCTCTGATGTGCCCACCTACGTCGAATACGGAGCGGCTGACGTCGGCGTGGCCGGCAAGGACGTGCTGATGGAGCATGGGGGAGAAGGGTTGTACGAGCCGTTGGACCTTGGCATCGCCCGCTGCAAACTGATGGTGGCCGGCAAACCGGGGGCATTGGATGGTCATCACCGTCTGCGCATCGCCACCAAGTACGTCGAGAGCGCGCGCGCCCACTTCGCCCGCCAGGGGCGACAGGTCGAGGTGATCAAGCTGTACGGCTCGATGGAGTTGGCGCCACTGGTGGGCCTTGGTGACTGCATCGTGGATGTGGTGGACACCGGCAACACCCTGCGCGCCAACGGCCTGGAGCCGCTCGAGCACATTGCCGACATCAGCGCCCGCCTGATCGTCAACCGCGCGTCGATGAAGATGAAGTCAGCGCGCCTGCGTACATTCATCGAACACATGCGCGCCGCCGTCGAGGCGCGCAAGGGCTCAAACCCATGAATATCCAACGCCTCTCCACCCTTGATGCCGACTTCCAGACCCGCCTGAACGCGCTGCTGGAGTGGGAATCCGTCTCTGACGATGCGGTCTTCGCCAGCGTGCAGGGCATTTTGCGCGACGTCCGCGCCCGTGGCGACGCCGCCGTGCTGGAGTACACCGCGCGCTTCGATCACTTCGAGGCCGCCTCCATGAGGGATCTCGAAGTCTCCCGTGCACGCATGGATGAGGCCCTGGAGCGCATCCCCGTGATCCAGCGTCAGGTCCTGGAGCAGGCCGCCGAGCGCATTCGTCGCTATGCCGAGCGTCAGAAGCTCGAATCATGGAGCTACCGCGAGGCCGACGGTACCCTGCTTGGTCAGCAGGTCACCCCGCTCGACCGTGTCGGCTTGTACGTGCCGGGTGGCAAGGCGGCCTATCCGTCCTCGGTGCTGATGAATGCCATCCCGGCCAAGGTCGCAGGCGTGCCCGAGCTGATCGTGGTCGCCCCCGCGCCGCGCGGTGAACTCAACGACTTGGTGCTGGCCGCCTGTCGCATCGCCGGCGTGGACCGCGTGTTCGCCATTGGCGGCGCGCAGGCCGTGGCCGCGCTGGCTTATGGTACCGACACCATCCCGCGGGTGGACAAGATCACCGGCCCCGGCAACATCTTCGTCGCCACCGCCAAGCGCATGGTGTATGGCACCGTCGGCATCGATATGATCGCCGGTCCGTCCGAGATCGTGGTCGTGTGCGACGGCAAGACCGATCCCGAGTGGATCGCCATGGATCTGTTCTCGCAGGCCGAGCACGACGAGCAGGCCCAGGCCATCCTCATCTCCCCGGATATCGCCTTCCTCGATGCCGTGGCTGCATCCGCCAGTCGTCTGGTCGAGACGATGCCGCGCGGCGAGATCATCCGCGCCTCCATGGAGGGTCGGGGTGCGTTGATCCATGTGCGTGACCTGGACGAGGCCGCCCGGGTGATCAATTTCATCGCCCCCGAGCACCTCGAATTGTCGCTGGAGGATGCAGAAGGGTATGTCGCCAAGATCCGTCACGCCGGTGCCATCTTCCTTGGCCGCTACACCGCCGAGGCCCTGGGCGACTACTGCGCCGGTCCCAACCACGTGCTGCCGACCTCGCGCACCGCGCGTTTCTCCTCGCCGCTTGGTGTGTATGACTTCCAGAAGCGCTCCAGCCTGATCGGTTGCTCCGCGCAGGGGGCTTCGGAACTCGGCAAGATCGCCCGCGTACTGGCCGAAGGGGAGGGACTGTTTGCCCATGCGGCCTCGGCTGCCTATCGCATCAAGACATGAGGTTGACATGCGCCGTTTCTGGAGCCCGCTGGTCTCTCGCCTCTCGCCCTATGTTCCGGGGGAGCAGCCGAAGATCGCCAACCTGGTCAAGTTGAACACCAATGAGAATCCTTATGGCCCTTCGCCGAAGGTGCTGGAGGCGATCCGTGCCGAGGTGGGGGACGGCCTGCGTCTCTATCCGGACCCGGAGGCCACCGCGCTCAAGGAGGCGATTGCCACCTACTATGGTCTGCAGCCTGCCCAGGTCTTTGTCGGCAATGGTTCGGACGAGGTGTTGGCCTTCATCTTCCAGGCCCTGTTCAAGCACGACGAGCCGATCCTTTTTCCAGATGTGACCTACAGTTTCTATCCGGTCTACTGTGGGCTGTATGAGATCGCCTACTGCACGGTGCCGTTGGCGGATGATTTCTCCATCCGCATCGAGGATTACTGTAGGCCGAATGGGGGCATCATCTTCCCCAACCCGAACGCACCGACCGGCCGCCTGCTGCCACTCGAACAGATCAAGGCCCTGCTTGATGCCAACCCCGCGTCGGTCTTGGTGGTGGATGAGGCCTACATCGACTTCGGCGGCGAGACGGCCATCTCCTTGGTGCACCGCTACCCCAATCTGCTGGTCGTGCAGACCCTGTCCAAGTCGCGCGCGTTGGCCGGCTTAAGGGTGGGTTTCTCGGTGGGTCACCCGGAGCTGATCGAGGCCTTGGTGCGGGTCAAGGACAGCTTCAACTCCTATCCCCTCGATCGCCTTGCCATTGCCGGTGCAATCGCGGCGTTCCATGACGAGGCCTGGTTCCTGCAGACCCGTCGCGCGGTCATGGAGAGCCGCGCGACGCTGGTGCAAGAGATGGCGGCCATGGGGTTTGACATCGTACCCTCGGCGGCCAACTTCATCTTCGTTCGCCATCCGAGACATCGGGCTGAGCGCATTGCCGCAGGGCTGCGTAAGCACGGTGTGATCGTGCGTCACTTCAACAAGCCGCGCATCGACCAGCACCTGCGCATCACCGTCGGCACACCGGAGCAGAATGAGGCGTTGTTGAGGGCCCTGCGACTCGAACTCGAGGTCCCGTTGACATGAGCATCGAGCGTGACACCTTGCTCTCCTACTGCGACGAGCTGCTCGATGTCAAGGCCTTCACTGATTATGCGCCCAACGGTCTGCAGGTCGAGGGACGCACCGACATCGGCCGGATCGTCAGTGGCGTGACCGCAAGCCAGGCTCTGCTGGATGCGGCGGTTGCATTCAAGGCGGATGCCGTGCTGGTGCACCATGGCTACTTCTGGAAGGGCGAGGATGCCCGGATCACTGGTATGAAGCGTAAGCGCCTTGCGACCCTGCTTGCGCATGAAATCAACCTCATCGCCTACCACTTGCCCCTGGACGGCCATCCTGAACTTGGCAACAACGCCCAGTGGGCGAGGGCGCTTGGTCTCATCGAAACGCAAGGCTTCATCGGCAAGCCTGGTGCGGAGATCGGCAGGTGGGGGCTGTTGGCCGAGCCGGTGGCGGGTGAAGTGCTCGCCCAAAGGTTGGAAGCCCTGCTTGGGCGGGCGGTGTTGCACGTGGCGGGCAAACCGGGGCCAATCCGCACCGTCGGACTGTGCAGCGGCGGGGCGCAGGGTTACATTACCGAGGCGGTCTCACGCGGTCTTGATGCCTACCTGACCGGCGAGGTCTCCGAACACACCGTGCACGTGGCGCGCGAGATGGGTATCCACTTTTACGCCTGTGGCCATCACGCCAGCGAGCGCTTCGGCGTGCGTGCGCTGGGCGAGCATCTCGCTGAACGCTTTGGTCTGACGCATCACTTCATCGACATTGACAACCCCGCCTGATCGTCGCACCGTTGCAGGCACCTGGCGGCGGCGTGCCTCCAGTGCCTCGCCCCGGGGGTTGAATGTCCTTTGGCATGCGAGAGTCTGACGATCTGCGCGGGCCGCATGCCAGTCCCTCTGCTGGCACCGGTTGGTCTAAAGCCCATCCGGGTTGAAATCCCACCTCTGATCCCCAGATTCGCGCTCGTTCTCGTCACTCAAGGAGCCTCAAGTTATGGAACGTCAAACCGAGACGCTCGAATTCCAGGCCGAGGTGCGTCAACTTCTGCACCTGATGATCCATTCGCTCTACTCCCATCCGGAGATCTTTCTGCGGGAACTGATCTCGAACGCCTCCGATGCCTGCGACAAGCTGCGTTTTGAGGCGCTCGGGGATGGCGGGCTGTATGAGGGTGACAGCGAGCTGCGTATCGAACTTGCCATCGACAAGGCCTCTCGCACCCTGACAGTGCGTGACAACGGCATCGGCATGAGCCGTCAGGAGGTGATCGATAACCTTGGTACCATCGCCCGCAGTGGCACCAAACAGTTTCTCGAGCGCCTCTCCGGTGACAAGGCGAAGGATGCCCAGCTGATCGGTCAGTTTGGTGTGGGCTTCTATTCCGCCTTTATCGTCGCCGACCGGGTGGATGTCTTTACCCGCCGTGCGGGCCTGAGTGCCGAGCATGGGGTGCATTGGAGCTCGGAGGGCACGGGGGCCTACACCCTGGAGAATATCGAACGTCCTGCGCGTGGGACCGAGATCGTGCTGCACATCAAAGAAGGGCAGGACGAGTTCCTCGACCCCTGGCGCATCAAGGGGATTGTCCACCGCTACTCCGAGCACATCACCTTCCCGATCATGATGAAGAAGGAAGGGCTTGAGGAGCTCGAACGGATCAATCAGGCCACTGCGCTGTGGGCTCGACCGAAGTCCGAGCTCGAGGAGCAGGATTACACCGAGTTCTACAAGCAGACCTTTCACGACTGGGAGGCCCCGCTGGCCTGGACCCACAACCGGGTCGAGGGCCGTACCGAATACACCAATCTGCTCTATATCCCCGGCCGCGCGCCTTTTGATCTGTGGGACCGTGAGGCCAAGCATGGCATCAGGCTGTACGTGCGTCGCGTGTTCATCATGGACGATGCCGAACGCATGCTGCCGCGCTACCTACGCTTCGTGCGTGGGGTGGTGGATGCTGCCGACCTGCCGCTCAATGTCTCGCGCGAGATCCTGCAGTCGAGCGAGGTGCTCAACCAGATCCGCAACGGCCTGACCAAGCGCGTACTCAACCTTTTGGAGGAGTTGGCGCGCGACAAACCGGAAGTGTATGCCAAGGTTTGGTCCCTGTTTGGTCGGGTACTCAAGGAGGGGGTGGCCGAGGATCTCACCCACCGTGAGCAGCTTACCCGTCTGCTGCGCTTTGCCTCCACCTGGGAAGGTAGCAGGGGGCAGGATGTGTCCTTGGCCGACTACGTTGCTCGCATGCCCGAAGGGCAGGAGGCGATCTACGTTCTGACCGCCGAGAATGAGGCTACTGCCCGGCACAGCCCGCATCTGGAGGGTTTCCGCGCGCGTGGTACCGAGGTGCTGCTATTGACCGATGCGATCGACGAGTGGCTGCTGCCACACCTCACCGAGTTCGAGGGCAAGCCGATCCGCAATATCCACCGCGAGGGCGTGCGCCCAGAGGGCGAGGCCCCCAAGGCGGATGAGGCACAGCATGAGCTGCTCCAGCGCATCCAGAAGGCCTTGGAGGGCAAGGTGAAGGAGGTGCGGCTCTCCAATCGCCTGGTTGAATCGCCGGCCTGCGTGGTGCTTGGAGAGTATGACTTGCCCCCTTATCTCAAGCGCCTCTACCGCGAGGCTGGTCAGCCGGTGCCGGAAACTCTGCCGATTTTGGAGGTCCATGCCGACCATGCCCTGCTGCGTCGCTTGCAGGCCGAGACGGACGAAGCGCGCATCGCGGATTGGTCGCACGTACTGCTTGGCATGGCCCTGCTGGCCGAAGGTGCGCAACTTGAGGATGGGGCAGCCTTCGTCCAACGCCTCAATCGCCTCATGGTCGGTGCGTGAAGGCGGACGGGCGAGGCAGGGTTATGTCATAATTTGATCATTGAAATCGGACTGGACAGGGCATTGATTCGACAGCGCACGCTCAAGCATGTCATACGCGCCAGCGGAGTCGGGTTGCACACCGGGCAGCGGGTGGTGCTCACCCTGCGCCCGGCGGACCCGGATACGGGGATCGTCTTCCATCGTACGGACCTGCCGGACAGCCCGGCCATTCATGGCCATCCGCTGAACGTCGGCGAGACCACCCTCTCCACCACCCTGGTGAAGGATGGGGTGAAGGTCTCCACCGTCGAGCATCTGATGTCTGCCTTGGCGGGGCTTGGGGTCGACAATGTCCACATTGAAGTGGACGGCCCGGAGACCCCGATCATGGATGGCAGTGCCAGTCCGTTCGTGTTCCTCCTCCAGTCCGCCGGCATCGAAGAGCAGGACGCGCCCAAGCGCTTCATCCGCATCAAGCGTCCGGTCGAGGTGCGCAATGGTGACAAATGGGCGCGCTTCGATCCGCATGACGGCTTTCGTGTGCGAATGACCATCGACTTCAACCACCCGGTGTTGAACGGGACCGCGCAGACGGCCGAGATCGATTTCTCCACCACCAGTTTCGTCAAGGAAGTCAGCCGCGCACGGACCTTTGGTTTCATGAAGGACCTGGAGATGATGCGCTCTCAGAACCTCGCCCTTGGCGGGAGTCTGGAGAATGCCATTGTGGTGGGGGATGAGCACATCCTCAACGAAGATGGCTTGCGCCTCGGCGATGAATTCGTCAAGCACAAGATCCTCGATGCGATCGGCGATCTCTACTTGCTTGGCCACAGCCTGATCGGAGCGTTCACCGGCTACAAGACCGGCCACGCGCTGAACAACGCCCTGCTGCGCGCCCTGTTGGCGGACCCTGCGGCTTGGGAAGAGGTCATCTTCCTCAATGATGCGGAGCTACCGATTGCCTACTATCATCCCCTGATGGTTGCGGCCTGAGTGTCTGTATCACCAAGGGAAGCGCTGAATCAGGCCGCGAGTGGGCTAGGATGCACGGCGATGGGTGCGCCGTGACCGAGACATCGCCATGCGATCGGCGAGGGAGGGTGCAACGCGCAACGTAGCAGACCGTTAGCACAAGCTTAGGGTTATCAACCTTCCCACGTTCCATCTTTGGTGCGTCAGCGTTGCTCCGTGTCGTTTTTGGTGGTGGGTATCCTGTGTCTGCCTACCGCCTGTGCCAGCCGGTGCAGGGCCGAGCTGAGCATGGGGTCGGTAACGCAGCGAGCGGCGGCTTCCACCCCTTCGGCAATCTCGGCGGAGGGATAACGGGGACGCAGTCGCGAGCTCCGTTTGAAAGGAGGGGGGAGGGCGCGCCAGGCGATCCGTACGGGCCGACCTTCGCTGAGGATTTCGCCGACGGCGGCCAACATTCGTGGTGCCTGAAAGCGCAGTGGGGTGATCAGGGCCTGGACGTCGCAGCCTAGCACCAAGGTATCGCCGCGGAGATTGAGCAGAAACACATGCCTGCCAAGCTCCTCGGGCAGATCGCGGCGCAGGGCGTCCTCGAGTGCCTTGCGGCGCTGGATGAGGGCAAGTAGCGTGGCGGGAAGGGTGGGGCGATCAAAGGCCATGGCAGGTATCTCCGGCAAGCCTTCAGCCTACCAAAGGCGGAGGCTCTGGTCTAAGATGGATCGCCTTTTTCGTCCTATGTAGCGGCTTCATGCATGCCCTGTTGAATGGCTCACGGGCCGTTCTGGGGCACGTTCCAAGGAAAAAACTTCGCGATGATTGGCAAGCTGTTCAGCAAGGTCTTCGGTAGCCGTAATGACCGCATCCTGCGTCGTCTGCGCAAGCAGGTCGCCGCCATCAATGCCCTCGAACCTGCCATGCAGGCCCTCAGTATGGAGGAGCTGGCGGGCAAGACGCAGGAATTCCGTGATCGGCTTGCTCGAGGGGCCACCCTGGACGAGCTCTTGGTTGAGGCCTTCGCGGTCTGCCGCGAGGCCAGCCGTCGGGTGCTTGGCATGCGTCACTTCGACGTGCAACTGATCGGCGGCATGGTGCTGCACGAGGGTAAGATCAGTGAGATGCGCACCGGTGAGGGCAAGACACTGGTCGCTACCCTGGCTGCCTACCTCAATGCCCTGCCTGGCAAGGGTGTTCATGTGGTCACCGTCAACGACTACTTGGCCCGCCGCGATGCCGAGTGGATGGGGCGGTTGTACAATGCGCTCGGGCTGACGGTGGGCGTCGTGGTGCCGGGTATGGACCAACGCGCCAAGCGTGATGCCTATGCCTGCGACATCACTTACGCCACCAATAACGAGTTGGGCTTCGACTACCTGCGTGACAATATGGCCTTTAGCTTGGATGAGGTCATGCAGCGCCCGCTCAACTATGCCATCGTGGATGAGGTGGACTCCATCCTGATCGACGAGGCCCGCACCCCACTGATCATTTCGGGGCCTGCGGCGGACAACGCTGAGCTGTACCACGCCATCAACGGCATGATTCCTGAGTTCAAGCGCCAGGTGCGCGAGGAGCCGAAGGAAGGGGAACCTCCGCTCACGGAGGAGGAGCGGGGCGACTTCACCGTCGATGAGAAGCAGAAGCAGGTCTACCTCACCGAGCAGGGCCATGAGAAGGCCGAGATGCTGTTGCGTCAGATGGGTCTTCTGGCCGAGGGCGAGAGCCTGTATGACGCCAAGAACATCATACTGCTGCATCACCTCAACGCCGCCCTGCGTGCGCATGCCCTCTATCGCCGCAATGTCGATTACATCGTGCGCGACCAGCAGGTGATTATTGTCGACGAGTTCACTGGCCGTACCTTGGTAGGTCGGCGTTGGTCCGAGGGGCTGCATCAGGCGATCGAGGCCAAGGAGGGTGTGCCCATCCAACCTGAAAATCAAACGCTCGCCTCGATCACCTTCCAGAATTACTTCCGCCTGTATGCCAAGCTCTCCGGCATGACCGGCACGGCGGATACCGAAGCGCCAGAGTTTCACCAGATCTACGGCCTGGAGGTGGTCGTCATCCCCACCAACAAGCCCGTGCGACGGATCGACCATCCGGATCTGGTCTACCTAACCGCCGAGGAGAAATACGACGCCATTTTGCGCGATGTGCAGGACTGCGTCGCACGTCAACAGCCGGTGCTGGTCGGCACCACCTCGATCGAGGTGTCCGAGCTGCTTTCCGAGCGCTTCAAGAAGGCCGGCATCAAACACAATGTGCTCAATGCCAAGCAGCACGAGCGTGAGGCGGAGATCGTGGCCGAGGCGGGGCGTCCCGGCGCGGTCACCATCGCCACCAATATGGCGGGTCGTGGCACCGACATCGTGCTCGGTGGCAACCTGGAGATGGAACTGCTGGCCCTTGGTCATGTGGACGAGGCGACCAAAGCCAAGGTGCGCGAGGCCTGGCAGCAGCGTCATGACGCCGTGATTGCCGCCGGTGGTCTGCACGTGATCGGCTCCGAGCGTCACGAGTCGCGCCGCATCGACAACCAGTTACGTGGCCGCTCCGGTCGTCAGGGAGACCCCGGCTCGACGCGCTTCTACCTATCGCTCGAAGACAACCTGATGCGCATCTTCGCCTCGGATCGTGTCGGCATGCTGATGAAAAAGCTCGGTATGCAGCATGGCGAGGCCATTTCTCACCCCTGGGTCACCAAGGCCATCGAGAATGCCCAGCGCAGAGTGGAAGGTCACAACTTCAGCATTCGCAAGCATCTGCTTGAATACGACGACGTGGCCAACGATCAGCGCAAAGTGGTCTATGCCCAGCGTCGCCAGTTGATGGAATCCGAGGACGTCAGCGAGGCAGTAAGGGCCATGCGCGAGGACGTGCTCGCCGCCGTCTTCCACCGCTTCATCCCGCCCGGCAGCCTGGAGGAGCAATGGGATAGCGCGGGTCTCGAACAGTATCTGGCCGAAGAGTTCGGCCTGGCTTTGCCTATTCAGCAATGGTTGGATGAGGACGCCAAACTGCATGAGGAGAGCCTGCTTGAGCGCATCCAGCAGGCCTTTGCCGAGGACTATGCGCGCAAGGAGGAGATGGTAGGCGCCGCGACCCTGCGTCGCTTCGAAAAGGGGGTGATGCTCCAAGTGCTCGACCATTTGTGGAAGGAGCACCTTGCGGCGATGGACTACCTGCGCCAGGGCATCGGCCTGCGCGGGTACGCGCAGAAGAACCCCACTCAGGAATACAAGCGCGAGGCCTTCGAACTGTTCACCGCCATGCTCGAGCGCATGCAGCACGACATCGTCCGGGTGCTGTGCCGCGTGCAGGTGCAGCAGCCCGAGGTGATGGCGAGCTTCGAGGAGCCGCCCTCCACCCCGCCGATGGAGGCCATTCACCCGAGCGTCACGGCTTGGGGCGACGACGAGGTGGTCGATGCGAACTTCGGCGAGGTGGCTGGCAAGCAAGAGCCCTACCAGCGCGAGGGCAAGAAGCTTGGCCGCAACGACCCGTGCTGGTGCGGTTCCGGCAAGAAGTACAAGCACTGCCACGGCAAACTCGCCTGAGATGACGCCATCCCCTGCGCCCCTCTCCCACCTGCGGACGAGGGGCGCATGTCCGTGAGGGAGGGGGCCAAGCCCTCGCCCTTCTCGGCCCGTTCCCTACCTTGAAGGAAGCAGGAGTCCCAGCATGCCCGTCAACCTCAATCCCCCCGCCCCCGGCAGCCTCAAGCCGATTGCGGGCATCCGCCTTGGTGTGGCCGAGGCGGGCGTACGCAAGGCCAATCGCAAGGACCTCGTAGTCATGACCTTGCCCGAGGGTGCCCGTGTCGCCGGCGTGTTCACCCAGAACCGCTTTTGTGCGGCCCCAGTGATCCTCTGCCGCGAGTTTCTTGCCAAGGGTGCCGCGATCCGCGCGCTAGTGATCAATACCGGCAACGCCAACGCGGGCACCGGGGAAGAGGGCCTTGAGCGTGCCTACCGAGTGTGCGAGGCGCTGGCTCAGCAGCTTGGGTGCAAGCCCGAACAGGTGCTGCCGTTCTCCACCGGCGTGATCATGGAACCGCTACCGGTCGAGCGCATCGAGGCGGGCCTGCCCGCGGCCATCGCCCATCTTGGCGAGGCTCACTGGGAGGTGGCGGCCGAGGCGATCATGACCACCGATATCGTCGCCAAGGGGCTTTCTCGCCAGGTGACGATCGACGGCCAGATCGTCACCGTCACCGGCATTGCCAAGGGTTCCGGCATGATCCACCCGAACATGGCCACCATGCTGGCTTACATCGCCACCGATGCCGCCGTGGCTCAGCCGCTGCTGGAGAAGATGCTGCGCGAGATCACCAACGTCTCCTTCAACCGCGTGACCGTGGACGGCGACACCTCCACCAATGACAGCTTCATTCTGATCGCTGCAGGCACCTGTGGCGTGCGCATCGAATCCGAGCAGTCGCCAGGCTATACTGCACTGTACGCGACGGTGTGTGAGGTGGCCGTGTTTCTCGCCCAGGCCTTGGCGCGTGACGGCGAGGGTGCCACCAAGTTCGTCACCATCGAGGTGACGGGCGGGCGTAGCAGCGAGGAGTGCCTGAAGGTTGGCAAGGCCATCGCCCATTCGCCGCTGATCAAGACCGCACTGTTTGCCTCCGACCCGAACCTTGGGCGTCTTCTGGCCGCCATTGGCTATGCGGGCATCCCGGACCTGGATGTGAACACCGTGCGCCTGTGGCTTGGGCCGGTACTGGTGGCGGAGCATGGTGGCCGCCATCCGGCCTATGTCGAGGCCGAGGCGGCAGCGGTGATGAAGGCGCCCGAGATCACCATTCGCGTGGACCTTGGGCGTGGCGAGGCCCAGGAGACGGTGTGGACCTGCGATTTCTCTTACGACTACGTGAGAATCAACGCAGAGTACCGTAGCTGAGGGCGCGTCAGCTGTCGCGGAGGCCCCCTTGGGCCGATCTTCCACTCGATTCGCGCCGAGGGCGACGCCCCTGCTGTGCTTTGCTGGACATGGGGGTTGCGTTTCTGTGGTGATTCCAAGCCACAACGATGAAGGCAAAAGGATGAATAAGCCGCCCCCCTTGCGCGTTGTCTGTGCCGTCATTCAAGGTGACGATGGGCGGGTGCTGATCGCCCGCCGCTTGCCCCATCAACCCCTTGGCGGGTTGTGGGAACTCCCCGGCGGTAAGCTCGAGCCGGGCGAGTCCGAGCACGAGGCCCTTGCGCGTGAGCTTGAGGAGGAGATCGGCATCCAGCCGATTGCGGCCGCTCACTGGATGAATGTCCGTCATCACGACCCTGAGCAGATGGTGGTGCTGCATGTCTGGCGCGTGACGGCCTGGCAGGGGCAGCCCGAGGGGCGATTGGGGCAGCCGCTCGATTGGGTGGAGCTTTCTGCGCTCAAGATGCGAGATTTTCCCGCTGCAAACCGGCCGATCATCAATGCCCTGGCCTTGCCGCCGCGTTGTCTGATCACCGGTGAGGCCGATTCGGAGGTCGACTTTGTTGCGCGTCTTGAGCGGACGCTCAGTCTTGGGCTGCGCATGGTGATCCTGCGGGGCGAGCAGGCCCTGCGCTTGGCGGACGTGGCTCTTTCCCGTGTTCGCTCGGCAGGTGGCATCGTGATTCTCAATGCCGATCCCTTTGATGCATTGCGCCTTGGCGCGGATGGCGTGCACCTCAACCGCCATCGGCTCATGGCGCTGACGACTCGGCCTGAGGGACTGCGTTGGGTCGGGGCCTCCTGCCACGACGAGGCCGAACTGGCGCGTGCCGTCCAGCTTGGGTTGGATTACGCCTTCCTCTCCCCCGTGCTTCCGACTGCCTCGCACCCCGGGGCAGAGACGCTGGGCTGGGCGCGCTTTGCCGCGCTGATTGCCAATCATGCCCTGCCGGTCTACGCCCTGGGCGGGGTGGGGGAGGCTGAGCTTCCTATCGCTATGGGGCTGGGCGCACAGGGGGTGGCTGGCATCCATGCTTGGTGGTGATGGTCTACACTCATTTGTGCCCTTGTCCCAGTGAGGTGATTGCGATGATCAAGGAACAGTTCGATACCACGGTTGAGGCCCTCAAGCAGCAGCGCGACGAGTTGCGGGTGCAGATGCACCTGCTGGGCATGGAGGTGCGTGAGGAGTGGCAGGAGGCCGAGCGGGTATGGGAGCGCATGGGCAACGTCCTGCGCCGTATCCGCAGCGAAGGCTCCTATCAGGCCGACGAGATGATGGAGTCCTTCCGTCAGCTGGTGGATGAGCTCAAGGGGCAATATCACAGGCTCAAACCCATGGAACGCCTTGCCGAGGGCATGAACGATCTGCGCCAGATGCGCGATGAATTGCGTTTGCAGACCAAGCTGATGAGCATGGAGATGCGCGAAGAGTGGGAGGAGGCCGAGAAGGGCTGGAATGCCCTGCGTGCCCGGATCGATGACCTAAAAGACAAGGCCGGCGACGCGCTGGAGGAGGCCGTCGAAGCCGCGCGTCAGCTCAAGGACGAGCTGGTCCTGCGTTATCGCAACATCAAGGCACGTTTGCAGGACTGATTCCACTGAGCATGCAGGAAGCTCGCCCTGGGCCCATGGATGGCCTTATGTCGCATGATGGCGGCGCGCCGCCTTGCCCATGCCGGTGGAAGGGGTTTTCAACGGCGGTTACGACTGTTCCATGGCGGGGCCTTCGGCTAACCTTGCTCAGCCTAGGCTGAAGGGATGGCAATATGCAGAGGAGTGATGTGAAGTGGTGGCTGGGCAGTGCGGTGCTCATCGGCCTGTTGCTGTATGTCCTCCAGCACGATTTTTCTCGTTTGCGCGCCCCTGATCTTCCCTTCGCCGGAGAGCTGGTCAAGCTTCCCACACCGGCCTGCTCCCCGGTGGGCGATCCGTGTGCTGCTTCCGATGCCACCCGCATGTTGACGCTTACACTCAGCGGTGACGTGCGTCCTTTGCGCCCCTTCGATCTCGAACTGCGCTTGCCCGATACGGTTCTATCGCAGGCGGGGTCTGCCACGGTGGACTTCGTCATGGTCGGGATGGATATGGGGCTCAACCGCTACACCCTCACCCGTTGGGCAGATGGCAGCTATCATGCCAAGGTCATTTTGCCGGTGTGCAGCAGTGGACGCAGCGATTGGGTGGCGAAGGTGAGTGCGATCGTGGGGCAGCAAATGTGGATGGCGGAATTCCCTTTCGTGGCCGAGCCCTCCATGGGGCAGCATGATTGAGCATGGACCTGTGGCAAGTCTAGGCCGATGAGTCTGCTCACCCCTTCAACAGCACGTACACCGCCCCTGTGCCGCCATCCATCGGTCGTGCCGAGCAGAAGGCCAGTACGTCCTCACGTTGCGGCAGCCAGCGGTTGAGCATGCGCTTGAGCCGAGCTTGACCGGTAGGGGAGTGGTAGCCTTTGCCATGGATGATGCGGACGCAGCGATGCGGATTGCCGCGGTGCTGGTTGAGGAAGCGGGTCAGGGCGATCCGTGCCTCGTCCACCGTGTGGCCGTGCAGGTCGAGCACTGCGCCCACACTATACTGTCCGCGTCGTAGCTTGCGCAGTACTTGGCGTGATACCCCGTTGCGGCGGTAGAGCAGAACCTCGCCGTGCTCCAACTCTCCCGGGTCGTAGTCGCTGAGCATGTCGTGGATGATCCTTTCCGCATCCAGCTCGCGCTGGCGCGGGCGTGCGGACGGGCGGGGCGGCTGACACATCACGCGCTCCTGTCGGAGGGGGCGGATCTCGCCGCTCAGGGCGCCGATCTCGGCGTGGAACAATCGAATGTCGTCCTCGTTCATACGTGGGGTTCAGGGTGGACGGAACAATGGCGATCAGTATAGTGAGAGATTCGATCACAGGGTCATGATGGGGTTGCATGGATATTCTGGTTTCCAATGATGATGGCGTTTACTCCCCCGGCTTGCATGCCCTGGCCGAGGCCATGCGACCGCTCGGCCGGGTGGTCATTGTGGCTCCCGACCGCGACCGTAGCGGCGCCAGCAACTCGTTGACCCTTTCCCGCCCATTGCGCCCCAAGCTCCTTGCGGAGGATGTCTGGTCGGTGGATGGTACGCCGACCGACTGCGTCCACCTCGCCTTGACCGGTCTGTTGCCGTTTCGTCCCAACATCGTCCTCTCTGGCATCAACCATGGTCCCAACCTGGGCGATGATGTGCTCTATTCGGGCACCGTCGCGGCGGCTACCGAGGGGCGCTCGCTCGGTCTGCCGGCCATCGCTGTGTCGATGGCGAGCCACGAGCCTAAACATCTGGAGACGGCCTGCCGTGCCGTGCGTTTGTTGGTCGAAAGCATGGGGCATCATCCCCTCCCACGTGACACCCTGCTCAACGTCAACGTGCCGGATCGGCCCTGGGACGCGATACGTGGCATGCGCGCGACCCGTTTGGGCAAGCGTCATCCCTCCGCGCCGATGGTGGCCGACACCGACCCGCGCGGTAAGGCGATCTATTGGATTGGCATGGCGGGCGAGGCTGCGGACGATGGTGAAGGCACCGATTTCCAAGCCCTGCGCGACGGTTTCATCTCGGTCACCCCGATCCATTTCGACATGACCCGGCACGACGCGCTGGGCGTGCTTGGCGCCTGGCTTCCCGATGCCGGTCCTGCGTGATCCCCTCATCCGTGGCTGCGGGCTGACCTCCCCGCGGGTGCGCGAGCGCTTGATCGAGCGCCTGCAGGCCGCTGGTATCCGCGATGCCCGGGTGTTGGAGGCCATCCGCTGCACCCCGCGTCACCTGTTCGTCGACGAGGCGCTCGCCGCGCGTGCCTATGAGGATACCGCACTGCCGATCGGCCATGGGCAGACCATTTCCCAGCCCTACGTGGTGGCGCGTATGAGTGAGGCGATCCTGCGCGACGGCGTACCCGGCAAGGTACTGGAGATCGGCACCGGCTCCGGCTACCAGACCGCCATCCTTGCCCACCTCACCAGCCAGGTGTTCAGCATCGAGCGGATCAAGGCCCTGCAGGATCAGGCCCGCGCGCGTCTCAAGCTGCTTGAGCGCTTCAACGTCCGCCTGCGCCACGCAGATGGCTGGCAGGGGTGGTCCGCGTATGCGCCATATGATGCCATCTTGGTCGCGGCCGCGCCGGATAGGATCCCCCCACGTCTGCTCGAACAACTCGCCGAGGGCGGGCGGATGGTCATTCCGGTCGGTCCGCAGGGCGGCGCGCAGAAGTTGATGATGATCCGGCGCGAAGAAGGCGAGTTGCTCGAGCAAGTGCTCGAGTCTGTGAGTTTCGTCCCGCTGGTGAGCGGAGTCCTGGCATGAGGATGTTTGGATGAAAGTATTCGGTCCTCTGTATGATTGGGTGATCGGCTGGAGCGCTCACCCTCGAGCACCGTGGTTTCTTGGAGGTTTGAGCTTTGCTGAGTCCTCTTTTTTTCCGATCCCTCCAGACGTATTGCTGGCACCCATGTGTGTGGCCCGTCCGCCCGCCTGGTGGCGATTGGCCCTGCTGACTACTCTTGCCTCGGTGGTGGGTGGCTTGTTTGGCTACCTTCTCGGTGCCCTGTTCCTCGACTTCCTTACGCCGTGGATCGAGCAGATGGGGTATGCCCCGGCCATGGACAAGGCGCGTGCCTGGTTTGCTGAGTGGGGCTTCTGGGCGGTCTTTCTCGCCGGCTTCTCGCCCATCCCTTACAAGGCCTTCACCCTCACCGCCGGTGCCCTTGGCATGCCGCTCATCCCCTTCGTACTCGCCTCCCTGTGTGGACGGGGGGGGCGCTTCTTCCTCGTAGCTTGGCTCATGGCGCGCTTTGGCGCGACCTTCGAGGCGCACCTGCGGCCGTTCATGGAATGGCTCGGTTGGGGGCTGGTGGTCGTGGTTGGGGTGGCTTATGTCCTCATGAGCTAGACCAACAAAGCGTGATGTCTTCGAGGGCACGTCTTCTCGTTGTTGGCCTATTGTTTGTCTTGACCAGTTGCTCCAGGCCGGTCGTCCGCTTTGTCCCAGAGGATGGCGTGCATGTCGTCCGGCGGGGAGAGACCCTGTACTCTATTGCCACCGCTTATGACATGGATTGGCGTGAGTTGGCTAGCCGCAACGGCTTGCGTCCCCCCTACACCCTGTATGTTGGCCAGCGGCTTGTGTTGGCAAAGAATCACGTGACGCAAGCGGGGGCTGTCTCGGATCGGGCCCCGCAAGCCTCTGATAAGACACGCAAGGTTTCCCCTCCGTTGCCTCCGGTCGGTAAGATCACCTGGGTCTGGCCGACCGAGGGGCGCGTGGTCACGACTTTCGTACAAGGGCATCCAACCCGCAAGGGGATCGACATTGCGGGCGAGCTTGGCCAGCCGGTGCGCGCGGCGGCGAGCGGGGAGGTGGTCTACAGCGGTTCGGGCCTTGCAGGTTATGGCAAGCTCATCATCCTGAAACACGACGAGCGTTTCTTGAGTGCCTACGCCTATAACCAGGCTTTATTGGTCAGTGAGGGTGAAACTGTGCACTCTGGGCAAATCATCGCTCGCATGGGGCAGGCGGAGGCCGGCAAACCCATGCTGCATTTCCAGATTCGCCTGGATGGCAACCCGATCGACCCCCTGCGGTACTTGCCGCAGGCCAACCGCTGACTCATTGGAGAGCCGAGTGATGCGTGTCCAACAAGAAGATGAACTCGATATCCATGCCGTCCACCTCGAAGAGGAGCTCCACGTGGCCAAGCCCGAGGATGGCCTGGACGAGGACGAAAGTGACGTGTTTGACGCCGGAAGCTATGGCTATGGCGCGGAAGGGGTAGATATCACCCGTCTCTATCTGAACGATGTCGAGCACCACAGTCTGCTCACTCCGGAACAGGAACGCCATTTTGCCCGCCTTGCCCGCGCTGGTGATCCGGTTGGCCGTGAACGGATGATCGTCAGCAACCTGCGCCTGGTGGTGAAGATCGCCCGCCGCTATGTACATCGAGGTCTCGATCTGTGTGACCTGATCGAGGAAGGTAACCTTGGCCTGATGCGTGCGGTGGAGAAGTTCGATCCCGAACGCGGCTTCCGCTTCTCGACCTATGCCACCTGGTGGATCCGTCAGACCATCGAGCGGGCGCTGATGAACCAGGGTCGCACCGTGCGCCTGCCGATCCACATCGTCAAGGAAATCAACGTTTACAACCGTACGGCGCGCAAGCTCTCGCAGGAGCTCAACCATGAGGTGACCATGGAGGAGATCGCCGAGTGCCTGGATCGCGACCTCGACGATGTGATGCGCCACATGAGCTATGGGGAACGGATCACTTCGATCGACACGCCGCTGCGCGGCGACCCGGATCATTCCCTGATGGAACTGATCCCCGATGAGAACAACCACGATCCGGCCCAGCTCGTGCAAGGGACGCTTGCCCTGGCGCGCATCGAGGACTGGCTGGCGCGTCTCGAACCCAAGCAGCGGGAGGTGGTCGAGCGGCGCTTTGGCCTGCACGGGCACGAGCCGCACACCCTGGAGGCCATCGGCGACATCCTCGGCGTGACCCGCGAGCGGGTACGTCAGATTCAGCTCGAGGCGCTGCGTCGCCTGCGGCGCATGAGCCAGGCCGAAGGTCAGTCCTCGGACACCATGCTGGATGAGTCGTGATGCCCTCCGCCGGGCGTGCGCGTGAGGATGGTCCCGGACTGCTAGAATGACGCCCCGCGCCCTTCATTCATCCTGCCAGTGAAACCACCGCTGTTATCCATCCACGACCTGCGTCTTGCCTTGGCCACCCCGGCCGGGGAGCGTGAGGTGCTGCGCGGGGTTGGCTTCG
Organism: Halothiobacillaceae bacterium; assembly: GCA_051297135.1. Taxonomy (GTDB): domain Bacteria; phylum Pseudomonadota; class Gammaproteobacteria; order Halothiobacillales; family Halothiobacillaceae; genus Thiofaba. Next base: position 54,995 of record JBEVAM010000010.1, read on the forward strand.
ACGTGCCCGCGGGCGGGCGCGTCGCGCTGGTTGGGGAATCCGGTTCGGGCAAGTCCATCACCGCCTTGGCCATTCTCGGCCTGCTCGAGCGCGAGAGAGCACGTCTGAGCGGCAGCATCCGCTTCGCGGGGGAGGATTTGGTCCAGGCGAGCGAGGTACGCCTGCGCGCCCTGCGCGGCCGCGCCATCGGCATCATTTTTCAGGAGCCGATGAGTGCCCTCAATCCCTTGCACACCATTGGCCGTCAGGTCGCCGAGACCTTGCGCGTGCATGAAGGATTGACAGAGAAGGCCGCCCGCGAGCGCGCCATCGAGCTGTTGGCGCTAACCGGTATTCGCGACCCTGCGCAAAAGGTCGACGCCTTCCCCCATCAGCTGTCCGGTGGCCAGCGTCAGCGCGCCATGATCGCCATGGCGCTCGCGTGTAGGCCGCGCCTGTTGATCGCTGACGAGCCCACGACCGCCCTTGACGTGACCTTGCAGGCACAGATCCTCGACCTGTTGGCTCAGTTGCAGCGCGAGATGGACATGGCGGTACTGATGATCACCCACGACCTCCCCTTGGTTCGCCGCTTCGCTGAGCAGGTGGTGGTCATGCGCCAGGGCGAGGTGGTTGAGCAGGGGCGGGTGGAGGAAGTGTTTTCCAAGCCGAGGCACGACTACACCCGTCTGTTGCTGGAGAGCACGCCGGTGCGCGATCTTGCCCCGCCGTGCGCGCCGACCGCTGTGCTCGAGGCACGTGCGGTGCGCTGTGTGCGTAAGGAACGGGGCGGCCTGTTTCGCCGGACGAGGAGGCAGACTATTCTGCATGGCATCGATCTTGTGCTTCGCGCTGGAGAGACCCTTGGCGTGGTCGGCGAATCCGGCTCGGGCAAGACCACCCTGGCCCATGTCCTGCTCCGCTTGCTGGAGGGGGAAGGCGAGGTGAAGATCGACGGGATCGATTGGCAATCCCTGCGTGGCAAGGCCTTGCGCCGTGCTCGCCGCAGTGCCCAGCTGGTGTTCCAGGACCCGTTTGCCGCGCTGTCTCCGCGCATGACCATTGAACAGATCGTCGGTGAGGGCCTGCGCGTGCATGAGCCAAAACTCGACAACAGGGCCCGTCGCGCTCGGGTGATCGAGGCGCTGGAAGAGGTCGGTCTTGGCGCGGACATGCTTTGGCGCTATCCGCACGAGTTCTCCGGCGGGCAGCGGCAGCGCATCGCCATTGCCCGTGCCCTGGTACTGCGCCCGCGTCTGATCGTGCTGGACGAGCCGACCAGTGCACTGGACGTATCGGTGCAGAAACAGGTGCTGACCTTGCTGCAGGACCTCCAGCGCCGTCATGGCCTGAGCTACCTGCTCATCACCCACGATCTGCGCGTGATCCGCGCCATGGCCCACCGGGTCATGGTCCTGCGCGATGGCAGGGTGGTGGAGGAGGGCGAGACCCTCGATCTTCTTGCCCATCCGCGCGAGGCTTACACGCGGGAGCTGGTCGAGGCGGCCGGTCTGTGGCAGGAGTTGGCATGATCCGTGTCATTGGCTTCGACCTGGACGACACCCTGTGGTCCGTCGACCCGGTCATTCGGCGCGCCAATCGCGTGCTATTCGACTGGCTGGCAGCGCGCTACCCGCGCATTACCCGCGGTCATACGCCGGAGAGTCTGCATGCGGCGTGTTTGGATTACATGCGTGCCCATCCATGGCTGAGGCACGACCTGACCGCCCTGCGCAAGGCCTTTTTGCGCCATCTTGCTCGCGCAGCAGCCTATGCCGAGGACTTCACCGAGGAGGCCTTCGCGGTGTTCTACGCCGCGCGCAACACGGTCGAACTCTTTCCCGAGGTTGATGCGGTGCTGGCCGCGCTCGCGCGCCGCCATGCCCTGGTGGCGCTTTCCAACGGCAATGCCTGCATCGAGCGTGTTGGCCTTGCGCGCCATTTCCGCCTGGCGGTCAACTCGGCCGAAGCAGGGGTGGGCAAGCCCGACCCCCGCATGTTCCACCTGGCCCTCGAGCGCCTGGGCGAGCCGGCAGAGGTCATGGTGCACGTCGGTGACCACCCCAAACACGACGTGCTCGGCGCCTATAATGCGGGGGTGCGGGCCATCTGGCTCAATCGGCTGGGCGTGCCCTTTCCTGGCTATATGCCGATGCCATGGGCGAGTATCACAAATCTTGCCCAATTGCCGCCGCTTGTGGCCGAGGAAAGGCGGTTGGACACTGGCGCCTACACCGTGCCACACCCGCATCAGGACGACCCTTGAGCTTGATCATTCTGGCATCGCACTCATTGACCACGTTCGCACGGCTTTCATGGTACCCTTGCGGGCATTTTTAGCCCGCTGTAAATCACTCCGACGGAACGCTGTGGATTTTTCCCTTTCCTCCCCCACCATCCCGCGCGATGTGCACGGTATCTCGTGCGAGAGCATCAGCAAGAACGCCCTCAACGTCCTCTATCGTTTGCACGAGGCCGGCTTTCGTGCCTGCCTGGTCGGTGGCAGCGTGCGCGACCTGCTCCTTGGCCGTGAGCCGAAGGACTTTGATGTTGCCACGGACGCCACGCCCGAACAGGTGCGTCGCCTGTTCCGCAACTGCCGTCTGATTGGCCGTCGCTTTCGCCTGGCGCACGTGCTGTTCGGCAAGGAGATCGTCGAGGTCGCCACTTTCCGTGCCGCGGGCGACGATGTGCCTGGCCGGGCCACCGACGAGCAGGGTCGTCTGCTGCGCGACAATGTCTATGGCACGCTCGAGGACGACGTCAAGCGTCGCGACTTCACTGTCAACGCGCTGTATTACGACATCGCCGATTTTTCCGTGCTCGACTACGTCGGCGGCATGCAGGACCTGCGGGATGGCGTGTTGCGCCTTGTGGGCGACCCCGAGACCCGTTACCGCGAGGATCCGGTGCGCATGCTGCGCGCCGCCCGCTTTGCTGCCAAGCTTGGCTTCCGACTGCACCCGGACACCGAGCGGCCGATGGCTGATCTGGCGAAACTGCTCGAGGGTATCCCGCCGGCACGCCTGTTCGATGAGTGCGTGAAGCTGTTTCACACCGGCCACGGCGTGGCCTCGATGCAAGAGCTGCGCCGACTTGACCTTTTGCGCTGGTTGCTGCCGCCGGTCGATGCGGCCCTCCAATACACCCGCGATGATGGTGCGGCGCTGCACTTCATCGAGACCGCCCTGGCCAATACCGACCGTCGTGTTGCGCAGGACTTGCCGCTGTCCACGGCCTTCCTGTTTGCCGCGCTGCTATGGCCGGTGGTGATGGTGCAGGCCCAGGCGCTGGAGCACGAGGGCCAACCTGACGCCATCTTGCTGCAGCAGGCCGGCGATGAGGCCCTGCGTGTGCTGCAGTCGCGGATCGCCATTCCACGCCACCTGCAGCTCTTGATCCGTGAGATCTGGGAGATGCAGCCGCGTTTCGCCCTGCACCAGGGGCGCGGGGTGGTCAGCCTGTACGGTCATCCCCGTTTCCGGGCGGCCTATGACTTCCTCCTGCTGCGCGCCCAGAGTGGCGAGCCGCAGGCGGCTGAAGATGCAACCTGGTGGACGGCCTTCGTCGAGGCGAGCCCAGAGCAGCAACAGTGTGTCTCAATGCCTGCGGGCGAGAGTGGGCGCAAACGTCGCCGCGCCCCGCGTCGCCGTAAGGGCAAGGGCAAGGCTGCGGCCACCCCGGCCGAGTGAAGTTCCATGCCGCTTGCTTACATCGGCCTGGGCAGCAATCTGAACGATCCCGTCGGACAGGTCCGGCGCGCGCTCGGGGTGATCGCCGCGCTGCCCGAAAGTCGTCTCGTCGCGGCCTCGCGCCTCTACCGCAGCCCGCCGATGGGGCCCATCGATCAGCCCGAGTACATCAACGCAGTGGCGGCTCTGCAGACGGAGCTCGTACCGTACGACCTGTTGCGCGCACTGCAGGCCATCGAGCAAGACTTCGGCCGGGTGCGCCTGCGTCGCTGGGGCGAGCGGGTCATCGACCTCGATCTACTGCTGTATGACAATCTTCACTTGGACTCGCCCGAGCTGATTCTGCCGCACCCGGGGATTGGCGAGCGCGCCTTCGTGCTTTGCCCGCTGGCGGAACTTGCCCCCGACCTCGTCATTCCCGGCCTCGGGCCGTTGGCCGACCTTTTGGCGGCGCGTGTCATGGACACCTGTGAACCCCTGGAGGAAGCCGCATGAGCCGTCCCCTGACTCTGGTCGATCTGCGCGGCATGAAGTCGCGCGGCGAGCGCATCACCTGTTTGACCGCCTACGATGCCAGCCTTGCTCGCCTGATCGAGGCTGCCGGTGCCGAGCTGGTGCTGGTGGGCGACTCGCTCGGCATGGTGGTGCAGGGACATGACACCACCCTCCCGGTCACTTTGGACGAGGTCATCTACCATACCCGCTGCGTGGCTCGCGGCCTTAGGTCCGTATCAGGACGCGCGCTGCTGATCGCCGACCTGCCGTTCATGAGCTACGCCACTCCGAAGCAGGCCATGCACAGCGCAGCTCGGCTGATGAAGGAAGGGGGGGCGCAGGTGGTCAAGCTGGAGGGTGGGGCTTCACAGCTCGAGACGGTGTTGGCCCTCAGTCGCCAGGGTATCCCGGTGTGTGCCCACCTTGGACTTACCCCGCAGTCGGTGTACAAGCTTGGTGGCTACCGCGTGCAGGGCCGCGACCCCAAGGCCGCGCAGACGATGCTCGAGGACGCCGTGGCGTTGGAGGCGGCAGGGGCGGACCTTTTGATTCTCGAGTGTATCCCATGCTCCCTTGCGGCGCAGATCACCCGTGCCTTGACCATCCCCGTGATCGGCATCGGTGCTGGCCCCGCCTGCGATGGTCAGGTGCTGGTGAGCTACGATCTTTTGGGTTTGACCCCGCGCCTGCCAAAATTCGCTCGCAATTATGCCCAAAGCCATGGTGCGCCGGACAAGGCACTGAAGGCCTTCGTCGATGATGTGCGCAGCGGTGCCTTTCCCCTGCCGGAACAGTGTTTCACCTGATTTTCAGCGTTGGACGTTTTCCACTATGCAGACCATGCATGCCATTGCCGATCTGCGCTCCGCCGTTCGTGCCCTGCGGGCGGAGGGCAAGCGCATCGCTTTCGTTCCCACCATGGGTAACCTGCACGCTGGGCACCTGGCCCTGGTGGAGCGGGCCCATGAGGCCGCTGATGCCGTGGTGGTGAGCATCTTCGTCAACCCGCTCCAGTTTGGTGCGGACGAGGACTTTGACAGCTACCCGCGTAGCGAGGAGCAGGACGCCGCCCTATTGGCAAAGGCAGGGGTCAGGCTGTTGTTCCTGCCCACGGTCGAGACCCTCTATCCGCACGGCCAGGCGGGTTGCACGCGGGTGATGGTGCCCGAGTTGTCGGACATCTTGTGCGGTGCCTCGCGTCCCGGCCATTTCGTCGGTGTGACCACGGTCGTCACCAAGCTGTTCAACATCGTCATGCCGGATGTCGCCGTGTTTGGCGAGAAGGACTACCAGCAGCTCACCATCTTACGCCGCATGGTGCGGGACCTCGACATGCCGATCGATCTCATCGGCCTGCCGACAGTGCGTGAGGCCGACGGCCTGGCGATGAGTTCGCGCAACGGCTACCTGAGTGCCAAGGAGCGCGCCATCGCTCCCGGCCTTTACCGCACCCTGTGCGCGGCGCGGGAGGCCTTGCGTGCGGGCCAGACGCCGGCCATGGTCGAGGCCGAGGCCATCGAGCGCCTGCATGCCCTGGGCTTCGTGCCCGATTATGTCAGCGTGCGGCGTGCCGAAGATCTCTCCCACGCGGTCGTGGGCGAGGTGGGAGGTTTGCGCATATTGGCCGCCGCGCGCCTTGGTCGGACCCGTTTGATCGATAACATCGAGGTCTGATCGTGCTCGCGCTGGCGGATTGGATCGGTATTGTCGCGGCCACGCTCACCACGGTGGCCTTCGTCCCGCAGGTGGTCAAGACCTGGGAAAGCCGCCACACCCGCGACCTCTCGCTCGGCATGTTCAGCCTGTTTACCAGCGGCGTGCTCTGTTGGCTGCTCTATGGGGTGTTGATCGGTTCCTGGCCGATCATCGTCGCCAATACCATCACGGCGGGCCTTGCGGGCAGTATTCTGTTCCTCAAGCTGCGTCATGGCTAGTTATGAGCCGTCAAGAGGTTGTTCCGAGGAAGTGGAAGCCGTGACATTAGGCGCAACGCGGCCGATCGCCCGTCGGTAGCTGCCATGGCCGCCACCCATCCGCGCGCAACCCCGGTTGGGTTTGAGATCCTCAAGGTGGGTGGCAATGCCTCATGACCTGGCTTGTCCATGAGCGGTTGTTGAAGAGGTTTTTCAACGGCCGCTATGAATTGGACGGAAAACCTCAGCCCGTGTTGCGCATCCCGGCTGCGATGGCGTTGATGGAGCGCAGCAGCGGCAACAGCCACATCTCGCGCTCCGCGTCAGACAGCGTCTCGTCGCGGTAGCGCTTGAGTAGGGTGACCTGGATGTGGTTGAGCGGGTCCAGGTAGGGGTTACGGCGCTGCATGGAGGTGCCAAGCACCGGGTCGATTTCAAGGAGGTCGTTCACGCCGGCGACGCGCAGCACTTCCTGGAGCGTGCGCTGGTATTCACTGCTGATCATGCCGTAGACTTGTTTGGCGATGGTGCGGTCTCGAACCAGTTTTGAGTATTCGCGCGCGATGTGCATCTCGCCCTTGGTCAACGACATCTGGGTATTGCGCAAAAGGCTATGGAAGAAGGGCCAGTCGTCAAACATGGCGCGCAAGAGGTCGAGCTGCCCCGGATGGTTCTTCTGCCACTGTTCGAGCGCACTGCCGATGCCGAACCAGGCCGGCAGGGTGTGACGTGCCTGTGCCCAGCCGAAGACCCAGGCGATGGCGCGTACGGAGTGTTTGGACATGTCCCCCTTTTTGCGGTGCGAGGGGCGCGAGCCGATGTTCATCAAGCCGATCTCGCGCACCGGGGTGGCCTCGTAGAAGTAGGGGATGAAACCCGGCGTGCGGTCGGTGAGTGCGCGGTAGGCTTCCTCACCGTAACTGGCCATCTCCGCCATGGCCGCCTCAAACTCGGGGCGTGGGCGAGGCACCTCCATGACCAGGTGACGGCTGGCCTTCATCAGGCCAGTGATACCCATGGTCAGTTCATAGATGGCGGTTTCGGTGTTGCTGTATTTGGTGGACAACACCTCACCCTGCTCGGTGAATTTGATCTGGCCGAGTACGGTGCCGACCGGGAGGGAGAGGATCGATTCGTGGGTCGGCCCGCCACCGCGGGCGACGGTGCCGCCGCGGCCATGGAATAGGCGGAAACGGACATTGCGTGCACGGGTCAGCTCCAGCACCTTGAGTTGGGCCTGGTAGAGGTTCCAGACCGAGGCCAGCACCCCGCCGTCCTTGCAGGAGTCGGAGTAACCAAGCATGACCTCTTGCAGGCCGCCTGAGGCAGCCAGCAGCTCGCGGTAAACCGGGTTATCGAGCAGCATGGTGAGCACCTGATCGATGTGCTCGAGGTCCTCGATGGTTTCGAACAGCGGCGAGATCAACAGGTTGCAGTACGGTTTGCCATGCGGGTCGTAGCCTGAGAGACCGGCGAGGTGGGCGAGGTACATCACCTCCATTATGTGGCTCGCCGCGTGGGTCATGGAGACGATGTAGGCGCCGAAGGCGTCTGCGCTGATGTTCTGGCGCATGGAGCGCATCACATCGAATACGCGCAGGGTTTGCAGGGTCTCGTGGGTCAGCGTGTCCGGATCAATGGCAGGCGCGGGACGTTGGATACGCTCGGCCAGCACGCGCAGGCGGCCTTCTTCGTCATGGTCGAGGTAGTTCAGGCCCGGTTCGATCTGGTCGAGGATCTCGGCCACCGCCTCAGTGTGGCGGGTGGACTCTTGGCGGATGTCGAGCTGGAACAGGTGGAAGCCGAAGGTCTCCGCCAGGCGGATGAGGTCCTTGAGCTCGGCCTCGGCCAGCAGGTGATCGCCGTTCTCAAGCAGTGAGTCGCGGATTCGGTACAGGTCACTGACGAATGCGGCTGCCTCCTGGTAGGCATCGCCTGGCAGCGGTATGGCATGGCCCTCCTTGAGGCGGCGCACGTATTCCAGGTTGCACCCCAGGCGGTAGTGCATGATGCGTAGCTTGGTGCGGTAGGGCTCGTCTTCGAAGTGTTCGTCGTCTTCGCCGCCGAATACCGTGGCGACAAAACGCTGGTCCTCCTCAAGGGCCAGCTGACGGACGCAGATGGTCGGGCAGAGGCTGAGGGAGTGGGTCAGGGTGCGGCCTAGGGTGAACACCCGCTGGCGGTACTCCTCCAGCACCACTTCGGCGGCCATCAGCACGGCCTGCTTGGTGGTCTCTGGGGTGACGAAGGGATTGCCGTCACGGTCGCCGCCGATCCAGGAGCCAAAACGCAGGAAGCTCGGCACCGTGACCCGCGCGGCCAGGTCCTGGCCAAAGTTGGTGGTGACGGCCTTCTCCAGATAGCGATAGGTGACTGGAACGGCGCTGAAGATACTCTGGCGGAAGTAGTACAGGCCCTGGCGGATCTCGTCCTCCACCTTCGGCCGCACGCTACGCACCTCGTTGGTCTTCCACAGGGCGAGGATATGGGTTTTGATCGCCCGGACCGTATCTGCAAACTCTGCACGGCCTATGCCTGGGCGGTCCAGCTCGCTGGAGAGGACGAAGATGCGGCGCTGCAGGTCCATTACCGTGCGGCGCTTGGCCTCGGTGGGATGGGCGGTGAATACCGGGATGTACTGCAGGTTGTCGAGCAGGGTCTGCAGCTGGCTCGCGGTCATGCCTTCCTTGGAGAACTCGCGTAGGGTGTCATGGAACGAGCCTTTCCATAGGTTGATGCCGCGGCGCACCATGCGGCGGCGCTGCTGGTGCTGGAACGCTTCTTCGGCGATGTTGACCAGGCTGAAGTAGATGCTGAAGGCGCGCACCACCTGAGTGAGCTTGTCCGCCGGCAGCTCCTCGATGACTTCAATCAGCCGCGCCTGGGTGCGGGGGTTGGGTTGCTGACGTTGACGGATGAAGCCCTTGCGCAGGGTTTCGACGGCCTCGAAGACCTCCTCGCCGGCTTGCTCTAAGACGACCTCGCCCAACAGCTGACCGAAGAGTTTGACCCGGGCACGCAGGGCGGCATCGTCCTGGGCTTTGGGGGCGGAACGTTTAGGCATGGGCTTGCTACCGTGGTTTGGCTGACATGCAGAAAACAGGCCCCGGCATCCCAGCCGAGGCCGTTCGGGCGGTGGGACGGGGTCCCTGCCGTCGCAGCATTTATTCACAAAGTTCATTCATTATAGATGAAATGCGGTCCAGGCTGTGCGCCTGTATCCTTAAGCTTGAAAACGGCCTTTATTTTTGCCTTGGGGGGGCACGCATATGCGTATCGGTATCTATGGTCTGGGTCGTATGGGTGCCAACATGGCGCGTCGGTTGGTGCGGGCCGGTATCGAGGTGGTGGGGTACAACCGAAGTCCGGGGCCGATCGAGGCGCTGGTTGAGGAAGGGGTGGGGTTTTTGCCGGCCCACTCGCTGGATGCCTTCCTTGAGCAGCTGCCTGTGCCGCGCATCGTCTGGCTGATGCTGCCGGCGGGGGAGGTGACCGAGGCGGCAATCGAGCGCATCCTGCCGCGTCTTGCACCGGAGGATTTGCTGGTCGATGGTGGCAACGCGTTCTACCAGGACACCCTGCGCCGTGGTGAGCGGATCGCCCCGACTGGCGTGCGTTTCATGGACGTGGGCGTGTCCGGTGGTATCTGGGGGCTGCGCAACGGCTATTGCGTAATGGCGGGCGGAAGTGCGGAGGACGTAGCGCGCCTCACCTCGGTGTTCAAGGCGTTGGCGCCTGCGCCGGATCGTGGCTGGGCGCATGTCGGCCCGCTGGGGGCTGGTCACTTCACCAAGATGGTCCACAATGGTATCGAGTACGGCATGATGCAGGCCCTGGCCGAGGGCTTGGCACTGCTCAAGGCGAAGGGGTCTTTCGCCATCGATTTGGCCCAGGTCAGCGAATTGTGGCGCCATGGTTCGGTGGTGCAGAGCTGGCTGCTCGACCTTACAGCGGAGGCACTGGCGCAGGACCGGCAGTTGGCGACCATCGCCCCGTGTGTGACCGATTCCGGCGAGGGGCGTTGGACGGCGAAGGAGGCCATCGATCTTGGTGTGTCCGCGCCCGTCATCACGCTCGCCCTGCATATGCGCTTTGCCAGCCAGGGCAACGCGGACTACGGCAACAAGCTGCTGGCGGTCATGCGTCAGGCTTTTGGCGGTCATGCCGTCATGCCAGCGGGGGAGTGACGCCATGTCCGGCGGCGTGATCTCCTCGGGCGAGCTCAACGGTTTTGTCAAGGCCTGCGCCTTTGTCATCTTCGGCGCGACCGGCAACCTGGCGGTCAACAAGCTGCTGCCCGCGCTCTACCACCTCGACCGTCATGGTCGCCTGCCTGCTTCGCTGGCCGTGGTCGGTTTCGGTCGGCGGACGTGGAGCGATGAGCAGTGGCGTGATGAAGTGGGTGGCATTTTGCGTGATCAGCTCGGCACGCAGCTCGAGGAAGAGGTGCTGGGGCGCTTTCTTGCCCGCCTGCGTTTCGTCGCGGGGGACCTTTTGCTCGAAAAGGATTACCAACGCCTGCGTAGCCGTTTGCTGGACGAGCTGGCATTGACCCACTTGATTTTCTATCTAGCCATTGCACCGGATCAATACAGCGTGGTCAGCGACCGGCTCGGCGAGGTGGGGCTGCACGAACAGACGCTCGGCTGGCGGCGGTTGGTGGTGGAGAAGCCGTTCGGCTACGACCTGGAGAGCGCCAAGCTGCTGGATGCTCGCTTGCATCGGCACTTTTCCGAGCGGCAGATCTTCCGCATCGACCACTATCTCGGCAAGTCGACGATCCAGAACATCCTCGTATTTCGCTTTGCGAATCTCTTCCTCGAGCCGCTGTGGAACCGCAACTATATCGACCACGTGCAGATCTCGCATGCAGAAGACAAGGGTATCGCCCGCCGTGCGGGCTACTACGACCAGGCTGGTGCCCTGCGCGACATGATTCAGAGTCATCTGCTGCAGATGCTCACCCTGGTGGCGATGGAGCCGCCTGTGAGCCTTGAGGCCGATGCTCTGCGCGATGAGAAGGTCAAGGTGCTGCGCTCGATTCGTCCCATCTCGCTGCGTGCGGTGCATGCCCATGCCTTTCGCGCCCAGTACACGCGTGGTCAGATCAAGGGTCGGCCGGTGCCGGGTTATGTGGAGGAGGAGGGGGTCCCCAAGGATAGCGCAACGGAAACCTACGCGGCGCTCAAACTCTACATCGACAATTGGCGCTGGCGCGGCGTGCCATTCTACATTCGCACCGGCAAGCGCTTGCCGGAGGACATCTCGATGGTGAGCGTGCGCTTCCGCCATCCGCCGCAGCAGCTGTTCCGTGAGACCCCCATCGAGCAACTCAAGCCGAACTGGTTGCTGCTTGGCATCCAGCCCTGCGACAGCCTGCGGCTGGAGGTGCAGACCAAGCGTGAGGGGCTGGAGCTGCGCACCACCACGACCCAGCTGGACGCCACGTACTGCGAGTGTGATGCATTGCGCCTGGGGGCCTACGAGACCCTGCTGCTCGACGTCATAAACGGCGATCAGTCGCTATTTTTGCGCTACGATGAAGTAGAGTGGGCCTGGCGGGTGGTCGATCCGGTGCTCAAAGTGTGGGCACAGGAGCGAGACTTCATTCACACTTACCCGGCGGGGACGTGGGGACCGGACGAGTCCTCCCGCCTGTTCGACCAAGACGATCACGTCTGGCGTAATGTCCTTGAATTGAAGGAATGAGAACCCTCCGCACGATCAGAGAGCGAGCAACGATATGACACGCCCCACTCATCGACAAGTATGGAAGGCCCTGGAAAAACACTACACCATGATGCGCCAGGTGCGTATGCGGGATCTGTTCAATAATGACCCGCAGCGTTTTGAACGTTTCAGTCTGCAAGTCGGTGAGCTTTTCCTCGATTACTCGAAGAACATCGTCATCGACAAGACCATGAGCAAGCTCATGGATCTGGCTCGTGCATCGAATGTCGAGGGGTGGCGGGCCAAGATGTTCGCGGGCGAGAAGATCAACTTCACCGAAAACCGCGCGGTGTTGCATATCGCCCTGCGCAATCGTGCCAATACGCCCATCCTGGTCGATGGTGAGGATGTGATGCCCAAGGTCAATGCGGTGCTCGAACGCATGAAGCGTTTTTCCGATGCCGTGCGCGAAGGGCAGTGGTTGGGCTACACCGGCAAGCGTATCACGGACGTGGTCAACCTTGGCGTGGGTGGTTCGGACCTCGGTCCGAAAATGGTGTGCGAGGCCTTGGGCTCTTATGCGCGGCTCGATCTGCGTGCCCATTTCGTTTCCAATGTGGCCCCGTCGGACATCGTCAGTACGCTCAAGAAGGTGAATCCGGAGACCACCTTGTTCATTGTCTCCTCCAAGACCTTCACCACCCAGGAAACCCTGGCCAATGCCCATACTGCGCGACGCTGGTTCCTTGAGCATGCCAAGGATGAGGCGCATGTTGCCAAGCATTTTGTGGCCGTCTCCACCAATGCCGAGGCCGTGCGCGCTTTCGGTATCGATACCGAGAACATGTTCGAGTTCTGGGACTGGGTGGGTGGGCGTTATTCACTGTGGTCGGCGATTGGCCTGTCCATCGCTGTGCACGTGGGGTTCGAACACTTCGAACAACTGCTCGAGGGGGCGCACGCCATGGATCAGCATTTTCTCACGGCGCCGCTCGAGCGAAACATGCCGGTGATTCTGGCCATGCTTGGTATCTGGTACACCAACTTTTTCGGTGCCGAGACTCAGGCCGTACTGCCTTATGGTACCCGCCTGCGCTCCCTGCCGGCCTACCTGCAACAGGCAGACATGGAGAGCAATGGCAAGTCTGTCGACCGTGATGGCCGGTGGGTCGATTACGCCACGGCTCCCATTCTTTGGGGTGGGCATGGCACCAATGGTCAGCATGCCTTTTTCGAGCTCCTGCATCAGGGCACTCGCCTTGTACCCTGCGATTTCATTGCCGCCGCCAACACCCATAACCCGGTGGGCAATCAGCATGCGATTCTCCTCTCCCACATGCTGGCGCAGACCCGGGTGCTCATGCTTGGGCGCACGCTTGCGGAAGTCGAGCTGGAGATGCGCGAGCAGGGCTTTGATGAAGCGACCATCTGCAAGCTTGCCCTGCATAAGGTGATTCCTGGCAACAAGCCGAGCAACACCATTCTCATGCGCGATCATACGCCCTACACTTTGGGGATGTTGCTTGCGCTCTATGAGCATAAGATTTTCACCCAAGGCATTGTTTGGCGCATCAACTCGTTCGACCAGTGGGGGGTGGAGCTTGGCAAGCAGATGGCGAACAGCATCTTGCCGCACCTTCTGGCTGACGAGCCGGTGACGGAGTATGACGGCTCGACCAATGGGCTCATCGGTCGCATCAAGAGTATGATGCGTCCTTGAGCGCATGCAGACACGTTTTCTGGGGGCGTTACAATGCGCCCCCTCGCATTTTTTGGGGTTGCATCGTGAAACTTCTCGCTATCGACACCTCCACCGAGGCTTGTTCTGCCGCTCTGTTGATGGACGGTTCGGTCGTGGAAGAGTATGCGCTCGCTCCGCGTCAACACACCCAGCTCATCCTGCCGATGGTCGATCGCCTGCTCGCTGGGGCTGGGATGAGTTTGCGTCAGCTTGATGGCATCGCCTTTGGCCGTGGACCGGGGGCCTTCACCGGTCTGCGCATCGCTGCCGGCGTGACCCAGGGTTTGGCCTTTGGTGCCGAACTTCCGGTGGTGCCGGTCTCCAGTCTGGCCGCCCTTGCGCATGCCGCCTGGCGCCTGCATGGTGCACACCGTGTGCTCACTGCCCTGGATGCACGCATGCAGGAAATCTACTGGGGGGCGTGGCACATCGAAGGGGTGGGGCAGGTGCGCCTGAAGGGTGTGGAGCAGGTCGTCTCACCCGCGCAGGCCCCGTCACCACCTGCCGAGGCGCCGTGGTTTGCTGTGGGTCACGGCTGGCGCGCCTACGATGCCATTCTTACTCCGCGCTTTGCCGACATCACGCATGGACGCGATCTTGAGCTTTTGCCGCGCGCACACGATGTGGCTCTGATTGGGGCACACCTTGTCCGTCAGGGTGGCCTGCTTCCGGCCAGGGAGGCCCAGCCGATCTATCTGCGCGACCGGGTGGCGGAGAGTGACTCTAGTCTTAACAATTGTGTGCGATAGTGTAGAAGGCGTTGGCTGCCCACCGAAGCGGAATACGAGTAAGCCATGCAACTTACCCACAAGATCGCCCT
>JBEVAM010000011.1:0-62323 GCA_051297135.1 Halothiobacillaceae bacterium
CCTAAGCTAGCAAGCCATGTAAGTCATGGCAGCCCCGGCCGATGACCGGGGTTTTTGTTTATCCCCCAAGCAGGCAAGATAAGAGAGGCCCAAGCCATGCAAGGTTTCAGTCTTATCGAGCTTATGATCACCATGACCATCATCGGTATCATCGCAACCATAGCCCTTCCCATCTATCAAGACTACCAAGGAAAGGCGCAGGTCAGCGGGGCCTTGGCAGACATTCGCCCCGGACTTCATACCTACGAGACCCTCGTCCTCACCGGAAGACATCATACCGAAGACTACACCGCCACCAACCTTGGCCTTCAACCGGAAACCAAACACTGCTCCAGCATCGTAGTCTTCATGCACGATAACGACGGCAAGGCCGAACCGGCCATCACATGCACCATCCGAGGCAATAGCAAGGTGAACGGAAAAATCATCCGTTACGATCGCCAAGGCGATGGAGCATGGATCTGCCGATCCAATGCGCCGAGTGATTTTTACCGCCCGTATGGCTGCGTGGGTATTTCCTAAAATCCATAGCAAGCCCGACCAAACCGACATACGACAACAGGCCCGTGTCAGGCATCAAGCCCCACCCACGAAGCCACCAACAAGGTCAACATCGCTTCAAGAGGCAGCAGACGACAAACACCTCCCAAGAGAATGCATGCTCATACCATGGATCGGACCCCCACCTGGCCAAAAGCAACCTGCCCATGCGAATCCATGTACACCTCGGCAGTCAAAGAGGCCTCCTAAAACCCACACTCCCCCGCTACCACCCGGCCCCTCCTTGCGCTAAGGTTGATCCATACAGTCCAGCGTCATTGCCGCACCAAGGATTCCTCATGGCCCAGACCCCACAACTCACCGGACTCCCTCGCCGACTCGTACAGGCCGGCATCCTCAGCGAACAGGCCGCCACCAACGCCACGGCCGAGGCAACCAAAAGCAAGCAGTCCTTCCTGCACGTGCTCGCCGCAGAGGGTAAAACCAACCTCGCACGCGCAGCAGAAATCGTGGCACTCGAATTCGGCCTACCATTGGTCGATCTGGACGCCTTCGACCCAGCACAACTACCACTGCAGGCAGTAAAGGAAGAGCTACTACGCAAGCACAAGGTGCTGCCCCTCGTGCAGCGCGGGCGCAAACTCTTCGTCGCAGCAGCAGACCCCACCCTCCAGCAGGCGTTGGATGAAATCCGCTTCGCCTCAGGCCTGACCATCGAGCCAGTCATCGCCCCGGCAGACAAACTCATCACCCTGCTCGAAAAGCTTCTGGAGAGCAACAGTTCAGCATCGATGATGCAAGGATTGGATGAGGAGCTCGGCGAGCTGGACGTGGTGAACGAGGAGACCACCAAGGTCACCGAGGCCGACATCGCCGACGCGCCAGTGGTCAAGTTCGTCAATAGCATCCTCATGCAGGCGATCCAAAAAGGCGCCTCAGACATCCACTTCGAACCCTACGAACACACCTTCCGCGTGCGCTTTCGCATCGACGGCGAGCTGCGAGAAATCACCTCCGGCACCCAGCTCAAAGGCTGGGCAGATCGCATCATCGCACGCCTCAAAGTGATGAGCCGGATGGACATCGCCGAGCGCCGCGTGCCACAGGATGGGCGCATCAAACTGGCCGTCTCCAAAACCCGCGCCATCGACTTCCGCGTGAACTCCTGCCCAACCCTGTTCGGCGAGAAGGTCGTACTGCGTATCCTCGACCCATCCAGCGCCAAACTTGGCATCGACGCACTGGGCTATGAACCAGAGCAGAAACAACTCTATCTCAATGCCCTAAAAAAACCCTACGGCATGATCCTGGTCACCGGACCAACCGGCTCGGGTAAAACAGTGAGCCTGTACACCGGCCTGAATATCCTCAACACAGAGGATCGCAACATCTCGACCGCCGAAGATCCAGCAGAGATCAACTTGCCAGGCATCAACCAGGTGAACGTCAATCCGAAGGCGGGCCTGACCTTCGCCGAAGCACTGCGCGCCTTCCTGCGCCAAGACCCGGATGTGATCATGGTGGGCGAGATCCGCGACCTGGAGACCGCCGAAATCGCCATCAAAGCGGCACAGACAGGCCACCTGGTGCTATCCACCCTGCACACCAACGACGCACCCCAGACCCTCACCCGCCTGGCCAACATGGGCGTGCCACCCTACAACATCGCCAGCTCAGTCATCCTCATCATCGCTCAGCGCCTAGCACGCAAACTGTGCCCAGCATGCAAAACGGAAGTGAAGGTACCGCGAGAAGAGCTGCTGCGCGAAGGCTTCACACCGCAGGACGTGGACAAGGGCCTCACGATCTACAAAGCGGTGGGCTGCGAGCTGTGCAACAATGGCTACAAAGGACGCACCGGCATCTACCAGGTCATGCCCATCTCCGAGGAAATGCAGCGCCTGATCATGTCCGGCGCCACCTCGATCGACCTGGCCGACCAAGCACGCAAGGAAGGTGTCCTCACCCTGCGCGAGGCCGGCCTGCTCAAGGTGAAGGCCGGCATCCTCAGCTTGGAAGAGCTGAACAACGTGACAAAGGATTGAGAACAGGGCATACGCGTCAACACAAGGCCCATGACCCGTGGCAAACCAAACCCGAGCGATGACCGAATGGCTTCGCTTACGACTCACAAAAAGCGTCGTCGCAACGCCTTTGCCTTGGCCGCAAACCAGCAGCCATCGACGGCCGCCACAATGACGGATGAGCGACCACAGGAACAACGCACGGTCACACTTCCC
This sequence comes from Halothiobacillaceae bacterium, assembly GCA_051297135.1. Lineage (GTDB taxonomy): Bacteria > Pseudomonadota > Gammaproteobacteria > Halothiobacillales > Halothiobacillaceae > Thiofaba. Next base: position 2,742 of record JBEVAM010000011.1, read on the forward strand.
CGGGCACCCCTACCATACCCAGCGGATACCCAAGCATAGAGAGGCAAGCCATGGCACAGGCAGGTGAGAACAAGATCACCTTCGTTTGGGAAGGGAAAGACAAGACAGGCAAGCGCATCCATGGCGAAGTGCTCGCCACCAGCGAGATGCAGGCCCGCAATATCCTCCGCCAGCAGGGCACGCTGCCGTTGAAAGTCAAGAAGAAACCGCAGCCACTGATCGGCGGCAAGGGCAAGGCCATCAAGCCAGCGCACATCGCCACCTTCACCCGCCAGCTGGCCACCATGCTGCAGGCCGGTATGCCACTCTTGCAAGGCTTAGAGATCATCGCCCAAAGCGCGGAGATCCCGGCCATGACCAAGCTGGTCAATGAGATCAAGGACGACGTGGCCGGAGGTACCTCGCTCGGCAATGCCCTCGCCCGCCACCCACTCTACTTCGACAAACTGTACGTCAGCCTGGTCAAGGCCGGCGAGGATGCCGGTGCGCTGGAGGCCATCCTCGAACGCATCGCGGTGTATAAAGAGAAGACCGAAAGCCTGAAAAAGAAAATCAAGAAAGCACTGTTCTATCCGATCGCGGTGTTGGTAGTGGCCTTCATCGTCACCGCCATCCTGCTGATCTTCGTCATCCCACAGTTCAAGGAACTGTTCTCCGGCTTTGGGGCCGACTTGCCGGCCTTCACCCTGATGGTGATCGGCCTGTCCGAGATCTTCCAGAAGTACTGGTGGATGATCTTCGGCGGCATCGGCGCGGCCATCTACACCTTTATGTTCTTCAAAAAGCGTTCACCGGCCTTCAATCAGGCCTTGGACCGTCTGGTGTTGCGCCTGCCGCTGATCGGGCCACTCACCCGCAAGGCCGCCATCGCACGCTTTGCCCGCACCCTGTCGACCATGTTCGCCGCCGGCGTGCCGCTGGTCGAAGCCATGGCCTCAGTGGCCGGTGCAACCGGCAATTACGTGTACGAAAAAGCAGTCCTGGAGATGCGCGATATGACCGCACAGGGCCAGCAAATGCGCCTGTCCATGCAACAATCCGGCCTGTTCCCCATGATGGTGGTGCAGATGGTCGGCATTGGCGAGGAAACCGGCGAACTGGACAAAATGCTCGGCAAGGTCGCCGACATCTACGAAGAAGAGGTGGATAACATGGTCGACGCCATGTCCAGCCTCATGGAGCCAATGATCATGGCCTTCCTCGGCATCGTGGTCGGCGGCCTGGTGATCGCCATGTACCTGCCAATCTTCAAGCTCGGCTCGGTGGTGTAAGCGCATGGACACCCTGCTCCACACCCTCGCAACCTCCCCCACCCTGCTCTACACCAGCCTGGCCGTGCTCGGATTGGTGGTGGGCAGCTTCCTCAACGTGGCCATCCTGCGCCTGCCAAAGATGCTGGAGGCACGCTGGAAGGCCGAGTGCCAAGCCCTCCTCGGCCAGCCGGTGGACACGGCGACGGAAAACCGCTTCAACCTCGCCTTCCCTGCCTCGCACTGCCCAAACTGCGCCCACCCGCTGCGCTGGTGGGAAAACCTGCCACTGCTCAGCTACGCGCTGCTGCGCGGGCGCTGCTCGGCCTGCATGACTCGCATCTCACCACAATACCCCCTGGTCGAGGCCGCCGCCGCCGGGCTGGCCGTGCTGACAGCCACCCAAGTGCCGTTCGGCTGGCCACTGCTGTTTGCCCTGCTGTTCGTCTGGGGGCTGCTGCTGCTTTCGGTCATCGACCTGAACACCATGCTCCTGCCAGACCAACTGACCCTGCCCCTGTTGTGGCTGGGGTTACTACTCAACGTGAGCGGCATGTTCGCCAGTCTACCGGATGCGGTGATCGGCGCAGCGGCGGGCTACCTCGCACTGTGGACCGTATACCACAGCTTTCGCCTGCTGACCGGCAAGGAAGGCATGGGCTACGGTGACTTCAAACTGCTGGCCGCACTCGGGGCGTGGATGGGCTGGCAGGCCCTGCCGGGAATCATCCTGCTCTCCAGCCTGGTCGGTGCCATCCTCGGCATCGCTATGATGCTGCTGCGCGGACAAGACAAAAACACGCCAATACCCTTCGGCCCCTACCTCGCCATCGCCGGTCTAATCTGGTTCTTCGAGGGGCAAAACATCACCGCACTCTATCTTGGCGGTGGCATCCGTCCGTAAGCCATGCTTGTGATCGGCCTGACCGGCGGGGCGGCCAGCGGCAAGTCAACCGTCGCCACCCTGTTCGCCGCACACGGCACCCCCATCATCGACACCGACCTGATCGCCCGTGAGCTGGTCACCCCCGGCCAGCCTGCCTTGACCGAGATCGTCGACCGCTTCGGCCCCAAGGCCCTCAATCCGGACGGCAGCCTCAACCGCCCCTGGCTGCGTCAGCGCATCTTTGCCGATGCAACAGCACGCCAAGCACTCGAGGCCATCCTCCACCCCCGCATCCGGACCGAGGTTCAACAACGGCTAGCGGCCTTGCACCAGCACATCCCGCCACCGCCCTACGCCCTGGTGGTCATTCCCCTGCTCGTTGAAACAGGGGCCTACGATAGCCTGCTTGACCGCGTGCTGGTGGTGGATGTGCCAGAAGACCTCCAGCTTGAACGACTGATGATGCGGGATGGAATGGAGCTCCCCCTTGCCCGCGCCATGCTCGCCGCCCAGGCCAGTCGCCAGACCCGGCTGGCGCGGGCGGACGAAGTGATCGACAACCGTGGCACCCCCGAGGACCTGGCAGCACAAGTAGCGCGACTACACCAGCTTTATGCCAACACAGCCGCATAGCACTCGATCACTCAGCGCATCCCGCCCAAGGCACGGACACTCCAACGCAAGCAGTACGGCTTCATCGGCCCGAAGGCAGGCCGCTTGCAAGGGCCCTCGCCTCCACCCGCAGGCGCACACGCAAACGCCGGAAGTCCTCCGCCGGCAGGGCATCACGCGGCAACATCACATGCAGGCGTGCGCCATCCTCCAGCCGAAAGACCAACGTCACCCACCATGGCAGGCTGCGGCTGGCATGCACATCCAACAATGCCCGGCGCACTTGGCCGTTGGCAAGAACCAGGCGCCAGGTGACCCCATCGCCCCATTGCAGCTCCCTCACCGGCCACACGGCCGAAAAGGCAAGCACGGCGCCACCCACAAGGGCAAAGACAAGCCCCAAGACAACAGGCGTAGACAAGGATGACAACCCCAGCGCCAGCACGCCTAGCCCATGGATGAGGAGGATGGCGGCCAACAACATGGGCGAGCGGCGGGGCCGCAGGAGCAAAATGGGTGCGTGTTTGCGCATCTCATCTCCTTGAACCTTGCCAGGCTGCACTGCTCTAGCGTAGTACAACGCCCAGGCCGTCAAAGCACATTTGCAACAGCCTGCATAGACGGCCTACACAAAGATCTATCCACGATAAGCGATCGATCTTCCAAGCCCGTCGCGGACATGGGCCGCAACGGAACGCATTATCCTGCTAAGATGCCTCGAACACCCCACCCTTTCCAGACTGGCAAACCCTCCGGAGAGCCCCATGAAACCCGAGTGGAAAACCTTTCTGCAGCAGCGCGGTGCCGAGTGGGATGAGGAAAACGCCCATGTTGCCCACTTTGGCAACCCCAACCAAGAGCTTGCCCTGCCCCTCACAGGCGAGATCATGGCCGATCTCGGCCATCGCGGACTGATCGTCGTGATGGGCGCGGATGCCGAGTCCTTCCTGCAGAACATGCTCTCCAACGACGTGCGCAAGGTGCACGAGGGGCATAGCCAGCTGACCAGCCTCAACACCCCAAAGGGCCGCATGCTGGCCATCATGCGCCTGTTTCGCCGTGAGGGCGTGTACTACCTGACCCTGCCGCGCCAGCTGGTCGAGCCGACCCTCAAACGTCTGCGCATGTTCGTCCTGCGCAGCAAGGCGACGCTGGAATCCGCCGGCGAAGCCCTGGTGCGCTTCGGCCTGGCCGGCGAGCGCGCCGAGCGGCTGCTGCACGAGGCCTGGGACGAGCCACCGACCGCCATCGACGACACACGCACCACCCGTGGGGTGACCATCATCCGCGTACCAGGCCACATCCCCCGCTTCGAACTGTTCGGCGAGCTGGAGCCCATGCAGAAGCTCTGGCAGCGCCTTGACGTGCATGCCGTGCCGACCGGCACCCTATACTGGGATCTGCTCGACACCCTCGCCGCCCTGCCCGAGGTCTATCCGCAGACCGTGGAGGCCTTCGTGCCACAGATGGTCAACCTCGAGCGCATCGGCGGGGTCAGCTTCAAAAAGGGCTGCTACCCGGGCCAGGAGGTGGTGGCGCGCATGCACTACCTTGGCAAACCCAACCGGCGCATGGCCTTACTGCGGGCCAAGACCGCAGAACACGCCCACCCCGGTCAACCCGTGTTCGGTGACACCCCCGAAACGGCCGTCGGCACGGTGGTGCGCGCCGCCCCCCATCCGGACGGCGGCATCGTGCTGCTCGCCGTGTTACGCTTGCCCGTCCTGACGGAAGGCGCGCTGCATCTTGGCACCGTGGATGGCCCCGAGCTTGCGCGCCTGCCCCTGCCCTATGCCCTCGAGGAGCACACCGCATGACCACCTTTGACGATCCGCTCATCATCGCCGGCCGCGCTTACCAGTCCCGTCTGCTCACCGGCACCGGCAAATACAAGGACATGGAGGAGACTCGCCTGGCCACCGAAGCCGCCGGGGCGGAGATCATTACCGTGGCCGTGCGCCGCGTGAACCTCGGGCAAAACCCCAACGAGCCTAACCTCCTCGACGTGCTGCCGCCATCGAAATACACCCTGCTGCCGAACACCGCCGGCTGCTACACCGTGGACGATGCAGTACGCACCTGCCGCCTGGCGCGCGAGCTGCTGGATGGGCACGACTTGGTCAAGCTGGAGGTGCTCGGCGACCCGCGAACCCTCTACCCCGACGTCACCGCCACCCTGAAAGCCGCCGAGATCCTGGTGAAGGAAGGCTTCAATGTCATGGTCTACACCTCCGATGACCCCATCATTGCCAAACGCTTAGAAGAGATCGGCTGTGTGGCCGTCATGCCATTGGCCGCCCCAATCGGTTCGGGCCTTGGTGTGCAGAACAAGTACAACATCCTCACCATCGTCGAGAACGCCAAGGTGCCCATCATCGTCGACGCCGGCGTGGGCACGGCCTCGGATGCAACCATCGCGATGGAACTGGGCTGCGACGGTGTGCTGATGAACACCGCCATCGCCGAGGCGAAACATCCTGTGATGATGGCCAGCGCCATGAAGCGCGCCGTCGAGGCCGGCCGCATGGCGTTCAAGGCCGGCCGCATGCCACGCCGCCGCTTCGCCTCCGCCTCCTCGCCCACCGACGGACTGTTCTTCTGATGTCCGAGGCGATCGAACATACGCTCCACCGACGAACCATCAAGAGCTTCGTCCGCCGCGAAGGCCGCCTCACTCTCGGCCAACAGCGCGCGCTAGAGAGGCTGTTGCCACACTTCGGCATCCCCGTAGACGAGGCACCGCTCGACTTCCATGCCCTGTTCGGTCAGGACCATCCGGTAACGCTGGAGATCGGCTTCGGCAATGGCGAGTCGCTCGCGGCAATGGCCGAGGCGGCCCCCGAGCTCAACTTCATCGGCGTCGAAGTGCACCGTCCTGGCGTCGGCCACTTGCTGCAGCTCATCGAGAAGAAGAACCTGACCAATGTGCGCGTAGCCAACACGGATGCAGTGGAACTATTGAAGAACCGCATCCCCGAGGCCAGCCTCGACCGCCTGCTGCTGTTCTTCCCCGACCCCTGGCACAAGAGCCGCCACCACAAACGCCGTATCGTGCAACCGGCCTTTGCCGAGCTGGTCGCCTCGCGCCTCAAACCCGGCGGGCTATGGCACCTGGCGACCGACTGGGAAAACTACGCCGAACACATGCGCAAGGTGCTGGAGGCGAGCGCCGCGTTCGAAAACGCGAACGGACCCGGGGCCTTTGCCCCAACGCGCCCCGCATGGCGCCCAGAAACCAAATTCGAACGACGCGGCCTGCGCCTCGGGCATGGCGTCTGGGACCTGCTCTATATCCGCAAACCCTGAAATCCAAGGCAGCGTGCACCAATTTTTGTCAAGACTGTGACAAGGGCTTAGAATCCATTGCACAGGCACGAAAGAGCGTTTCTCCTGCCCTTTTTCAACTCGGCTCAAGGCAGTGTATCTTGGATCGTACCTCGCCAAGGCCTCGGCCATGGACGACCACAGGGCCCGAGGAGAAAACCCTCCGGGCATCCGAAGATCGAACGCTCATTCGGCGCTTTTCGGCCAAGGCATGCGTGCCTTGGCGCGGACAAGGGCCTAAGCCCTCGATCCGCGAAGGCGATCGCGAACTGGCCTCGCGGCAAGCCAAGCTGAAAAACCACGGGTTTTTCAGGCGTGCTCGATCTTCGAGCAAGCCCTCCACGGCTTGCCAGGCCGTTGAAGGCCTCTCCCAACGGCCTGCCCAAAAACGCCGAGACGCCCAGCATATGACGCGCCCTTCCCCTGGCGGGGAGAAGGCGAGGGGGTAAGCCCCAACCATCAAAGATGGATGATTGCTTATTGATTCGCTTTCCTTAACCTTTGCTTAGCATCAACTCCAGGGAGACCCTCCATGTCCAAGAAGCATCCCATCGTCGCGGTGACCGGCTCCTCCGGCGCCGGCACCACGACCGTCAAGCGCGCCTTCGAGCAAATCTTCCGCCGCGCGAAGATCAACCCTGCCATCATCGAGGGCGATAGCTTCCATAGCCTCAACCGCGCCGAATTCCGCGAGGCGGTCAAAAAGGCCGAAGCTGAGGGCAACAAGAACTTCAGCCACTTCGGCCCGGAAGCCAACCATTTCGACAAGCTGGCCGAACTCTTCAAGACCTACAGCAAGGATGGCACCGGCAAAAGACGCTACTACCTGCACAGCGACGAGGAGGCCGCCGAGCACAACGCCCGTCTGGGCACCAACCTCAAGGCCGGCGAGTTCACCCCATGGGAAGACATCCCCGAAGGCACCGACCTGTTGTTCTATGAAGGCCTGCACGGCCTGGTGAAAACCGACAGCGTGGACGTCGCCCAGTATGTCGACCTGGGCGTGGGCGTGGTGCCGGTGGTCAACCTGGAGTGGATCCAAAAAATCCACCGCGACAACAAGGAACGCGGCTACTCCGCCGAGGCCATCGTCGACACCATCCTGCGTCGCATGCCGGACTACATCAACTACATCACGCCGCAATTCTCGCGCACCGACGTGAACTTCCAGCGCGTGGCCACGGTGGATACCTCCAACCCATTCATCGCCCGCGACATCCCAACCCCGGACGAGAGCTTCGTGGTGATCCGCTTCCGTGACCCGAAACGCGCGGATTTCCCCTACCTTTTGTCCATGATCCAAGGCTCGTTCATGTCCCGCCCGAACACCATCGTGGTCCCAGGCGGCAAGATGGGCTTCGCCATGGAGCTGATCCTAACGCCAATGATCCAACGACTGATCGAAGGCCGCGGCAAGTGATGTCCGCCCCTTCTGGCAAAACGACCCCGGCCTGGCCGGGGTTTTTCATCGCACGTTCATCATGACCGATCGCTACGCCGTCATCGGCAACCCCATCGCCCACAGCAAGTCCCCCCTCATCCACACCATGTTCGCAAAGCAAACCAAGCAGGCGATGAGCTACGAGCGCATCCTCGCCCCACTAGGCGGATTCCGCGAGGCGGTGTTGCGCTTTCGCGCCGAAGGGGGGCGGGGACTGAACGTCACCGTGCCATTCAAGCTAGAGGCCTACGAGCTCGCCGACCAGCTCAGCGAGCGTGCGGCCCGCGCCGGCGCGGTCAACACGCTCATCTTCCATGCGGACGGCACCATCGAGGGCGACAACACGGACGGCACGGGCTTGGTGCGCGACCTGCTCAAACAGGGCGCAACCATCGAGAACAAGCGCGTGCTAATCCTCGGCGCCGGGGGCGCGGTGCGCGGCGCACTCGCCCCCCTGCTGGCCGAGCGCCCGCGCGAGTTGGTCATCGCCAACCGCACCGCCGACAAGGCCGTCCAGCTCGCCGCCGCCTTCGCCGACCTCGGCCCCGTGCGTGGCTGCGGATTCGACGCCCTCGACAAGACCTTCGACCTCGTCATCAACGGCACTTCCGCCAGCCTCGCGGGCGAGCTGCCCCCCCTGCCCAATGACCTGCTGGCGAACGAAGAGGCGGTGGCCTATGACATGGCCTACGGCACGACCTCCACCCCATTTCAGCGCTGGGCTGCCACCCATGGCGCGCGCCTGGCGCTAGATGGCCTCGGTATGCTGGTCGAACAAGCGGCGGAGAGCTTCCGCCGATGGCGCGGCGTGCAACCGGATACCGCACCCGTGCGACAGGCCCTCGCCGCAAACCTGACCTGACACCACCGCATTCAGCTTGCTTTAAGCCAGCCTGTGCTCAAATCAGGGCATGAACAAACATGCCCTCACCCTGCTGCTGCTCCTCCTGCCAACCTCCCTGCTGGCTGGAAACGAGATCACGCTCAGGCAGGCCCTCGACCTGCTCCTGCACCAGGCCCCCGAACAGACCCTGGTGGATGCCCGCCAGTCTGAGGCACGGGCCGTGCTGGAACAGGCCGAGGGACTGCTCGCCGCACCCCCCACACTAACCCTGGGCGCCCAGGGCGGCCGCGAGGACGGCAGCTTCGGCGAATACCGCGAATGGCGCGCAGGCGTCGAGCTCCCACTGTGGCGACCTGGCCAGAGCGATGCCCACCGCCAACTTGCCATGAGCATCGATGGCCTGGCGCGCGAGGATATGCGCGCGCTCCAACTGGACCTCGCTGGACAGCTACGCGAGGCCGCCTGGCAGGTCGTGCTGGCGCAGGCCTCAGCCAAAGCCCTACAGGTCGCAAGCGAGGAGACACGCCATGCGCTGGATCGGCTCAAGCGCCTAGTCGCCCTCGGCGAGCGTCCGCGCGCCGACCTGGTGACGCTGGAAGGGGAAATCCTCGATCTCGACCAGCAACTGGCCTCCGCACGCGCCGAGACCCGTCTGGCCCTGGCCTCCTGGCGCATGATCAGTCGCCAGGACGCCCCACCGGCCCTGCCGCTGGAAACCGCAGCCGCCGAACAGCCGATCGAAACTCACCCCCTCTGGGCCCAGGCCCGCCTCGCCCTCGAGCGAGCCAAAGCCGAGCGCCGCACCGGCACACTGGCCGCCAAGGGCTCACCCACACTCGGGATGGAGGCGAGGCATGAAGAACCCCCCGGCAGCCCAGCGCTGGACACCATCAGCCTCAACCTGAATCTTCCACTGCCCTGGGAGCGCCACCGGCAGGTGGCCGAGACCGCCCTTCGCTATGCCGAGACCGAGGCGGCCGTACGCCTGGCCCGAATCGAGCGCGAGCTCATGCTTGCACGCCAGCAGGCCGCCCTTGGGCTGGAGTCCGCCCAACTTCAGGCCCAAATGGCAGAAAAACGCGCCCTCGCCGCACGCGAGGAGAGACGGCTTGCCAGCCGCCGCCTGGAAGAGGGAGAGATGGATATCATCGATTATGTAAGCGTGTTGCGGCGTACCCTCGATGCCGAACGCACGGCACAACTGGGCAGGCTCGAGGTCGGCCGCTGGATCGCACGCCACAACCAGGCCCAGGGAGTCCTGCCATGACCCACCGTTCCCTCCTGCTCAGCCTTGCCCTGTCCCTGGCCGCAGGTCTGACTCAGGCCGCCGACACCCTCACCCTGTCACCCACGCAGATCGAGGCCCTCGGCCTGCGCTTCGCCACCCCAACAGCCGCCCAGGCATCCTACGGTGCCGCCTGGCCAGGCAGGGTCGTGCTCCCCCCGGATGGCCACGAGTTGCTGGTCGCACCGCTTGCTGGGCGCGTCACGCGCGTGCATGCCAGCACCGGCAAGACGGTTGCGGCGGGGACCCCCCTCGTGACCTTGTTCAGTCCGACCCTGGTGCAGCTGGTTCAGGACTACCGGAGTGCCCGCGTCAACGAGGACCTTGCCCGACAGACGCTCGTGCGCGAGCAGCGACTGGCCAAGGAAGGGATCGGCATCGAGCGCCGCGTGCGCGAGGCCGAGAGCGCCCTGCGCCGGGCCAACGTGGAAACCCAAGGACTGGCCGCGCGTCTGAAGCTTGCGGGCATGGACCCGGATCACCTGCCCGCTGACGGTACAGGCCTGGCCGAACTTACCCTGCGTGCCCCAAGAGATGGCGCCCTGCTGATGCTCAATGCCGCACCCGGCATGTGGCTGGAGGAGGGACAAGCCACCGCCGAACTAGCCTACACCAACCGCCGCTGGATCGAGACCGAGGTCCCGCTGGAGCAGGCCGCGCTCCTGCGCCCCGGACAGTCCGCCCGCATTCTGCCGGGCGATGTCGATGGCACCCTTTTGGCGGTCGGCCTGACGGCCGATCCCGAGCGCCAAACCGTGCGGGTACGCGTCGAGCTCGACAACGGCAGTGCCCTGCGTCCCGGGCAGCGAGTACAAGTGCGTTTTTCAGAAACAGGGGCGTGCTGGCAGGTGGCCGCCTCGGCCATCGTGCGCATCGACAGTCAGGACATGGTGTTCGTGCAGCGTGAGCAGACCCTGCTCCCGATCCCCGTGGTCCAGCAGGGACGGGATGGCAACACCATACTGGTCGAAGGCAAGCTCAAGGCAGATGACCGTGTGGTCAGCCAAGGCGCAATCGCCCTCAAGTCCGCCTGGCAGGCACGTGGTGGGACCGAATGATGCTCAACCGCCTGATCGATCTCGCCCTGCGCAATCGCCTACTCGTCCTTCTGCTCGGCGCACTGCTAGCCGCTCTGGGCATGCACGCCATGCTGAACCTGCCGATCGACGCCTTCCCGGACGTCTCTGCGCCGCAGGTGAAAATCATCCTCAAGGCCCCCGGCCTCACGCCGGAGGAGGTCGAACGGCAGGTCACCATCCCCGTCGAAACCGAACTGCTCGGCTTGCCCAAGCAGACCATGCTGCGTTCGGTCACCAAGTACGGTCTGACCGACATCACCCTCGACTTCGAAGACGGCACCGACATCTACTGGGCCCGCCAGCAAGTCAGCGAGCGCCTGGCTGGGATCATGAACAATCTACCCGCCGGGCTCGAGGGTGGACTTGCGCCCATCACCACCCCACTCGGCGAGATGTTCATGTTCACCATCGAGGGCGACCTGCCACTGGCCGAACGGCGCGCCCTCCTCGACTGGGTGATCCGCCCCGCCCTGCGCACCGTCCCGGGCGTGGCCGACGTCAACGCCCTCGGTGGACGAGTCACGACCTTCGAGGTCGCCCCCGATCCGGCCCGCATGGCCGCGCATGGCGTGACCCTGGATGCCCTGCGTGCGACCCTTGAACTCAACAACCGCAACGACGGGGCCGGACGGCTCGCCGTCGGCGAAGAGACCCTGCTGGTGCGGGTCATGGGCCGTCTGACCACCCTCGAGGACATCGCCGAACTGCGGATACCAACCGCCCGTGACGGCGATGTGCGTGTGGCGGATGTGGCCGAGGTGCGCCTGGGCGCAATGACCCGCTATGGCGGCGTGACCCACAACGGCCAAGGCGAAACTGTGCAGGGACTCGTGCTCGGCCTGCGCGGCGCGAACGCGCGTGCGGTGGTCGAGGGCGTACGTGCACGCCTGGCCGAACTGGCACCCTCCCTGCCGGAGGGGGTGCGCATCGAGGTGTTCTACGACCGGGGCGATTTGACCGGCCAGGCCATCCATACCGTGAGCAAGGCCCTGCTCGAGGCCGTGGTGCTCGTGATCATCATGCTCGTGCTGTTTCTTGGCGATGCACGGGCCTCCATCGCCGTGGTCATCGTCTTGCCACTCGCTGCGCTCGCCACCTTCCTCGCCATGCGCCAACTTGGCATGAGCGCCAACCTGATGAGTCTGGGCGGACTTGCGGTGGCGCTGGGCATGCTGGTCGATGCCGCCGTGGTGGTGGTGGAGAACATCGTCGCCCGCCTCGGCCAGCAGCATGGGCACAGCCTGGTCGACACCGTGCGCACGGCCACCCACGAGGTAGCAAAGCCAGTCAGCAGCGGCATTCTCATCATCGCCGCCGTATTCCTGCCGTTGCTCACCCTGCAGGGACTGGAGGGCAAGCTGTTTTCCCCCGTCGCCGTGACCATCATCATTGCCTTGGGCGCCTCGCTCGTGTTCTCGCTGACCATCATCCCGGCGCTCTCCACCTGGCTGCTCAAACCCGGCACCCAGCATGAATCCCGCCTCGTGCAAGCCTTGCACAAGCTGCACGACCCCGCCCTGCACTGGGCCCTTGGTCATCCCCGCACCCTCATGGGCGGGGTGCTGATCGGCGTGGTGATGGCGACCGGCGCCCTCATCCAGGCCGGCAAGACCTTCATGCCAACCATGGATGAAGGCTCGCTCATCCTGCAACTCGAAAAGCCCCCGTCCATCGACCTGGATGCCTCGCTCGCCTTGGATCAGCGCGTGCAGCAGGCGCTGCTTGCTCAAGTGCCCGAGATCGAAGCCATCATCGCCCGCGCAGGCAGCGACGAGCTGGGATTGGACCCGATGGGCTTGAACCAGACCGACAGCTTCTTGGTGCTCAAGCCACGCGAGCACTGGGAGGTCGCTGACAAGGATGCGCTGATGGACCGTATCCGCGCGGTCATGGCGAACTTCCCGGGCGTGGACTACGGCTTCACCCAGCCCATCGAAATGCGTGTTTCGGAAATGATCATCGGCGCGCGCGGCGATGTCGCCATCCGCCTGTTCGGCCCTGACCTGACCATCCTCAACGAGAAGGCCGCCGCCATCGCCGCCACCCTCAAGGGCATCGAGGGTGCGGAGGATGTGTTCACCACCCAGGCCGAGGGCGTGCTTTACCTGCAGGTGGAACTCGACCGCCCCGAACTGAACCGCCTGGGCCTGTCGGTGGACGAGGTGGCCAAGCTGTTGCGCGCCCAGCTCGAGGGCTTGCAAGTGGGCGAGATCCAGCAGGGCCTGCGGCGCATCCCGCTGATCATCAAGGCGCCCGCCGGACAGACACCCCAAGACCTCGCGGCCTTGCCCATCCTTCTGGCGGACGGTACCGAGGTAAGCCTCGGTCAGTTCGCCCGGCTGAAAAACATCGATGGCCCGGTATTGATCCAGCACGAACAAGCCGAGCGCAACGTGATCATTCTTTGCAATGTGCGCGGCCGCGACCTCGCCGGCTTCGTGCAAGAGGCCCAGCAGAAGGTGGCGCAGGCCGTACCCTTGGAGCCAGGCTACCGCCTGACCTGGGGCGGCGAGTTCCAGAACCAACAGCGCGCCATGCAGCGTCTGGCCATCGTGGTGCCCATTGCCCTGCTGCTGATCCTTGGCATGCTGGTGACCACCTTCGGCAGACTGCGCCCGGCCCTGCTGGTCATGGTCAATGTACCGCTGGCGCTAATCGGTGGCGTGCTCGCCCTCTATCTTGCCGGGGAATACCTCTCCGTGCCGGCCTCGGTGGGCTTCATCGCCCTGCTCGGGATTGCCGTGCTCAATGGCGTGGTGCTGGTCAACACCTTCCTGCATCTGCGCGAGCAAGGGCTGGATCTGCGCCGCACAGTCCTGGAAGGCTCCCGCCGCCGCTTGCGCCCGGTGATGATGACCGCCACCATCGCCGCCCTGGGGCTGGTGCCGCTATTGTTCGCTCAGGGGCCGGGGGCGGAAATCCAGCGCCCACTGGCGGTGGTCGTGATCGGCGGGCTGATCAGCTCCACCCTGTTGACCCTGATCCTGCTGCCGGTACTGTACGAACGTTTTGGCGAGCGGCGGCAAACCAACCCATCGACCTGACGCCCATTTTGCGCCACCATCTCAAGGCATGCGCATCCTGCTGGCCGAAGATGACGACAGCCTGGCGACCGCGCTGCGAGAAGCCCTGCAGCGGGCGGGTTATGTCGTGGATCGTGCCGCAGACGGTGCCGAGGCCCTGTTTCTCGGTCAGGAAGGACTGTACGATGCAGTCATCCTCGACCTCGGCCTGCCCGTGCGTCCAGGGCTGGACATCCTACGCACCTGGCGTGGCGCGGGACTGACCCTGCCGGTGCTGATCCTGACCGCGCGCGATGCGTGGTTTGAGAAGGTGGACGGCTTCAACGCCGGGGCCGACGACTACCTCACCAAGCCCTTCCATCCCGAAGAGCTGCTGGCCCGCCTGGCCGCCCTGCTGCGCCGCGCACGCGGCCAGCCCCCCGGCCCGTTGCGGGTCGGGGGGCTGCTCCTCGACGAAAAGCGCCAAGAAGTGCATCGGGCCAATGGGTCGACCGTGACCTTGACCGCCATGGAATTCCGCCTGCTGCGCCTGTTCATGCTCCACCCCGGCCAGGTGCTGGCCAAGCCCTGGCTGGAAGAACGACTGTACGACGAAGAACACGAACTCGGCAGCAATGTGCTAGAGGTCTACATCAACCGCCTGCGCGCCAAGCTCGGACGCGAGCGCATCCAGACCCGCCGCAACCAAGGCTATGTCTTCCTTGCTGGGGAGGAGGAATGAAGCGCAGCATGAGCCTGTATGCTCGCCTGGCGCTCTGGCTAGGCGGGAGCCTTGCCCTGCTGGTGCTGCTGCACGGCAGCATCACCGAACGTGCTCCGCGCATCACCACGGAGGCTTACATCGCCACCCGCCTGGAGCATGATGCCGAATGGCTGGTCGATGCGCTGCGCTTCGAGAACGGTCGGCTGAGCTTGGACGCGCACCTGATCCCACCCATCTACCAACGCCCCGGCAGCGGACATTATTTCACCCTGCTGGACGCGCATGGGGCGACCCCATCCGCCTCGAGCCTGGGCCGCACCCTGCCCCTACCCCAGAGGGCAGGTCTTGATCGTGCACAGATGGCGAGGGCACCAAGCCAACCCGCCACACGTCACACCCCGCGGGACATCCTCGCGCCCCCCCTCGCGCGCGGACCGGAGCCTCTGCTGGTGCTGCGCCGCGACCTCCCTCAAGGGGGGATTCTTCTGGTGGCCGAGAGCCTGGACGACCTCGACGCCCATCTGAACAGCTTTCGTCTGCGCTTTGTGGCCGTATCACTCGGCTTATTCCTGCTGCTGCTGGCCGGGCAGTTCCTTCTACTGCGCTGGCTACTGCGTCCGATCAGGCAATTGGAAGAAGACACGGAACGGCTCGAACGCGGGGAACTACAGCAACTGCCGGAGCCTATGCTGAACGAACTCCGTCCCTTAGCCGGTGCACTCAACCGCCTGATTGAGCGGCAGGCGCGCCGGCTCGAGCGTTCACGCAATGCGCTGGCAGACCTGGCCCACGCCCTCAAGACTCCGCTTGCCGCGCTGCGCCAGAGCCTTGGCACACCCCTATCCTCGTCGACTGCGGGGGCCCTGGAGCGGATCGAGGAGATCATTCAGCGCGAACTGCGTCATGCGCGCTGGAGTGAGGCCGGTAGCACTGGCCTGACCCTGCACGATGCCGTGCCCACACTCAAGGAACTGCTGCAGACCATGCGCCTTGTCCACCGCGACCGGGACCTCACGTTCGAGATGCAAACACCGGAGCAGCTCATGCTCCCCCTCGACCGCGAGGATCTGCTCGAGCTGTTCGGCAACCTGCTCGACAACGCCGGCAAATGGGCCAGACAGCGGGTCATCCTCACTCTAAGCTGCGACCATGAAGGGATCCTGGCCGTGATCGAGGACGATGGTCCGGGGGCCGACACCGAACGCCTCAACCAAGAGACCCCGCGCGGCCAACGCCTCGACGAAAGCCGCCCCGGGCATGGCCTGGGATTGGCCATCGTGCGGCAAATCGTCGCGGCCTACGCTGGCCGCCTACACTTCACGCCCAGCCCCGCGTTGGGCGGGCTGCGGGTCGAGGTCAGGTTACCGCGCCCCGCACGCTAAACCGTTACACCGACCGGCACGCACACCACACCTCCACCCGTCGGCAACCGTGGCGCTTGAGCAGACGCGCAATCTCCCCAGTGGTCGCCCCCGTGGTGAGCACATCATCGACCAGCGCGACATGTCCCGGGATATTGCCGCGCACGGTAAAGGCCCCGCGCACATTGGCTGCGCGCGCAGCCTCGGGCAGGGTCATCTGGGGCGGTGTCGACCGCACGCGCGCCAGGGCGTGGGGCAACAGAGGCAAGCCGAGGGCACGAGCCAGGGGCCGAGCCAGTTCGAGCGCCTGGTTGTAGCCGCGCTCGCGCAAGCGCCTCGGGTGCACCGGGATAGGCAGCAGCGCCTGCGGCAGACCTTCTCCCCGCTCGCGCACGGAAGCCAACAGATGGCAGGCCAGCGGAACGCCGTGGCTGAGGCGACCATGAAACTTGAACTGAGTGAGCAAAAAGCGCACCGCGCCAGTATATTCCAGGGGCGCGAAGGCGGCGTCGAAGGGCGGCGGCTGGCGCAGGCAGGCCGAGCACGAGCCGGGCGTGACCACCGGCATGGCGCAGCGCGGGCAGGCCAACGGCACCCGGGGCAGTTCAGCGGCGCAGGCCGGGCACAGGTGATCCGGCCCCGCCGGGGCATCGCACAGCAGGCAGCGACGGGGCAGGAGCCTCTCCGTTATACTGCTGCACACCTTGGTCCATTCCCAGCGCATCACGGCGGCATCCCATGCACGAACAACACCCCAACCATAGCACCGGCAGCGAAATCCTTTCCGCAGCCCAGCAGCGCCGCGCGGCCTCCTGGTTCAACTATGGTAACCTGATCGTCATCACCCTCGCCGGCATCCCCCTGCTGCTTGCCGGCTCCGCCAGTGGCCGAACCATGATCTTCGCCACCGCCGCGGCCATCATTCCGATCATCCTCTGGTTCGGCGGTTCCATGCTGCTGTATGCACTCAACAAGCACCACCCCAACCCCAAGGTCGGCCACTACACCCAGTGGGCAGCCTACCGCTTTTACGCCATCACCGGCAGCCTGGTGGTGATTGGCACCTTCTTCCCCTCCGACATTCGCTATTACCAGACCTTCTGGGCCGTGGCCGCAGCCATCCTGATCCCTTGGTCGATCATCGACCTGCGCAGGATCCAGCGCGACGACTGGCGGCCACTGCAAGTCCCCGTACGCAGGGAGGAACACTGAGCCCATGAGTGCCATCCGCCACGACTGGAGCCGCGAGGAGATCCTCGCCCTGTTCGAGCTGCCGTTCAACGACCTGCTGCACCAGGCGCAGAGCGTGCATCGCGAACACTTCGACCCGAACACGGTGCAACTGAGCACCCTGCTCTCGATCAAGACCGGCGCCTGCCCAGAAGATTGCGCCTACTGCCCACAGAGTGCCAAATACGACACCGACCTCGAGAAAGAACGCCTGCTGTCGCTGGAAGAGGTGGTGAGGGCCGCCCGTGCCGCGCGTGCCAAGGGCGCCACCCGCTTCTGCATGGGCGCCGCCTGGCGCAATCCCACCGACAAGAACCTGGAGATGGTCGAGGCCATGGTGCGGGCAGTCAAGGAGCTCGGCATGGAGACCTGTGTCACCCTCGGCATGCTCAAGGCCGAGCAGGCCCAGCGCCTAAAGCGGGCCGGGCTGGACTACTACAACCACAACCTTGATACCTCACCCGAGTTCTACGGCACCATCATCAGCACCCGCACCTACAATGACCGTCTGGAGACCCTCCGGCACGTGCGCGAGGCCGGTCTGAACGTGTGCTCCGGTGGCATCATCGGCATGGGCGAATCGCGCCGCGATCGCGCAGGACTCCTGCAGCAGCTGGCCAACATGCCCAAGCACCCGGAATCGGTGCCAATCAACAACCTGGTGCAGGTCGAAGGCACCCCTCTGCACGGCACTGCCAAGCTCGACCCGTTCGAATTCGTGCGCACCGTGGCCGTCGCTCGCATCCTCATGCCCAAGTCCTACGTGCGCCTGTCCGCCGGACGCGCCGAGATGAGCGACGAACTGCAGGCTTTGTGTTTCCATGCCGGCGCCAACTCGATCTTCTTTGGCGGCAAGCTGTTGACCACCGACAACCCGGACGAGGACCACGACACGACACTCTTCCGCCGCCTAGGGCTAAAAGGCATCGAGGCCCACCATGAAGGTGGCTCCTGTCAAAACTGCGGGGCCATGGACACGATGTGCACCTAAAAGAATCCATCCATGGGCTTCAACTCACCGCGACATCAATTCGGGATCGCCTTCGCGGAACAAGGGCCTACGCCCTTGTGTGCGCCAAGGCATCCATGCCTTGACAGCGCATGAATCACGCTGCCCGAAGATCACAGGGCGCGCTGTTCATCAAACGAAGTCTGTCTAGACGCCCCAGTGTTGGGACAAAGGGACACTCTGATAGCGGTCCTAGACAGGCATGTAGGAGCTGGGTGCATGGCCATGGCTGGCCCATTCCACTCTGCCGCGACAGAAGGGTGCATCAGGGCGGCCGCGAGGAGAGGGGACAGAAAACCTTTGTGTTGCGAAGTGTTGCGAACATCATCCCAATGAAGGAAGACCGCCTGCGCCAGCGGCTGGCGGAACGCCGCGCTGCCCATCTCTACCGCCGCCCGCGCATCGCCGAAGCCCTGACCACACCCCACCGCGTGGTGGACGGTCGCCAAGTGCTGAGCTTTTGCAGCAACGACTACCTCGGCCTCGCCAGCCACCCCAAAGTCATCGCCGCCTTCAAGCGCGGAGCGGACGAGTATGGCGTCGGCAGCGGCGCCGCACATCTGGTCAGCGGCCACACCCGCGCACACCAGGCGCTGGAGGAGGAACTCGCCGCCTTCACGGGGCACGAACGAGCGCTGCTGTTCTCCACCGGCTACATGGCCAACCTCGGTACCATCGGCGCGCTCGTCGGCCGCGGTGATGCGGTGTTCGAGGATCGCCTCAACCACGCCTCGCTGCTGGATGGCGGCCTACTCTCGGGCGCGCGGTTTAGGCGCTATCCCCATGCCGATGCCAATGCGCTGGCAGACCTGCTGGCCGAGGCCGAGGCGAACGAACGATTGATCGTTACCGACGGCGTATTCAGCATGGACGGCGACCTGGCCCCGCTCCCTGAACTGGCCGCGCTTGCCCGTCGATACGATGCCTGGTTGATGGTGGACGACGCCCACGGCCTGGGTGTGCTCGGGGCACGTGGACGCGGCACGCTCGAGCACTTCGGCCTCGGCGCGATGGAGGTCCCGGTGCTGATGGGCACCCTCGGCAAAGCGCTCGGCACCGCTGGGGCCTTTGTTGCCGGATCACAGGCTCTGATCGAGTGGTTGATCCAGGCCGCCCGCCCCTACATCTACACCACCGCCATGCCCGCCGCGTTGGCCGAGGCCACCCGCACTAGCCTGCGCCTGGTCGACGAGGAGCCCTGGCGGCGCGAACACCTGCGCACCCTGATCGCTCGTTTCAGGGCGGGTGCCGCACGGCTCGGCCTGCGTCTGATGCCCTCCGCCACGCCGATCCAGCCGATCCTGGTCGGCGACGCAGGCGAGGCCCTCCACCTGAGCCAGCGGCTCTTGGACGTCGGCATCCTGGTCACGGCCATCCGTCCACCCACCGTCCCGCAGGGCACGGCGCGCCTGCGCATCACCTTCAGTGCCGCCCACAGCCTGCAGGATGTAGAGCACCTGCTGACCGCACTTGATAACCTTCGCTTTGCGTCTTAGCCTTCAGAGGCAGCGTTCGTCACATAGGAGTCCCGCCATGCACACTCGCATCCTTGCCCTGCCCCTGCTCGCCGCCGCCGTCACCCTAGCCGGCTGCCAGACCTATCAGGAACGCCCCCAGACCACCACCGGAGCCGGCATCGGGGCAGTTACCGGGGCCGTCCTCGGTAGTGCAATCGCCGGGCAAGGCCGGAAGACCGAGGGGGCCATCGTTGGTGCGGTGGTCGGCGGCCTGGCCGGCGGCGCCATCGGCCACTACATGGACGAACAGGAGCGCGCCCTGCGCCAGCAGACGGCGGGCACCGGCATCGATGTCTCCCGTCAGGGCGAGAACATCGTCCTAAGCTTCCCGGACCAGATCAGCTTCGACGTGGGCCGCGCCGATATCAAGCCACAGTTCATGCGCACGCTGGACCATGTGGCCCAAACCCTGCGCCAGTATGACCGTACCCGCATCGAGATCGCCGGCCATACCGACAGCACCGGTAGCGTCGAGGGCAACCAGCGTCTGTCCGAGAACCGCGCCAACGCTGTGCGCAGCTACCTGGCCAGCCGTGGAGTCGCGCCCGAGCGCATGTACGCGGTAGGTTACGGCCAGAGCCGCCCGATCGCCAGCAACGCCACCGCCGAGGGCCGTGCACAGAACCGCCGGGTAGAGATCACCGTGATTCCCAACCAGTAAGGAGCCCCCCACCCTCAGGCCGCTGACCTTCGCCCGATCGCAGCGAGGCGCCGCTCCCACACGGCAGAGGCATCAGACCACGCCCCGCTCGGCCAGCAATACCGGCTCACCCGCAGCGGCCATGAAGTGGTCAAGCAGGCGCACGTCGATCCGCCCCAGTGCCTCCTCGAGGCGCAGGAAGATGACCATCAGACAATGCGGCCGGAGCGTGCTCGAGCCGTTTTTCCCGCGGACGCTCATCCTCAGGCCAGTCCGTGATCACCAGCCTAACCTCGTTCAACCTGGCCGACGATGCCAGTTTGGCCATGAACCGCTAAACTGCCGACATGAACCTTACTGGCAAGCACATCCTGCTCGGCATCTCCGGCGGCATTGCCGCCTACAAATCCTGCGACCTCGTCCGCCGCCTGCGCGATGCGGGCACGAAGGTGCGCGTGGTGATGACCGAAGGCGCGACCCATTTCGTCACCCCGCTCACCCTGCAAGCCCTCTCTGGTCACACGGTGCGAACGTCCTTGTGGGACGAGACGGCCGAGGCGGCCATGGGCCACATTGAGCTGGCTCGCTGGGCGGATGCCATTCTGATTGCCCCGGCCAGCGCGGACGTGCTGGCGCGCCTGGCCGCCGGCATGGCACACGACCTCTTGACCACCCTATGCCTCGCCAGCGAGGCTCCGCTGTTCCTCGCCCCTGCCATGAACCGGGTGATGTGGGCACACCCGGCCACCCAGGCCAATGTGCAAACCCTTGCCGCACGCGGTGTGATGTTCTTCGGCCCGGCATCCGGTGGGCAGGCCTGTGGCGAGAACGGCGAGGGCCGAATGCTCGAACCCGTGGAGCTGGTGGCCCGGCTGGCCGAGCATCTGGCCCCGCCGCGACACGAACTTGCGGGCAAGCGGGTGGTCGTCACCGCTGGCCCTACGCGCGAGGCCATCGACCCGGTGCGCTATATCTCCAACCGCAGCTCTGGGCGCATGGGCTATGCGCTGGCCGAGGCGGCACGCGAGGCCGGCGCCGAAGTGGTGCTGATCAGCGGCCCCACCGCCCTGCCTACCCCAAAGGGTGTCACGCGCATCAACGTGGAGACGGCCTTGCAGATGCACGATGCAGTGATGGCACGGATGCCTTGCGACATCTTCATCGGCACCGCCGCCGTGGCCGACTACCGTCCGCTCGAGGCCGCCCCTGAGAAGATCAAGAAAGACGCCGAGCAGCTCACCATCACCTTGGTGAAAAATCCTGACATCGTGAGCGAGGTTGCCGCGCTCCCCGAACGCCCCTTGGTGGTCGGCTTTGCCGCCGAGACCGAGCACGTGCTCGAACACGCGCGCGACAAACTGGTGCGCAAGAAACTTGACCTGATCGCCGCTAACCGGGTCGGTGAAGGGCTCGCCTTCGATCAAGCGGACAATGCCCTCACCGTACTGTGGAACGGCGGCCAGGTCGAGCTCCCGCAGACCGGCAAGCTCCAGCTTGCACGCCAGCTCATCGAACTCATCATCCAGCGTATCCAGTGCCGTGCATAACATCCAGCTCAAGATTCTTGACCCGCGCCTTGGCACCACCATCCCCCTGCCCGAATACGCGACGGCGGGTGCGGCAGGCCTGGACCTGCGCGCCTGCATCGACGCCCCGCTCACCCTCGACCCAGGCCAAACAGAGCTCGTGCCAACCGGCATTGCCATCCACATCGGCGACCCAAACCTTGCTGGCGTCATCCTTCCGCGCTCAGGCCTGGGCCACAAGCACGGCATCGTGCTCGGCAACCTGGTCGGCCTGATCGACTCCGATTATCAAGGCCAGCTGTTCGTCTCGGTGTGGAACCGCGGCCAGGCCCCCTATACCATCGAGGTCGGCGAGCGCCTGGCGCAGCTTATGTTCGTGCCGGTGGTGCAGGCCCACTTCGAGGTGGTGGACGAGTTCCACGAAAGCCCGCGCGGTACCGGCGGCTTCGGTTCCACCGGCCGCCACTGATCCCATCCCCCATGCTCGACCCTGCCCGTCTTCATCACGCCTACGACCTGCGCGGGCAGGTTGGCATCGACATCTCGACCGACGACTTTCTGCGCCTGGGTCGTGCCATCGCCCGCCATGTGCGCCGCGAGGGCGGCCGGTCGCTGGTCGTGGCCTTTGACGGGCGCTTAAGCAGCCCGGACCTGGCCCGGGCCTTGCTCGAAGGGTTGCTCGTGGGCGGCATCGATGTGCTCGACCTTGGCCTCACGCCCACTCCCCTGGCCTATTTTGCCGAACGACACCTGGCTGCCGATGGTGCGGCCATCATCACCGCCAGCCACAACCCCGCCACCTGGAACGGTCTAAAGCTGGTCCTAGGTGGTGCGGTGGTGTGCGGCGAGCCCTTGGCGGCCATCGTGCGGGAGGCCCTGGGTGATATGACCGCTGACGGCCCTCCCGGCCATCACTCCAAGCCCGACCCTATCCCCGCCTACCTTGACCGCCTTGGTGCAGCCCACCCGCTGCCTCGATCCTTGCGGGTCGGCCTGGATGCCATGCACGGGGCCGCCGGCCCGCTCGCCTTGCGCCTGCTCGAGGGCCTGGGCGCGCGGGTCGTCCCCCTCCATTGTGCGGTGGACGGCCGCTTTCCCGATGGCCCCCCCGACCCCTCACAGGCCAAAAACCTCACCAAACTGGCGCGCACGGTGGTGGAACAGTCTCTTGATCTTGGCCTTGCCCTCGACGGCGACGGCGACCGACTCGTGGTCATGGATGGCCGAGGCGAGGTCATTGCCCCAGACCGGCTACTGGTCCTGTTCGCCCGCGAGGCCCTTCGCACACACCCCGGTGGGATCATCCTGATGGACGTGAAGGGCTCGCGGGCCTCCCGCCGCGCGATCGAGGCCGCAGGTGGGA
Source organism: Halothiobacillaceae bacterium (assembly GCA_051297135.1). Taxonomy (GTDB): domain Bacteria; phylum Pseudomonadota; class Gammaproteobacteria; order Halothiobacillales; family Halothiobacillaceae; genus Thiofaba. The sequence goes on from JBEVAM010000011.1 coordinate 25,835, forward strand.
GGGTCGAGATCGTTCCGAGCGGCCATGCCAATATGCGCGCTGCGCTGCGGCGTGTCGGCGCGCTCCTCGGGGGCGAGCTATCCGGTCACCTGTTCTTTGCCGACAATGGCTATGATGACGGCCTGGATGCCGCAGTGCGGCTGCTGCGGCTTTTAGCCGCGCATCCCGAAGCGCCCACGGTGCTATTTGACAGCCTACCGCGTGCCCACGCCACGCCGGAGCTTTTGCTCCCGCGTCCTGCGCATCTGGACCTTCCGGCCCTGCTGGATGCGCTGGCCGTTCGTCTCCCCCTCCCGCACGAGCGGCTGCTGCGCATCGATGGCCTGCGGCTCGAGTCCCCTGAGGGCTTTATCCTCGTGCGCGCCTCCAACACCCAGCCACTGCTCAGTCTGCGCATCGAAGGCGAGGACGAAACGGCCCTCGCCCGGTTAAAATCACGCCTAAGCCAGGCCTGGCCCGACTCGGCCCCAGGCCTTCCTCACCCGTTCTGAAGCGAGCCTACCATGGACAACCAGACCGCCCTGAACACCGCCAAGGTCCTCATTGAAGCCCTGCCCTACATCCAGCGCCTGCACGACAAGACCGTGGTCATCAAGTTTGGCGGCAACGCCATGGTAGACGAGGCGCTGCAGAACGCCTTCGCGCAGGACATCGTGATGCTCAAGCAGGTGGGGCTCAATCCGGTGGTGGTGCACGGCGGCGGGCCGCAGATCAACCGGGTGTTGGAGAAGATTGGCAAGAAGGGCGAGTTTGTCCAGGGCATGCGCATCACCGACCGCGAGACCATGGACGTGGTGCAAATGGTGCTTGGTGGCCTGGTGAACAAGGACATCGTCGCCCTGATCAACCGCCACGGTGGGCGCGCAGTGGGGCTCACCGGGCGCGACGCCGGCCTGGTGCGGGCCAAGAAGCTGCACATGACCCACCAGACACCGGAGATGGCCGAGCCGGAGATCATCGACCTGGGCCATGTGGGGGAAGTGGACCGCATCGACCCGGCCATTGTCGAGATCCTGGACCGCTCCGACTTCATTCCCGTGATCGCGCCGGTGGGTGTAGGCGAAGATGGCGCGGCCTACAACATCAATGCCGACGTGGTGGCAAGCAAGCTGGCCCAGGTGCTGAAGGCCGAGAAATTGCTGCTGTTGACCAATATCCCCGGCGTGCTCGACAAGCAAGGCAAACTTCTGACCGGCCTGACCGCGAAGGACGTGGACCGACTGATCGAGGACGGCACCATTTACGGCGGCATGCTGCCGAAGATCGAGTTTGCCCTGGACGCCGTGCGCGGCGGGGTGAAGACGGTGCAGATCATCGACGGCCGCGTCCCGCACGCGGTACTGCTCGAGCTTTTGACCGACAAGGGCGTAGGCACCCTGATCAGGGGCTGAGCCGAGAGCGGGGCGCACTGCCAGAGACGAGCTTAAGGGCACGCCAACGCTCAAGGTCCTGGGTGAAGGTGTCTTCCGTGCGTTGGCGCTCCTGTCGCAGGCGCTCGAGCGCCTGCCTGCCTTCCTCGATGCGGCGCTTCAGCTCGGGGATCTCCGCATGGCTGGGTTCGTGGCCCTCCAGCATCACAAGGCGGGCATGCTGATCATTCAGCCGATGTTCCAGGGCCTTGCGCTGGGCATCCAGCGCCGCCAGCCGGGCATCCCGAGCCTCCAGGATGGAGGACTCGCTGGCATAGAGCTTGAGCAACATGGCATCCCGCTCGGCCTGCTTCTGCGCCTCGCGCCGCAGGGCCTCACGCTGAACCTCCTCACGGCGCAGGCCCTCACGTGCTTCGGGGGTAAGCTCCGGAGGAAGTGCACGCACCTCTCGCCCCTGGGGGTTGAGCACCGCGTGCTCATCGCGCACCTTATCCGGCGGCAGGGTATCGGTATACACCACGGCCCCTCCAGCCTCCTTCCAGCGGTAAAGCTCCGCCGCATGCACGCCTAGCGCCCCCAGCGCCAAAACCCCGCCCATGATCACCATGCCCGGCACCATCATGGTTCCTCCCTAACCCCGCGTACGTTTCTGAAGAGTTAAACACAAAAAGAACCCATCATGGAATGGCTCGATCATGTTCTTTTATTGGTTGTGGCTTTGGCTGCCAACCTGCTCTCCACCCTGGCGGGTGGGGAGCGGGGCTGTTGCAACTGCCGGCACTGATCTTCCTTGATCTACCGTTCGATGTCGCCCTGGCGACGCACAAAGTCGCCAGCGTGTGGCGCTCGGCATCGGCGTCATCCTGCGCCATACCTGCCAAAGCACGCTGGAGGGGCGCATCTCTCCATCATCAAGGGCAACCGCTTCATCAAACGCACCTTCGAGGTGGTCACCCTCGCCCCCGGCCTTGCCCTGATCGGAAGCACCATCGGCTGACCGATGCAAGAAGTTATGCACACATCGAGTGCAGGGTCACGTAAGTCCTTGATTGACTGCCACCGCGTGCATAGCAGATTGCGCATTTTCGTAAGTAATTGATTTCATGGCGGTTGCATGATGTGGTGAAATGATGACCAACCCAACGCCAAGCACATTCCCATGCGCTCTTGGACGGAACACCCACGATTCATCCACGGAGTTATCCACAACCTCTGGGGATCATTCACCGCGCCCGAAGCAGACACGCCCGGCTGCGGATTGCCCGGCGCCAGCAAACGGCTAGAATCAACAAACTCAAATGATCGATTGAACGAGCATGCGAGGTTTCAAGCAGGACCTCAACGACCAGTTCGCCCGTCTCGGCAAGGCTCTCTCCAACGGGCGCCGGCTTGAGCTCTTGGAATATCTCGCCCAGGGCGAGCGCAGCGTCGAGCAGCTGGCCAAGATCAGCGGCCTGAGCGTAGCCAACACCTCGCAGCACCTGCAGCAGATGCGCCAGGCGGGACTGGTGAGTGCGCGCCGGGAGGGCAAACACATCGTCTATGCGCTCGTGGGCGAGGACGTGGTGCAGCTGCTGGATGTATTGCGCACCGTCGCGAAGCGCCGCCTGGCCGAGGTGCGCGAGATGGTGGCCAAGGCGCTCACCGTGCACGACAGCCTGGAGCCGGTGCAGGCCGCCGAGCTGTTCGAACGCTCCCGCCTGGGCCTTGTCACGGTGCTGGACGTACGCCCACCTGAGGAGTTCGAGGCCGACCACCTGCCCGGTGCAATCAACCTCACCCTGACAGAGCTCGAGAGGCAGCTGGATCGCCTGCCGCGCGACCGCGAGGTGATCGTCTACTGCCGCGGCCCTTACTGCGTACTCTCCTTCGAGGCCGTCGCCCGTCTGCGGCAGCGGGGCTTCAAGGCACGGCGACTAGCGCAGGGCTACCCCGAATGGAAACTCGCCGGTCTTCCGACCGAGGCCGGTCCACAGTGAGACGATCATGAACGACACCCCTCCCCTACAGCAGCTGCGCACCTACCTCGAGAGCGTCATCGTCGGCCAGCGTGCGCTGCTCGATCGCCTCCTCATCAGTCTTTTGACTGGCGGCCACCTGCTGGTCGAGGGCCTGCCGGGCCTGGCCAAGACCACCGCCATCAAGACCCTGGCCGCGGGGGTGCACGCGAGCTTCCAGCGCATCCAATTCACTCCAGACCTGCTGCCCTCTGACCTGACCGGGGCCGAGGTGTACGACCCGGATAGCCACCAGTTCAGTTTCCGGCCGGGCCCCCTGTTCCATGAGATCGTGCTGGCAGATGAGATCAACCGCGCCCCAGCCAAGGTGCAGGCCGCCCTGCTGGAGGCCATGCAGGAGCATCAGGTCACCATCGGTGGCATCTCCCACCCGCTGCCCGAGCTGTTTATGGTGATGGCAACCCAGAACCCGCTGGAGCAGGCCGGCACCTACCCCCTGCCGGAGGCCCAACTCGACCGCTTCCTGCTGCACGTGGTGCTGGACTACCCCAGCGAGGCCGAGGAGATCGAGATCCTGCGTCGCCATCGTGCCGGCCATGCCACCCGCCTCGATGCACCAAAGATCGACGTCGCCTGGGTGCTCACGGCCCGTCGTCAGGTCGAGCAAGTCTACATCGTCCCCGAGCTTGAGGCCTGGATTGTGCGCCTGGTGGCCGCCACCCGCCGGCTCGCCGAGTATGTGCCCGAGGCGGCCGGCATGATCGACTGCGGCGCCTCACCGCGCGCCTCGCTTGCCCTTGCCCAGGCCGCGCAGGCCTTGGCCTTCCTGCGCGGGCGTGATTTCGTCACCCCCGAGGACCTGCTCGACATCGCCCCGGACGCCCTGCGCCACCGCCTGCTGCTCAGCCCGGCCGGCCAGCTTGCCCGCCTTGACCGCGACACCCTGATCGCCAAGCTCTGCGATGCGCTTCCTACGCCTTGAACGCTGGCTGACGCATCCCAAGGCTGGGGGCAACATCCACGCCCCCCTGCTGAGCGATGCGACCCTGGCCGAAATCGGCGCCCTTACCGTCAGCTTGCCCGAACCGGTGCGCCTGAGCACCCGGCTGCAACGCGGCGAACAGGCCTCACCCTACCAAGGCCCTGGTCTCGACTTTACCGACCTGCGCCCTTATCAGCCGGGCGATGATGTGCGGCGGATCGACTGGCGGGTCAGCGCACGCCTGCAGAAACCCTTTGTGCGCGTCTATGCCGAGGCCCGTCAGGCCGTCACCTGGGTGGTGCTCGACCGCGGACCGAGCATGCGCTTCGGCACCCGTGTGCGACTCAAGGCCGCCCAAGCGGCGCGGCTCGCGGCCCTGGTCCTCGGCGGCGCGGAGCGGGCACAGGATGCGCTGGCCTTGACCCTGCTGGATGGCGAGGCCCACACCACCCAGCCCCCGCGCAGCGGACGCACACCGCTGCACGCGGCCCTTGAGGCCCTGCGTGCTGCCTGCCCACCGCGAAAAGAGACCACCCCAAGCCACTGGAGCGAGGCCCTTGCCGAGCTGGAACTCACCCTACCGCAAGGGGCGCGGCTGTGGCTGATCTCCGATTTCATGGGGCTCACCCACGAGGACGAGGTCCTGCTGGAGCGCCTGGCCGCACGCGCGGAGCTGACCCTCTGCCCGATCGAGGATGCCAGCGAGCGTGAGCTGCCCAAACTTGGCCGGGTGCACCTGCAAACGGTTGCGGGCACCATTGAGCTGGATACCGCCTCCCATGCACTGCGCACGGCCTACTCGGAGGCGCGCGCCACCCACTTCAAGCGTCTGGAGGCCCTGACCGACCGCCTGCGCGCGCGTCTTTTACCTGTGGGTGCGGACGCGGACCTATCCGGGATCGCCACCCATCTAGCGAGGGCGCCTTGATGGAAGGCCTGCACGACATCATCCCCCCCGCCCCAGTAAGCGGCGGACTGACGGGTCTCATGGCCCAGGGCGGACTGCCCCACCCCCTGCTGCTGCTGATCCTACCCCTGCTCCTTGCGCTCACCCTCTGGTTTCTACGTCACCGCCTGCAAGCGGCCCTGCGCCTGATCCTGGTCCGACGCGCCCTGCGTGCGGGCAGGCTGGAGGCGGTCGAGCGGCTGATACGCCGCCACTTGGGGCTTCCCCACCTCCATCCCGAGCGCCCGCCCGCCGCCATCGACGCCCAAACCTGGCGGACACTGATCAAAAATCTGCATACCGCACGCTTTGGCGCCAAGGCCATGCCACTTGCCGAGCTCGCACCCCTCCTAGGCATGGTGTTTACCCCCTTCCCCTCGCGGGAGGAGGGCCGGAGAGGAGGTGATGAGCACCCAAGCCCCGCAGCCCAAGCCTCCCCTGCCAGGGGAAAGGGCGAATACCCAGTCCGGCGCCCATGATCACCTTCGCCCATCCTTGGCTTTTGCTTGCGCTGCCTGTCGTTCTGGGGCTGGGCTGGCGCTGGCGTGCCGCCACCCCCGCGGCCTTCAGCCGCGCCCCGGCCACCCTGCGCCACCCTGCCCTCGCCCGGCTGGGGCTTGGTGCTACGCGCACTACGCCCACTACGCGGCGCTGGCTGCTGCTGGTTCTGGCCCTGCTGGTGCTCGCCGCCGCCCGGCCGCAGAGCGAGGGAGGCTGGCTGGAGCCTACGGGCGAAGGTCGCGACATCCTGCTTGTGATCGATGCCTCGCCCAGCATGGCTATCCACGACATGACGCTGGATGGCAAGAACGTGCCGCGCATGGCGGTACTCAAAGAGGCAGCGCGCGGCTTCATCGACGCCCGTGTCCAGGACCGGCTGGGCCTGATCGTGTTCAGTGACGCCGCGGCCACCGTCGTGCCGCTCACCTTCGATCGCGCGGTGGTCGCCGCCCAGCTCGCCCGCCTCACCCCGGGCAACACAGGCGCGGCTACGGCCATTGGTGAGGGGCTGGGAATGGCGCTGCGGCAGATCAAGGACCGCGCCCCGCCGCCGGCCATCGTCCTGTTCACCGACGGCGACAACACTGGCGGCATCCTGCGCCCGCGCGAGGCGCTGGCCTATGCACAGGCCTTGGGGCTGCACCTGTACAGCATCGCTGTCACACCGGAGCCTACCCCGCCGACCACCGATGCGGACGGGCTGCGGGAGCCGACCCTGGCCGAGATGAGCGAGCTCACCGGAGGAGCGGCCTACCGGGCCGGGGATGCCGACACCCTGGCCCGCATCCTGGCCGAAATCGACCGGCGCGAGGCCACCATCCTCCCGCCCCCCACGGAACGGGCGAAACTTGAGTGGTATCCCATCCCCCTCGGTCTGGCCCTGCTCCTGCTCGCCCTGGGTCAACTCCATGAACTGCGCACCAGGGGGGCGGCATGAACACCCTACTGAGCATCCAGTGGCACTGGCCCTGGGTCTTTGGCCTGCTGCTCGTCCCGCTCGCACTCGGGCTTGCGGGCCTTGGCCGCCGCGCCCGCCTGCTTCATTACGCCGACCCCGCTCTGCGCCCATGGGCCCTTGAGGATCAGGCCCGAACAGGTCACGGCCGTACACTCATGCACGCGCTCGCCTGGCTCATGCTGACCGTCGCCCTGGCTGGTCCACGGCTACCGGTGGAGCAGGCTGGGGCGTCCGTGCCTGCCCGACATGATATGCGCATCCTAGCCCTGCTCGATGTCTCCGCCTCCATGCAGGCGACCGATATCGCCCCCTCGCGCCTTGAGCGTGCCCGGCTGAAGCTATCCGCACTGCCCGAACAGCTTTCCGGCGAGTCGCTCGGTCTTGCCGTGTTTGCCGGTACCGCTGGGCTGGTTATCCCGCCGACCAGGGATGCCGAAGTCTTTCGGTTTGGCCTGGAACACAGCTTGACGATGCTGGAGGATGCCCCCGGTACTGAGCTTGCCACCGCCCTCGAAGTGGCCCGGCGTGCCCTCGGGGAGGGCGATGCGCGCCACGGACGCGCCATCCTGCTGGTCACCGACGGGGAGACCGAGGCCCTGCAGGGCAATGCCCTGCTGGCGGCGGTGGAATCCTTACGCGAGGTGGGCATCCCCTTGTTCATCCTCGGCACTGGCTCGACGGAGGGCGCCCCCATCCCGGACGGGGCCGGAGGCTACCGCACGGTCGATGGCGAGGTCTGGATAAGCCGGATGGATGCGACACGGCTTGCGGAACTGGCCGAGCGCACCGGCGGCCGATTCGTGAGGGTGGCGGATGGTGAGGACGACCTGCGCGCGCTCGCCACCGACCTGCGGGCCCTGCCCAGTCATCCCGACCTCGGCGCCACACGTGCCTGGCGCGAGTTGTTCCTCGTCCCGTTGCTGGCGGGCCTCATCCTGCTCATGCTCGCTTATGCCCCCGCCCCACGCCGGCCGGGCCTTGCGGCCTTGCTGTCTGCCTTCCTGCTCGGCAGCCCCACGGACGCCTGGGCCGACCCGGACCTTGCCACTGCCTATGCGGCCTGGGCCCGCGGCGACTTCATCCAGGCCCAGCTGCTCTATGCCCGTCAGCCGGGGGCCCAGGCGCGTCTTGGCGAGGGTGCGGCCGCCTACCGGCGCGGCGACTTCGCCCACGCCGCGCAAAGCTTCACCACCGCCTGGCTGCTGGCCCAGGACGACACGACCCGTGCCGATGCCCTCTACAACCTGGGCAACGCCGAGCTCAAGGCTGGCCACCCGGAGCGCGCGGTCGCCGCCTACGAGGCCGTGCTACGCCTGCGCCCCAACGATGAGGCGGCCCAGGCCAACCTGTGGTTCGCCCGCCAGCAGGCCGAGGAGAGGTCGATGCAACGATCCTGCCCGGAGAGCCCCCCCGGCCGCCGGCTGACCGATTACGGGCGCTACGACGAGGACGTGACGGCCGACTTTCCTACCGAGGAGGCCGCTTCCGGGGGCGATCTCTCCGCCGGAGGTCCGGGCGGCGGCAAGCCAGTGGGCACGGTGGCTGGGGCGCTGGCGCTGACCGAGGCCGACCGCCAGGCCGCAGAGAAGAAGATGGAACTGCTGCGCGACGCACCCCTGCCTGTCTGGCGCGCGATGATGCGCAGCGAGACGCCCGAAGTCATGAGTAAGGGCCTGCCATGGTGAGATTCATCCTTCTGGCCACGCTCTTGGCGCTCGGCGCGCAGGCACGCGCCGACCTTGGCATCGACGCCCACCTCTCCAACGCCACCCCCTGGCTGCGCGAGGAGGTCCTGCTCACCGTCGAAGTGCTGGACGACCGCAGCATCATCGAGCAGATCATCGCCCCCTGGACCCCGCAGGGGGTGATCGTCCGCCCGCTTGGCAGCCGCCAGGAGCGCCTGCAAATGCCCGAAGGGGTGCGCATCCGCCACCGCCACCTGTGGGGGGTCATGCCGCTCTATCCCGGCCCGCTGACGCTCCAACCGCCCATGGTCGAGGCCCGCGTCAGCGGCGGCCAGCGCATTCCCCTGACCCCGCCCGCGCTGCGTATGGAACCCCACCCGCTCGACCCCCTGCTGCCGGTGGACGTGCCGGTGAGCCTGCTTTCACTCAGCGCCACCCCCCTGCCCGAGACCGTGCCGCGCGGACGGCCGTTCACCTGGAGCCTCGCCATCGAGGGGCAGGGCCTTTCCGCGCGCGGCATCGAACGCTGGCTCGACGAAGCCCTGCGCAATACCGGCAGTCTGCGCGTCTACCCGCCGGACATCAAGCTGCGGGACGGCATTGACCCAACCCAGCCGCTGCGCCAGCGGGTAGAGGTCCGCTTCACGCTCGAACCCCGTACAAGCGGTATCATCGCGCTGCCTGAGCTGGTCCTGCCCTACCTCGACCCCACGGATGGTCAACTCCGGCTGGTGCGGCTGTCGGGCAGCCGGATCAGGGTGGAGCATCCGCTCTGGCTCGCCGTGCGCCCCTGGCTGCCGTGGGTGGTGGGTATTCTCCTGCTGCCAGCCCTTGCCCTCACCGTCCGTCCCCACTGGCAGCGCTGGCAAAACCGGCGTCGCTGGCTTCGCCGCCTACGACAGGCTGAAGATCCTCACACCCTGCGCCGTGCCTGGCATGCTGGGGCACCCCTAGCGCTTGGTCAAGCAGCCACCACCGATCTTTGGCGCCTGGATGCCGCCTGCTACGGGCAGCGGCCACTGGATGAAGCCAGCTTCCAGCGGCTCAAGGCTAGCTTGATCGCCAAGGCCCGACAGGGAAGCATGCCAAGCTGAGGGTCAGCCGTCTTGCCGCGGCTGGCCAAAACCATCAAACCCTGCGGAGCCAGCCAATTGCACCCCAATCCGCGGCAGGCCCTCGGCCAAGGCATCACCCGCGCTCAAACGCCAGCCATGAACAGCGGCAAGTGCCTCGCCCCGCTCCTCGATCAGGGCTCGACTGACCGCACACAGGCCCGACCAGATCGCGGGTCGTTGCCAACGCGGGACCTCATCCTGCTCCAAGGCGAAGTGGATGTCCTCCTCAAACCGTGCCGCCAGCAGAGCCGCCGCATGGGCTGGTAAGGCCGCGGCTAGGACGCTGGCATCGTTCACCCGCCCAAGCGCATCCTGCCCTTGGCGCAGATGGCGCAGGACGTCCTCGGCCTCCAAGACCTTCGCCAACGGCTCCAGCATGTAACGCAGCTGCTTGCCAACCAGGCGCAAGGAATGCAGCCCCTTGGGCAGGTGGTGGATGTCGGCAAGATAGGACGTGGCGGCGTCCATCCAGCGCTCCGCCATCCATGCACCGAACGACTCCTCGTCCACCTCTTCGAGCGGGCGCATGCGTTCCAACGCACGTTGCGCCCCATCCAGCATCTCCGGCAGGGTGCCCAACAGGGCCGCCCGATGGGCCGCATGTTCGCCTGCCAGCCGCTCGCGCAGGGCCTGCCCGCCATGACGCTCATGCCCGCGCAGCTGCACACCGGCCAGCCAGGCCTCTTGCACCTCCAGGTCACGCACAGGGCCGCTCGCACGTGCGAAACTGCGCAAGGCGCGCCTTGCCTTGCGCGGAATATCGAGAAGAGGTGCGCAGAGTTTGAGCCAGACACGCGCTCGCCGCACGGCAACGCGCGTATCGTGCAAGGCCTCCTCAGCGGAGGGATTCTCACGCAGCGCCTGCCCCTGCTTCAACACATCCTGCAGGCGCTGATGCAGGATGGTCTGACAGACGTCGGTCGCGGGTCGCCGAAGATCGTCGATGGTCAGCATATCCCCCCCATGGACGAGGTTTGTGGCGAAATCTAGCAGGTCGTTGAAAATTCCCTATTCAACCATAGTTGCGGCTAGAACGTAGCCTGCCCCGGCTGCGGGGTGATGACAGCGGGCTAGCGGACCACCATGCCCGGCTGCAAAGGACCGGTGGCCGAGGCCAGCCGGTGCGCGGCGCGGATCGGCGCGGGCAGACGGTAGCGGGTCAGGGCAGCCATGACACTGGCAACGGCGGCCTCGAGATCCAACCGATGACCAATCGAGACATAGACCGGCCTCACGCCCGTGCGGGTGCGCAAAACGGCACCAATCACTTCGCCTTCGTCTTCGAGCGGCACCCACACCCCGCGCACGTTTGGCACATCCATATGCCGTCCACAGAGACGGGTCTTGCCCACGCCAACGCTCGGCAGACCGGTGATCACACCAAGATGCGCGGCGATGCCCAGGCGGCGCGGGTGGGCAATACCATGACCGTCGCACATCAGCAGATCGGGGGCCCGCCGCAATTGGCCAAGCGCTGCGAGCACGGCCGGCAACTCGCGGAAGGCAAGGAGGCCAGGGACATAGGAGACACTGGTTGGCAGACGCGCGAGGGCCGTCTCGACCACCCGGCAAGCGGGCATGTCGAGCACAGCCACCGCAGCCCGGGTGGTGCACCCCTCATCCTCAAACCCCACATCCACCCCGGCAACGTATCCGGCGAGGACCGGAGGTCCCTCACGCCGCACCTTGGTGGCCAGCGCGTGCTGAACCATGCGAGCCTCGCAGGGGGACAACACCCAGCGATGTGGCGCCGTCAAGTTCATCGACGAAAGGGCGGCAGGTCAGGCAGAAAATCCTCCTGCACCAGCAGGCGATGGCCACGCAGAAGGAACAACGATCGCCTGGCCCAATGGGGCCCGTTCCGTCCAGGCGGCAGGATGACGAGCTTTAGACGTCGCGCACCGCGGCGGAACAACAGCGAGCCGAGCGGACGCCGCCCCAGGCGCGCAAGACCGAGCCTGCGCTGCGCCTCGGGCGAGCCGAGGGTAATGGCATGCACGTAGGGTGTCCACACCCCCACATGCCGACAGGACAAACGCACCTCACGCCGCCATACCCGCGTGCCGATCCGCAGCCCGAGCAGACGCGCGCTGGCGGGGTCGGCCTCAGCCCACCCCTCGTCCAACACCTCGACGACCAGCTGCCCCGGGCAGACGCGTGCCAGGTGGCGGGTCAGCGAGCCCGGGGCCCGCAGCCAGGCCAGGGGCGGGTGGGGCAGCGTGTGCGCAGCGGACATTGAACAAACTTTCGTAAAAGTCTCATCCTAGCGCAAGCCAAGGCCGCAGGTGAGCGCTCCATGATGACGGGCAGACAACAAACCCCAGCACCATTCATTCTGGTGTCACAAACCCGCGCCAGCATGCGCCTTGCGTCAGACAACACCCAGGAGTACATCACCATGCTCAACCCCCTCCTTGCCCGGTTTCCTCTCGCCGCCCTTGGTGCAGCGGTCGGTCTTGCCCTCACCGGCTGCGGTGGTGGTGGCGAAGCCCGCGTCGCCAGCGTGGAATTCACCTCCACCCCGGCGGCCACGACCGAGGAACAGATGCTCAAGACTTACACCACTTCCATCGCCCGTGTGACCTACACCAACGGCTCGGTGCAGGATTACCCCCTCACCTACAACACTCTGTTCAAGAACACCGACCCAACCAGCGAGGTCAAGGGCAAGAAATACGCCGCCGCCCAGCTCTTTGACGTGGGTATGAACCCGATCAAGGATCTCAACGGCGACCCCGTGATCGCCGAAACGGCGGATGCTAGCTCGCTGCTGAAAGTGGGCGACAAGCTGTTTTTGGTCAACCACTGGGAGTATGACGACGTCCTGGCCGACGGACGGGAGGCCTGGAAGGTCCCCGGCTGGTACAGCCGCATGCCGATGAGCATGAACCTCAGCGAGCTTAGGCAGGATGCCAACGGCAAACTCTCTCTGGTCAAGCAGACCACGGTGGATTTCTCTCCCGTCAACGGCGGCTGGATCTTCTGCGCTGGCGGTCCCTCGCCGTGGAACACCCACCTCGGCGGCGAGGAGGACTACGACCTCTACTTCGTGCCGGGCGAGAAGAAGTACACCACCACCCAGGCGGGCCTGAAGGCCATGACCGAGGTCTACTTCAACAACATGAAGACCGCCAACCCCTACCACTACGGGTTCATCACCGAGGTGGTGCCCAAGGCCGACGGCACCTACACCGTGCAGAAGCTCTACAACATGGGCCGCGGCACCTGGGAGCTGGCACGTTTTGCCAACGACGGCCGCACCGCCGTGCTCGGGGATGACGGTGAGTACGCCGGCATCTTCATGTTCGTAGGCGACAAACCGAATGATCCAAAGGCCGGTGGTTCGCTGTATGCCGCCAAGTGGAACCAGACCTCCCCCGACGGCTCGGATGGCGGCACCGCCAATATCCAGTGGGTCAAGCTCGGATCGGCTACCCACGATGAAATCAAGCGGCTGATCGACTCCGGCATCACCATCAGCGACATCTTCGAGATCTCGCTGACCGAGCGGGCTGGCTTCGTCCCCACCCGCGCTGGCTCGTCAGAGACCATCTGGATCAAGCTCAAGCCGGGGATGGAAAAGGCTGCGGCCTTCCTCGAAACCCGCCGCTATGCCGCCTATCTCGGTGCCACCACCGAATTCACCAAAGGCGAGGGTGTGGCCATTAACCACGCCGACAAGAAGATGTACTTCGCCATGAGCCGCATCGAGAAGTCGATGAAGGCCCTTGACGGCGGGCCGGTGGATCATGTGCGCCTAAAGGAAAACAAGGCGGGGGCCACCTACACCTTCGATCTCGCCTCCGGACAGAAAGATACCCAGGGCAACCCGATCAACTCCGACTGGGTGCCGGTCAAGGCCTATGTCGAGCCTGCACTGCTTGGCAAGCCCATTGCCGCCGATGCCAACGGCAACACCGCGGATGTAAACTCCATTGCCAACACCGACAATCTGTTTTACTCCGAGACCATGCGCACCTTGTTCATTGGCGAGGACTCGGGCATGCACGTCAACAACTACCTGTGGGCCTATAACGTGGACACCAAGAAGCTCTCCCGTATCCTGAACGTCGCGGCGGGGGCAGAATCGACCGGCTTGCAGGTCGTGGACGATCTGAACGGTCATGCCTACATCATGGCCAACAACCAGCACCAAGGCGACTGGATCAGCACCCAACCCGCGGCCTTGACTGCGCGCTTGGAGGCCAAGGCTGATCAGCTCTGGGGCCGCAACCATCGTGGCACGCTCAACTACCGCCTGGAAGCCCACGTTGGCTACATCGGCGGCATGCCCGCGATCCGCAAGTAATAGAGAAAAGCCAAAGCGCTCGGGCAGGCCTGCGGGCCTGCCTTTTTCCCGAGCCCTGCATCCCGGGGTTCGAGAAAAAGCGAGAACCGACCATGCGCACCCAAACCCTCCTCGGACTCTCCTCCCTCGCCGTGGCCATTGGCCTGGCCCTTTGGGCCTGCCAAGGCGGAGGCGGTAGCGCTCCCGCGAACGGCCCTGCATTGCCCCCTGTCGGCCCGGCCACGACCCCGCTCAAGGGCGAATTCATCAGCCGCGCCACCTTCCCTAATCCGCACGCCCACATCCCGGCCCAGTGCTACATCGAAACCAGCTTCGGCACCCAAAACGCCTGCCTGTTCTGCCACACCGACGGGGTGGCCAAGCTTGGCCTGGGCAATAACAACCCGCAGGCAGGGCTCAATCCTAACGTCGGTAATCTTCAGGCCGAGTATGCCTTTGGCGTGTTCGACTTCCCCTATGTGGTCAACTCCAGTATCAACCCCTGGACCAATACCTTGAGGCCTGAGGAGCTCAGAAAGGCGGTGGATGCCTTGGGACTGAAGCCTGAGGACTGGAACATGCAGGCCTACATCCGCCAGGACAACTGGCGATCAAGCTTCGCTCAACGTCCTGGCTCTCCTAAGGACTGGGATAGCGGCATCGACCATCCTTTGCGCCTCTTTCCGGGCCTTGCGCCTGATGACCTCCCTGCCGGAAACGATGGTTTCGTGCGCACCACTGTGGCCGAACGCGGCTTCTTCCACGACGGTCGGGGCTGGATCACCGGCTGGCGCGCTGTGAATTTCATGCCCTATGGCATTTTTACCCCGCACTCGGGCAGCGTCTCGGGCATTTACATCCGCCTACCCGAAGTGTTCATGAAAGATGCAGAGGGGCGCTTTAGTTTGACCGTCTATGCCGCCAACCTCGATCTGGTGGCCGCCAATGTCCAAAATCGCCTCCAGGGCGAGACCCATTATCTCGGTGCCGCCTCGAACATCGCCATTGTTCGCGGACAGTATCCCTTGGGTACCGAGTTTGCCCACCCCCTGCATTATGTGGACGTGGAGGCGGATGGCACCAAGCCCGACATCAGCCCGTATCCCGGCACTCGCGCCCGCCGGGTGAAGGAGATCCGCTGGATGTACAAGATGCACCCATGGCATCCGGAGGAGTTCGGCCTGGGACTGAAAAACGAGTCTGCCCCTGTCTACACCAACCGCCAGCAAGGCTGGATCGAGAATGGGGTGGGTTGGATTTTGGGTGGCTGGATCGAGGATAAAAACGGTGCTCTGCGTCCACAGACACCTTCCGAACTCACCCAATGCGTTGGCTGCCACTCGGGCAATCTGCGCCAGCCGGAGATCGGCCAGAGCGCCGTCTTCACCTCGGGCACTGGTAACACCATCGACAGCACCTGGGCCCTGCCACGCAAGCTCGCGGGCAAGGCCGGCTGGCGCGAGATGGACTATCTCGGCTACACCGCCAAGGCCCAGGCCGTGTTGGATGAGTCACCCGGCAGGCTCACCCGCCCCGAGCCGCGCAACCGTGCCCTGGGAGAGGGGGAGTTCAAAATCTTTCTGGACTACGTGGTGGGTGCCTCGCTCTATGGCGACATGCCCGCGAGCATGGACGCCTATCTTGCAAAGACCATCCGCAAGCAACAGGGCTATTCCGCCGACTGGCCAAGCCTGTCCGCTGCGCTCGCCGAAGGGCGGGCCGAGGCCGTGCGCAACGCGCAGGAGACCCGCCTTAAGCTCATGCGCGAGTTCACTGCGCGCGGGGCCTACAAGGATGGTGATGGGCACATCCAGCCCGAGCTGTTTCTACCTACCCGCCGCGAGGCCCTGGCCATGGCCGCAGGCTACCGCCAGGTGGTGGTCACTCAGCGCTACGATTTCGGCAAAGACGTGTTTCCAGAGACGCCTTTCACCCTGCGCTACTTCCGCACCCCCGAGGTCGGCTTTGCGCATCAGGATGGCCGCCCCTACCGCCTCGGCGAGGTCATCACCGACCGCCCCATCGAGACCGATCCCGCCAAGTTCACCTATGGCATGGGCATCACCCCCACTCTGATCGACGAGGATAAGCCCTTCGCCCAGGGGGGAACGTTCCTTGCTGACTACGTGCCACTGCTCGACTGAAGGCAATGCCGATAGCTCGGCTCACCGCGAAGTCAATGCGTGGTGTCCTCTGCGGATCCATGGCTTACGCCTTTGTCCGCGCCAAGGCCTCCATGCCCTAGGCGGAAGCGCTGAATCCATCAACACCTCCCTAAGCGATAGCTCTCCTCCTGCCAGGGAAGTCAGGAACGGAGCCTACTTTGCCCTCTCATACCTTGGCATACCCCACCCCCTCGCCCACCCAGCGCTCGATCAGCGCATCGACAACCTCAGGATAGTCACACAGGACCCTGTCCGCCACCTCACGCACCTTCGGGATCAGCGCCGCGTCGCGCGCAAGATCGGCAAAGCGCAAACGAACGAGACCAGTCTGCTGAGTGCCAAGAAACTCCCCCGGACCGCGCAACTCCAGGTCCTTTTCGGCGATCTGGAAACCATCATTGGTCTTACGCATCACCGCCAGGCGCTCTTTCGCCACCTGAGAGAGCGGCGGAGAGAACAACAGCACACAGCTTGACTCCACCGCCCCACGCCCCACCCGCCCGCGTAGCTGGTGCAACTGGGCCAGCCCCATGCGTTCGGCATTGTCAATGACCATCAGCGAGGCATTCGGCACATCCACCCCCACCTCGATCACCGTGGTAGCAACCAGGATGTCCAGCTGCCCAGCCTTGAACGCCTGCATCACCGCATCCTTCTCGCGCGGCCTCATCCGTCCATGGACCAAACCAATGCGCAGGTCCGGCAGGGCCTCCGTCAGCGCACGATGAGCCTCCTCGGCAGCCTGGGCCTCGAGCTTCTCGCTCGCCTCAATCAAAGGACAGACCCAGTAAGCCTGCCGTCCAGCCCGGCAAGCACGGCCAAGACGCTCCATCACCTCCTCGCGTCGGCTATCGGACACCACCACGGTATGCACAGGGGTGCGGCCCGGTGGCAGCTCATCCAGCACGGACACGTCCAGATCGGCGTAGACCGTCATCGCCAGGGTGCGCGGGATGGGCGTGGCCGTCATGACCAGCTGGTGCGGATGCAGCACGCCCTGCCGACCCTTCTCACTCAAAGCCAGGCGCTGTTGCACACCAAAGCGGTGTTGTTCGTCGATGATGACAAGCCCCAGGCGATCAAACGCCACCCCGGCCTGAAACAAGGCATGGGTGCCGATGATCACCCGTGCCGCGCCAGAAGCCACATCCGCAAGGATCCGCTGCCGTGCCACCCCCTTCTGGCTGCCGGTCAGGACGACAACCGGGATGCCGAGCGGGGCAAACCACTGAGAGAGGTTGCGCGCATGCTGCTCGGCCAAAAGCTCGGTGGGGGCCATCAGGGCAACCTGTTGGCCAGCCTCCAGCGCCGCACACGCGGTCAACGCAGCCACGATGGTCTTGCCCGAGCCCACATCCCCCTGCACCAGGCGGCGCATGGGACGGTCGCGAGCGAGGTCGGCGCGGATCTCCTCAAGCACCCGCTGCTGGGCCCCAGTGAGCCTAAACGGCAGCCCCGCCATCAACCGCTCCGCCAACGCCCCCCCCATACCGAGCGGCTCAGCCCGCCAGTGCTCGGCTTCAGCCCGCCAACGACGTATGGCGAGCTGCTGCGCCAAGAGCTCCTCGAACACCAACCGCATCCCGCCAGGTGTCACCCGCAAAGTAGCGGCTGCCTGGGTCGGGCGATGCAGCTCCTCCAGGGCCGTACGCAAATCAGGCAGACCCAGCACCTCACGCAGATGGGCCGGGAACAAGTCGCGAAGAAGCTCCGGCTGGCGCGCCCAGAGGTCCAGCGCCTCACGGATCAGTCGCCGCAGGGTACCCTGCATCAAGCCCTGGGTGGTGGGGTAGATGGGTGTCAAAGCCGTATCAAGCGGCGCTGGAAGAGGGGTGATCTCCGGGTGGGCCATGTCCAGCCTCGCCACCCGACCCTTGACCATGCCGTAGGCGCGCAGACGCTGGCCACGCTTGAGCCGCTCCACCAGCCCACGCGGCGGGTTGAAGAACCACAGCGTCAGCTGCCCGCTGCCATCCCCCAGCACGACGCGGTATTGCAACCGGCGGCCATTGCGTGACTCCACCGCAAGGATCTCGCCCTCCACCTGCGCCATCCGCCCAGGAAGCAGGGCACCGATCGGGCTCACATGGGTACGGTCCTCATAGCGCAGCGGGGCGTGCAGCAGCAGATCCACCACAGTAAAGATCCTCAGCGCCTGAAGCCGCGCAGCCAAGGCCGGGCCCACGCCCTTGAGGGCGGTCACAGGGGGCGGAGCAGGCAGGGGGCGGGTCATGGAGGCATTGTAGGCAGAGCGAGCCTGACCTTGGTAATACACGCTAGGATCACTCATATCCTGCGCGTGGAAGGAGATTGAGCGGCCAAGCCCGCAGACAGCGGGATTGTGCCCACTGCAAAAGCGCTTCTAAGGCGCGCGGGGCGCCTTTGGGAAGGTTAAAAAAGAAAGCCCTCCTTCCGGAGGGCCTGATGCTTGGTGCCGCAAGGCGGAATCGAACCGTCGACCTACTGATTACGAATCAGTTGCTCTACCAACTGAGCTATTGCGGCAATGGTCGGTAATTGTAACGCACACGGCGCGACGGCCTCAATGCAGCCCGCCGGGACGGGGGGCATCAAGGGCGTAGGGCGTGGCATCCAGAAGGGGCGTCTCGCCCTCGATCAACTGACACAGGAGCTCGGTGGAGGCAGGCCCCATCACCAGGCCATTGCGGAAATGGCCGGTGTGGAGGAACAGCCCCTCGACCCCGGGATACGGGCCGACGTAGGGGATACCGGCCGCCACACCCGGACGCAGACCGGCCCAGTGGTGCTCGAGGGGGGCGTCGCGCAGTGCCGGTACCAGCTCGAGCGCGAAGCGGTGCAACTCCTGCCGAGCTTCGGGGGTGGTCTGTTTCTCGAAGCCGACATACTCGACCGTGCTGCCAACCACGACCCGGCCGTCGCGACGGGGGATGAGGTAGCGGCCATCGCGCATCACGATGCGCGCAAGACCACTACCCGGTGCGTTCAGCACCAGCATCTGGCCGCGCACCGGCTGGACCTGCGGCGGTCGGGGCAGCCATCCGACCAGGCCGCTGCTCCACGCCCCGGCGGCGAGGACGACGGCATCGGCCAACAGGGTTCGCCCCGCAGCCCGCACACCCTGCACACGCCCGCCGACCAGCCCCAACCGCTCCACCGGGGTGCCCTCGACCAGACGGATGCCGCTCAGTTCCACCGCTGCACGCAAGGCACGCACCAGGCGGGGGTTACGGACCTGCGCCACCTGCGGCATCCACCAGCCGGGCCCGGTGACTCCGGCCAGCCCCGGCTGGATGGCCGCGATATCCTCCATCGCCACCGCCTCGATGGGCGTGCCGGTACGGCGCGACCAGGTCAGCGCCTCGTCACCCTCGGCGCCGTCGAGCATGAGCAGGCCACTGGAGAGGAGCTCGGGGTCAATGCCCGTCGTTTCGATCAGAAAGGCAACCAAGCTCGGATAGAGTGCCTGCGAGCGTTGCGCAAGCGCATGGACGGGATCGGCATAGCGCCATGGGTAGAGCGGACAGAGGATGCCGCCGCCGGCCCACGAAGACTCGCGGCCTGCCTGCTGTCGGTCGATGAGGATCACGGCGTAGCCGCGCTGACGCAGAGCGAGGGCCGTCAGCATGCCGATGGCACCCGCCCCAACGATGATGAAGTCGCTCATGCGTAGGCGGTCCTGGGCCAGGAATCAGGAAACTGGAGCGGGTGATGGGAATCGAACCCACGCTTGAGGCTTGGGAAGCCGCCGTTCTACCATTGAACTACACCCGCCGAAGCGGCTCTATTCTAGCCCGCTTGACCTTCCGAATCAAAGCTGCATGACCCTGACCGAACTCCGTTACATCGTCGCTGTGGCCCGCGAGCGCCACTTCAGCCGGGCGGCCGAAAGCTGTTTCGTCAGCCAACCCACCCTCAGCGTTGGCGTGCGTAAGCTGGAAGATGCGCTCGGCGTGCAAATCTTCGAGCGCGGGCCAAAGAGCGAGGTGCGTCTGACCACCGCAGGCGAGCGCATCGTCGCCCAAGCGCAGCGGGTGCTGGAGGAGGTAGAACGGCTCAAACAGGTGGCCAAGCACAGCCAGGATCCGCTCAACGGCCCGCTGCGCTTTGGTCTGATTTACACCATCGGCCCCTACCTTTTGCCCCACATTATCCCCGCACTGCATGCCCGGGCCCCACACATGCCACTCCTGATCGAGGAGGGCTTCACCGCCGAGCTGGCCGAGCGCCTGCGCTTTGGCGAGCTGGACGTGATCGTGGTCTCCTTACCCTTTTCCGAACCCGGCGTGGTCACTCAGGCGGTGTACGACGAACCGTTTGTGGTGGCCATGCCGCCGGAACACCCATGGCGGGAAATGGTCACCCTGCCGCCGGAGCGGCTGGCGGAAGGGGAGCTTTTGATCCTCGGTCAAGGACATTGCTTCCGCGACCAGGTGCTGCAGATGTGTCCAGACTGCAACCGCAGCGCGGCAATCGGCGGCCTGCAACGCACCCTGGAAGGCAGTTCGCTGGAGACGATCCGCCACATGGTGGCTTCAGGGCTGGGGGTGACGGTGCTGCCATGTTCCTCGGCACAGAGCGGCATGGAGGGGGGACGGCTGGTGTATCGCGCATTCCGCGAGCCCGTCCCCATGCGGCGGGTGGTACTGGCTTGGCGCAAGAGTTTTCCGCGTCCGGAGGCGGTCGAGGCACTGCGTCAGACCATTCTCGAGGCCAGCATCCCCTGCCTGCGCATGCTGCCGGACCAACCGATCATGCCAGGCAGGGAGTAAGGCCAGCTCAGGCGGTGATGACCTCGACCTCCTCGGCTTGCAGGCCCTTACGGCCCTGGGCAATGACAAACTTCACCCGCTGGCCCTCGTACAGCACACGATGACCCTCGCCTAGGATGGAACGGTAGTGAACGAAGATTTCCGGACCCGAGTCTCGCAGGATGAAGCCATAGCCTTTGCTGGCGTCGAACCATTTCACCGTCCCCGCCTCCTCCTTGCCGATATCCGCCGAAGACTGCACCCCGAGCGAGGAACGGGGCATACGGCGCGCGGCGGGTAACTCGCCCCCCACCCCGCCAGCCAGGGCGGTAAGCAGGGTAGCGATCAGGAACGCCACGAAGACGAGGAGATAGTCGACCGCACCGACCGACTCGACCGAAAGGATGGCGAAGACCGCAAGCGGGGCGAGGGCCGAGAGGACAACACCAGTAACCAGAGAGCGGACAAGAAATTTTCGATTCATAAGCAGCGTGTTTGGACTGAATGGACATGGACAGGGTGTTGGACAATGGCTTCCTGCCCTTATTTCAACCCGGCTCACCGCGAAATAAATTCTCCCAAGGGCCCTACCTTGCACCGGCCGCGGCCATGGATGGCCCAAGGGCCCGAGAGGAGGACCCACGGTGACCTCGGAAGATCAATCCCTAAAATCCTGGTTGCTACCGGATGGCGCCGCGTAGGTTGCGCTTTCGTTCGACCCTTCGCGCGAAGGCACGGGCATGATCAATGGCCTATGATCGACTCGTGCACGCTTGGACACGGCTTTGGGCAAGCGCTTAGCGCGCTCGATCTTCGTGCGAGCCATCCATGTGGCTCGAGGCTCGAGATGGCGCGCCAAGCCCCCGCGGAGGGCGACCGACGAAGCGTTCAGCGGCGCTACCCACACCCAAGGGAGGCTTCCCCACAGGCGTGGCTTCGGGCAGGCACCAGCTTGACATTGTGGCATAAGGGACAGGCCCGGGTGAATGCTCCCCACTGCCTCATCAGCATTGAAGCCGACCGAGGGTGGGTGGCAACATGGCAGCCAGCCTTCAAACCAGGAGTCTCTACCCATGCCTCTTGACCCCTCATGGATCAGCGAAATCGTCCCGCACATGGGCGCGGCCTTTAGCCTGAAGGTTACGCGCAAGCTGGATGAGGTGCAGAGCCCGTTCCAGAAGATTGCCGTGTATGCGACCGAGCATTGGGGCAATCTGCTGGTGATTGACGACGCCTTCATGCTCACCAGTCTGGAGAATTTCGTCTACCACGAGATGATGAGCCACCCTGCCCTGTTCACCCACCCAAACCCGAAAGACGTGGTGATCATCGGCGGTGGCGACTGCGGCACTCTGCGCGAGGTGCTCAAGCACCCGGGCGTGGAGCGGGTCACCCAGATCGACATCGACGAGCAGGTCACCCGCATGGCAGAGAAGTGGTTTCCCGAGCTGTGTGAGGCCAACGGCGATCCGCGCGCCGAGCTGCGCTTCGAGGACGGCGTCGAATTCATGCGCAAGGCGCCGGACGCCTCGGTGGACATCATCATCGTCGACTCCACCGATCCGGTCGGCCCGGGCGAGGGTCTGTTCGGCCCGGCCTTCATCGCCGATTGCCACCGCGTGCTGCGCCCGGATGGGATCATGGTGGGCCAGAGCGAGTCGCCCTTCTACCACATGGATATCCTGCAGAACTACCATCGCGCGATGATCCAAGCCGGCTTCCTCGAACGCCGTATCCTGCTCTTCCCGCAACCGGTCTACCCTGGTGGCTCGATCACTTGCACCCTGGCGAGCAAGGGTCTGCCGCTCGGCAGCTTCCGCCGCGCGGATGCTGAGGCCAAGAGCTTCCCGACGCGCTATTACAACGCCGACGTGCATCAGGGAGCCCTGACCCCGCCGGAGTTCGTGCGCGAAGCCCTGGCGAATCTTTGAGCATCCATGCGGTCATAGAGCCTGTATAATCAACAGTTTGTCATTTCGCGCCGTGCAGGGCGACGTCACATCGGTTGCACACATGCTCTATCCCGAAAGCTTCGAGGTCATTGTCATCGGCGGTGGCCACGCCGGCACCGAGGCCGCGCTTGCCTCCGCGCGCGCGGGCGCCAAAACCCTGCTGCTGACCCATAACATCGAGACCGTGGGCGCGATGAGCTGCAACCCAGCCATCGGCGGCATCGGCAAGGGCCACTTGGTCAAGGAGATCGATGCCCTTGATGGTGCCATGGCGCGCGCTGCTGACCGCGGCGGCATTCAGTTCCGCATCCTCAACGCGCGCAAGGGCCCGGCGGTGCGTGCCACCCGTGCGCAGGCCGACCGCAATCTCTATCGTCTGGCCATCCGCCGGATGGTGGAAAACCAACCCAACTTGTGGGTGTTCCAGCAGGCCGTGGACGACCTGATCGTGGAAGGCGAACGTGTCACTGGCGTGGTCACCAACACCGGCATTCGCTTTCCTGCGCGCGCGGTGGTGCTCACCGCTGGCACCTTCCTCGGCGGCAAGATCCACATCGGCATGGAGAACTACGCCGGTGGGCGCATGGGCGATCCACCGTCCATCGCCCTCGCCCGGCGCCTGCGCGAGCTGCACCCGCGCGTCGGGCGGCTCAAGACCGGCACCCCTGCACGCATCGACATCCGCTCGATCGACCTTTCAGTGATGGAGGAGCAAAAGGGCGACGACCCGGCCCCGGTGTTCTCCTTCCTGGGTTCGCGCGACGAGCACCCGCGCCAGGTGAGCTGCTACATCACCTACACCAACGAGCGCACGCACGAGATCATCCGCAACAGCCTCGACCGCTCGCCCATGTACACCGGCGTGATCGAGGGCGTCGGCCCGCGCTACTGCCCATCGATCGAGGACAAGGTGGTGCGCTTCGCCGACAAGGCGCGCCACCAGGTGTTCGTCGAACCGGAGAGCCTGACCTCGATGGAGGTCTACCCCAACGGGGTCTCCACCTCCCTGCCCTTTGATGTGCAGCTGGCGATGTACCGCTCGATCAAGGGTTTCGAGCGCTGCCACATCACCCGTCCGGGCTATGCCATTGAGTATGACTACTTCGATCCCCGCGACCTCAAGCCCACGCTGGAAACGAAGGTGCTCAATGGCCTGTTCTTCGCCGGACAGATCAATGGTACCACCGGCTACGAGGAGGCCGGCGCGCAAGGGCTGGTCGCGGGGGTCAACGCCGCGCGCCAGGCCCGGGGCCTGGCGCCTTGGGCGCCGCGGCGCGAGGAGAGCTACATCGGGGTGATGATCGACGACCTCATCACCCTCGGCACCAACGAGCCCTACCGCATGTTCACCAGCCGCGCGGAATATCGCCTACTTCTGCGCGAGGACAATGCCGATCTGCGCCTGACCGAACTCGGACGGCGGCTTGGCATCGTCGGCGAGGAGCGCTGGCGGGCCTTCAACGAGAAACGCGAGGCCATCGAGCGCGAGCGCCAGCGCCTGCGCGATTTCATGGTCACCCCCGCAAGCCCGGCAGGCCTGGCCCTGCTGGCGCAAGGGATCATCCTCTCGCGCGAGGCCACCGCGCTTGATCTGCTCAAGCGCCCGGAGCTGGACTATGCGAAGCTGTCCACCCTGCCTGGCATCGGCCCGGGCGTCGAGCGCGAAGACGTGGCCGAGCAGATCGAGGTGCAGGTGAAGTATGCCGGCTACCTCGACCGCCAGCAGGAAGAGATCGAGCGCGCCCGCCGCAACGAGGAGACCGTGCTGCCGGAAGACCTCGATCTCGATACCATCAGCGGCCTGTCCAACGAGATCAAGCAGAAGCTCAAGGCCCACCGCCCAACCACCCTGGGTCAGGCCTCGCGCATCCCCGGCGTCACCCCGGCGGCCATCTCCCTGCTGCTGATCCACCTGAAGAAGCGGCAACAGGCCGCCAGGAGCGCATGAACGTCAAGCCCGACGCCATCATCACCTGCCCCGCCTGCGGGCAGGCGTGGACGGCGACCATGCCCCTCGATGCCTGCCAATGGTCCCTGCCCTGCCCGGTCTGCGAAGCCCTGCTCCGTCCGAAGCCGGGCGACTGTTGCGTATTCTGCTCCTATGGCAACACCCCCTGCCCGCCGATCCAGCTCAAACGACCGTGCTATACGGGAGTCTGCCGTGGACAAGGTTGAGCGGCCCATCCTTGCCAGGCAACTTGCTGACGGCATTACCGGCATGGGGCTCGTCATCCCGGACAAGACGCAGGCGATTCTGCTCGACTATCTGGAGCTGCTGGCCAAGTGGAACCGGGTCTACAACCTCACCGCCATCCGCGACCCGTTGAAGATGATCGACAAACACCTGCTCGACTCGCTGAGCCTGTTGCCGCACCTTGAAGACGCCCCACTCTTGGATGTGGGCGCAGGTGCCGGGCTGCCTGGCCTCGTGCTGGCCATCGTCAAGTCGAACGCCGCCCCTCCCCAGGAGGAGGGTGTGTTTTCCGTAACCCTCGTGGATGCCGCAGCCAAGAAGGTGCGCTTCATGGAGCATGCCATCCGCAGCCTGAAGCTCACCCATGCCCGTGCCTTGCATGCCCGCATCGAGTCCATGGAGGGCCATTATCCCCAGATTACCAGCCGCGCCTTTGCCTCGCTGACCGATTTTCTCACCTTCACCCGCCACCTGCTGGCCCCGGGCGGGCGCTGGCTGGCGATGAAGGGCAAGATACCGCATGATGAACTGGCGCAGCTGCCCGCCTGGGCCGAAGCGGTCGCCACACCCCGTCTTGCCGCCCCGGCTATCCTCGGCGAGCGCCATCTGATCATTCTGCGTGACAAGGAAACCTCGTGAGCGCGATCGTTCTCGCCATTGCCAACCAGAAGGGCGGGGTGGGCAAGACCACCACCGCTGTGAACCTCGCCGCCGGCATGGCGCTCGGCGACAAGCGGGTGCTGCTGATCGACCTCGACCCGCAGGGCAACACCACCACCGCCAGCGGGCTGGACAAGCACAGCGTCGTGCCGACCGCAGCCGAATTGCTGTTGGGTGAGGCCGAGATTGGCACCTGCATCCACACCACCGCAGCGGGCGATTTCGATATCCTACCCGCCAACGGCGACCTGACCGCTGCCGAAGTGCACCTGGTGAGCAGGATCGGCCGTGAGATGGTACTGCGCAACGCCTTGCAGACCGTGCTGGCGCGCTACGACGTGGTCATCATCGACTGCCCACCGGCGCTCAACATCCTCACCGTCAACGCACTGGTCGCGGCCCAGGGGGTACTGGTGCCCATGCAGTGCGAGTATTTCGCCCTCGAAGGGCTCTCCGCCCTGATGCACACCCTTGAGCAGGTGCGCGCCACGGTGAACCCCAACATCGCCATCTTCGGCGTGCTGCGCACCATGTTCGACGGGCGCAACCGTCTGGCGCAAGAAGTCTCCCAGCAACTCGAAGCCCACTTCGGACCTCGCCTGTTTCAGACCATCATCCCGCGCAACGTACGCCTGGCTGAGGCCCCGAGCCATGGCCTGTCCGGGATTGCCTACGACCCCTCCTCCGCCGGCGCACAGGCCTACGTGCAACTGGCCCAAGAGGTCATGGAGCGATTGATGAAGGAGCATGCCAGATGAATGCCGCCACCAAGAGGGGCCTCGGTCGGGGTCTGGAATCCCTGCTCTCCTCCAGTGACAAGCCACGCGAGGGCGAGCTACACATCCTGCCGATCAGCAGCATCCGCCCCAACCCTTGGCAGCCGCGCCAGGTGTTCGAACCGGAGCGGCTCGAGCAGCTGGCCGCCTCGATCAAGGCCCAGGGTCTGCTGCAGCCAGTGGTCGTCCGCCCAGCGGGCGACGGTTATGAATTGATCGCGGGCGAGCGCCGCTGGCGCGCGGCCGGGCTAGCCGGCCTCACCCACATCCCGGCGGTGCTGCGCCAGGTGGATGATCGCACCACCGCCGCACTTGCTCTGGTCGAGAACCTGCAGCGCGAGGACCTCAATGCCCTGGAGAAGGCGCAGGGCATCAAGCGCCTGATCGAGGAATTCGGCCTCACCCACCAACAGGCTGGTGAAGCCATTGGTCATTCGCGCACTCATGTGAGCAACCTGCTGCGCCTGCTCGAGCTCGCCCCGGCGGTGCATGGGATGGTGGAGGCCGGCCAGCTCGACATGGGTCATGCTCGTGCCCTGCTCCCTCTGCCTCGGGCCCGCCAGGAGGAGGTGGCGAAGAAGATCGTCGCGCAGAAGATGACGGTACGCGAGGTCGAAGCCCTCGTCGCCCGCCTGCTGCAAGCCCCGCAGCCCCCCCCCTCGGCGACCAAGGCTATTGATCCGAACATCGCCGACCTCGAACGCCGCCTGAGCGAGCACCTCGGCGCCCCCGCGCAGATTCGGCACGGCCAACGCGGCAAGGGCCAGATCATCTTGCGCTACGGCTCGCTCGACGAGCTCGACGCCTTGCTCTCGCGCTTGGCCCCCGCGGAGTGAGCACAGCCTCCGTCTTTGGAATAAGATCGCACGTCCATCTCCAGCCAGGCCCGCGTGCCGCCGCCCTCGCGCGGCTCGATCCCCAGCCGCCAGCCCTGTACCCGCGCGAGCTGGCGCGCGATCGACAGGCCGAGACCGCTGCCGCCGGTCGACAGGCTGCGCGACGCCTCCAGACGCACGAACGGCTCGAACACGGCCTCACGCATGTCCTGCGGGATGCCAGGGCCGCGATCCAGAACCTCGAAGCGCACGCGTGCCGGCGTGCAGTCGAGCACCAGCTCGACCGGCTGAAAGCCACCATAGCGCCAGGCATTGTCGATCAGGTTAGTCAGGATTCGGTTCAGGGCCTGGGGCACGCAGCGGCCGCAGCAACGGGCGGGGCCGCTGAAGCTCAGCTCCGTGCCACCCCGTCGCAACTCCTCGACCAACTGGCTGGTGAAGGCGACGAGATCCGTCTCCTCCTCCGCCATCGCATCCGCCCGGGCAAGCTGCAGGGACTGGCCGATCAAGCGGTCCATCGCCTCCACGTCACGCACCATCGAATCGTACAACCCTCCGGCACCGTCCCGCGGCAACATTTCCAACGCCAACCGCAGGCGGGCCAATGGGGTACGTAGGTCATGCGACACGCCTGCCAGCAGGGTAATCTTGTCATGCTCGTGCCGACGGAGGGCGCGCATCATCTGCTCGAGCTGCTCGGCCAGCTCGCACACCTCGCGCACCTGACACCCCCCGGGTGGCATGGGGGCCGGCTGTCCGCGCCCCCAGAGCTGGGCGGTGCGCGCGATACCCTCCAACGGACGCACCAGCCTGCGGGCCAGGAGCAGGGCGACCACCCCGACCAGCAGCGCCGACCCCAGCAGGACCAGTCCCAGCGCGACCAGGCGTCCGCTGATGAGGCGCGGCGCATCGAAACGCAGGGTAAACGGCTGACCATGCACCCACAGGGACACCTCGACAGTCTGCAACCCCTCGACGAGGCTGATGGTGGGGGAATCGTCGACCCGCCGAGCCAGCGCGCGCTGCAACAGGTAGGGGTAGGGCGGCAACCAGCGGGACGACGGGGCATGGGCGGACTCGCTACCGCCCACGCTCAGGATCAGGCCGTGCCGCTCACGCAGCTCTGCCTCGAAATCGGGACGCGTCCCCGGTGGCAGCTCGAGCCAGGTCTGTGCCGAGAGCACCAGCAGCCCGGCCTTGTCTTGTGCCGCCCGATCGGTCAGCGGCCAGAGCACCAGTGCCACCGTCAAGACCAAGGCCAGCACCAGCTGTGCCACCAACGCCCAGGCCATGGCACGGGCAAGGTGCTGGAAGAGTGGGCGAGCCGTCTCGTGGGGGCTGTCGGTGGACGCCTGCCTTTGATTGTCGCCCAGCGGCGATCCAACACCGTTCTTGACTGCGTTGTTCATGCGGGCTCACGCCCCTCGGGCACGAACACGTAGCCTTCGCCGCGAATGGTCAGCAGGTGACGCGGCTGGGTAGGATCGGGTTCGATCCGGCGTCGTAGACGAGCCACGCGCACATCGATGCTGCGATCGAATGGCGAGCGGTCATAGCCCTTGAGCAGGTCCATCAGCACATCGCGCGAGAGCAGTCTGCGCGGGTGTTCCATGAACACCCGCAGCAGCTGGAACTCGCCCTCGGTCAGTGCGACTGCCTGTCCATGCAGCATCAAGGTGTGCATGTCGAGGTCGAGGCGAAAGGGTCCATGCTCGATCACCTGGGCGGGGCTGTTCGCCCCCCTTGAGGATGATGCGGGGGAGGCGGTGCGCCGCAACACGGCTCGGATGCGCGCGAGCAGCTCACGCGGGTTGAACGGCTTGGGCAAGTAATCGTCCGCCCCCACCTCGAGGCCAACGATGCGATCGATGTCTTCCCCGCGGGCGGAGAGCATGATGATGGGCACCGACAAGCTGACACACAGGCGGCGGGCGATCGACAGGCCGTCCTCTCCCGGCAACATCAGGTCAAGGAGGATGACGTCGGGCCGAAGGCCGTCCTGCAGGATGCGATCCAGCTCGGCCCCGTTCCCGACGCCCACGACAGTGAACCCATGCTCACCCAGATAGCGTAGTAGTAGATCGCGCAGGGGCTGATCGTCATCCACCACCAGTATCGTGGGCATCGACCGTCCTCCGGGGCCCTGTTACATTGCGTTACACATGGTTACGCGAGGGACATGCCCATGCAAAACACCGCTCTCAAGATAGCACACGTGCTCCCCCGAGGACCTGCGCCCATGCATCGATTCGCCCTTCCCTTGCTGCTTGTGACCGGTCTGGGGCAGGCGTGGGCGGACGAACAGACGTTCGATGCCGAGCGCCTGCAGCAGCAGATTGAACGGCACGCCGAGCAGGCCAGCAAGACCCTGCCGACCAGCGGCGAGACGTCGTCCTGGATGCACGAGCCACGATGCGACCCGTATGGGCCAAGGCGAGCCGATCGCGACGGGTCATCCCGCATCCGGGATGACCGCGACCGCGGCGGCGGTTACGGACGAGGTTACGAGATGCGTTACGGTCCCGGGGGAGACATGTCGCCAGGATCGGGCGGCCGAGGCGGCCGCCGATAAGAGCCATAACAACCATCAGAGGCATCACCCCATGTTCACACGTTCCATGATCATTTCTGCCACGCTCGCCCTCGCCATGACTGGCGGTGTCGTCCTTCCGACCCAGGCGGACGAACCCCAGCTGAACCAGGATCGACTGCAGCAGCAGATCCGGGAACACGCCATGACGCAGCAGAACCTGCCGGACAACGGCCGTCCGATGGGTCAGATGCGCCAGGATCGGCATGAAATCCGCTCCGGCAACCACTCTTCCGACATGGGCCACGGGGGTATGGGCCACAGGGGCATGGGCGGCGAAATGGGCGCTGGGCGCGGCGGGCGCTAAGCCACGCCCCTCGGCCGGGCCGTCTCCACGCCGAGACGGCCTCACCTCAGTCTGCAGGAGTGTTTCATGCGCAAGCGTCCCATTGAGAGCACATTGATCGCCCCGATCATCGCAGGCCTGGGTCTATCCCTTCTCACCGCCTGCGGTGGTGGTGCCAGTACGACAGGCATGCCGAGCACGCCGACCCTCACCACCGCTTGCCCGCCGGTGGTGGCTCCGCTCACCCAGGCCGAGATCGACGAGGCCCTGTTCATGCGCGAGGAGGAGAAACTTGCTCGTGACGTGTATGAGTATCTTGCTGCCTTTTGGCTCGCTCGAGCCGGGCAGGTGCCGGTGGTCACCATCATGAGCAATATCCGCGCCTCCGAGCAGCAGCACATGGACAGCATGAAGGCCGTGCTCGACTGTTACGGTCTGCCAGACCCGGTGGATGCCGCCGAGACCCGCGGGGTATTCGTCAATCCGGAGCTCGCCAACCTCTACACCACCCTGACCGCCCAGGGGCAGGCGAGTGAGCTTGCCGCCCTCGAGGTCGGCGCCTTGATTGAGGAGGTGGACATCCAGGATCTGGCGGACTCCATCGCCATCAGCCAGCAGACCTACACGGACACGGTTTATGCCAACCTGATGTGCGGCTCGCGCAACCATTTGCGCTCGTTTGCCAAACAAATCATCAACCAAGCCGGCAGCTACACCGCGCAAGTGCTCGACCAAGCCACGGTGGATGCCATCCTCGCAAGCCCGATGGAACAGTGCGGAACGGCCACCTCGAATGGCCGCACCGGTCAGGGCTATCGCGGCGGGCGCTGACTTGAAGCTGGATGGGGGGCTGTCCTCTTGCCAGCTTAGGGGGCGCTGATTGATTCAGCATTTACCCCAGGGCATGGACGCCTTGGCGCGGACGAGGGTGTAAGCCCTTGATCCGCGGAGGAGATCGCGCATTGACTTCGCGACAAGCCGAGCTGAAAAAACCCTTGGCTGGATTTTTCCCGTGCTGGTTTCCCAATGGCCAGGTCCACCATGCTTTGCATGGACCGGCCCGGCCAACCTCCACTCGACCACTAGCAGCGGGTGCTCGACTTCAACGGCACCCTCGCCCGGCCTGGGGTGGTGGTCGCTGGTGCGGCCAAATGCTTGCGCGCCTTGGGCGCTCAAAAGCCGTACTGCGTCAGCTCCCGATAACCCATCGCCTCGGCCAGGTGTTCGACGCGGATCGACTCGCTCCCGGCCAAGTCGGCGATGGTGCGTGCCACGCGCAGCACCTTGTCACGTCCACGCACGGAGAGGCCAAGTCGCTCCATCGCTTGTTCCAGCAACTTGGTCTCTTTGACGCCGAGCCGGGCATGGCGAGCCAACTCTGCCGCCTCCAAACGTGCATTCGGCCGGCCCGAGCGTGCCATTTGCACCGCGCGGGCCTGCTCCACCCGTTGCCGCACGACCGCGCTGGACTCACCGTCCGGCGGGGCATCCAGGCGCAGGTATTCCCTAGCCACAGGTAGAACCTCGAGCTGGATGTCGATGCGGTCGAGCAAGGGGCCGGACAGGCGCGCCCGGTAGCGGCGTCCGGCATCCGGATCGGAGTCATCGCCCTTGGGGCTTGGGTTCATCGCGGCAATGAGCTGGAAGGCCGCCGGGAATTCGACCTGGCGCGCGGCGCGCGAGATGACGATGCGCCCAGTCTCCATGGGCTCGCGCAGCACCTCTAGCGCACGGCGATCGAACTCGGGAAGCTCGTCCAGGAACAGCACGCCGTGATGGGCAAGGGATATTTCACCGGGGCGCGGGGTCGAGCCGCCACCGATCAGGGCCACACCTGAAGCGGTGTGATGTGGGGCGCGGAAGGGGCGCACGCCCCAACGCGACGCATCGAAGCCCAGGCTGCTGACCGACCAGATAGCGGCGCTCTCCAGTGCCTCCTCCTCCCCCATGGCGGGAAGGATGCCCGCCAGTCGGTGTGCCAACATACTTTTGCCCGTGCCGGGCGGACCGATCATCAGCAGGTTGTGTCCCCCTGCGGCGGCAATCTCCAGCGCGCGCTTGGCGCGGTGCTGGCCACGCACATCACGCAGATCAGGCACGGCCAAGCCACCTCCTCCTAAGTCCGGCGTCGCTGGCTGCAGGGGGGCCACCCCGAGCAGATGGGCGACCACCTCACGCAAATGCCCTGCGCCGAACACCCTCGCCCCCGTCACCCGCGCGGCCTCGGCGACATTCCCAAGCGGCAAGATCAGGGCCCGCCCCGCGTCCCGTGCGCGCATGGCCGCGGGGAGCACGCCGGGCACCGGACGCAGCGCGCCACTGAGGGCCAGCTCGCCGAGGAATTCGTAGGGCGCGAAGAGGTCGGGTGCAAGCTGTCCTGTGGCAGCCAGCAGGCCAAGGGCCATGGCCAGGTCGAAGCGACCGCCTTCTTTGGGCAGATCGGCGGGGGCAAGGTTAACGGTGACCCGGCGCGGTGGCATCGCATAGCCGCAGGTCAAGAGGGCGGCGCGCACCCGTTCGCGGCTTTCGCGCACCGCGGCCTCCGGCAAGCCGACCAGGGCGAAGCTGGGCAGTCCGTTGGCGACATGGGTCTCCACGTAAACCAGCGGGGCCTCGATACCAACCTGGGCACGGGCGTAGGTGATGGCAAGTGACATGGCGATCGATCCATCAGGCCTATCCACACCTGCCTAGACCTATCTAGGCCGGTTCAGTGCTGATTTCCTGCTTCACCGAGGCTTGGTTTTACTCCGGCCTTGCGAGCGAAGCCAGAGCCTGCCTCTCCACAGGCTGACACCGTGGAACTCACGGCATATGTGGCAAGATTTGCGTCCCGATCATGGAGGGTTCCACAGTCCGGGCAAATCCACTGCCGCATGAACAATGATATTTTCTCCTGAATCGACCCACAGGCCGAGCAGGGCTCTTGGAAACCAGCGGTCGACGAGCATCGCCATCCCGCCCTGTTGCTCGACTTTGTACTGCCGTGGTCGACGGAACTCGAAGCAGCTCAGTCAGCCGAGGATCATGCCTGTGCCTCTTCCACGGCCGGACCAAAGCGCAAGAGTCGGTCCTTGTGGGTGATGACCAGTCGCCCGACTTGCCCGTCGACGATGGCCTCCAGCGGCCTCTTGAGACCTTGCTTGTGGTAGTTTACGCCGCTGCCAAGGTCGGTCATCACCTCGAACGTCCAGCCTTGGCGGGCGCAATACAGTTCGAGCACCTGCTTCTGCTGCTCCAGACCGTCCTTCTGGTCGTGGCTGGAAACACGGGCGTAGGCCACGGTGCGGCGGTGGGCATCGGCTTGCGCACGGAACATTTCCGGCTTGAGACGACAATGACCGCCCACCGTGTGCTCGGGAAGCAGCTTGCCGCTCGCCTCCCCTCGGCGCAGGGTTGTGATGGACACACCAAGCGCTTTCGCGGCTACGCCTATGATTATCAATTTCTCCATTTTGGAGATTCACATATTGACCCTCCCTGGTCCGTGCGGCTCACTCGCGTTCGACCCCACGGGCTGCGGCCTCCAGCGCAGCGACACGATGCTCGAGCGCCTCGAGTCTGGCGCGGGTGCGCTCCAGCACGGTCTTCTGCACTTCGAATTCCTCGCGCGTGACGAGATCCATTTTCTCCAGCATGTGCTGCAACCCAAGGCGCGCGGTCTTTTCGAGATCGGCGCGCAGCTCGGTTAGTCCGGCGGGCAGGGTCTCGCCCAGGCGGCGAACGAAGTCATCCAGTTGTTTAGGGTCGAGCATAAAAGTACCTCTTTGTCTGACCACACCAAGTCTAACTCAGGAGCCCGCTCGTGAACGCTTCTTCATCGGGCACCAACGCGCACTCTATTGGTGCGCCATGCCTCTACTTCCCTTGGCAAGGTCTTCCCCTATTCCATCAAGACACGGTTTTTCAGGCCAATATCAAATTGGCACCGCTCCTGCTAGAGACTTCCTGCGATCCTGCAACAACCACCCCATCTTTTAGAGGATGCATCCATGCACGTTTTCATGAAAAAAAGCACTGGCGGTGTTCTGATGGCCTTCGGCCTCGCCGCTGCCTACGCTCCCGCCATGGCGGAGGAGAGCTCCTACACCCTCAGTGCCAACATCGGCCTGACCAGCGATTACCTCTTCCGCGGCATTTCCCAGACCCAGCACCAGCCGGCCATCCAAGGCGGTTTCGATTTCGCTCATGCGAGTGGCTTCTACCTGGGTGCATGGGGCTCCAACGTCGAATGGGTGAGTGCGCTCGGCCTGAAAGAAAGCAATAGCATGGAGCTTGACCTGTACGGTGGCTTCAAGGGCTCCATGACCAAGGATCTTGGCTTCGATGTGGGTGTGATCACCTATGATTACCCCGGTGATCGCACGGCTACAACCCAAGCTACCGGTCCGACCCCCGACACCACCGAGGTCTATGCCGGCCTCAGCTACGGGATCGTCACCGCCAAAGTCAACTATGTAATCTCGAACCACTTCGTGGGCTGGGGTTCAGCAACCGACCCCTTTGCCAAAACCCGCGGCAGCTACTACCTCGACCTCTCCGGCACCTATGACCTCGGCGGCGGCTGGGGGGGCCTTGGCCATGTCGGCTACCAGAAGGTGAAGGACAACGACAATGCCTCCTACACCGACTGGAAGGTAGGCGTCACCAAGGACCTGGGTTTCGGCGTCGCGACCCTGGCCTACAGCGACACCAACGCCCACAAAAATGCCTATACCTGGGCTGGCGACCAGGTCGCAAATGGTCGCGTGATCGTGTCCTTTCTTAAGACCTTTTGACCGGGCCGCCCCATCAACCTGGAGAGAGTTATGAAACTCATCACCGCTATCATCAAGCCCTTCAAGCTTGACGAGGTTCGCGAGAGCCTTGCCGAGGTATGCTGATGCTCGGTGGTCTGGCCACCGGATCGCTGGCCCTGGCCGAAGAAGCCGCCGCCGAGGTGGCCGAAGCCACCGCCACGCTGGACTCCGGCGCCACCGCGTGGATGCTGACCGCCACCGTGCTGGTGCTGATGATGACTCTCCCCGGCGTGGCCCTGTTCTACGGCGGCATGGTGCGCAAGAAGAACGTGCTCGGCACACTGATGCAGAGCTTTGCCATCACCGGCCTCGTCGGTGTGCTGTGGATGCTGTTCGGCTACTCGCTGGCCTTCGACACCACCGGCATGGAGGCCGGAGTCACCAACCTCAACTCCTTCATCGGCACCCTAAACAAGGCCCTCCTCGCCGGGGTCGGGAAGGATAGCCTGACCGGAGTCATCCCCGAATCCGTGTTCGTCGTGTTCCAGATGACCTTCGCCATCATCACCGCCGCGCTGATCACCGGCGCCGTGGCCGAGCGGATGAAGTTCAGCAGCCTGCTGGTGTTCATCACCGCCTGGCTGTTCCTGGTCTACGTGCCAATCGCCCACATGGTGTGGAGCGGCGCGGGCGGCTTCTTCTGGGACATGGGCGTGCTCGACTTCGCAGGCGGTACCGTGGTGCACATTAATGCCGGTGTAGCCGGCCTCGTCGCCGCCATCATGTTGGGCAAGCGCCTGGGCTACGGCAAGGAACCGATGGCGCCGCACAATCTGGTACTGACCCTAATCGGAGGTGCCCTGTTGTGGGTTGGCTGGTTCGGCTTCAACGCCGGCTCCGCCGTCGCCGCCGATGGCCGCGCAGGCATGGCGATGCTCGCAACCATGGTCGCCACCTCGGGTGCCGCACTAGCCTGGATGTTCACCGAGTGGCTGGTCAAAGGCAAACCAAGCCTGCTGGGCATCGTCTCTGGCGCGGTGGCTGGCCTGGTTGCCGTCACTCCGGCCGCCGGCTTCGTCGGCCCGGTCGGCGCCCTGATCATCGGCCTGGTCGGCGGCGTGGCGGCCTTCTGGGGGGCCACAAGACTCAAGCACATGCTAGGCTATGACGACTCGCTGGATGCCTTCGGTGTCCACGGCGTGGCCGGCATGGTCGGTGCCATCCTGACCGGATTCTTCGCGGTCGAATCCATCGGCGGCGTGACCGGCGGCATCAGCCAGGTTGTGACCCAGATCGTCGGCGTCACCATCACTGTCGTCTACGTCGCGGTACTGACCTTCGTCATCCTCAAGATGATCGACATCCTCATGGGCCTGCGCGTCAGCGAGGAGCAGGAACGCGAAGGCCTCGACACCGCCCTGCACGGCGAGCGCGTCGAATAACCGCCTACCGCGCGACCGAAAGCCCGGTCATAATGCGAGCGCCCCGTTAGTGGGCGCTGTTTTGTGCCCGCCAAACCAGGCCTTGCCCCGCAAAAGAACGATTTCCTCAGCGGTCATGCGGCGGTTTGAGGCGATGCATCTGCGGCTGCACACGAACGCGACACCACGAATCCATACTGAGACTTTCAAGCAAGCCTTGCGCTCCCATGAGTGGGTTTTGTGCGGATGTCAGTGATTCGATCGATCACCCATCATGCCGAACCCGCTGGTTGAGTGCTGCGATTGCGCGAACGGCTGCACGCTGGGCCTCTTCGGC
>JBEVAM010000012.1:0-49233 GCA_051297135.1 Halothiobacillaceae bacterium
AAGACCCGTCGGGGCAGGAAGAGAATCGTGCGCATATTTGCGCACTTTCTTGATAGCAGCGTTTCATGCAGACCGAATCCTCATCAGTACCTGGGCCGGAGCCGTCGGACCCCGTGCCGTTCGCCCGCCGGCAGGTCTTCTTTGCAAAGGAGCGTGTAAAGCATCAGCAGCGACATGGCCTATGGTCCATTCTGCTGGCGGGTAGCTGGCTGGTGCTGATCTTCCTCGCCCTCGGCTGGCAGGACTGGCAGGACTGGCGTCATTCGCGCGCGGACCTTGCGCTATCCTCCGCCTGGCATGGGGCGGACATGCTCGAGCACGAGTTGCAGCGACTCCAGCGCCAGGGCGTGTTGCTTAGCCGTTCGATCCCCGCCCTTGCCGATGATCTGCAGCGTATCGAGGGCCGGCAGGAGGAGCGGGTGCAAATGGATGCCCTGCTTGCGCAGTGGTTCATGAACTACGCGTCGTACGAGTTCTTTCCCGTCGCGGATTGCGACATGTACTTTCCCCCGGCCTGGATGCTCTACTGTATTGAAGATTCCTACATATCGCATGTGCTTACCGACCGTCCGGGGGCATCACTCTCGCTCCTGATTCCTCTGCGCGACTCCAGAGACGAAAGGTTCATGTTGTGGGTGCGTCTTGGCTTTGCCCCCATCGCGGAGCTGCTCGAGACGCTCAGTCTTGGTGGGCAGCGCGGTGTGTTGTTGAGTCCGGAGGAGGCCGCCCAGCGGACCGATCTTCTGGCCCAAGTTGCGGTCTCTTCCACCCGATGGGTCCTGGGGGTGGAACCGGATGCCGATGTATGGTGGCAACAGCGCGTGTACATCGCCAGGCGCGTCGGTGGAGCGGTCCTGCTCGTTTTGCTCGGTGCCATGCTGCTGGCGTTCCTGCGTACGCGTGCGCTACGCGAGGCCCAACGCCGGTTCGAACTCGAGCTCTCTCATACGCAGCTCTATGAGCAGGCCACCCACGACGCGCTGACCGGGCTGTTCAATCGCTATGCCTTCAATGAACATTTTCAGCGCTTGGTTCGCCAATCTCGGCGCTTGCAGAAGCCGATCGCAGTGCTGCTGATCGATATCGACCACTTCAAGCAGGTCAACGACCTGTGGGGGCACGAAGCGGGTGACAACCTGTTGCGCAAGGTCGCTGAAGTGATCGGCGAGCGCGCGCGGCGCCCGCTGGATATGGCGGCCCGCCTTGGTGGGGAGGAGTTCGCCGTGCTGCTCGATGGGGTGGGCGCGGCGGAGGCCTGGGCACTGGGTGAGTTGCTTCGGCTGTGCGTGGCCGATCTTAGGCTGCCGCATCCCACTCGAGGCCGCGTTTCTGTCAGCGTTGGGGTTGCCTCCTGTGGTCCGGATCATTTCATCCCGCCCAAGGATTTGCTGGAGCACGCCGACCGTGCGCTCTATGCGGCCAAGGCCGCAGGACGCAATCGCGTGATGGGGGACTGGGAGGCATGACTGCACCCAGTCCCTTTTTTGCCATGCTGGCGCGGATGCGCCTGATCCAGCGCTGGGGCCTGATGCGCAATACCCGCGCGGAGAATGTCCAGGAACACAGCCTGCAGGTGGCGATCATTGCCCACGCGCTGGCGCTGATCAGCAACCGTCACCACGGCGGCGACTTTGACGCCGATCGCGTCGCCGTGCTTGGCATGTTCCACGATGCCAGCGAGATCCTGACCGGTGATCTGCCCACCCCGGTCAAGTATGGCAATGCAGCAATCCGCGAGGCCTACAAGGCGCTCGAGCGGCAGGCCGAACGCCGCCTACTCGAGTTGCTGCCGGAGGATCTGCGTGAGGATTACGCGCCACTGCTGGATGGCACTCGGCAGCGCCCTGCCGAGCAGCGGTTGGTCAAGGCGGCGGACAGCCTCGCCGGTTACCTGAAATGCCTGGAAGAGGCACAGGCGGGCAACTGCGAGTTCCGCCGCGCCGAGGCCGTCCTGCTGGCCAAGATCGAGTCCTTTTATGCCGAATTGCCGGCCGTGCGCGACTTCATGCAGCGCTATGTCCCGGCCTTTCGTCTCTCGCTCGACGACCTCAGTCATACCCTTGGGACGGAGGACCAGACCAGTTCGGCCGGTTGACCCACCTCTCCGCTCACCCACGCCAGCTGGCTGAAACGGCGTGCCAGTTGCGTCGCCTGCTCAGGTGCAAGGTCCAGGATCAGTAGACTCGGCTCGGGTGGCCAGTGATCCTCGGCGGCGGGCAGTCCCACGGCAGGAAAGTGCCGTAAACCTTCGTCTGTCAGCGCTTGGCGCAATGCGGCCATGCGGGCGGCATTGCTCGCATCGTCCAGCAGACGTGCGCCGGGGTTGCAGGGGCTGAGCACAACCCATCGGCTAGCCCCCAGGGTCTGCAGGAAGGCATCAAGCTGGGGGTGGCAACCGCCGATACGCAGGTCGAGATCGCGTTCGGGCAGGTGAATGCGGTATACCGTCCGCGCGAAGCAATGGGCCAGATCAGCCTGCACGGGGGTCATCCCTGCCGCAAAAGTGCGTTCAGCCGCGCAAGCCCTTCCCGGGCATCCTCCTGCCAGAGGTGCACATGCGGCTGGGTCAGGAGTGGGTTGATCGAGCCGGAAAAGCCGACCGGGCTTTTCATCAGCAGGATGACTTCGTGCCCCTGGCTCGAAGCGCGGCGCAGGTCGGGCAGTCCTTGGCGCTCCAACTTTGGGTTGATCAGGTCGTGAGCGCCGACGGTGAGCGTCAGTGCTGGTGCGTCCTCATCCTGCGGCCAGCATTCGATCAGCCATTCTGCGGGGGCGCCGACCTCGCGCAGCATCAGGGGCAGTTGGCCTGGCAGGCGGCCGGCAAGGGGGTGGGCGAGCAGCAGCACGCGCGCACCGTGCGCCTCGAGCCTGCGACCCAGTTCGATCAGTTCACTGCACGCCCCCGCCGCGATGCAGCCGAAACCAGGAATCAGCAGCACCTCTTGTGCTGTGCGCATGCGCTCCGCCACCGTTTCTGCGTGCAGGCGATGGACCGGGTGGGCGATCGCATCCTCGCCCTGAGCCGGGGCCGTGCCCCACAGCAGCCGCCACAGTGGCAGTTGGACGCTGTGGCTCAGGTGCAGGCTAAGGAGCAGGGTAAGGCCGGCCGAGAGGATGCCGGTGGCTACCAACGGTGGCAGGTCGAGGGCGGTCCCAAGCAGGGCGAGGCCGAGCCCGGAGAGCGAGCCGAACAGTGAGGCGGCCAGCGGGGCTTCGCGCTCGGCCAGGGGCAGGGTGAAAGTCACCCCGGAGGCCGTGGCAAGGCCGAGAAAGAGCAGCAGCCAGCCAATGCCTTCGCGCAGCCCCAGGGCCATGATGACGCCAAGGCCAAGGGTGGCCACCAGCAG
This sequence comes from Halothiobacillaceae bacterium, assembly GCA_051297135.1. Classification (GTDB taxonomy): domain Bacteria; phylum Pseudomonadota; class Gammaproteobacteria; order Halothiobacillales; family Halothiobacillaceae; genus Thiofaba. The sequence goes on from JBEVAM010000012.1 coordinate 3,348, forward strand.
CAGGATGCCCGCGCCGGTCTGGCTGATGTGGCGCCAGACCCTCGGCAGCCGGTTGGCAAGACGCGCGTGGGTGATGGCTGCGCCCGCGGCAGAAAAGGCCCCCAGCATGATCGCCAGGCAGGCCAACCCAAGTGGCAGGCCCGGTTCGAGCAGGCCTTCGATGAGGGCGAGGCTTGCGACCAGCGCCGTGGCGGCGCCGGTCAAGCCATGCAGCAGGGCGAGGCGGGCAGCCAGGTCTGCCATGCGTGCGGTCAGGCCAAGGATGAGCGCAAGCGCCACGCCGAGGCCAAGGGCGGTCAGAAGTATAAGCTGATTCTCGCCGCCACCTAGGGTGAGCGGCACCAAGACAGAAACGGCGAAACCCGCCGCGAACCAAGACGAGGCGGCATGTCCAACCTGCATGCGCTGCATGCCGATCAAAAGGAGCAATCCAGCGAGGGCAAGCCCTAGGTTGAGGTCATCCATGGTCCGTCGGGAACCTCTCCCTTACTCTTAGACGCTCCATCCGGCGTAGCCAGATCAGCGCTCCAAGCCCCGCCGCGCTGGAGGCCAGCACGGCGCCAAAGCCCGCGAGCAGGCTGAGTCCTTCGCGGGCATCGCCCAACAGCAGGATGGCCGCCGGCAGGAGGCTCATGGCATTGAGCATCAGCGCGGCGACCAGCCAGCCGGCCTGTGCCTCCAGACGGATGCGTCGTGCCCAGGCCTGGCCGAGCAGGGCGGCCAGCAGGGCGATGGTCAGGGCAGCACCCATGTCCAAGGCTTACTGGCCCTCGAGGAAGCGCTCGGCGTCCAGCGCCGCCATGCAGCCGCTGCCGGCGGAAGTGATGGCCTGGCGGTAGATGGAGTCGGCCACATCCCCGGCGGCGAACACGCCCGGCACGCTGGTGGCCGTGGCGTTGCCCTCGGTGCCACTGCGCACCTTGATGTAGCCATCCTTCATCTCCAGTTGACCGGCGAAAATGCCGCTGTTCGGGGTGTGGCCGATGGCGACGAACACGCCGGCCAGCGGGATTTCGGTCTTCTCGCCGGTGTGAACGTTCTTGATGCGGATACCGGTCACGCCGGAGTCATCGCCCAGGATCTCCTCCGTCTCACTGTTCCAATGGATGGTCACGTTGCCCTCCTTGGCCTTGGCCTCCAACTTATCGGCCAGGATCTTCTCCGAGCGGAATTTGTCGCGGCGGTGGATGACATGCACGTGGCGGGCGATGTTGGAGAGGTAGAGCGCCTCCTCCACCGCGGTGTTGCCGCCGCCGATCACACACACGTCTTGGCCGCGGTAGAAGAAACCGTCGCAGGTGGCGCAGGCGGATACACCGCGGCCTTTGAACGCATCCTCTGAGGGCAGACCGAGGTATTTGGCGCTCGCCCCGGTGGCGATGATCAGGGCGTCACAGGTGTACTCGCCACTGTCGCCCACAAGGCGGAACGGACGCTGGCTTAGGTCGGCACGGTGGATGTGGTCGAACACGATCTTGGTGTTGAAGCGCTCGGCATGTTCGCGCATGCGTTCCATGAGCGCCGGGCCCGTCAGGCCGTGCACGTCGCCAGGCCAGTTGTCCACCTCGGTGGTGGTGGTCAGTTGGCCACCCATCTGCAGGCCGGTGATCAGCATGGGTTCGAGGTTGGCACGCGCGGCATAGATGGCGGCAGTGTAACCGGCGGGGCCGGAGCCGAGGATGATCAGGCGGGCATGGTTGGACTGACTCATGGCGAAATGCTCCAGCAGATGCATGATGGGATTATTTAGCCACAGTGGGCACCGAGATCACAGGGCAGGGGACCATCTTATGCTCACCGTGCCCACTGGACAGAAGAAAAAATCGGTTAGCCCACAATGCGCTGAGGAGGGAGCACACTGGGGCGTTTCGACTGAGGGATGGGATTACAGCGCGTGGGCGTGGCCAGCCAGGTACTCGGCCACACCTTCGGCGGTGGCTTTCATGCCAGCCTGGCCCTTGCGCCAGCCGGCCGGGCAGACCTCGCCATGCTGTTCAGTGTACTGGAGCGCCTCGACCAGACGGATCATTTCATCCACTTCGCGCCCCAGCGGCAGATTGTTCACCACCTGGTGCTGCACGACACCCTCACGATCAATCAGGAAGGAGGCACGCAGGGCAACGCCATCCGGGTGCTCTATGCCGTAGGCTCGAGTGATTTCATGTTTGATGTCCGCCACCAGCGGGAACTGCACCGGGCCGATACCGCCCTTGTTCACCGGAGTGTTGCGCCAAGCGTAATGGGTGTAGTGCGAATCGATCGACACCCCGATCACCTGTACGTTCAGCTCCTTGAACCGCGCTATGCGGTTGTCGTGGGCGATGATCTCGGAGGGGCAGACGAAGGTGAAGTCGAGCGGCCAGAAAAACAGCACGACGTAATGGCCGCGCAGGTCGGAGAGGCGGAAGTGCTCGTTGATGCTGCCGTCCGGCATGACGGCGGTGGCGGTGAAGTCGGGGGCGTGGCGGGCAACCAAAACGCTCATGGTATTTTCCTCAATGGATGGAGTGTTTGCAGGGGTGCATGGTGAAGATAACCGTCTCTTGGTTATATGAATAATGAATTATTATAATCGATTATATAGATAAAGACTATTACAATGACAGGCGGTTGAAAGCCCTTTCAATGGCCTGCACGAAGATCGAGCACGTTGTTGAGGAAACACTGCAAGCAATAAGTTTGCGCGACTGGTTTGTGGCATTGTGCGCTGTGCCCCCCCGCTCCGATCGCATGGAGGTGTCTTGGTCACTGCGCACCCATCGCCTTGCATCCCATCCCGCTCGCGGCCTTATTCAGGCTTCCCTTAAGTGCTCGATCTGCCAAAATCATCCGGCGGATACTCCCTGTGTTTAGCCCTTCGGGGCCTGTGGCGATGTTGACATGTGCCACAGCAGAAAAAGCTCAGGGTCCCCTTTGGAGAGGCTTAAAAAAACCATCCACGGGTTTTTCAGCTCGGTCTCCGCGTCAATGCTCGATCTTCTATGCATATCAATGGGTTACGCCCTTGTTCGTTGCCAAGGCATCCACGCCCCGGACGACAAGCTCCGAAGAGCGGCGCTTTTCTCAACATTCTGATGGACAAGCCCGTCCGCACCAATAACAATGATGACAGCCCCTTGAGTGGAAACGGATCATGTACCTCGGTGAAAGCGACTATCGCCACGGGAGCCCGGAGCAGCTCGGTGTCCTTCTGCTCAACCTCGGCACACCAGAGGCTCCGACCGAGGACGCCCTGCGCACCTATCTTGCCGAGTTCCTCAGCGACCCGCGGGTGATCGAGCTGCCCTGGTGGACGTGGTGGCCGATCCTGCATGGCATCGTGCTGCGTACCCGGCCGAAGCGATCGGCTAAGGCCTATGCCAAGGTGTGGGATCACTACGGCGCGGGAACCGGCTCACCCTTGCTGTATCTGTCCGAGCGGCAGCGCGATGGCCTGCGTCGGCGTTTGCAGGAGCGCTTGCCTGGCCCGGTCGTGGTGGCGCTTGGCATGCGTTATGGCCATCCGTCCATTGCCCGCGCGCTGGAGGATTTGCGCATGCAAGGTGCGCGCCGGGTGTTGGTGCTGCCGCTCTACCCGCAATATTCGGCCAGCACCACGGCCTCCACCTTTGATGCGGTGACCTCTGTCCTGCGGAAGGTACGTTGGCTTCCTGAGCTGCGCTTCATCAACCATTACCACCGTCACCCTGGCTACATTGAAGCGCTGGCGGCAAGTGTGCGCGAGCACCAAGCGGTGCATGGCAAGCCGCAGCGCCTCATCATGTCCTTCCACGGCGTGCCAGAGCGTTACCTGCGCCACGGCGATCCCTATCACTGCGAGTGCCATGTGACGGGCCGCCTGTTGGCCGAACGCCTGGGGCTGGGTGAAGGCGAATGGCAGGTCAGCTTCCAGTCGCGCTTTGGCAAGGAGGAATGGATCAAGCCCTACACCGACGTGATCCTCAAGGCCCTCCCCAAGCAGGGCATCCGCGATGTGCAGGTGATCTGTCCCGGCTTTTCCGCCGATTGCCTGGAGACCTTGGAGGAAATCGAGCAGGAGAATCGCGAGAACTTCATGGCTGCGGGTGGGGAGCGCTACAGCTACATCCCAGCACTGAACGATCGTGCCGATCACCTGGACATGCTCGCCGAGCTGGTGGTGCAGCATATCCAAGGGTGGCCTGAGGCAGGGCCGTATGACAGGGATGCCATGCGCGCTACATGGGCAGCGAGTAAGGCGCGTGCGCTGGCTCTGGGGGCCAAGCAGTGAGGTTCGGGGCGCTTGTCATCGGCGATGAGGTGCTCTCCGGACGTCGGCAGGATCGTCACATCCCGGCGGTGATCGAGCGCCTCCATGCGCGCGGCCTCCGCCTTGCCTGGGCGCGCATGGTCGGCGACGACATGGAGTTGCTGGTGCGCAGTCTGCGCGAGGGGCACGAGACGGCAGACGCAGTGTTCTGTTTCGGCGGCATTGGCGCCACCCCGGATGATTTGACCCGTGAGGCGGCGGCCCGTGCCTTCGCACGCCCCCTGGTGCGTCATCCCAAGGCCGAGGCCCTGATCGTCGGTCAATTTGGTGCTGAAGCCTTCCCGCACCGGGTGCTGATGGCCGACCTGCCGCAGGGTGCAGGGCTGATCCCCAATCCTTACAACAACGTACCGGGGTTTTCGATCGAGGGGATGCACTTCATGCCGGGCTTCCCGCAGATGGCCCACGCCATGCTTGACTGGGTGCTGGACAACCATTACCCCCAAGCCGGCGACGCTGGCTACATCGAGCACGCCATCTGGATATTCGACGCCAGCGAGAGTCAGCTGTTGGAGCTCATGCGGGATTTTTCGGCGCGCTATCCCGCGCTCAAGCTCTTTAGCCTGCCCGTGCTGCCGACCGAACAGCACCCCAGGCGGCGCATTGAGCTGGGGCTGAAAGGGGCGCAGGAGGCCGTCGAAAACGCCATGCGTGAGCTCACCGCCAGGGTTGAAGCGCTCGGCTTCGCTTGGATTCATGGAACTTGACCTTACGTTTGGTGCTCCAACGCTCACCCTTTGCGCCAGGAGAGTTCAATGAAGCATCGCATTCTTAAAGCCTCCCTGTTGGCTGTGGTCCTAAGCTTGGGCGCTCCGCTGTCCACCTTGCCGGTAGCCCAGGCCGCCGATCTGCCCGATTTCGTGCAGATGGTGAAGGAGGTGTCGCCTGCGGTGGTCAACATCAACACCACCCAGAAAATGCCCAAACGGCCAGGGCTGCCGCCCGGGTGGCCAAATCTGCCCGAGGGGCATCCGTTCAACGAGCTGTTCCGTCATTTCTTCGAAGGTATTCCGCCGGGCGCCCTGCCCAACGTCAAGCCGGCCCAATCGCTTGGCTCCGGCTTCATCATCGAGCCGAACGGCATCATTCTGACCAACGCCCATGTGGTGAAGGACGCCGAGAGCATCAACGTGCGCTTGCAGGACAAGCGTGAGTTCCCGGCGAAGGTGCTGGGGCTGGACGAGCGCACCGACGTGGCCGTGCTCAAGATCGAGGCCAACGGCCTGCCCACCGTGCGCATCGGCGACTCCGACCGGCTGCAGGTTGGCGAATGGGTGCTCGCCATCGGTTCGCCGTTTGGCCTCGATTTCACCGCCACCCAAGGTATCGTCAGCGCCATTGGCCGCAATCTGCCAGACGAAAACTATGTGCCGTTCATCCAGACTGACGCCGCGATCAATCCAGGCAATTCCGGTGGTCCGCTGTTCAACCCGCGCGGCGAGGTGGTTGGCATCAACTCGCAGATCTACTCGCGCTCCGGCGGTTACATGGGCTTGTCGTTCGCCATCCCGATCAACACCGCCATGCAGGTGGCTGATCAGTTGCGCAAGACTGGCAAAGTCACCCGTGGCTGGCTAGGGGTGATGATTCAACCCGTGGATGCCGATCTCGCCAAGTCCTTCGGACTTGATCGCCCGCGTGGCGCGCTTATCGCTCAGGTGCAGCCGGGCAGTCCGGCAGACAAAGGGGGGCTGAAAGCGGGCGATGTGATCCTCGCCTTCGATGGTCGTCCGATTGACGACACCGCCCAGTTGCCGGCGCGCGTAGGGGCCACCGAGATCGGTAAGCGGGTCGAGGTCGAGGTCTTGCGCGAAGGTCGGACACGGACCCTGACAGTCACCATCCAGGCCCTGCCGGATGAATCCGCCCAGGCCGCGGAGCCTGCCGCCGCCGAGGCCTTCGGCCTGCTGGGGCTGCGGGTGCAGCCGCTGGATGCCGCCAAGCGCCAGGAACTGGGCGTGGCTCATGGCTTGCTGGTGCGCTCGGTGGGCGAAGGGGCGGCAGCCCGCGCCGGGGTACGGCCAGGAGACGTGCTGCTCGAGCTTGGTGGGGTGAAGCTTGCCTCGGTGGCGGATCTGAGGCAGGCCACCGAGCGGATGACCAAGGGGCGGCCGGTGGCCCTGCGCCTGCTGCGTGATGGCTCGCCGTTGTTCCTTGCCCTCAAGCTCGAGTAAGCTCGTCTTCACGCGGTCATTTCACGGCCCGCCTCGGCGGGCCTTGTTGTTTCATGGAGTTCGCCAATGAAGAAGATCGAAGCCATCATCAAGCCGTTCCGTCTGGACGATGTGCGCGAAGCACTCATGGAGCTGGGGGTGTCGGGCATGACCGCCACCGAGGTGAAGGGGTTTGGCCGACAGAAAGGTCACACCGAGCTCTATCGAGGCGCGGAATATGTGGTCGATTTCCTGCCAAAGGTCAAGATCGAAGTGGTGGTGGCCGACGACAAGGCAGATGCGGTGGTCGATGCCATCCTCAAGAGCGCCAAGACCGGCAAAATCGGCGATGGCAAGATCTTCGTGATGGACGTGGAGCGCGCCATCCGCATCCGCACCGGCGAGGAGGATGAGTCCGCCGTTTGATCCTTCTGCGGAGTGGCAACGGCGGCATCACGAAGGCCCCCTCCTGGCTTTTGCGCCCGGGGCGGGAGATCAGAGCGTACGTACCATCTCCGTGAGTCGGCGACGCGGAGTCTCTTGCGGCAGCTCGGCCGGGTAGCCGATGGGGATCAGGGCGATGGGACGCTCTTCACCCTCGCAGCCGAGCACGCCGCACACGGCCGCCTCGTCGAATGCACCGACCCAGCTGCAGGCCAGGCCCGCAGCTACCGCGCCCAGCTGGGCGTAGGCAGCGGCGATGGTGGCGTCTTGGATCGCATAAAGCTCGCGGCCGCGCATACCATAGACCTGTTCGGAGCGCGTCGGCTGAGTGATGAAAGCAAGGGTGAGCGGGGCTTCGGCCAGGCAGCTCTGGTCATGCGCGGCATGGGCGAGCCTTCGACGCGCATCCGCATCCTCGATCACCACGATGCGGTAGGCCTGCAGGCCGCCCGCGCTGGGAGCAGCGCAGGCGATCTCAAGCACCGCGTTGAGTTTTTCGCGCTCCACCAGCATGTCGATCTGGAAGCGGCGGACCGAGTGGCGGTGGCGGACGGTTTCGAACAGGTCCCACATGACCGTGTTCCTTCCTATTTCAGCGTCTTGGCAACTTCAGGATAGTTCAGTTCCAGCACCTTGCGCGCGTCCGCCGCGAGGTCGGTCAGGCCGAGTTTGGTGTAGGCCTCGACCATGATCTTCAGCGCCTCGGGCATGCTCGGCGCGCCCTGGTAGCGTTCAATCAGGCCCTGCGCACGGTTGGCGGCAGACAACCAGGCACCGCGTTTCATGTAGTACTGCGCCACGTACAGCTCGTGCTCGGCCATCAGGTTGCGCAGCTCAAGCAGGCGTTTCTGGCTGTCCTCGGCGTACTTGCTGGTCGGGAAGCGTCGGACCAACTCACTGAAGGCATTGAACGCCTCCTGTAGCGCACCCTGATCACGGCGGGCGAGGTCGCGCTCCTTCACGTATTCGTCCGTCAGCGAGGCGCCGCGCTTGAGGTTGGCCAGGCCCTTGAGGTAGAGGGCATAGTCGACATTCTCACCGCGCGGGTGCAGCTGCAGATAGCGGTCGATCGTGGCGATGGCCGACTCCTGCTCGCCATACTTGTAGTAGGCATAGGCCGCCTCCAGCTTGGCCTGTTCGGCATAGGGGCCAAAGGGGTAGCGCGCCTCAAGGGTCTCGAACTGCTTGATCGCCTCCTCGTAATTCCCTGTCTTCAGCGCGCGACTGGCCTGGCCATAAATATCGGCAGCGGTGGCATAGGGGTCTTCCTGGGATTCCTTCTTATCCTTGAACCAGGAACAGCCGGAAACGAGTGCAGCGCTGAGCAGCAGAGCGAATAAGGGTAAAAAGGGGCGGAACATGCAGTCGCCTCGCGCAAGGCAGGGGATGAACGTGCCTGATTATAACCATGGCTCATGCCCAAAGGGCAGGGCGGAAACATCGGCCCCCGCCCTCTGCTACCATGGCGCCATGAACGAGACACACCACGCATTCGACGACACCCTGGATTTGGATGAGGCCGTGGAAGGTGCCCCCCCCAGGCTAGCCATCCTATCCTTGGATCAGGCCGGCATGCGCCTTGATCAGGCCATCGCCCAGGTGTTCCCGGACTACTCCCGTTCGCGCCTGACCGCCTGGCTGAAGGCGGGCAAGATCTTGGTCAACGGCCGGGTGGGCGTTGCGCCACGCACTGAGGTCGCGGGTGGCGAGCGCATCGCGCTTTTGGCCACGCCTACAGCACAGACCGAGGCCCAGCCGGAGGAGCTCCCACTCAACGTGGTGTACAGCGATGAGCATATCATCGTCATCGACAAGCCTGCCGGCCTTGTGGTCCACCCGGGGGCGGGCAACATGACCGGCACGCTGATGAACGCGTTGCTGTTCCACTTTCCCGAACTGCGTCAATTGCCGCGCGCGGGCCTTGTTCATCGTCTGGACAAGGACACCTCGGGCCTTTTGGTGGTGGCGCGCTCGCCCTTGGCCCACAAGGCCCTGGTTGAGCAGTTGGCCGCGCGCGACATGCACCGAGAGTACCTCGCGGTGGTGCAGGGCTTGTTGGTGGCAGGTGGCTCGGTGGACGCGCCGATCGGCCGCCACCCGCGCGAGCGCACCCGCATGGCGGTGACCGAGACGGGCCGTCAGGCCGTGACCCACTACCGCGTGATCGAGAAATTCCGCCAGCACACCCTGCTGCGCGTGCAGCTGGAGACCGGCCGCACGCATCAGATCCGCGTGCACATGGCACACCTCAAGCTGCCGCTGATCGGCGATCCGGACTACGGCGGCCGCCTGCGCCTGCCCAAAGGGGCTTCGCAGGCGTTGATCGAAATGCTGCGCGGTTTCCGCCGCCAGGCCTTGCACGCGGTCCGGCTGGAGCTTACGCATCCTGCGACGGGGACGGTGATGGCCTGGGAGGCCCCCATCCCCGCCGATATGCTGGTGCTCATCGACCTGCTGCGCGAAGATCAACGGCAGCATCCGAACAGCGACTAAGGGGCACGTGCCCGCAGCTTGGCCGAGGCGGTTGGCGGCCTGCTCCTGGGCTTCTTGCCCCGCCTGGACGTTTTGAACGGCGCACTAGCGGGCGGGCCGTGGTTGATGCACCTTGGCCTGTTCGACATCTTGCAGGCTGTGATCAACGGCGGCGGCCCTCTTGCACTGGCGCTGATTGGGTACAACGACTCGCTCTGTCCGGCGGCGGATGGGTGGACTTTTGCCGCATGCTGCTAAACTCCATCCCGTCGATCCTCGACCCAGGGAGGGGCGAGGTTGGTGAACCAAGCCAAGGATGGTTTGTTTTGTCCGAGACCTCCAATGGAAAATCAGCACCCCCTTGATGCCGCCCCGGAACTGGCCGAGGCCGTGACCGCCAAAACCGTTGCCCAGCCGATCCCCGCCACATCCAGTGCGAGCGAGCAGTCCAAGGCGCGTCACCCCCGTACCCTTGTTGCCCGTCTGGTGGAGGCCTATCCCAACGCCTTCTCCCATGACGGACGCAAGGTGCGCCCGCTCGCTGTGGGCATCCTCAAGGAGCTGCAGGCCGCGCGCGAAGGGGAGGGGGGGCATGGCCTCTCGACGCAGGAACTACGCCGTGCCCTGCGCTATTACACCCAGGGCGTGGCTTATCACCGTGCCGTGGCGCGTGGCGAGGCGCGTGTCAACCTGGCGGGCGAACCCGTTGGCGAGGTTTCCGAAGACCAAAAGGCATACGCCGAGGCCAAGCTGGCCGAACTCGCACCCAAGCTGCCGAAGCGTCCCGAACGCCCGGCCCGTAAAGCCGCAGAAGGCGAAGGCGGCGAAACACAGGCCGAGCGCCCGCGCCGTCTACGTAAGCCATCCGGTGTGCGGGTCGAGGCTCGGGCCAAGGGGAAGGGCGAAGAAGGCCGCAGGCCGCGCCGCGCGGCCGGTATCCCGCGTCCACCCCGCACCAACCGCCCCGCTGGCAAGGAGCAGCCTGCCGCGCCAGCGCTCAGTGCGGAAGAAAAGCTCAACCTGCTGCTGGAGAAATTTGGCGGCCCATGAGCCCTGCAACGCCATCCATCCAAGGATCCCGCGCTGCGGATGCCGGCCATTGCACGCCGGCCTCCTACGCGCTCGCCTTGCGGCCACCCCCCGCCGTGTCCGATGACCTTGTTCCCGCCTTCATCGTCGGCTACGGCGATATCGGCCAGCGCGTTGCCGCGCTGTGGCATGACAAGGGCGGCCTTGTAACTGCCCTTGTCCGTTCCGCGCGCAAGACCGATCCCGCCCATGCAGTGCAGGGGGATCTGGATCATCCTGAAACACTGCGCCACCTGCCGAGCCATGGTGCGGTGCTGTTCCACTTCGTCCCCCCGCCCCCCACGGGCCAGACCGACACCCGCACTACCCACCTGCTCACCGCGCTGGAGGACAAGCCCCCCCGGCGTATCGTCTATATCTCCACCTCCGGGGTATACGGCGACTGTGGCGGGGCATGGGTCGATGAGACCCGCCCTGTGAACCCCGGCAACGATCGGGCTCGTCGCCGCGTGGATGCCGAAAGGCAACTTGCCGACTTCGCCGCGCGCCATGCCGTCCCCCTCGTCGTGCTGCGCGTGCCTGGCATCTACGGCCCTGGCAGGTTGCCTCTGGAACGCATCCGTCGTGGCGATCCCGTCGTCTGCCCTGAGGAGGCGCCGTGGAGCAACCGCATCCACGCCGACGACCTCGCCGCCATCGCCGTGCGTGCCGCGCAGGACGATGCCCCGCCTGGCACCTACAATGCCAGCGACGACGCGCCCTCAAGCATGACGGACTATGTCTACCGCCTCGCCGACGCCGCAGGGCTCCCCCGCCCGCCCTGTGTCAGCTTGGATGAGGCCCGCCGGATCTTCCCGCCCAGCCTATTGGAGTACCTGAACGAAGCGCGCCGCTTGGACAACCGGCGGATGAAGGAAGTGCTTGGAGTGAGGTTACGCTATCCGAGTCTGGCAGAAGGGCTTTCAACCTAAGGTGTCACACTGATCTGCTGCATAGCCAGGCCGCTTCATGCCCTTGAACCGGGCGGTCGCCACCGCAATCGCCAGCAGCTCTTCCAAAGGCCGTATGGCCTTGGGCTGGTCGAACAGGGTAAGCGCCCGCAAGGTGGCATGTCGCCTTAGCAGCGCAAGATAGCCCGGCCCAGGCAGGCGATGGGCCAGCCGCTTTTCCGTCTCATTGAGCCAGTCCCAGGCGCCTTTTAAACGACGAGCCAGCATGACCTGGCCGGTGATGAGTTCGACGGCAGCACGCTGAGAGTCATCAGTGGCCTCATTGAAGAGAACCTCCTGCTGCATGTCGGCAGGAAGGCCGAGCATCAGACGCAGGCGCAGGACTTCAAGGCGGTCGTCCCACGCCGTGGCCGTGCCAAGCTGGGCAAGGCGAGTGTTGGCCTCGTCCGGGGAGATGGGGGTGGCGTGCCAGGCGGAGAGGTCGAACATGGTCCCTCTTTACTTCGTCCCGTTTCGGGACGGTCCTGAGCCTGCATGAAAAGTCTTGCAGAGGGGCGAATCGTCTGGGTGTTCAACCGCGTCGACGATCGTGGCCACGAACTGGCCAAGCTCCTCAGGACTGAGGACGGTGAGGATGCGGCGCACCATGTCGGGGTCCACACGGGCGAGGGACTGGGTGCCGTCGGTCAAATGCACGACGATGCCCACCGCACAGAGGCGGACGTCCCCACCGATGGCATCGGCCCAGCGCTGACCTTCCTCGTCCAGCTCGAGGGCAAGGGCCTCGAGCTCATCCGCGATCGTTGGGGTGAGCCCCTCTTCCTGCACGCGGACGATGGTGGCGCCGGTGCCGATGGCGTCCTCGTGCCAGGAAGCGGTCAAACCATGAGCCCGGACGGCTTCGAGGAAGCGCTCGTGGGCACCGGGGTGAAGGAAGGCGAACTCGATGAAAGCCATGGCTCAATCTCGGAGCAGGGTCGTTAGAATGTGATTATGCTGAATGAGGATGCTCCAATGTTCAATCGCGCCTTCTCCATGATCCGCATGCGCCGCATGCGCCGTGATGATTTCAGCCGCCGCCTGATGCGCGAGACGGTGCTGACGGCCGACGACCTGATCCTGCCGGTGTTCGTGCTGGAGGGCGCAGGGCGCACGGAGTCGGTGGCATCCATGCCGGGCGTGGAGCGCCAGTCGATCGACATGTTGCTGCGTACCGCCGAGAAGGCGCTGGAACTGGGCATCCCCATGCTGGCGCTGTTCCCGGTCACACCGGTCGAGCGGAAGAGCCTGGATGCCGCCGAGGCATGGAATCCGGAAGGGCTCACCCAGCGCGCGGTACGCGCGCTGAAGGCGCGCTTCCCCTCGCTTGGGGTGATGACGGACGTGGCGCTGGACCCGTTCACCACGCATGGCCAGGACGGGCTGATCGACCCCTCCGGCTACGTGATGAACGACGAGACGGTGGAGGCGCTGGTGAAACAAGCGATCTCCCATGCCGAGGCGGGGGCCGATGTGGTCGCGCCTTCCGACATGATGGATGGCCGCATCGGCCTGATTCGTGAGGCACTGGAGTCTGAGGGCCACATCCACACCCGCATCATGGCCTATGCCGCCAAGTACGCCTCCAGCTTCTACGGCCCGTTCCGCGACGCGGTGGGCTCTGCAGGCAACCTGGGTAAGGGAGAAAAGTCCACCTACCAGATGGACCCGGCGAATTCGGATGAGGCCCTGCATGAGGTGGCGCTGGACCTGCAGGAAGGTGCGGACATGGTGATGGTCAAGCCGGGTCTGCCATACCTCGACATCGTGCGCCGCATCAAGGATACCTTTCGCGCCCCGACCTTTGTCTACCAGGTCTCGGGGGAGTACGCCATGCTCAAGGCCGCGGCGCAGAACGGCTGGTTGGATTGGGAGAAGTGCATGCTCGAGAGCCTGGTGTCGATCAAGCGTGCAGGGGCCGATGGTATGCTGACCTATGCCGCACTGGAGGTGGCGGGTTGGTTGCGTCGCTGACGCACTTCGTCGATGCTTCACAAGAGGAGGGGCAGGGGGGGCTTCCGCGCATCAAGGCCTTGATGCCCTTCGACATCCCGTATGTTAAGGGGGAGATGACGCGCTGTACGTGCTGCAATTTAGTGGTCAGAGATCTACGACCTCAAACCCAGCCCCGCTTCTTCAGCCCGTCCTTGAGGTAGGCATACAGGATTGGGCTGATCACCAGGCCCGGAATGCCCGCGATGCGTTCCATGGCCAGCATGGCGATCAGGATCTCCCAGGCCCGGGCGTGGATGTGGCCGCCGACGATGCGGGCGTTGAGGAAGTATTCGACCTTGTGCACGATCACCAGAAAGGCCAGCGAGCTCGCAGCCACCATCACCGAGTGGGAGAGGCTGATGATGGTGATGACGGTATTACTCACCAGGTTGCCGACGATGGGGATGAAGCCCATGACGAAGGCAACCAGCATCATGGTCTTGACCAGCGGCAGATGAACTCCGGCCAGGGGCAGGGCGACCAGCAGGTAGAGCCCGGTGAGCATGGTATTGACCGTGGTAATCCAGGCCTGGGCGGTGATGATGCGGCGAAAGGCTTGGCTGAAGGCGCTGATTTCATGCACCAGGGCTCGGGCCAGTGGACGCATGGCTTCGGGGTTCGCTGCTTCGGTGTGGAGGGCGATCATCGCGCCGATGATGAGCCCGATGAGCAGGTGCACCAGGCCATAACCCAGTGCGCCACCGGCGGTTCCCACCTCGGCGGCATGGCTGCGCAGCCAGTTCACGGCGTTTTGTTTGAGCGTTTCCGTATCCGACGGCAGCCACTGTTCGGCCCATGTGGGTAGGGCCGCCTTGGTGTCATCGAGGATGCGGGCCATTTGCTTCATCAGCCCTTCCACGCCCTCCTGACCGGTGCCGTGTAAAAGCTTGAGCAGGGCGAGCACGCCTAGGCTCAGCAAGGTCAAAACGATGGCGGAAATGAGCAGGATGGCCACCACCTGCGCAAGCTGGGATGAGAAGGTGGGGCTGATCAGCCGTTTGGCCATGGCGTGCACCAGCTGGTGCATGAGCAGGCCCGCAAGCAGGGCGGGCAGCAGGTGTTGTTCAACCGTAAAAAAGACGGCGGCGAGTATCACACCGAAAGCCAGCCAATGCATCCAGGGCAGTCTTTCCTGTGCAGCGGCAGCGGTTGAAGGTATCTCGCTCATGCCGTGTTTGGGTAAAGGGCATCAGTGGCCGATCAGTGCGGCTGCGGTGAGCATCCAGCCCGCCGAGCCGGTGTACCAGGTCCAGCCGCCGCGGCCGTTGTGCGGTTCCACGCCGTACACGTCCGCTGCGACCACGTACGGTTCGGCCATGTAGCGATCCGCCCCAGCAGGGGTGGCAGTATGACGGATGGGGCTGATCATCTCGAGCAGCTCCAGCGCCTTGTCCTTGTGGCCGGCCTGGGCAAAGGCCATGACCGCCCATAGGGCGGCATGGGTGTACTGGCCGCCGTTCTCACGCACGCCCGCGACGTAGCCCTTGATGTAGCCGGGGTCGTGCGGGGTTTTGTCGAACGCGGGGGTGAGCAGGCGGATGATGCCGACGTCCTTGTCGATCAGGCGCTCTTCCATGGCCTTCAGGACCTGCTCGACCCGCTCCCCGCAGGCAGTGCCGCTGAGCACCGCCCAGGCCTGGGCAAGGGTGTCGATCTGGCATTCGTCGGAGTCTTTCGAGCCAAGCACGGCACCGTTGTCATACCAGGCGCGGCGGTACCAGTCACCGTCCCAGCCTTCGGTGTTCAAGGCTGCGAGCAGTTTGGCGCGGTGGGCCCGGTACTTTTCGGCGCGAACAAGATCGCGGCGCGCCTCGCACAGGGGGATGAAGTCGCCAAGGATGGCGTACAGGAACATGCCCACCCACACGCTCTCGCCCATGCCCAATCGGCCAACGCGGTTCATGCCGTCGTTCCAGTCGCCGGCACCCATCAGCGGCAAGCCGTGTTTGCCGATCTGGAGTGAGCGGTCGAGCGCGCGGCAGCAGTGTTCGTACACATCGCCCTGCGTGCCTGCATCCTCTGGCACCATGAAACGTTCGTCCTCGCCCTCGGTCAGCCGCGGACCACTGAGGTAACGCACCGGCTCGTCGAGAATAGCCCTCTCTCCAGTATGCTGGATGTACTTGGCAGTGGCATAGGGTAGCCACAGCAGGTCGTCGGAGAAACGGGTGCGGATGCCGCGGCTGGTGCCGTCGGGAAAGGGGTGCCACCAGTGCAGCACGTCGCCTTCGACGAACTGGTTGGCAGCGTTGAGCAGGATCTGGCGGCGAGTGATCTGACGATCGTAGCGGATCAGGTTGAGCGCGTCCTGCAGCTGGTCACGAAAGCCGAACGCGCCACCGGACTGGTAGTAGGCGGTGCGCGCCCAGATCCGGCACGCCAGGGTTTGATATGGCAGCCAGTGGTTGACCAGGATGTCCACCTCCGGCTTGCCGGTGTGGCTACGGACCCTGCTGGTAAAGTCCTTCCAAAAGGCCTGGGTCTCGGTCAGAAGCTGCTCGACCTTCCCGGGGTGGCGCAGCTTGCGCAGCAGCTCGGCCAGGCCGGCGGCGTCCCGGGTCTCGCCGAGGACGAAGGTCAGGGTGCGCTCATCGCCCGGCTCTAGGGTGATGCAGGCCTGCAGGGCGGCGCAGTCCAGACCCTTGCCGGTACGTCCATCAAGGGTTGCCGCCGTTTCTACCGCCAGCGGGCGGGTGGGGCAGCGCCCCTGGCCGATGAAGCTGGCGCGGTCGGCGCTGTAGTGCACGGCATCAGCGGGGGAGAGCAGCGCGACATAGGCCACCCCCTCGGCAAACGCCCCGGCGCTCGGATTGCGGGCGATCAGGGCATGCGCGTTCATGTCCCAGGCGGTTTCAAGGTGCGGGGCCGTGCCCTTCGGGTCGACCCCGAGCACCAGCCGGTTATAGTTGAATACCGAGAGCCGGCGCGTGCGGCTGGAGAGGTTGCGCAGCGCGATGCAGACAATCCGGCAGGTTTGCTCCTGCGGCACGAACACGGTAGTGCGCTGCTCCAGTTCCTGGCTAATGTGGGCAAAACGGGTGTAGCCCAGACCGTGGCGCACTTCATACCCCCCCCCGCCCACCACCGGGCCCGGGGTGGGCGACCAGTACAGCCCGGCGTCTTCGTCGCGCAGGTAGAACGCCTCCCCGTGCGGGTCGATGACCGGGTCGTTGAACCAAGGGGTCAGGCGGTGCTCGCGGCTGTTCTGGGCGAAGCTGTGGATGGCACCACTCTCCGTGACGATGCAGCCCGCGTTGCGGGCATTGGCAAGCACGTTGGACCAAGGGAGCGGGGGGCGCTTGAGTGTGCCATCGGCCTCGCGCGGCAGACGGATGACATATTCGGAACCGTCCGCATTAAAGCCACCGTAACCGTTCTCAAACTGCAACGGCTCGGCGCCGTGGTGGGCAGGCAGAGTGCATGCGCCCACCAAGGTGGCCGGGCGGGCCAGAGCAGCAGGGATATGGATGCGGGTCAGCACCACATCAGGGCGCAGACTGGCACCCACAGGCGCGGTCAAAAGGGCAAGTGCAGCTTCACGGTCCTCGGCCACGCCGAGTACGAACAGGACTTCTGCCTCTTGCCCTGGGGCGAGTTCAAGCAAGGTGCGCAGGGCCAGGCAGGGATCGAGCACGTTGCCCACCGTGCCCGAAAGGGGCTTCCCCAGCATGGCTTGAGGCGCGGCAAGCGTCCGTCCACGGCCGATAAAGCGCATCCGATCGGTCTCGAATCCGCTGACTTGCGCACCGAGCAGGCCGTGCACGAGCGTGGGGAAGTGCTCGTTTGCACCACGCGGGCGGCGGCGGGCCAGCAGTGCGCCGTGCTCCGGAACCGCCTCGGTCTGGACGAAGAGCTTGGCGAAGGCGGGGTGGCCGGCATCAGCGGCGGGGTGGTGGATCACCGGTTCGAGGTAGGAGGTGATCTCGATCCGGCGTGCCGTTTCGCCGAGGTTGCGTAGGCTCATCCGACGCAACTCGCGGTCGCCGTCCACCCACACCGTCATGCGTGCCTCGATGCCGTGACCACGCTTGATGAAGCAGGCGAAGCCCTCGTCGAAGGCATGGCCATATTCAGTGACCGTGGTCTCTGGCACCGGCTGCAGTCCGACCGACCAGAAGGCCGCTGTGTCCACGTCGCGCAGGTAGACGAAGAAGCCGAGGTCGTCCTCGATCATGTCGCCGTGCCAGCGGTTGAGCTGCAATTCGCCCCGTCGTGCCTCGCCCGCGCCCGAGGGCATCAGCAGCAGGCGGTAGGTGTCGCTGGCCAAGATATGGGGGGTAGGCATCATGAGATGACCTCGAAACGGGTGGCGAGTACGATGTCACCAAGCTTACCAGGGAGTTGCAAACGCGGCTTCTTGCTTTTTGAACGTGGCTGATTCCTCCTGCGCAAGCGCTTTGGGCCCATGCTAGAAGGTCTTGCCGGGGCGGTCGCGCCGTCTTCGCCTTGACCGGCCCTCAAGCAGTGAGGTCTCCACCGGGCTTGTCATAGCCATGGCCCACAGGGTTAGCCTTTTACACTTCCTTGGCTGAGTCCGGCAAGGTACTGCCGCTGCAGCAGCAGAAACACGATCAAGACCGGCAAGACGGTCAGGGTGGAAGCAGCCATCATCAGCTCGGTGTCCTGCACATGCTCGCCAGCGAGGTTGGCCAGCGCCACCGGCAGGGTGTGCAGCTTGGCATCGGAGAGCACGATCAGCGGCCACATGAAGTCGTTCCAGCTGCCCATGAAGGTGAACAGGGCGAGGGTGGCGAGGATGGGCCTTAGCTGCGGAAGCACCACCGACCAGAACAGGGCAAATTCCCCCGCGCCGTCCAATCTTGCGGCGTCGAGCATGGTATCCGGGATGTTCTTTGCGTACTGGCGCACGAGGAAGATGCCGAAGATGCTGGCGAGCATGGGCACCAGCACGCCAGCGTAGGTGTTGATCAGCCCCATGTGCTTGAGCATCAAAAACAGTGGCAGCATGGCCACCTGCGCTGGAATGACCATGGCCGCGAGAAGTAGACGGAACAGCCGTTCCCGTCCGGCAAAATGCAGCTTGGCAAAGGCATAGCCCGCCATGGCGTTGAGCAAGGTGGCGATGCTGGTGGCCAGAAGTGCGATCAGGGCGCTGTTGAGCGCGTAGCGGCCCAGTGCCTCGCGGTTGAATAGGGTGCGGTAATGCTCCAGGGTCGGCGCGCTTGGCCACAAGCGTGGCGGGATGGCGCTCGCCTCGCCGGTTGGCATGAACGAGGCCGCCAGCATCCACAGGAACGGGGCTAGGGTGAGTAGGGCGAGGGCCAAAAGCAGCAGGTGGAGTAAAAGACGCTTCACATCGCCCTCCTCTGCAGCCGAAGCTGCACCAGCGTGCCCAAGAGGATGATGGCGAACAGAACGAAGGCAATGGCGGCGGCAAAACCCATGTTCCACCAGCGGAAGCCCTCCTGGTACATCAGCAGGACCACCGAGAGCGTCGCGTTGGCCGGGCCACCCTGGGTCATCACGTACGGTTCGGCAAACAACTGCAGGTAGCCGATCATGGTCATCAGGGCGACGAATAGAAAGGTTGGGGCCAGCATCGGTAGAGTGATGTGGCGAAACTGGGCCCAGGTCCCCGCCCCGTCCAGCCGCGCGGCCTCGTATAGGCGCTCCGGGATGGCCTGCAGCCCGGCGATGAAGATGATCATGTTGAAGCCGAAGTTCTTCCACGCCGCCATCAGGATGATGGCGGGCATGGCCCAGGTGGGGTCGCCCAGCCAGTCGATCGGGCGGATGCCCAAGAGCCCGAGCAACTGGTTCAACAGCCCAGCCTCCGGGTGGTAGAGCGCACGCCAGACCACCGCCACCGCCACCAGGGTGCTCACCACCGGCAGAAAATAGACCGTACGGAAGAAGGTCTTGCAGCAGGTCAGGCGGCTGTTGACCAACAGTGCCGCAGCGAGACTGAGGGCGACCGACAGCGGTCCACCGAGCAGGACGAAGTAAAGCGTGTTGCCGAGTGCGGTCCAGAATAGCGGGTGGTCGAGCAGCCGACGGTAGTTCTCGAGGCCCACCCAGCGCAGGGTGTCGGGGTCACCGATGGCATAGATGTCGAAGTCGGTGAAAGAGAGCAGCAGCGCGGCCAGGATGGGCAGGGCGAAAAAGATCGCGATCAGGCCGAGCGCGGGGGCGAGGAACCAAAAGGCCCAGGGGATGGGTGGGAATAGGCGAGTCATGGGCGGTTACGATCCATCAACCAGCGGCGCTTTTCTAGCAGGACATCGGTCTCCGCATCGATGGCGGCCAGCGCCTCGTCCGCGTTCGCTCGTCCACGCGCGGCGCGCTCCGCATGGCGCATGACCAGGGTGGCAATGCGCTCCCACTCGGGAAGGGCGGGCACGCCGCGCACGTCCTGCAGCTGCTGCCAGAAAGCGGCAACGCGCGGGGCTTCGTGCAGCCCTGCCATCGTCCAGGCGCGCATGCGCACCGGCAAGTCGCCAGTCTCGCGGTAGAAGGCAATCTGCTGCTCAGGCTCGAGCAGGAAGGCAATGAGCGCACGCGCCGCGTCCGTGTGTCGGCTGTCTGCGCGGATGGCGAGGCTGGCGCCTCCGGCGATGGAGGCCCCGGGGTAGGGCGTGCCATCCGGCACCGGCAGCGGCGCAGTGGCCCAAGCAGCTTGGAGGTCCTCGGGAAGGCGGCGGGCGAATTCACCAAGATTCCATGGCCCGCTCACCAGAAAGGCAATGCGGCCGCGGGCGAAGGCCTGATAAACATTGCCGGCCGCGGCCTCGCCCGCCACCTCGGCCAACCCCTCGCGAAACAGGCGCAGATAGAACTCGAAGGCCGCGCGAAAGGCAGGGGCGCGGAAGTCGCCGAAGCGCCCCCCCTCGCGCAGCAAAGAGGCTTGCTGTTGCAGGCCGAGCGCGATGAGCGTCTGCCACTCGGTGAACGGCAGCAGCAAGGGGGGGCGGCCGGTCAAGTCCTTCACCTTGTGCAGGGCGGTCAGCCATTCGCTCCAGGTGTGGGGTGGCCGATCAATGCCGGCCTGGGCCAGCAGATCGGCGCGGTAGTACAACAGGCGGGTGTCCACGTACCAGGGCAGCGCCCACAGCTGCCCGTCGATTCGGTTGGCCGCGAGCACCCCTGGAAAAAGATCCGCCTGGTCGGCGGTAGAGAGCACCTCATCGAGGGGGGCGAGGGCCTTGAGGGCATGAAACTCGGGCAGCCACGTATTGCCGAGCTGGAAGACGTCCGGCAGGGTGCCGCCGACATGGGCGGTAAGCAGCTTCTCGTGCGCCGCGCTCCAAGGAATCTGCTGCACCCGTACGCGGATGCCAGGATGGCGGCGTTCGAACTCGGGCAGCAGAGCCTGCACCCGTTCGCCTTCGCTGCCCATGGCCCAGAAATCGAGGGTGGTGGGCTCGCCCTCGCGCGTGCCGCAGCCCATCAACGGTATGATCAGAAGACAGGCGAGCAGAAGGGTGGGAAGGCGTTGGTGGGACATGATGTGAGATGGCTAGCAAGACATATCGACAGCATTCATCCGCGCCATGAGCATCGTCAAGCCTGGCCGCCCGGTTTCTTGGCAAGTGGGGGTTCAAGGTGCCATGCTTCCTGCATCGTGGCCTTACCCTGCCGACCTGCCGTGTCCACCATCGTCCTTGCCTTGCGTTCTGCCTTGTTTGCTGTGGGTTTTTGGCTCAGCATGCTGATTTACCTGCCGATTTTGCCCGTGGTGCAGACCCTTTCCATGCGCCAGCGTTTCTTTATTTTGCGGGGTTGGAATTGGATGGTCGTGCACTGGTTGCGCCTCACCTGCGGTGTGCGCTGGAGGGTCGAGGGCACGGTGCCGGAAGGTGGGGGGGTGATTATCGCCAACCATCAGTCTACCTGGGAGACCCTGTTCCTGCCGCTGGTGGTGCGCGGACCGGTCTTTGTGCTCAAGCGCGAGCTGCTGCGCGTACCGATCTTCGGCTGGGGGCTGGCGCTGGCCCGCCCGATTGCCATCGACCGCGCGGCCGGACGCGATGCGCTCAAGCAGATCCTATCCCAAGGGCGCGAGCGCATCGCGGAGGGGCGTTGGGTCGTCATTTTCCCAGAGGGTACGCGCACGCCCCCAGGAAAGATGGAGAAGTTCAAGCCGGGCGGGGCCATGCTTGCCACCCAGAATGGGGCGCCGGTGGTGCCAATCGCACACAATGCCGGTTGCGCCTGGCCACGCAAGGGCTTTCTCAAGCGTCCGATGACCATCACCTTTCGTATCGGCCCGGTGATCGAAACCAAGGGGAAGGGAGCGAGCGAGGTGAACGCCGAGGTCGAGGCGTGGGTGCGGGCCCAGTTGGCGACCATGCCCTGCCCGGATCAGCGGGGTGAGACTCCTGCGCAAGGGCCTGGGTTGGAGGAAAGTCATGATCGATGTGTTGAGGACACATCGGGGGGCGCCGTCAGGCGAATCCACAGGGGGTGATCAGGGATGGCTGGCATCCATTTGTATGAGCAGATCGGCCAGCGGATCGGTGAGGCGACCGGCCAGCCCTTTCGGCCGCGCCATGCGTTCAGCCGAGGTGGCGGCTGCATCAGCGAGGGCGTTGTGCTGGAGGATGGTGTGTGGCGTTACTTCGTCAAGCTCCATGTCGCTGGTCGTCTTCCCATGTTCGTGGCCGAGGCAGAGGGGCTGCGTGAGCTAGCCTCCGCTCGCGCCCTGCGCGTGCCCGAGCCCATCGTTTGGGGCGAGGCTGGCGGGCAGTCCTTCCTGGTTCTGGAATACTTGAACCTGGACGGTCCCGATCGTCCGGACCGGCTGGGGGAGGGGTTGGCGGCCCTGCACGGCCATGTCGCCAGGCAGTATGGCCTGGCGCGGGACAATTTCATCGGTACGAATATTCAGCACAATGCCCCGTCGGACGATTGGCCGGGGTTCTGGGCCCGCTGTCGGCTCGAACCGCAGCTGGAGATGGCCGCACGCAACGGGGCAGACTGCGATTTGCTAGAGCTTGGCGAGACGCTGATGACCTGGCTGCCGGTCTTTTTCACCGACTACCGCCCCGTGCCTAGCCTGCTGCACGGCGACCTGTGGGCGGGCAATTATGGCTACGTGCCGAGAGGCGACGCAGGCGCGAGCGAGCCGGTCGTCTTCGATCCGGCCATTTACTACGGTGATCGCGAGGCGGACATTGCCATGACGGAGCTGTTTGGTGGTTTCCCGCTGCGTTTTCGCCATGCCTATGAGGCGATCTGGCCGCTCGATTCGGGCTACGGGGTGCGTCGTCATCTCTACAACCTCTATCATGTGCTCAACCACTTCAACCTTTTCGGGGGCGGTTACCTCGAGCAGGCGGGCCGCATCATGCGCAGGCTGCTGAGTGAAGTGCGCGCATGACCCTCCCCCTCATCATCCCCGACTGGATGGCGCCGCCCGGGGTGCGTGCGGTGGTCACCACCCGCGTGGGCGGGGTCAGCCAGGCGCCTTTCGATACCTTCAACCTTGCCACCCACGTTGGCGATGCCCCGCTGGCCGTGATGGAGAACCGCCGTCGGCTGCGGGATGCGCTGCGTCTGCCGGCGGAACCCCTGTGGCTGGACCAGGTCCATGGCACGGCAGTGTGCGATGCCACGACGGCCGGGGGGGGCTTCGACGCCGCTTTCGCCGACCGGCCGGGTGTGGTGTTGGCGGTGCTCTCTGCCGATTGTCTGCCGGTATTTTTCGCAAGCGCGGACGGGCGCGAGATCGGTGTGGCCCATGCAGGTTGGCGCGGGCTGGCTGCGGGGGTGCTGGAGGCGCTTTTGGACCGCTTCTCCACCCCGCCCGGTGCGATCCGGGCCTGGCTTGGTCCTGCCATTGGACCTTCGGCCTTCGAGGTGGGGGGGGAGGTGCGTGAGGCCTTTCTCGCCCACGCGTCTGAGGCGGCCGCAGCCTTTGTGCCGACGCGCCCCGGGTACTGGCGTGCCGATCTCTACCTGCTCGCTCGCCAGCGACTGGCGGCGCGGGGCATCCATGCCGTAGGAGGTGGCGCGCTGTGCACGGCCAGCGATCCTGCGCGCTTCTACTCCCATCGGCGTGATGGGGTCACCGGGCGCATGGCCAGCCTGATCTGGCGTGATTCATGAACATGCAACCCGTTTGTGTATGATCCGGACGTTTGACGGTTTCTGATGGGAAAGATGGACGATGACTGAGAACACGCAGAACGGCTGGAAACTGCTGACCCTGGTCGGTCCCGACCGTGCCGGCATCGTCGCCGAGGTGTCCCGCGTGCTCTATAGTGCCGGGGCGGAGTTGGGCGAGGCTTCGATGATGCGCCTGGGGGGGGTCTTCACCATCATGCTGATGGTGCGTCTGCCGGAGAACGTCGCGGATCTCAAAGGTCTGCTGGAGTCCGTGCGCAACGCGTTCAAGCTGCGCGTGCACGTGGATGAGGTCGGCGCCGAGCTGCACCGTCATGTCGAGCCCGATGTGCGGATCACCGTGCACGGCGCCGATCGTGCTGGCATCGTCGCTGAGGTGACCGGTGCCCTGGCGCGGGCCGGATTGAACATCCTCGATTTGCGCTCGGATGTCGCCGGCAGCCGCGAGCAGCCCATCTACATCATGACCATCGAGGGTGTGGCCCAGCAGGGCCATGAGGCGTTGGAGAGTGCCCTGGCGGGCCTGCCCAAGGACATTTGCGTCACCTTGAGCCCGGTCGATATCGTCAGGGGTTGAGATGGCCGTTCGCGATATCGTGCTCTACCCTGATGAGCGCCTCAAGACCCCCTGCGAGCCGGTCGAATCCTTCGATGCCGAGTTGCGGGATTGCGTCCAAGACTTGCTCGACACCTACGCCGTGGGGCCTGGAGCGGTCGGTATCGCCGCCCCGCAGGTCGGCCTGCTCAAGCGCGTGTGCATCGTCGACGCCACCCGCGCCCGGCGGCCGGTGCCCAACCATGGCCGACTGGTGTTGGTGAACCCCGAGATCACCGCCTGGGACGGCTTCGCGCTTGGGCGCGAGGGTTGCCTGTCGGTGCCGGATTACACCGGCAACGTCATCCGTGCCGAGAAGATCCGCCTCAAGGCTTTCGACCTTGAGGGCAAGGCGTGCGAGTTCGAGATGGAAGGCTACGAGGCGCGCATCGCCCAGCATGAGCTGGATCACCTCGATGGCGTGCTGTTCCTCGACCGCCTGGTCAGCCGCAGCACCGACCTGTTCCGCCGCAAGGGTTGAGTCCCTGGGCAGGTCGCCCTTAGAAGACAGCCGCTTGCGGTGGTTGGCGTACCGATGGATTCGATACATCCCCGAAGATGTCCCGGTAGCTGGCATAGATCGCGATCATGATGATCGGCATGAGGAACAGCCAGCCGAGCATCAGCGGCAGGGTGGCGAGGATTGCCAGCGGGATGAGGATCAGGCCGAAGATCAAAAGTGGCAGCCAGTTGCCTAGGCAGGCCTTGATGCTCAGCTTGAGCGATTGCATCGGTGGCACGCTCGCGAACAGCACCAAGGGCGCGGCGTACAACATCGCCATCAGGAACACCAGCGATAGCAGCAGCACGGTGAGTAGGCCGGCGAGGCTCGCGCCCATCATCTGCGCGTGCATGGTTTCGGGGTCCTGGCCGAGCAGGGCCGAGATGCCCACCGAGCCGCCCATGACTGCCGCCAGGGCCAGCATCAGCACCAAACTGAAGGCGATGCTGATCGCCCCGAGGGTTAGCATCGGTCCGCGCGAACGTTCGTCAGTGAGCGGCAGAAAGAGCAGCTTCACATCCAGCGGCCGACCAGCCTCCGCCTCGCGGGCGGCCAGGTACAGCCCCCCCGTGAGTGCCGGTGAGATCAGCGTGAAGGCTAGCTGGCCGATGAAGGGGATGAGGCCGAGCACGATGGCCAACCCAAGGTAGATGAGCAGCAAGAGCAGCCACATGCCAATCTGGCCCTTGAAGATGTTCCACGCGTCGGCATACCAACCTGCCCCGCGTCCTGCCTCGACTGTTTTTGATTCCATCGTCGCCCCCTTCGGTTTGCGCTAGGCTGACTATAGCGGAAAACGCCTCCTCTTGCCTTTGAAAGGCCTTGTCTCGCCCTAATAGTAGTAGGACCCCATTCATTTTTCCTTTCAGGAGAGTTGCTCATGCGCATGGACAAACTGACCGCCAAGTTCCAGCAGGCCCTGGCCGAGGCCCAGTCGATCGCCATCGGCCGCGATCATCAGATGATCGAGCCCATCCACCTGCTTGCCGCCCTGCTCGATCAGGAGGGTGGCTCGGTGCGTACTTTGCTGCAGTTCGCCGAGGTCAACGTCAATCAGCTGCGCTCGCAGATCAATGAGGCGCTGGATCGTCTGCCGACCGTCAGCGGCACGGCGGGTGAGGTGCACATCTCCAATGATCTTGCTCGCCTGCTGAACGTGACCGATAAGCTGGCCCAGCAGCGTAAGGATGCCTATATCTCCAGCGAGTTGTTCCTGCTCGCCGCGGTGGATGACAAGGGCGCGACCGGCGAGTTGCTGCGCAAAGCCGGTGCTACTCGCGGCATGATCGAGCAGGCCATTGACAAGCTGCGCGGTGGTCAGAAGGTCAATGACCCAAACGCCGAGGATGCCCGCCAGGCCTTGGAGAAGTACACCCTCGACCTGACCGCGCGGGCGGAGAGTGGCAAGCTCGATCCGGTCATTGGCCGTGATGAGGAGATCCGCCGCTGCATCCAGATCCTCCAGCGCCGCACCAAGAACAACCCCGTGTTGATCGGCGAACCTGGGGTGGGTAAGACGGCCATCGTCGAGGGCCTGGCTCAGCGCATTGTCAATGGCGAGGTGCCGGAGGGGTTGAAGGACAAGCGCCTGCTCTCACTCGATATGGGGGCCTTGCTAGCCGGTGCCAAGTTCCGTGGTGAGTTCGAAGAACGCCTCAAGGCGGTGCTCAACGATGTGGCGAAGGCCGAGGGGCGGATCATCCTGTTCATCGACGAGCTCCACACCATGGTTGGCGCGGGCAAGGCCGAGGGCGCGATGGACGCGGGCAACATGCTCAAGCCGGCGCTCGCGCGCGGTGAGCTGCACTGCATCGGTGCCACCACGCTGGACGAGTACCGCCAGTACATCGAGAAGGACGCCGCGCTGGAGCGCCGCTTTCAGCAGGTGCTGGTGGATGAGCCCACGGTGGAGGACACCATCGCCATCCTGCGTGGCCTGAAGGAGCGTTACGAGGTCCACCACGGGGTGGAGATCACCGATCCCGCCATCGTCGCCGCCGCCACCCTCTCGCATCGCTACATCACCAATCGCCAGCTGCCCGACAAGGCCATCGACCTGGTTGACGAGGCCGCCAGCCGCATCCGCATGGAGATCGACTCCAAGCCGGAGGAGATGGACCGTCTGGAACGCCGTCTGATCCAGCTGCGCATGGAGCAGGTCGCACTCAAGAAAGAGACCGACGAGGCGAGCAAGAAGCGCCTGGCTGCGTTGGAGGAAGAAATTGCTCGTCTGCAGGCCGAGTACGGTGCGCTGGAAGAGCAATGGAAGCGCGAGAAGCTCTTGCTTGAGGGGGCCTCCAAGATCAAGGAGGAACTCGATCGCCTGCGCATCGAGTTCGAGGCTGCGCGCCGCGCCAACGATCTTACCCGTATGTCCGAGCTGCAGTATGGGCGCATCCCCGAGCTGGAGAAGAAGCTCGCGGCGGCCCAGGCGGCTGAGCAGACCGAATTCAAGCTCTTGCGTACCAAGGTCACCGACGAAGAGATCGCCGAGGTCGTCAGCCGCTGGACTGGCATCCCGGTGAGTAAGATGCTCGAGAGCGAGAAAGAGAAGCTTTTGCGCATGGAGGATGAGCTTGGCAAGCGCGTGGTCGGCCAGCGCGAAGCGGTCAAGGCCGTGTCCGATGCCATCCGCCGCGCGCGCGCCGGGCTGGCCGACCCCAACCGGCCGAACGGCTCCTTCCTCTTCCTGGGGCCCACGGGGGTGGGCAAGACCGAGCTGACCAAGGCCCTGGCCGCCTTCCTGTTCGATACCGAGGAGGCGATGGTGCGCATCGATATGTCCGAGTTCATGGAGAAGCACTCGGTGGCACGCCTGATCGGGGCGCCTCCAGGGTATGTCGGCTACGAGGAAGGGGGCTATTTGACCGAGGCCGTGCGCCGCAAGCCTTACTCGGTGGTCCTGCTCGATGAGGTGGAGAAGGCCCATCCGGACGTGTTCAACGTGCTGCTGCAGGTGTTGGATGATGGCCGCTTGACCGATGGTCAGGGCCGCACGGTGGACTTCCGCAACACCGTGATCGTCATGACTTCGAACCTCGGCAGTCACCGCATCCAGGAGCTTGCGGGTGAGGCGAACTACGAGCAGATGAAGGCTGAGGTGATGGAGATCGTCGACCACCACTTCCGCCCCGAGTTCATCAATCGCATCGACGAGGTGGTGGTGTTCCATCCGCTCGGCCGGGAGCAGATCCGCCGCATCGTCGAGATTCAGACCGCCAACCTGCGCAAGCGTCTGGAGAGCCGCGACATGCAGCTGGTGCTGTCTGATGCCGCGCTCGACTTGCTCGGCGAGGCGGGCTTCGACCCGGTCTACGGCGCCCGTCCGCTCAAGCGCACCATCCAGCAGAGGCTGGAGAACGCTCTGGCCCAGGCCATCCTCAGGGGAGAGTTCGGTCCCGGGGATATCATTCGGGTGGATGCAAAGGGCGATCAGCTCGTATTGCAGAAAGGTTGATAGGGTGTCGAAAAAGGGCAGGAAGCCCTTTTTCGACTCGGACCCGTCGCGGCACAGGTCAACATCGTTTCGTTCAGGGCAGGGCCAAGGGCAGCGGTGTTGCGTCCGTGCCCACGCGCGTCGTGGCCGAACGTGACAGGAAAGACTATGCCATCGCTCAGGTCATGTCCTGGACATGGTCGGCAATGGCCAGCCTGCGTCGCATGGCCATGCGCTTACTGTAATGCCCCTCCATGCGGGAGAGCACGCCCGAGAGGAAGCGCACGGCCTCGATGATATGTGGACCTTTGTTGAGCATGGCACATTCGGCGCGGATGCTCATGGCTGCGTCGGTCACCTCGGGACGGGACGGTGCACCGCTCTTGGCTAGGTTCTCGAGGATTTGCGTGGCCCAGATGACCGGGACGTGGGCGGCCTCGCACAGCCAGAGGATTTCTTCTTGCACCTCGGAGAGGCGCTCGAAGCCCATCTCCACCGCGAGGTCGCCACGCGCGACCATCACCCCGAGCCTGGGG
The DNA here is from genome assembly GCA_051297135.1 of Halothiobacillaceae bacterium. Classification (GTDB taxonomy): domain Bacteria; phylum Pseudomonadota; class Gammaproteobacteria; order Halothiobacillales; family Halothiobacillaceae; genus Thiofaba. Next base: position 31,873 of record JBEVAM010000012.1, read on the forward strand.
CTACGCAAGCCGGCCAGAAGGATGTTCGGCAAGTTTTCGAAGGCCTGACGGTTTTCGATCTTCAGTACGATGCCAAGCTGGGAGGCGCCTAGACGTGCAAGCTGTTTCTGCAAGTCGATGACATCCCCAGAGGTGCGCAGGAAGGACAGCGCGACCATGTCCACATGGGGGGCCAGAACTTCAAGGTCGGTCTGGTCCTTGGTAGTGAGGGCTGTGGTGTGGAAGTCGGTGTCGGGGAAGTTGATCCCCTTCTCTTCCTTCAGTCGGCTGCTCTCGGGAGCAGCGTGGGTGATGGCGATGCGCATGATCTGGCCGTCGTTGGCGACGATGATGCCGCCGATGCGTCCATCATCCAGCCACACGCGCTGCTCTGAGCAAGCCTGCTCGAAGGCGGCCGTCAGGGTGCAATGGATGCGGGCTGGTTCGCTCATCTCGCCGACCTCGTTGCGCACTCCGGCGTGTCCGGGCAGGTCCGCGCGGGTGAGGAGCAGGGAGTCTCCGACCTTCAGGCGGATCTCCTCTGGGATGGCGGGGGCACCGCTGAGCAGGCCGCGCAGGCGATGGTGAGGGCCGTGCGTGGCGTTGATGATCGTGCCGTCCTCGATGTAGGCGGTGTGGTCGAAGGCGAGCAAGACGCCATCTGGCCCGGCCTGGGTGACGTGGCCGACGCGCAGCCGCCCACGCGCGTCGGTCAGTTGTAGCCGATCGCCTGCGGCGAGGAGCTCCAGGCCCTTGCCCTGAAACAGTAGGGCAGGCACGCCTGGGATAGGGGCGGGACGGTTATCCGTGCTGATCCACAACAGGGCCTCGCGGGTGACACGACCGCGGAAGTCACGTTCTGGGCGGATCTTCAGGACGTGGCCAAGCGTGCGGATGCGCCCGGTGCGGGACTTGGGGCCGGCGAGGTCAGCCTGGATTCGGCACTCGCGCCCCTGCGTAAGGGCCGCATCGCGCACCCGTTGGATCATGGCAAGCCAGGTCTCGGCATCGTCATGGGCGCAGTTGATGCGTGCGATTTCCATGCCGGCCTCGAGCAGGGCGGGAATCAGGTCAGGGTCGGTCGCCGCCTCGCTCGGCAGGGTGACCATGATCCGTACCTCGCGACCATCGCGGGCTTCACCCAGCAGGTTGCGCGCGTTCTCACGCAGGCGGTGGGGACCGCTGATGAAATCGACAGGCGGCACGGGGGGTGGGCTCGCGGGGCGATTGTCCATCTCTTCCAGTCGTGCGGCAACGGCGTTCAGACTGGCGAGGGTGTGCGCTTCGAGCAGGCCGAAGGAGGACAGGCCGAGCATGGCAAGCTCGCGTTGCAGTGGACGGATGTCATGTCGGCGCAGGGCAAGGTAATGCAGCAGGTTGCGAGCGCTCGGGCGGAGGGTGGGATGGATGCCTTCCAGTGTCGTGGCGAGCTCCTGTTCGAGTTTCAGGCCTTCCTCGCGCAGGGCACAGACCTGCGCGAGGAGTCCGGCGGCATGGGGCAAGGACGTCATGGTGGCGGCAGAATGGTAAGGTGTGTCCTCTCATGCTCGCCGCCGGAAATGACAGTCTTGTGTCGCCTTGTTGATGTTGGCCGAGCAGGTGCGCATAAATAATTATAAGGTGAAATCGTTCACTGATGAGGCGGTTGCCCATGCCAAGCTACGATTATCGTTGTCCGGCCAATGAGCGTGTGTTGGAAGTGCGCCATGGTATGCATGAGTCCATCGCCAACTGGGGCGAGTTGTGTGCCCGTGCGGGGATCGACCCGGGGGATACACCGCTGGATGCCCCGGTCGAGCGCCTGATTAGCGGTGGGGCGTTGGTGGGCAGCGCGGCGCTGAAGAACCCCTCGATCCCACCCTGCATGTCTGGCGGCGGTTGTGGAGGGGGGGCTTGCGGCCTCAACTAAAAGCGTCACACGTTTTACATCCTGGGCTGCCAAGATCGGTCCAGCCCAACCACCCGAGGAGCATGCCATGAGCGACATGAGTCAGACGATGCACGACTTCAAAGAGGGCTTTGCCATGATGACGAACGAGGCCGCGGACGTCATGCAAGCCTTCAACGGCTTTATGAATCAGGTGCTGTGCGATAGTGTGCTGGATACGCGCACCAAGGAGTTGATCGCCCTTGGGATGGCCATCACCGCGCGCTGCAGCTACTGCATTGGCATTCACGTCAACAAGGCGCTGCAGGCGGGGGTGACCCATGCCGAGATCATCGACGTGTGCAAGGTGGCAATCCTGATGGGCGGTGGCCCGGCCATGACCTATATCGCCGAGGTCAAGAAGGCGCTGGACCTGTTCGAGAAACAGCAAGCCAGCGGTTGATCCCTCACCTTCCCCGCTATCTGAGTCGGCCCGCCTCGTGCGGGCCGTGTCATTGGATGCGTGGCAGCCAGCCGGGCAGGCAGGCGCTGGTTTTGCGCAGGCGTTGATGCCACTGCCGCGCCCCCGGGCAGCGCGCTTCCAGGGCCTGCCAGAACGCGGGGCTGTGGTTGAAGTGCTCAAGGTGGGTGAGCTCGTGCAAAAGCACGTAATCCACCTCCTGCGGGCTGAGCCAGAGCAGCCGCGCGTTGAGGCTGATGCGGCCTTGGTGCGAGCAGCTGCCCCAACGGCTTCTGGCCCAGCGCACGTTCACCCCGGAGGGCTGCAGCCCGTGCTGGCGAGCATGCTCAAGCAGTCTTGGCGGCAGATGAAGCTTGGCTTGGTGCAGCAGCCAGCGTCCGAGCAGGGGCCAGAGCAGGGCCGGGGAACCGTGCAGGGTCAGATGTTGGCGCTGGGCGTCGGCATGCAAGCGGCCCGACGGCATGCCGGGCACATGCGTAAGGTGCCAATGCTGTCCCACGGCGGGCAGGTCGATGGACTCGGGCAGGCCATCCTTGGGCCAGGCGCGCAGCTTCTGGAGATGGCGCTCGATCCAGGCGCGATGGTGTTCGAGTACATCGTTCACCTGGCATGTGCTCAGCCGGGTGGGGCTGACGATCTCCAGCCCCTTCTCGGGGTGAAAGCGTAGCAACACGCGTTTGGCGCGGGCGGAGATCCGCACCGAGCACGGTGGTGGCCAGACGCCCATCAGCGTTGACCTCCGCCGGATGCGGCGATGAGCAAACGATCCATGATGCGAATCGGTAGGACGCGCTTGAGCCAATAGAAGGCCACTGCGGGGACGGTGACCGGGTAGCGCGGTTTGGGGCGGGGGCTCTCCAAGGCGTGGATGAGTCTTTTCACCACCGCTTCGGGGGGCAGGGTGAAGGGGGCGGCAGGCCCTTCCTTGGTCAGTCGTTCGAGTTGGCGGTGGTATTGGATCTCGTGCGCGCTGCCCTCGATCTTGATCCAGCGCTGGAAGGCGACGAGGGCGTTGGCGCGAAAGCGGGTGGAGATCGGCCCCGGCTCGATCAGGCTCACGTGGATGCCCGTGCCGGAGAGCTCCATGCGTAGGGTGTCGCTGATCCCTTCAAGGGCGAACTTGGCGGCGTTGTATGCGCCGCGGTAGGGAAAGGCGGCGTAGCCAAGCACCGAGCTGCATTGCACGATGCGCCCCGCACCCTGGCGGCGCATGATGGGGATGATCCGATTGGTCAGCTCCACCCAGCCGAACAGGGCGGTCTCGAACTGGGCGCGCAAGGCGTGGCGAGAAAGGTCTTCGACTGCACCGGGCAGACCCCAGGCGCCGTTGTTGAACAAGGCGTCGAGCCTGCCGTCCGTACGACGCAGCACCTCATCCACTGCGGCCTGGATCGAGTCGGAGTCGTCTAGGTCCAGCTGGATTGCCTCGAACCCCTCGTGCTCCAGGCGCGCCACGTCCTCAAGCTTGCGTGCGCTGGCAAACACCCGCCAGCCGCGGGCACGCAAGGCTCGGGCAGCGCTTGCGCCAATGCCAGACGAGCAACCAGTGATCAGAAGGGTACGAGGGGGCATGGAGGCGTGTTCCTGGTGGGATGGGGAGGGCTTGATGCACCATTTAGATGTCCAGGTCGGTATTCTGCCCATTGGGCGAGCAAGGCGAAACTGGGGCAGGCGTTCCCGATGCGTTAAGATGCCAAATCACCTTTCAAGCGACGATTTATGCCATGAGTGATGACGTCCCTCCAGTCCCTGAAAGCAAGCCGTCGGCCGGCTATGCGCGTGACCCGCTCGCTCCTCTGCGCCGCTACCTCGTCGCCGGGTTGCTGGTATGGGTGCCGCTGGTCATCACCTGGTGGGTGGTGATCACGCTGATTGACCTGATGGATCGCACGCTCGTCTTCCTGCCGCCCCCGTACCGTCCCGACCAATTGCTAGGTCTCCACATCCCAGGCCTTGGGGTGATCCTCGCCCTGGCGGTGTTGCTGGTCACCGGCCTGGTGGCGGCCAACTTTTTCGGTCGACGCGTCGTTGGCCTGTGGGAGTCGATGCTCGAACGCATCCCGCTGGTACGTTCGGTTTACTCAGCGGTCAAGCAGCTGATGCATACCTTTCTATCTGCCGATTCCAAGTCCTTCCGCAAGGTCCTGCTGGTGGAGTATCCGAGCAAGGGTCTGTGGACCTTGGCCTTCCTTGCGGGGAACCCGGTCGGCGAGGTGCAGGAGAAGACGGCCAAGGAAATGCTGACGGTCTATGTACCCACGGCACCGAACCCGACCTCCGGTTACGTCATCTTTGTGGCCAGCGACGCGGTGATCGAGCTCGACATGAGTGTCGAGGAGGCCATGCGCATGATCATCTCGCTTGGCATCGTGGTGCCCGGCGCGCACGGCAATGGCCGGACGAACGGGATGCCACCGGTTGCCGCTCCCGAAGCCAGGTCTTAACATCGCAGATTTTTCGCTCCGGATCTTCCCATGCGCACGCATTACTGTGGACTGCTCAACGAGCAACTCGATGGCCAGATTGTCACCCTGACCGGCTGGGTCAACCGCCGCCGTGACCACGGCGGGGTCATTTTCGTCGATCTGCGCGACCGTGAGGGCATCGTGCAGGTGGTTTTCGATCCGGACCGTCCCGAGGTGTTTGCCTTGGCCGAGCAGCTGCGCAACGAGTTCGTCCTGTGCGTGACCGGCCGCGTGCGCGCGCGTCCGGCGGGCACGGAGAACCCAAACCTGCGCAGCGGCAAGATCGAGGTGTTGGGCTTGGAGCTTGCGATCCTCAACCGCTCCGAGCCCCTGCCGTTTCAGCTTGACGACGACAGCGTAGGTGAGGAGACCCGCCTGCGCTACCGCTACATCGACCTGCGCCGCCCAGAGATGCAGCAGCGCCTGCGCCTGCGCGCCAAGGTCTCCCATTTCCTGCGCCAGTACCTCGAGCAGCACGGCTTCCTCGACATCGAAACCCCGGTGCTGACGCGCGCCACCCCCGAAGGTGCGCGCGACTACCTGGTGCCGAGCCGTACCCATCCGGGCGAGTTCTTCGCTTTGCCGCAGTCACCGCAGCTGTTCAAGCAGCTCTTGATGGTGTCCGGCTTCGACCGCTACTACCAGATCACCAAGTGTTTCCGCGACGAAGACCTGCGCGCCGATCGCCAGCCCGAGTTCACCCAGGTGGACATCGAGGCCAGCTTCATGGACGAGGAGGCCTTCATGACCCTGATCGAGGGCATGATGCGTGATCTGTTCCGCGAGGTGTTGGGGGTGGCCTTCCCCGACCCGTTGCCGCGCATGACCTATGCCGAGGCCATGCGTCGTTATGCCTCCGACAAGCCTGACTTGCGTATTCCGCTGGAGCTCGTCGATGTGGCCGACCTGATGGCTGGCGTCGAGTTCAAGGTCTTCTCCGGTCCGGCCAGCGACTCGCAGGGGCGCGTCGCTGCGCTGCGTGTGCCACAAGGTGGCGAGCTGTCCCGTTCGCAGATCGATGACTACACCAAGTACGTCGCCATGTTTGGCGCCAAGGGTCTGGCCTACATCAAAGTCAACGATCTGTCCGCCGGTCGCGACGGTCTGCAGTCGCCCATCCTCAAGTTCCTGCCGGACGAGGCGATCCACGGCATCCTCGAGCGTACCGGTGTGCAGGATGGCGACCTGATCTTCTTCGGTGCCGACAAGGCCCGCGTGGTCAACGACGCGCTCGGCAATCTGCGCGTCAAGCTCGGCCACGACCTCGGTCTGGTCGAGGCCGGCTGGCGCCCGCTGTGGGTGGTCGACTTCCCGATGTTCGAGTGGGACGACAAGGACCACCGCTGGGTTGCCCTGCACCACCCGTTCACCTCGCCCAAGCGTGAGCACCTTGAGTTCCTGGAGACTCGCCCTGGTGACTGTCTCTCGCGTGCCTACGACTTCGTGCTCAATGGCGTCGAGATTGGCGGCGGGTCGATGCGTATCTACCAGGAAGAGGTGCAGCGCAAGGTCTTCAAGCTGCTTGGCATGGGTGACGAGGAGACGCAGGAGAAGTTCGGCTTTCTGCTCAACGCACTCAAGTTCGGTGCCCCCCCGCACGGTGGCCTGGCTTTTGGTCTCGACCGTCTGGTGATGCTGATGAGTGGTGCGAACTCGATCCGTGAGGTCATTGCCTTCCCGAAGACCCAGACTGCCGCCTGTCCGCTTACCCAGGCCCCGGGCGGTGTGGATGAGCGCCAGCTGCGCGAGCTCGGCATCCGCGTGCGGCGGCATGCTTCCATAGACTCCGCCCCGGTGGAGTGAGGCTTGCGCCTCCCCACACCGTTTCCGACGGCGCGGTTCACACCGGTGAGCGAAGGGCCAGGCTGGTGTCGTCGAGGTGGCGCTGCCTGGCAGCGCCGGGCGGTGCTGGAACTCTCATGTGGGCGGCGTCTCATGCCGCCCGTGGCGTCTGAATCGTACGGCGAGGTTTCGCATGAACGATCTTACCACCGACATTCCCCGCCTGATCGATGCGTCGGGCGTGCCTTGGACGTCGCTCGAAGGCGAGTCCGTAGGGAGCCTCGCATGGATACGAGGTAGCCGCGGGGCCGTCATCCAGCGCCTGATTACGCAGGCCCCGCCGCCCGCACCGCTCGCGCCCGAGGAGGCCGAGGCCTTGCGCGCGCGCATCAAGGCCCTCCTCAAGGCGCGCGACGCGGTGTTGGTGGTGCACTTCTATGTCGATGAGGCGCTGCAGAAGCTGGCCGAAGAGACTGGCGGGCATGTGTCCGACTCGCTCGACATGGCCGACTTCGGCAGCCGTCACCCGGCGAGGACTTTGGTTGTGATCGGCGTGCGCTTCATGGGCGAGACGGCCAAGATCCTCAATCCGGAGAAGCGTGTGCTGATGCCGACCTTACGGGCCGAATGCTCGCTTGACGTCGGTTGCCCGGCAGAGGCGTTTGCGGTCTTCTGCGACCAGCACCCCGAACGCACCGTGGTGGTCTATGCCAACACCTCGGCGGCGGTGAAGGCGCGCGCCGACTGGGTCGTCACATCTTCTAACGCGCTCGCCATCGTCAGACACTTGATGGCGCGCGGGGAAAAAATCCTCTGGGCGCCTGACCGCCACCTCGGGCGTTACATCCAGGAGCAGACCGGGGCCGATATGCTCATGTGGCAGGGCGAGTGCGTGGTGCACGATGAATTCTCCGCGGAAGGGCTGCGCGAGCTGATGCGCCAGCATCCAGAGGCCGAGGTGTTGGTGCACCCCGAGTCGCCCAAGACCGTGGTCGAACTGGCGCATCATGTCGGCTCCACCTCGCAGCTGATCAAGGCCGCGCGCGCGTCGAACGCGCCGACCCTGATCGTTGCCACCGATCGTGGCATCTTCTACAAGATGCAGCAGGCCGCCCCTGGCAAGACCTTGATTGCCGCCCCGACCCTTGGTCGTGATGGCAGCTGCAGCGTTTGTGCCCACTGTCCGTGGATGGCGATGAATGGCCTGCAGAACCTGTGCGAGGCCCTCGAACACCCGGAGGGGCACGAGGTGATGGTCGATCCTGCCATCATCGACCGTGCCCGCCTGCCGATCGAGCGCATGCTCGAGTTCTCGCGTAGCCAGGGGCTCGTCGCCCGCGTCACGAAGGATGGATCGGTCTGTGGGAACGCCGGGGCATGAACGGCATGCCTGCCTGCAGATACAGGTTAAACTCTCGCTGTTTTCGTGAATCGATTCTTAGAGGTTGTCATGGCTGGTCACAGCAAATGGGCCAACATCAAGCACCGCAAGGAAAGACAGGATAAGAAGCGTGCCAAGATCTGGACCAAGATCATCCGCGAGATTACCGTTGCCGCCCGCCAGGGCCAGAGCGCCAACCCGGCGGATAACCCGCGCCTGCGCCTGGCCTGGGACAAGGCGCTGGCCGCCAACATGACCAAGGACACCATGGAGCGCGCCGCCAAGCGTGGGGTAGGCGTGGATGGCGGCGAGAGTTACGAGGAGGTCACCTACGAGGGCTATGGCCCCGGTGGGGTGGCCGTGTTCGTCGAGTGCATGACCGACAATAAGGTGCGCACCGTGGCCGAGGTGCGTCACGCCTTCAGCAAGAACGGTGGCAATCTGGGCACCGACGGCTCCGTCGCCTACCTGTTCAGCAAGACCGGCACCCTGCTGTATGCTCCAGGCAGCAACGAGGACACCATCATGGAGGCCGCGCTCGAGCTCGGCGCGGACGACGTGGTGGTGGATGAAGACGGTTCGATCGAGGTGCTGACCGCACCGGAGGTCTTCCAGTCCGTGCTCGATGGCATGAAGGCCAAGGGGTTGGTGCCGGAGGAGGCCGAGATCACCATGCGCGCCAGCACCACGACCACGGTCGAGGGCGAGGTCGCCGAGAGGCTGGTCAAGATGATCGACATGCTCGAGGACTTGGACGACGTGCAGGCTGTCTATCACAACGCCGATCTGCCCGAAGAGGCGCTGGCTTGAGGTCACGCTCATCGGGCGAGGGTGAGGGAGCGGCTTGAGCGTGTCTTCCCGCCTGCGCATCCTTGGTGTCGATCCGGGTTCCGTCACCACCGGCGTGGCCGTGATTGAACTGCGGCGTTGGGAGCCGACCTGTCTGCACCTGGAGAGTCTCAGACTCTCCGGCAAGGCCAGTTTCCCGGAGCGGCTGGGGGAGGTATTCCTTCGCATCAGTGGCCTGATCGAAACCTTCCAGCCAACCGAGTTGGCCATTGAGCAGGTGTTCATGTTCAGAGGTCCCGAGGCCTCGCTCAAGCTCGGTCAGGCTCGTGGGGCTGCGCTTGCGGCGGCTGTGGTCAAGGGTTTGTCGGTGGCCGAATACATGCCCGCCGAAGTGAAGCAAGCTGTGGTTGGCACGGGAGGGGCGGACAAGGTTCAGGTCCAGCATATGGTCAAGCGCCTGCTCCACCTGGCGTACGATCCCCCGGCAGATGGGGCGGACGCCGCTGCCATCGCCCTCTGTCATGCCTTTCGTCGTACCTCGCTGATGGGGGTGGTCGAAAGCGGACAGATGAGCGAGCAGCAGCGTGAGAACATGCGTCTGCTAGCGCAGTCGCGCTTCCGCCGACGCAGCCAATGAACAGGAGAGGCACGCCATGATCGGGAGGCTCAAGGGCCAGCTCGTGTCCAAGCAGCCGCCCTGGCTTCTGGTCGACGTGAATGGCGTTGGCTATGAGGTCGAGGTGCCGATGTCCACCCTCTATGACCTGCCCGCCACAGGCCAGGACGTCAGTTTGCTGATTCACACGGTGGTGCGCGAGGACGCCTTTTTGCTGTACGGTTTTCTGCGCGAGGCCGAGCGCAGCCTGTTTCGCCACTTGCTCAAGGTCAACGGGGTGGGGGCCAAGCTCGCGCTTGCCATCCTCTCCGGCATGAACGCGCAGGAATTCGCTGATGCGGTGCGCCGCAACGATGTCTCCACCCTCGTCCGCCTGCCCGGCATTGGACGCAAGACCGCCGAGCGTCTGATCATCGAGATGCGTGATCGACTGGGTGAAGACCTGGTGGGGTCCATCTCGTCTGGGGCGGTCCTTGCCGAACACGGCGCGCTTGAGGAGGCCATCATTGCCCTCGAGGCCCTGGGCTACAAGCCCGCCGAGGCCGCCCGCATGGTGCGCGCGGTGCCGGATGCGGCGGGGCTGGAGGCGGAGGAGATCATCCGTGCGGCGCTTCGTCAGGCGGTGAAGTGACATGAGCGAAGGCCGTCTTGTCACCGCCTCCGCCGAACGCGGCGAAGATGCCATTGACCGTGCCATCCGTCCCAAGCGGCTTGCGGACTACATCGGCCAGCCGGCTGTACGCGAGCAGCTCGAGATTTTCATCCCTGCGGCTCGTGCGCGCGGCGAGGCGCTTGATCACCTGCTGATCTTCGGCCCGCCCGGGCTAGGTAAGACCACGCTGGCGCACATCATCGCCAACGAGATGGGTGTTGCCCTGCGCCAGACTTCGGGCCCGGTGCTCGAACGCCCTGGCGACCTTGCCGCCCTGCTCACCAACCTTGAGCGGGGCGATGTGCTGTTCATCGACGAGATTCACCGCCTCTCGCCGGTGGTCGAGGAGATCCTTTATCCGGCGATGGAGGATTACCAACTTGACATCATGATTGGCGAGGGTCCGGCGGCGCGCTCGATCAAGCTCGATCTGCCACCTTTCACGTTGATTGGTGCCACCACCCGTGCCGGGATGCTGACCAATCCGCTACGCGACCGCTTTGGCATCATCCAGAGGCTGGAGTTCTACGGTGTGGAGGAGCTTGCCACCATCGTGCGTCGTTCTGCGCGCCTGCTCGGGGTGCCGATGGATGATGCTGGTGCGGTCGAGATCGCCCGCCGTGCGCGAGGCACGCCGCGTATCGCCAACCGCCTGCTGAGGCGGGTGCGTGACTATGCCGAGATCAAGGCCAACGGGGTGGTCACGGCTGAGGTGGCGGATGCCGCCTTGAACATGCTCAAGGTCGATGCTCTGGGTTTGGATCATCAAGATCACCGCTTGCTGCGCACCCTGATGGAAAAATTCGACGGTGGGCCGGTGGGGCTCGACAACCTCGCTGCCGCCATCGGTGAGGCGCGTGACACCATCGAGGACGTCTTGGAGCCCTATCTCATCCAGCAGGGCTTCATCCTCCGTACCTCACGCGGGCGCATGGCCACGCCATTGGCCTACCGTCACTTCGGTCTCAAGCCGCCGAGTCGTGCGGAGCTCATGCAGGCTGAGTTCATGGATTTCGATGCGGATGAATGAATTTGTCTGCCTGGTCCGGGTCTATTACGAGGACACCGATGCCGGTGGTGTGGTGTTCTATGCCAATTACCTGAAGTTCTTCGAACGGGCACGCACCGAAATGCTGCGTGCCCGTGGGATCGCGCAGCAGGAACTGCTTGAAAATGAAGGTCTTGTATTTGTGGTCCGGCGTGTGTGTGTAGAATATTCGCATCCTGCACGGCTGGATGACCTGCTCGAGATCAGCGCGCGCCCAAGGCTTGCGGGTCGGGCACGCTTGGTGTTCGAGCAGGAGGCCCGCCGCGTCTCTGACCGGCACATCCTCTGCCGCGGCGAAGTCGAGATCGTCTGTGTGACCGCCAGCGGCTTTCGGCCCCAGCCTTTACCCCCTTATATCTTGGAGATTTTATCGTCGTGAATACGGCGCCTGATATGTCCATCATCGGCCTGATCAGTGGGGCGAGCCCGCTGGTGCAGGGCGTCATGCTTCTTCTGCTGATGGCCTCCATTGTTTCGTGGATGATCATCTTTCACAAACATGCGCAGATGAAGCGCGCCCGTGCTGAGATCGATGCCTTCGAGGAACGCTTTTGGTCTGGTGTGAACCTGTCCGAGTTCTACAACGCCTTGACGCGCGACGACCGCCCACGCACTGGTATGGCGGCCATGTTCGAGGCGGGGTTCCGCGAGTTTACCCGTCTGCGCCGCCAGGATGCTGGCCATGACCCGGCCCTTTTACTTGAAGGGGCGCAGCGCGGCATGAAGGTGGCGATGACGCGCGAGATGGATCGTCTGGAGGAATATCTGCCGGTGTTGGCTACCATCGGCTCGATCAGTCCCTATGTTGGTCTGTTTGGCACCGTGTGGGGCATCATGAGCTCTTTCATGGGCCTGGCCAGTGTGGGCAACACCACGCTGCAGGCCGTTGCGCCGGGCATTGCCGAGGCGCTGATTGCCACCGCCATGGGCCTGTTTGCTGCCATCCCGGCGGTGGTGGCCTACAATCGCTACAGCAACGACGCGGACCGCTTGCTCAACCGGTTGGAGGGCTTCCAGGAAGAGTTTTTGAGCCTTCTGCACCGGCAGGGCGCCGCGCGCCCGGCGGCCTGACATGGGCGCTTCCATGTCCCCCCGCCGCGGCGCTCGGCGTGGTCGTCGCGCCATGGCCGAGATCAATGTCGTCCCCTACATTGACGTCATGCTGGTGCTGCTCATCATCTTTATGGTGACGGCGCCGATGCTGCAGCAAGGGATCGAGGTCGAGACGCCCAAGACCGCATCCGAGACCCTGCCAAGCAGCAAGGACCCCCCGGTGGTGGTCAGTGTGGACAAGGATGGGGCCTTCTATCTGAATATCGCCGACAATCCGAACGCCGCCCTGCAGCCTGAGCTGATCCAGGCACGTATTGCGGCCTACCGCAAGCTCAAGCCAGAGGTGCCGGTATTGGTGAAGGGGGATGCCAGCGTTCCCTACCAGAAGGTCATCGAGGCCATGGCCCTGGTCAAGGGCGCAGGAATCGACAAGGTCGGGCTGGTGACCAAATCACCCAGCAAGGGGAAGTGAGTCATGCTCGCTGCGATCAAGCGCATGCCGCGTGCCTTGCTCCTCTCGCTCTTGTTGCACCTGGCGATTCTGGCCATCATGCTGGTCTCCTTCAACTGGATGCACACCGCTGAGGGCCTGCCGAGTGCCTCGGGCGTGCCCGAACCGATCCAAGCGACGATGGTTGATGCCGCGACCATCGAGGCCGAGATGAACAGGCTCAAGCAGGCCGAGGAGCAGCGCGAGAGGGCCCTACAACAGCGCCAGGCCGAGCTTGAGCGCAAGCAGCAGGAGGTGCAGCGCAGGATCGAGGAGGCCGAGCAAAGGCAGGCTGAGGCGCAGCGCAGGGCGGCGGAGGCCGAGGCGAAGGCGCGCGAGCAGGCGGAGATCGCTCTGCGCAAACAGAAAGAGGCGGAGGCCCAGGCCAAGGCGCTGGAGGAGGCCAAGCGTAAGGCCGATGAGGCCGCAAAGGCTGCCGAGCAGAGGCGGCTGGCCGAGGCAGAGGCGGCGAAAAGGGCAGCTGCCGAGGAAGCGAAGCGCAAGGCGGAGCTCGAGGCCAAGGCGAGGGCGGAGGTTGAAGAGGCGAAGCGCAAGGCGGAGCTCGAGGCCAAGGCGAAGGCGGAGGCCGAGGCTGCGCTCAAGGCCAAGCAGGCCGCGGAGGCCGCAGCCCGCCAGAAGGCCGAGGCCGAGCAGCGCCGCAAAGCCGAGCTTGCCGCCCAGCTTGCTGCGGAGGAGGCCGCGGCCATCAGCGCAGCGAATGCTCGCCGCCAGGCCGCCCTAAGGGATCAGTACATCGCTGCGATCAGGGCCAAGGTGGAGCGCAATTGGCTCAAGCCACCCTCCGCCTTGCCGGGCATGAGCTGCACCGTGCACGTGACCCAGATGCAGGGCGGCATGGTGATGGACGTGCGGCTCGATAGGTGCACTGGTGACGAACTCTTCAAGCGCTCGGTGATCAACGCCGTAGAGAAGGCCAGCCCGCTGCCGCCACCGCCCGACCCCAGTCTGTTCGAGCGCGAACTGGTCTTTATCTTCAAACCCGAATGACCCTAAGCCGAGGTCCGTGCCATGACCCGACTCATCCTCAAGCTGTTTGCCATGCTGGCCGTATTGCTCGTTGCCCTGCCGGCGCGTGCGGCACTGCAGATCGATATTACCCAAGGTACCGATGGCACCATTCCCATTGCCGTCGTCCCCTTTCGTGGCGGCTCGCCCGAGGACATTGCGCAGATCGTCAGTAGCGATCTTGCGCGCAGTGGTCAGTTCAACACCCTGGCCCCCACCGCCATGCCTGAATTGCCGATGGACCCGCAGCAGGTCAACTTCGGTGCTTGGCGCGCCGCGAAGCGCGAGTACGTGGTCGTCGGTCGAGTACGACCGGAGGCGAGTGGGTACGCCATTGATTTCTATCTGCTTGACGTCAACAAGGGCGGGCAACTCACTGCAATGAGCGTGAGCAGCAGTCGCGCCGAGTTGCGCATGGCTGCCCATCGCGTGGCGGACATCATCTACGAGGCCATCCTTGGGATCAAAGGTGCCTTCGCCACCCGCATTGCTTACGTGACGGAGTCCGGCGTGGCCCCCTACCGCACCTATGGGCTGGAGGTGGCGGACAGCGATGGCTACAACCCGCAGACCGTGCTCGAGTCGCGCGAGCCGATCATGTCGCCCGCGTGGTCGCCGGATGGCCGCAAGCTCGCCTATGTCTCGTTCGAGACCCGCCGTGCGGCGATCTATGTGCAGGATCTCTACACCGGTCGCCGTGAGCGTGTGGCTAGCTTCCCGGGCATCAATGGCTCGCCGAGCTGGTCGCCTGATGGCAGCCGCCTGGCCTTGACTTTATCCAAGGACGGCAACCCCGAGGTCTATGTCCTTGATCTCGCCACCCGCCAGGTCCAGCGTGTGACCAACAGCAGCGCCATCGACACCGAGGCGACCTGGTTGCCGGATGGCAGCGGACTGGTGTTCACCTCCGACCGTGGTGGTCGCCCGCAGATCTATCAGGTCGGCGTGGACGGCAGCGCGCTTCGGCGCCTGACCTTCGACGGTGCTTACAACGCCCGCCCCTCCGTGTCGGCCGACGGACGTTACCTCGCTACCGTTCAGGGGTGCGGTGGCGGCTTCTGCATTGCCGTGCAAGATCTCAAGACCGGCAGCTCGCAGGTCCTCAGCAAGGGTCCGATGGATGAGTCGCCGAGTTTCGCGCCTAACGGCAGCATGTTGCTGTATGCGACCAACGAGGGTGGGCGTTCGGTGCTCAAGGTGCTGTCTGTCGAGGGGCGTGCGAACACGCGCCTTAGCTTCCAGCAGGGCAAGGTGCGCGATCCGGCTTGGGGGCCGTTCCGTCGGTGATCTGGGAGAGTTGGGCGATGAAAACTACGCAGTCAATCCTGCTGGCCTCCATGCTTGCCTTGGTTGCGCCGCTGTGCGCTGCGCAGCCGGAGTGGCGCAGCTGGGGTGGGAGTGATCCTTCGGCCTCGACGCGTGTCGCCGATGGTACGGTGTCGCCCCCCACGCCGTCGCAGACCATCATCAACGAGCTCATGCAGCGCCAACAGCAGCTTCAGCTCGAGGTGCGCGAGTTACGCGACTTGGTGGAGCGTCAGGGGCATGAGATCGAGATGCTGCGCAAGGCACACAAGGACAGCTATGCGGACACCGATCGTCGGCTGCGCGCTCTCGAAAAGCCGCCTGTTCCCGTCGCCCCCCAGGCCGAGGTGCCCGCAGCTTCTGTTCCTCCCCTGGCTCCACCCACGCCCGCCGCGCCGGTTGCGGCTCCTGCCAGCAACGAGCAGGTCGCCTATGATCAGGCCTTTGCCTTGCTCAAGGAGGGCAAGTACGAGCAGGCGATCAAGGCCTTCGATGCCTTCGTCAAGGCCTATCCGTCCAGCCCTTATGTGCCGAATGCCCGGTATTGGTCTGGCGAGGCGCGCTATGTCCAGGGTGACCTCAAGGGCGCGATGCAGCAGTTCGAGTGGGTGGTGAAGGGGGCGCCGGCCCATCCCAAGGTGCCGGATGCCCTGCTCAAGATCGGCTACGTATTCTATGACCAGAAGAACTTCGCCAAGGCGCGCGAGGTTCTGAACAAGGTGAAGGAGCAATTCCCGGGATCCCAGGCCGCGAGTCTCGCGGAGCAGCGTCTGAAGCGCATGCAGCAGGAAGGCGTCTGAGGCCGTGGCGCACAACATCGAAGAGGCCAGCAAGACCCTGCGCATCAGCGAAATCTTTTACTCACTCCAGGGGGAGTCGAGTCGCGCTGGTCTGCCTACGGTGTTCGTCCGCCTGACTGGCTGTCCGCTGCGCTGTGTCTACTGTGATACGGCCTATGCTTTCACCGGCGGCGAGACGTGGACCATCGATGCCATTCTTGCTGAGGTCGCACGCTACGGCACGCCCTATGTCTGCGTCACTGGCGGCGAGCCTTTGGCCCAGCGCCGCTGCCTCACTCTTCTTGCGGCGTTGTGCGATGTCGGCTACCGCGTCAGCCTGGAGACCAGCGGCGCGTTCGACATCAGCGTGGTCGATGCGCGCGTTTCCCGCATCATGGATCTGAAAACACCCGCTTCCGGCGAGGAAGGGCGCAACCTGTATACCAACATTTCCCACCTTAGGGCTGATGATGAGGTCAAGTTCGTCATTGCCGACCGGGCGGATTACGAATGGTCGGTGGCCAAGCTTAGGGAGCACGATCTCCCTTCCCGCTGCCAGGTCCTGTTCTCGGCCGTGAGCGGTCGCTTAGCCCCAGGGCAGCTGGCTGACTGGATCCTCGAGGATCACCTGCCGGTCCGCTTGCAGGTCCAGTTGCACAAGATGCTGTGGGATGAGGTTCGTGGTCGATGAGTGATGGAGTGCGCCATGCCGTGGTTCTCGTCTCGGGCGGGCTTGATTCTGCCACCGTCCTGGCCATTGCGCGGGCCGAAGGTTATGTCTGCCATGCCCTGAGTATCGAGTATGGTCAGCGCCACAGGTCGGAGCTCGAGGCTGCGCGCAAGGTTGCGCGCAGCCTGGGGGCCTATGAACATCGTGTGGTCCGCGTGGATCTTGGCGGCATGGGTGGCTCGGCCCTGACGGATCACACCATTCCTATACCCGAAGCAGTCAGCGGCGGTATTCCCGTCACTTATGTTCCTGCGCGCAACACCATCATGCTTTCCATTGCCCTCGGTTGGGCCGAGGTTTTGGGGGTGCAGGACATCTTCGTGGGTGTCAACGCGATCGACTATTCAGGCTATCCTGACTGCCGCCCGGAGTTTATCCAAACCTTTGAACGGTTGGCCAATGTTGCCACCAAGGCTGGGGTAGAGGGGCGGGCTTTTCGTATCCACGCCCCGCTGATGCACATGAACAAGGCGGAGATCATTGCGTGTGGAACGGCGCTTGGGGTGGATTACGCGCAGACGATCAGCTGCTACCAGGCCGACGAGGCTGGGCGTGCCTGCGGTCGTTGTGACTCGTGCAGGCTACGTGCTGTGGGTTTTGCGGCGGCGGGTCTTTTGGATCCCACGCGCTATGTCGAAAAAAATCCATGAGGGGTTGCTTGCGTTCTGAGGGGTCCTCAAGTACAATGCTTATCTTGGTTGGGTCGTTAGCTCAGTCGGTAGAGCAGTTGGCTTTTAACCAATTGGTCGTAGGTTCGAATCCTACACGACCCACCAAGTTTCTGTGGCCTGTTGACAGTGGTTTGACAGGCTAGTAGACTGATTAATCTAGTCGCTCGCATGTCCTTGGTGGGGCGTTGTGTAGCGACGCCAAAGTTGGTATGTGGTTGTATTGACTTTGGTTGGTGGTGTGATAGGA
>JBEVAM010000013.1:0-46915 GCA_051297135.1 Halothiobacillaceae bacterium
AACATCGCAGCCTCCCTAAAGGCCACAAACACCCTGCCGTTGCTTCAAAATTATTATGACAATTATACCTTCCTCATTGCTTACCGACAATGTTTACTGGTAGATGCTGGCTGGTTCGCACAAACGACAAAAGACCCCGCCTTCACCAGCCTCCCCAGAGGGAAGCCAATGAAGACGGGGTCTATGGTTTACTGCTGTTGCGTTTGCTGCAGCCGCTGGTGTTGCCTACCTGGGCACACCGCGCCACTTGTCGAAGCTTCGCGCGCCGGTGTAACCGAGGTAGCCGGCACCGAAGAGCCACCACAAGCTCTCGGGCACCGCGTTGAGCAGCTTGGACAGGTTTTCGGCGGCCTGGAAGACCTCGGCGGGCCACCAAATGCCGATGATGCTGCCGATCACCGACAGCAGGATCACGCCGTAGATCACGTACAGAAAGGTCGGGCGCGCCCGGCTGGTCCACGGGTCGGCCGAATTGGCTTCGGCCAGAATGGCCGAGAGGCTCACCTGCATTTCCTGCAGGGCTTGTTGCCCCTCGGCCTGAAACAAGGCGAGCTTGGCCTGCTCGCGTTGGGCCGGATCGGGAATCAGGCGATCGATCAGTTTGGCCCCGGCTTCAAAGAGGCCGGGGGCCAAGGTGGTGAAGATCGGGCTCATTGCGGGCCTCCGAACAGTTTGATTTTGACGATGGTGCCGGCGAGCAAGGCAAGCACGAGACCCGTGACCAGCATCTTGACCAGCGTGAGACCGGCGGTTTTCTTGGCCTCGTTGAAGGCGTCGAGCAAATTCCTGAGCTCGCGGATGTCGTTTGCAGCATCCGGGCCATCCAGGCCGACATCAGACAAGGCGTGACGCGCCCCACGCTCGGCGGCGCGCTCCAGAAGGGTTTCAAATTCGTCATGGGGCATGACCACCATGCCATCCATCAGGTGGGGTTCGTTCATCTTCTTTCCTTTCAGATTGGGGCGGTGCTGCTATCGACACTGCCATCGGCGCTATGCACTGCCGGGTGCTCGGCCACGCAGGTGATTTCCACCTGCTCGCCACGCGGGCGCACCGCGATCACCCGGGCCAGCAGGCTCCATTGCTCGGCGATGCCAAACGCAAAATGGCTGCGCTCGGCCGACAGGCCGGTTTCGATGGGGATGTCGGGCAGGTCGGCAAAGACCACTTGCTGCGCATCACTGCCTGGTCTCACCGCATGCGGGCCGCTGACCCCGCCATCGCGACGGCGCAGGGCCATGACATGTTCTTGCCCATCGACAAATGCGACTGGCTCGGACAGCGTGGCGGTGTGGGTGTCGGCATCCCAGGCAACGATCTCGCCGCCCGCGCCCCAACTAGGCATGTCATGGGCAATGGCGATCAAATCACCATAGGTGGGGATCAGGCCTTCGAGCTCGGTGCGCAAGGTGATGATGCGCCGGCGGTAGCGGTTGGCCGCCGCCAGATACAGCCCCTCGCGCACGGCATGGGCTTCGGTGGTGCAGCCAAAGAGCCGCAGCTTGGCCGGATTGGTGCTGCTGGAGCCCGGCAGGCTCACCGTCACTTCATCGGGCTTCCAGGTGCGACTGCTGAAGAACTCCACCGTCACCGCGTCCGCCGTCTCTTCGCCCGGCATCACGTACTGGATCTTGAGGCTGTTCTTGACGATGTTGCGCGGACTGAAGAGCGCCACGGGCAAGAGCCGGGCTTCGTCTCGCATCAGGCGCACAATGCCACCTTGCAGGAAGGGCACCGCCCGACCGCACCTAGCCACTCTGGTCAGGGCTTCCCAGACCGTGACCTGCTGGTCGAACACGCCGTCGAACTGGTCGCCCCGGCTGGCCCAGACCTGATCGAGTTGCGCCAAGGCGGCCAGATCGATTCGGGCATCTGGTAACTTGGCCCCATAGCTGGCCCGTAAGATGTCGGCAAAGGCCCAGGCGATGGAGCGCGTGGGCAAAGGGGCAGACCAGCCAGAGTCCACCGACCAGACCGGCAGCTTGCGCGTGACGATGCAGTTGATCAGGCGACTGGAGCGCTGCGACAGGTTGTCGGTGGCGCGCATGCGGATGGCGAGCAATGTCACGTTGTCGGGGAATGTCATGCCACCGGCCAGATAGCCCCGGGCCTCGCCCCAGCGCACTTCGTGCCCGGCGCGTGAGTTGGTGTCTTTCCCATCGAGCCGCGTGGCCCGCACTTCGTATCGCCCCGCAGCGACGGGATAAAGGTAGGTGCGCCGCTGTGGCGTGGTGGTGGCAGCGGTCAGGCTCTCACTGCCCAGCGTAAACCAGTCGTTCAGTGGATCGCCCTCGGCATCGATGGCCCGGGCTTCGACCTTCCAGCTGGCACTGCGGCTGTCCAGGCCGCCGGCGTCATTGGCGTAATACAGTCCGCGCGGCAGCAGGATGTCGATGCCGACGTGCGTGACTTCACTGTCGGCCGGGTTGATGGCAAAGCCTCCGGTCCAGGTGCCAGCCAGCAATTCCTGCCCGGCGACCTCGGGCGCGGTCACCACATCCGGGTTGAAGAGCGTGACCGGACTGCCGGGTGGCACGATCTGGTAGGTCACCTCCTCGAACGAGGCAATAGGTGTGTCCTCGATACGGATCTGCTCGATGTCGTATTCGCCCAAGCCGATGCAGTGCAGTTGGTGCAGGAACTGTTCATTGCCCTGGTATTCGCCATAGGGCGTGGCAGCCAAATCCGGATAGACCAGATGGCGACCGTAGATGACCGGGATGGGTTGGGCCAGCCGCGCATAGTTGCCCTGGCCTTGCAGGCTGTAGGTGGGCGACGGTTGCGCCAGACTGCCGCCCGAACCGGCAAACGACGGCATGTTGGGCGTGGGCAGCGGCACCAGCGCGCTGACCAGCGCAGAGCCCGCCGTCATGATGATGGCTGAGCCGACGGCCGTGGCCAGGTTGCCACTGAACCCCAGGCTCGCGCCCAAGGGGCCGCCATAGACGGTGGCCACCACCATCACGGCGATCATCAGAACCGTGCGCAGTGGGTTCTTGCCCCCGCCGCCACCTCCCCCGCCCTGCGGCAGGGTGATGAAGAGCACCACGCCATCGATCGGTGTGACCGCCCAATCGGCACGCAATACAGGGGCGCCGTTCTTGATGCAAACGGTGGGCTGATCGAATTCGGCAATGCCCTGGGCACCGAGCCACTGGCGGATGGTATGGGTGGGGTGGGCCACCATCACTTCGCGCTGGCTGGGCTGGAAGGGGTTGCGTAAAAGTACGACAGCGCTTTGCTCGGCGTGAATCACGTGCTCTCCACAAATCGGTAATAGCCCTCGACCCGCCAGCCGTGCAGCAGGAGTTCGGGGAGCTTCTGGAACACGACACCGGCGTCCTTGACCGCGTGAAGCACGCCACCGCCGTCGACTGCGAGCCACACGCCGACATGCACCGGGTGGCGGGACTGGCGCAGCAGCACAGCATCTCCTTCGGAGGGTTGCGCCACCACTGCCCAGCGTTGCCGCTCGGGATGGTCGCGGAAGGTGGTCATCACGGTGCGCAGGTCGTTGGCGTCCACCGGGATTTCGGGCAGCTCTCGGCCGAAATGGTCACGCTGGATGGTCAGGAACAGGCCCCAGCAGTCATAGGCTTGCGGTCCCCGCGCACCGGCGTGCCAGGGCCGGCCGATGAGCTCGGCCGCCCAATGGGGTGTCGGGCTCATCGGGTCAGACCCGGGAAAGTTTTGGCGGTGTAGCTGATGCCCGGGAAAGCCTTGTTGCCCACATCCAGCATGCGCGCCCGACCAGTGACACGAAATATGTCGGCCTCCACTTCCGTGAGTACCAGGTGGATGGGTGGGTCCATCTGCGGGCCTTCCAGATCGGTTGACAGGTAAGGCCGATAGGTCACTTCGATCACCGACTGCGACTCGGCCGCCGCATCCAAATGCCGGACGATCTCGCGCGACACGTTGTCGAGCGTCACAGTGATTTCCGGCACCGGCATGGTGTCCACGGGCGGCAAATCCAGCTCAAACCCCATGGCCACGAATTGCACGCGCTCGCCGGCCTGCAGCGGCGCTTGCGATTCCAGCCGAGCCCACAGATCACCTGTGTCGCGCACCACGCGAATGGCGACCAGTTGGCCCGCATCATCCACGAAGGCAGGGTGGCGCAACTCCAGGGTATGCAGGATGATCTGCTGCGACGGGGCGCTGGCGTAGGCCTCTTTGATGGCTTCTGATAAAGCAGCGTTGGGCATCAGAGATCACCGCTCAGAGGATGACGGGGTAAGGCACGTAGCTGGTTTCGCTGTCGTCCTCGGGCAACTGCGACTCGCCCGCATAACCACTGGCCAGCACCTGACCATCGTCGAGCAGAAACACCAGGCCTTGCTCGGAGCTCGACCCGTAGGACGAGAGATCAACCACACGACGCTGCGCAATGCGCACCAGTTCCACACTGCTGCGGTTGGTGGCATCCCCCAGTCCCAGCGCCCCGTTGCCGTTGTAACCCCAGGCGTAGACGGTGCCGTTTTCCAATAAAGCAGCGCCGTAGTTGTAGGAACCGGTACCGCCATGCACAGCCTTGACCACGGTATTGCCCACCGGCACTTGCACAAAGTTGCCGCTGTTGCTGCCGTTGGCGTTGCCCCAGTACGCCCCTGCACCACAGGCCCACAGGGTCTTGTCGGTTTTTTTGAGGTAGGTGAGCGGTTGATCGTGGCTGCCGGCGTAGACATCCACGACATTGGTCGCCACCTGCACCGGGGTGAACTGGTTGGCGAGATTGCCATTGCCGAGTTGCCCAAAGTCGTTGGTGCCCCAGGCATGCAGGGCGCCGGTGCTGTCCAAGGCAAAGGCGTGCACGTAAGCCCCGAACACCTTGACGATGGTTTTGCCGGCGAGGCTGCCGCCCGCACGCGGCATGGCAACGTTGGCCTGATTGGTGGTGCCGTCGCCCAGCTGGCCGTTGGCGTTGTAACCCCACGAGTACAGGGTGCCGTCGTTCTTGACAGCGTAATAGGCGGTGTAGCGCTCACGCCCGGCAGCGATCTGGGTGATGCCTGAGAGCACCGGCAACTGCACAAAGTTGTTGCGCTGGGTCACATCACCCAAGCCCAGCTGGCCATGGGCGTTGTAGCCGCAGGCGTGGACCGTGCCATCGCTGCACAGCACCAGGGTGCTGTTGAACCCCTCGACGCCACAGTTTTGTGCGACCTGCACCACGGTTTTGCCAGCGATTGAGTTGCTGGCATTGGCGCTCATGTTGTACGGCACCGGCTGGTTGGCCGTGTTGCCGGTACCGAGCTGGCCATAGCCATTGAACCCCCAACCCCAGAGCTGGCCGCTCTTGTCGATGCAGTAGCCGTTGGTGTCATGGCTGTAATAGAGTTTGTCTGCCCCCGGAAAGCCCGGAGGGAACGCCGTGCGTGCCGGGTAGGAGCGCGCGAAGGTGGTGCCGTCCCCCAGCTTGAAGTTGGCGTTGCGCCCCCAGGCCCGGATACTGCCATCGGTCATGATGAGGCCGAACTGGCGGTAGCTGTTGGGTTGCGTGTTGCTGGCGTTTTCTGGCAATTTCAGTGCCTTGGTGCCGGAACGCACATCAGGCATTGCCCAGACCGGCAAACCCTGGGCGCCGATGGTGAGTACCTGCCCGGATTGACCTGCGGGCAAGGCGACCAGCTGGTTGCCATCGAAGTAGATGACCTCGCCCGGCAGGCTCGAGACCCCTTGCGTGCCCTGGGCAAACAGATCCCAGGCCGGCGAGTTGGCGTGCGGCGCCACGCCCGTGGTGGCGTCCGCGAGACACACAAAGCTGTCGCCGTGGTGGCCGACCACGTCCTGGCGGGCGTAGGTGGCGCTGGCGTCGTATGCGCCGCGCCAGGTAAAGGCAATCTTGCCCAGAGAAATGGTTCCCATGAACAGTCCTTAAAGAGTGGAGATTGAAATCGGTGGGATTCAGAACAGGATGGGCGACGGCGCGTAGCGGTGGTCGTGGTCGTCATCGCCCGTTTGTGCATAGCTGCCGTTGCCAGTGCTCATCACTTGGCCATCGACGGTGAGGAAGTGGTAGGTGCCGTTGTGGTATTCGCCACCCTCGCCGCAGCCCATCGTCCCGGAGCGGGAGAAGTCGACGATGGGCCGGTCGATGAGCACGAAGCGCGAGGGGGCGTTGGAGGTGTCGGCATACCCATGGCCGCACTGCCCCGTTGCCCCCATGCCCCAGCCCACCGCCTTGCCGTCGGATCGGAGTGCCATGGCAGACGACCCGTAGCTGCTGCCGTACACCCGCAGCTTGGTGACTTGGGTCAGGAAATCGCCACCGATGGTGGCCCAAGTGGTGCGGTCACTGCCGCCGCCAATGCTGTAGCCGTTGTACCCGGTGTGGCGCACCGTACCGTCTTGCATGAGCGCCAGCGTCCTGCCATAACCGCCGGAGATGGCGTAGGCATCGGTCACGCCGTCGAGCACCTTGTATGGAAACATCGCGTGTCCGGTCCAGATATCGCCTGTGAAACCCGTGCCCCAGCTGCCGCCGACCTGACCGCTGTCATGCCCCCAGCGGTAGAGCGATCCGTCTTCGAGCACCACGCCGTAGGCGCGGTAGTACTGGGCGCCCGCCACCCAATGCCCGTCGGACTCGGAGCAGAAGACTTTTTTGACGCGCTTGTCGTTGCCCCAGGGCATGAGGAGGCGGTGGACGGATTGGTCGCTGCCAAAGCCACAGGCGTTCGCCTCGCCGGCCACCCACAACTTACCCTGGGTGTCCACCAGGTAGCTCGCAGCATGAAAGCCGCCCGACAGAAAGACCTCGCGGATCGGGGTGTCGAGCGTAAACGGCACGAGCGTGGGCGTAGAGACGGTGGTGCTGTGCCCGAGTCCCAGGCTGCCATAGCGGTTGTTGCCCCAGACATAGACGCGTCCAGCGTCATCCAGGCAAGCGAACATGCGATAGCCGTACCAGTCGTGGCCGGTGAAGACCCGCTTGACCACGGCAGCAGCAGGCAACTGGCCCACGCCATTGACGCGTCGAGGCACCGGATTGGCGGTGGCCGTGGGCGAGCCCCCGTCGCTGTTGGCCCCGGCGTGCCACAAGCCGCCACTGGCATCGATGAAGAAAGTCTCGTCCCACATGCAGGTGATGGACGTGATGCGAGGCGTGCCGGGTGGAAATGCCACCCGCGCGGGGAAGGTGCGACTGATGTCACCGGTGTTGCCGGTGCCCTGCTGGCCGGTGAGCGCCCGACCCCAGGCACGCACCGAGCCGTCGTTCATGAGCGCGGCCATGAAGAAGTTGGCGCTGTGGTAGTCGGCCGCCGCGCGGTCGGTGTTCATCAGCGCCGTGGCCACCGTGCCGTTGCGATCGGCCATGAAGCGGAATTCCACACCATCCACCCCATTGGCGCCATTCGCGTGGAGCACCATGCTTCCGATGCCACCCACCGAAACCCCACCGGTGAGCAAGTGGCCTTTGAGCGTTGCATCCTGCTGGCCCAGCGCAAAGGGCTGTGGCTGACCGTGGCGGATCACCCAGGCACCGCCCTCCTTGAAGACCACATCCCCATCCCGATAGCTCAGGTAAGGCGAGTAGAGGCCACGCCAGCGGTAGCCCAGTGCCGATATATCCAGGTTCACAGTTGCACCTCCAGGGCGTTTTGATGGAGGGCAAAGGTCACGCCTTCGGCCAGGGTCCAAGTCAAGTAATCTTGGGCATTGAAGTTGGCATCTCGTCCCTCCGTCACCAGCAGTTCAGATCCGTCGCTGGAAAGCGCGAAACCATAGAAGCGAGGCAAAGCCGCGGTGTGGACCAGCTCGTAGCCGGATTCATCGACCTTGACCTTCAGCAGCATCCCGCGTGCGCCGACCAGTGTGTCGGGCAGACCCACCGCGAGCAGCCGGGCGATGACCTGCTGCAGCACGGCTTCAGCGTCCACCAGGATCTGGTTACCGCTGGACTGCACCTGGTTGAGCACGGCAGTGGTGTCCGCCACGCCTTGGTCGGCCGAGGCTTGGGCACGGTCGGCTTCGCTGGCGGCGAGTTCGGCCGAGGTGAGCGCGTCTTGCGCGGCGGCCTGGCTCTGGGCCAGCAGGCCGTCAGCGGCGAGGTTGATTCGGGTATCGGCATCCGCCAGCAGCTTGGCCACCGTCGCAACCGCACCACCCTCAGTGGTCACGGTCTGCGCGGCGGTGCCGTGCACGATGGTGTGCAACAAGGCACTGTCGGCCGTGACCTGCGCGACCGCTTGATGCAGATCGGTTTGCAGACTCATAGAAGTTGTTCCGTGTATGCGATGAATGGATGAATCAGGTATTGCTAGGCCGGCCACCGAACCGGCAAGGTGCCGTGCACCAGTTGGTGCAGCTCGCTGCCCATGGCGAAGAGGTCGTCGGCGGAGAGCTCCAGCATCAGGTTGAGCGCGCCCTCGTCGAGCGTGGGCCGCTCGCGGATTTCCAGCTCACCCTTGACGTCCCAGCGCCGGGCCGAGCGCAGCTGGGCTTCGAACTGGCGGGTGAAACGGGCTTCGTGCGGCAAGAGGCCCAGACCGCCGAGCAAGGTGATCTCGAACCATTGCCCGCCCTCGTCGGCGTGGTACTTGTACCAAGCCTCGAACAGGGCAAACTCGAACTCGCTGAACAGCCAGCGCACGGTGATGCGCGTGGGCGTTTGCCGAAAGCGGCGACGCTGGCGCGCCGGGCCCGATTCCATGTCGGTGCGCAGCACAGCCTCTTGCGGCGTGAGGCCATAGCCCTCGACAGAAGGCAACGGCAGTGTTGTAGGCCAGGTGATGTTCATCCACACCTCCTCATCGCATGGCTCCGGCTGCAGGATTGAGGCCGTAGCGACGCTCCAGCGTCGGCGCCAGGCCGGAACCCTGCGAGATCGACCGGGCCATGCGCGCTTCCATCTGTTCGACGATGACATCGAGCCGCGTGCTGCCATCGGGCTGCTGTTGCTGCTCGACGCGGGTCTCCACCCCACTGGCGCGGTTGATCACGTTCACTTCCACATTCACCTGGGGTTTGGTGGCAACTGCCCCACCCAGTGCCCGCAATTGCCCCGGCGTGAACACCGCCTCCCCCTGGCGCGCGATGATCGGCACTTCGCCCGAGACCAGCCCGCCGGTGTGGAAGCGGCGCGCACCGGCGAACAGGGTGGCACTGACCTGACGCGATGGCAGGC
Organism: Halothiobacillaceae bacterium; assembly: GCA_051297135.1. Lineage (GTDB taxonomy): Bacteria > Pseudomonadota > Gammaproteobacteria > Halothiobacillales > Halothiobacillaceae > Thiofaba. Next base: position 9,131 of record JBEVAM010000013.1, read on the forward strand.
CGTCGCCCCCGAGCAGGCCTCCGCTGTGCGCGATATTGGCGTTCACGCCCATCAGGTCACCCGAGCCCAGGGGCAACGCGGCGCTGGCCGCCGGCGCAAACAGGCTCATCGCAAAGTTCGCTAGCGGCAAGGTGATCGCGCGCTGGATCTGGATGCGGATCAGGTCACTGATGATGGAGTTGGCCAGGCTGTTGAAGTCCAGCTTGCCGGTCATCACAAACTGGGTGAGCGCGTCCTCCATGGATTTGAAGGCACCCGTCACCGCGCGTTCGGCCTGCTTCGCGGCATTGGTGGCGTCCTCGATATAGGTGCGCAAGGCCGCCTTGGCCCCGAACTCGGTGCTGCGCTGGTACTCGGCGTTGGCCCGAATGAGGTTCTCCACAATGGGCAGCTGACGCGCCAGGGCGTCGTTGATGGCCTCGACGGTCTGGGCACGCAGATCGGCGTCCTGGATTTGGCTGGCTTCCTTGCGCGCGGCTGTGGCGGATTTTTCGAGTTCGGTGCGGGCTTGCAGGACGGCACGTTCGCTCGCCGACAGATCCAGCATCTCGCGCTGCAGCTGCAAGGCCTCGATGCGCTGACGGTTGCCGCCGATCAGCCCTTCGGTGATCTTGCGGGCGGCCGCTTCTTCTTTTTCGTAAGCGTCGAAGGCCTGGTTGGCGGCCTTTTGCCGCTCGATGGCTTCGAGCACCTGGATGTACTGCTCGGCTTGCGCTGCCACCCCCTGGTAGCCCTTGGCCTCGATCTGCAAGGCGCGCGCACGCAACTCGGCCGCTTCGCCTTCCTGAGTCCGCAGGAGCCGGGTGCGCAACTGGTTGAGGAAGGCTTCGCCCTCATCGGGCTTGGCGGAAGCGTTCGGCCTGGCAAAGGCGCTGAGGTCCAGATTGGCGGGTGGCCGGGGCGCACGGGGCAAGGTCGGCAGGAAGCGGTCGTAGATGGCCTGAACTTCCCGGGCCTGCGCTTCGGTGTCGAGCACGAACCGCTGGCCCATGACGCGTACCGTGCGGCGCTGCTCGTCAAAGAAACGGGCCACCCGATCGTTGTAGCCCGGGTTCTGGTTGATATTGAAGAGCCGGTCGTTGGCGGCACGCACATAGTCGTCACGTGCCGTTTGCAGTTTGGCGATTTCGGCATCGATGGCCTGTGCATCGAACCCATAGTTCTTGTAGAAGGTCAGCAGTTCGGTCCTGAACCAGGTCTCGATGTCCTTGCCCACCACCGACAGGCTGTCAAAGGGCTGGGCGATCACGCGCTTCAAGAGCACTGCCGACTCGGCGATGAAGGCCAGACCGGAAGCGACAGACTCCAGAAACGCGAGCGTGGCCTCCCGGTTGGACGTGATGCGCTGCAGCTCATTGCTAAAGCTACCCGTCTCGGCCTGAGCAAGGATCATCTGCTCGGTGAAGTCGGCCAAGATCGGAATGACAGCGGCGCCGATCTGGCGCTGCACGCCTTCAAAGATGGCAGAAAGGCGCGTGAGGTTGTCGTTGAAGACCTCGGATGCACGGGCGACGTCTTCGGACATCACGAGGCCCAGGCGCTGGGCTTCTTCCATCAGCGCCGTAATGCCCTCTCGTCCCTGGTTGAGGAAGGGAATGATGGCCAGACCTTCCTTGCCGAAGAGCTTGACAGCCAGTGCAGCCTTGTCCGCACCATCCGGCATGTCGGCGAATTTTTCGGCCAGGTCGAGCAGCACAGCTTCAGTCGGGCGGATTTGTCCATGCGCATCCGTGGCTGAGACGCCCAAGGCCTTTAGGGCGGCGCTACCCTCTTGGCCATTGACCTGGGTGTCGAACATGGCGACTGACAGCTTCTGCAGGGCTTTGGTCAGGCCCTCAGTGGTGACATCCGAGAGCTTGGCCGCGTAGTCCAGCGCGGTGAGCGCTTCGACGGAAACGCCAGTCTTTTGCGAGAGTTTGAAGAACTCGTCGCCGACCCGCGCCACCGGCATGACCAGGGCGGTGATGCCCACACCCAGGGCAGCGATGCTGGCGCCGGCGATCAGACCAGCAGGACCGAGTTTGCCCAGGACCGAACCCAACAGACCCAGACGCTCGGTGGCGGCTTCGAGCTGGAATTTCGCATCGTTGGCGGCACTGGACAGCAGTTTCAGGCCCCCAGACGCTGGCGTGGCTGCCACCTCGATTTTTTTGAGCGAGCGCTCTCCCTTCTCACCAATCTCGGACAGCTCGGCTTTGACCTTGCCGCCGTCGACCACGGACAAGCGGATGGAGAGGTTGCGTTCAGCCATGGGGATGAAGAAATCAGTCGTCTTGTTGCAAAGTGCTCATCAGGCCCGCCTCGACTGCCGGGAAGAGATCGATTGCCGTCGCGCGATCGAGCCCCGTGCACTCGCAAGCCAGCATCCAGGCATTGAGATCGAGCCCCACCACGCGGCCCTGCGCCATGCGCAACTGGCTGGCACAGATGTCAATCGCACTGGCCGCTTGCCAGCCTTCCAGGCTCTCGGGCGCGTTCATGGTGTAGGGGCACTCGGGACAGGGTTCGGGGCAGGCATGGCAATAGCTCGGCCCGCCACCGAAGTGCCACGCGGTGCGGGCCTTCAGACGTTTTTTTCTGAATCCAGGGCGTAGAGGCCGGCGAGGTATTCGCGCTCGAAGGCATCGGCCAGGAGCCAGTGCTCCATCAGCGCTGCCACACCCTCAGGCGTAACAGCAGCGGGTTTGCCCTTGTCGTCGGCTACACCTTCCCAGGCCAGCACGGCCAGCTTGGCCAGTTCGGTGATGAGGGTGGCGGTACGCTCACCGGCCGCAGCGGTATCGGTGCCGGCGACTTTGGAGGCGGCATGGCGCGCGGCCATGACCAGCGCCGTGGTGGCGGGACGCACCTGCAGGCGCACGCCGGCGGCCAGCGTGATCCAGTGCGGCTCACGCGGGAGATTGAGTTTGATCATGAGAAACCTCGGTCGGGATATCAGTAAGAAGAAACATCGTTAACCAGTTCGACGGTGAACATGCGCGCCACGCTGGTGGCCTTGGCGGCTTGCCATTCGAAGGTGGCCTGGATGCCGCCGGGGCCTGAGATGGAGAGCTTGGGCTTGGGCAGATAGACCTCATGGGCGATGAAGGTCAGCCGGTGATCGGCATCGATCGCGTAGCCAAAGGTCAATTCCAGCGGGGTGTTGTTCGTGGCGGCATCGATCAGCGTGGTGTCGGCAAAGCGCACTTCCAGATTGCCAGTGAGGCTGGCCACCGTGGGATCGGCCCCGTCGATCTTGCCGTCGGAGCGGATGGTCTCGATGCGTTCTAGGTTGTTGGCATAGGTCAGCTGCGCCGAAACCACGTTTCCCAGCGCCTGGCCTTCTCGCAGGATTTGGCATTGAAACTGGTTGAAGCGCTGCAATTCGCGAATGGCCGGGGTGTCATCCAACGTAGCGGTGCGCCGCACCTCGCCTTGGGCCACCAGACCCACCGTGGCGTTCGCGGCTCCCGAGCGGGCAAAGCCCACCTGCAGGCTGTTGACCATGACGCCGGAAGCGACGAACCAGGCCGGAATATCTGGCAGACCCGTTTCCGGGGTGAGGCTGGGCAGGCTCGGCTTGCCGGAGGTGAAGGTGTGGGTCACCACGCCCGTTCCCACCGAGGTGGGCTCGCCCAACAAGGCCTTGAGCCACAGGCCGATGTGCCGCACGTCCAGCGGCACGACCATGTCGCCCTCGACCTTGATCACATCACGGATCGGGGCACTCGGATCGCGCCCGAGGCCAATCAGGTCATTGGCAATCAGCCCCTGTTCGGAGCCGAGAGAGGTGGAGACAAAGGGCAACTGCCAGTAGCCATCTACCGGGGTGCTGCCATAGGTGGGTTCGAACGCGGCCAAGAGGCTGGCGTTCGCGCCGTAGGCACGGGCCATAGGTTTTTCTCCTTGGGAAGTGGGTTCAGTTCAGTGGCCCGGCACTGCTGTAGTGCAGGACCACGGGTAGCAGGCAGGCCTTGATGCCGCTTGTGCCTTCGGGGGCCAGTTCATCGAACTTCGGCTGACCAATTTCGGCGTACTCGACGACACCGGCGAGCGTCCGGTCGGCTTCGATCAGGGAAGCCAATTCGGTGAGCAGCCCATCCATGCGTGAATCGCGCGTACTGGCATCCGGATCAGCCACAAACAGTTCGATGGCCACCTGGTGCTGCCAGTGGTAGGTCAGTGGCGAGAGCGACACCTCGGGTTCGCCCATCTCGCCGTCGCGCAGAATCGTCATGGCGTGGTCCGCGATACGCTCGGGCAAGGCGGCGTTGCGTTTGACCATCGTGCCCAGTGACAACTGGCCGAGGACCGCGAACAAAGCACCGATGGCGTTCTCTCTTTGGCTCATGACCCTGCCCCTTTGCGGTCGGCTTCATCGAAGCGGTTGGCAATGCGCTGGGCCAGCGTGCTGATCCAACGACGCGCACTGCGGTCGATGTCGAATTTCTTCTTCAGGGTCACTTGGGGGACGAGCAGGAACATCGGGACCGTGACCAGCCCTCGGCCACTGGCTTGGGCCTTTTGTGAGGCAGCGGAGAAGCCGCCGCGTTGGCCTTGGCGGGCACGCTGGTTTTCTGCGACGAGCAGCGACGGTTTGCCCCGGCGGTAGATGAAACGCAGGCGCTGGCCGCGAATCTTTTCCCAAAGACCGGGGGTCATGCGTTTGCCGCGTGGGCCTTTGCCGGCAGCCGGCAAGGGAATGGCCAGCCAGAATCCATCCTTGGAACGGATGGTGGCCCCCTGGTCATGCGCACCGACGATGACGGGCGCCCGGCTATAGACCAGACCGGCGGCCTTGATGCTCAGTTTGCCTTTTGGGTAAACCTCGCCGCGCCAGGTGTTGGCCAAGCGCTGGCCCAGGCCCGCGCCGGTGACCTGGCTGCGCAACTCGGTCTTGAGGCCATCGGTGGCTTCACGGATGGAATGCGTGACCGCCTGTTCAGCAATGCGCACTTCGTCGGCCAGGATCTGGTCCAGATTGCCGGTGAGTGCCGCTACGAGCTTCATAGCGGTGCTCCAGCCAGCGTCCAGATCAAGCGGTCCCGATCCGCCAGGGGTTCACCCACCACCTGGTAGGTCTGGCCGGCAACAGTGAAGCGCTCGCCCTCGCGGGGAGATGCCACGTCACGAGCCATCACATCGAAGCGGTGGGTGGCCAGTGCCAACCGGGTGTCGCCGAAGGACTCGACCACATCGGCCTGTTTGGCGATGAATCGCGTGGCGATCTCGCGACCATCGGCCAGCCGGTAGGTGCCGGGCACCCCCAGCCGGGCGAACAGGCGCAAGACCGCCCGCTCAAATGCAACTTGCATCGGATCAGGCGGTCAGCTTGATCAGCACGCCCGGGCGGTGACACATGGGCAGCGGGTTGCTCTGGGTGTGCAGGTCGGTGCCACGGTCGAACTGGCGAGGAGCCTGCTTGGCGTACAGCGACTGGCCCAGCGTGTTGACCGTCTCGTTGAAGTCGGCCGGGGCAAAGTAGGTGCCAAAGGTGTCGACCGTGCCAAGCGGAAAGGCATGGGCTTCGCCTGCTGCAATGAAGCGACGGGTGCCGAGATCCCCATTGGCCTGCAAATAGGCAGCTTGGCCCCTGTATTCCTCGAAGGTGACCCCGGCATAGGTGAAGCCCGAGCGCACGTCGTTGATCAACACCGCGCCTTGCTGCCAGTTGGTGTAGGCGGTCTTGACCTCCTTGTGGGTGGTCAGCGCGCGGAAGAATTCTGGTGAGCAAAGCACATGCACCCCGGTCATGAATTCCCCCTGCAGGGCGTCCTCGATCTTGGTGAGCAGGTCGTAGCAGTGGCCCTTGACCTCGCTGTTGGCATTGGCCAGATCGAAGTTGACCGATTGCGGCGTAATCTGGAATTCGGTGAACAGGTTGCTGATGACGCTGCCATCGGCGTCCAGGATTTCACCCTTCAATGCACCCATACGCAGATGCTCGAGCGTGATGGCGTGCTTGTTGCGCATGGTCTCCAGGTGACGAGCGAGCACGCCGGAGATGGCCTCCATCTCGGTCTCGGAGCCGAAGGCACGGATGCCCTGGACTTCTTCGGGCAGGACCACATCGTCGTGCGGGATGTGCGGAATGACGAAGGAGCGCAGTTTGCGTTTGCCACGTTCACCGACCGTGCCGGGCGAGCCAGGCGGCTTGGTGGGCAGCAGGTTGAGCTTACCGGCGTACTCCTCGACGATGATCTGACGGGTGCGCACCGGCTTGGCCGGGAACAGGTTCAAAGCCTCTAGGCGGCCATAGCGGTTGGGGATTAGGTTGATGGCGGCGGTGAGGCTGGCCATCGAGAATCCAGGGTTCAGAAACGGGTTGTTCATTCGAGGCTCCAGAAATGACGAAACCCGCGCAAGCCAGACGGCCAGGCGGGTTCGGGGATGAAAGACGGGCAGGTTTAGGACGTAGGTCAGGCGGATTCACGCGCCAGAACACCGCGCTCGGCCAGCTGCTGCTCGTAGGCCATGCGCTGGGCGCCGGTGAGGGAAATCGGCCAGACCAGCGCGGTCTTGGCCACGATGGCGTGGCGGGCGATCAGGATGGCGTCGCTGCGGTCGGCATTGGTGGCATCGATCGCGTTGGCCAGCACCCCGATGGCGTCCTCAGTGCCGTCGGTGGCGGCGGGGTCGATGGCGTAGTGCTTGCCATCGCTGGCATTGCGGCCGAGTACCGTGCCCAAGGGCAGGTTCTGGCCAGCGGCGATGGTGGCGACGTCCCGCGAATAGCGGTTGGGGGCTTCGTACTTCAACAGGTCGCCGAGGTTGTTTTGTTCGGTGATGGAGGTCATGGTTCAGTCCTTTCTGGGTCTGGTGCGTCAGGCTTGAGCCGTGAGCTTTTTGACGGCGGCCACGATGGGAGATGCCTCCGGGCGTTCGAGGTTTTGGGTACCGGCATCCACGGTGATGGTCGAGCGGATGTCATCGGCCTCAGAACGTGCCGCACGGGCGTCGATCAGTACGCGACGTACATCGGCTTCAGTCTTGCCAGCGGCGATGAACTCGGCCGCGCGGTCGGGGCAGCCGGCCAGCAGACAAACCTCGGCGATGGCCTGGGCAGCCTGGGTCACTTCGCGACGGGCTTCAGCGACCAGCACGGCAGCTTCGTCGGTGCTGATGGTGTCGGCGGTCTCGATCACTTTCTCTTCTTCATTCATGGTCATTTCCTTCTTCAAGGGTGCCGCCTCAGCACGGATGACGCCCCGCACCTGAGACGGCGAATGGTTACGGGCGTTGAGATACGAGTGGAATTCGCTGAGGGTGACCTCCAACGTCTGGAGGCCATCGGCCAGTCCTTGGGCCACAGCATTGCTGCCGAAGAAGAGTCCAGCCTCGGTGGCGCGCACGGCATCAACGTCCAGGTCTCGCATCGCAGCCACGTGCTCGGTGAAGATGGAATACAGCCGATCCACTTCGCCTTGCAGCTCGCTCTTGGCGGTGTCCGACAAAGGCTCATGTGGCGAGTAGTCGTTTTTGTGGGCACCCGCCGTGATGGCCGTAAACCGATAGCCGTCCTTGGCATCCTTGACTGACTGATCGACATGGAGCGCAATCACGCCGATGGATCCGACCCCACCCGTTTCCGTCACAAACAGCCGCTGGGCGCTGGCGGCAATCGCATAGGCCGCTGAATACGCGGCATCGTTGGCCACCGCCCAGACGGGTTTCATGGCTGCTGCCTCGCGCACACGACGGGCCAACTCGAAACTGCCCGAGGCTTCGCCGCCCGGGGAGTCGATGTCGAGCAAGATGCCGCTGACATGGGGATCAGCCAAAGCGGCATCCAACATCGCGGCGATCTCGCCGTAGGACGTCAGGCCTGAGGCGGCTTCCATGCCCAGCGAGCGCTTGACCAGCGAGCCGTGGATCGGGATCACTGCGATGCCGTCAGGGGTTGCGGCTGCAGGCGGCCGTTGGTAAACGGCCATGTCCATGGAAGGCAGCGTGGGGACATCGGCCATACCGATGCGCTGCCCGACCACGGAGAGAATCACGTCCAGCTTGGGTCGGTGAATCAGCAGGGGCGTCCCGAACAGGCGGGAGGCAAGGTAAGTCATGGTTGGGTGTCCTGGTTGTTGGGTGACGCACCGCCAGACTCAGCAGTCTGTGATTCGTCAGTCTGTGGATCGCTTGGCTCTGTCGACACTGCAGCCAGCGCCTGGTCATGCCGGGCATCGGAGTCAAAGACCAAGCCCAGTGCATCGGCCCGGGCGTTATCGGCTGCGATCTCACGATCCACGTCTTCAGCGTCGTAGCCGTTGCCGGAGATGGCCTCGGATCGGCTCATGAGGCCCGCACGGATAGCCAACTTCATGGCGTTGAATTCCTTCTGCGGATCGACCCAGCTCCAACCCTGCGGAATCCACTTGGCGGCCTGGTACTGCCGCTTCTCTTTTCGGTAACCAGGCAACTCCAGTGCCCCTTCCAGCACTGCCTGGTCCATCCAGGCTCGCCAGATCGGCCGACACAGCTGGTGCACGATCACACCGTGCTGCAGGGCCTCACAGCGGCGACGAAACTCCAGCAGGCCCGCCCGGATGGAGGAGTAGTTCACTTGCGTGAGGTCGCCCGTGAGCATCTCGTACGTGATGCCCATGGCAGCGGCCACCGCACGGAACTGTTGGCGCATGAATTCGGCGTACGACGATCCCACATCAGCAGGGGCTGAGAACTTGATATCCTCGCCCGGCTCCAGGATTTGTAGCGTGCCGGGCTCCAGGCCCGCGAGCGCCACACCGTTGGCGTCCGCCGCCGACTCACCCATCAGGTTGTCTTCTGGGGCCATGCGGGTGATGAAGCCGGCAAACATGGCGGCGGTTTTCTTGCGGACCAGCTCTGCATCGTCGTACTGGTCGAGTTCGTTGAGCTTCACGAGCGCCCGAGTGAGCCAAGGCTCGCCCCGTATTTGGCCAGGGCGCAAGGGGCGGAACAGGTGGATCACTTCACTGGCATCCACCCGCACCGTGTCCATGCCACTGCCGCCGGCACTGCTGGACATCGGTGCCAGCAGTCCATCATTGGGGTGCGAGCGATACAGGTGATAAGCCACTCGGCGACCCAGCCGGTCGAACTCAATGCCGGAGCGGATGACGTTGCCACCGGGTAGATCGCGGTTCATGGTGGTTGGCAGGTGCTCGGCTTCCAGCACCTGGATCTGCAGCGCCACCGGCAGACCATCTTCGGTGCGGCGGTAACGCAGCCGGACCAGGGCTTCACCGCCTTCGAGCATGGCGCGAGTGGCCAGTGCCTGTAGGCCGTAGAGGTCGGTCAGCCCTGCTGCATCGGCCTGCTCGCACCAGTCCCACCACAGGCTGTGGATGGCTTCGCGCGTGGCCTGGTCTTGCACCATGCTCTGCGGCTTGATGCCGGTACCGATGGCGTTGGCCACAAAGGCTTCGATACCAGCGGCGGCCCAGGCGTTACGCCTAACCAGATCACGGCTTTTGGCACGCAGTTCGTCTTGGGCCAGCGACAGGGCTGCCACCGAACCGGGATTGCTGGGCATCCAGGCCAGTGCGCGCCGCCCGCCGCCGGTGCCGTCATAGACCGGCGTGCCACCGAACATGCGGCGACGCAGACTTTTGAACCAGGCCATCAGAGTGCCTTGCTCGTGGCGACACGGATCTGGCGCGATTTGGGTGCGCCGGATTCACGGGCCATGGTGGCTTCGACTTCGGCGATCGCAGCTTTCAAATCGGCCACGCTGCGGTACTCGATGCTTTTGCCCTCGTAGGTCACGCGGTGTTCGCCGCTGGCCAGAGCTTCGCGCAGGGCCTGCAGGTGTTCAGGGGTGTAAGTCGTCATCAGGTCATCCATCGGCTGCGCACCACGCGCCGAGCGGGCGCTGGCGTGCTGCCAGAAGTGCTGAGGCCACCGTCGAATCGCTGTTCTTGGGTGGCCTCGGGGGTTGTGATTTGTTGGGCGTTGAGCGGAGGGCCAACGCCGAGTTGTTTTTCGAGTTCTTGCCAATGACGGTCTTCGAACCGATCCAGGCCCGCCGCCGCTGCGGCCGCTCGGGCATAGACGTAGCAGTCGAGCGCCTCATTGCGCTCGCGCATCTTTTGCCACTCGCGGTGGGCAAATCCGTTGCGGTCGCGCCGGGTGATCAGCTGCTCGGCGCAGAGCTGTTGCAGGTACTCCGCATCGACCTTGGGCAGGTGCACGAAGCCGGCCGGGTAGATCGGCGTGATGCCGTCTTCGACCACCTCGGCGGTTTTGCGCAGGTTGTTGTAGAACTCCAGCTTGGCGATGCCGCCCGCAACCGGGAACACCTTGATGCCTCGGCGCAGCTTCTTGCCGCTGGCGGTGGCGTCCACCGCCGTGGGGGTGCCGATCAGCGCCGCACCTCCAGCAATGCCCTTGATCGGCATGAGCCGCGCATCGCGCACGCTGCGTACAAAGGCGTAGGCCTCCTGGGTGGCATATCCGGTATCGAGCGCCAGGCGCGCCAGGCTTAGCTGGCAACCGCTGGAGTGGGTCCAGGTCTCGCCCATGAGCTTCGCCAATGCTGACCAAACTTCGGCTCGCGCCGTGTCGCCCATCAGGATCCGGTGCTCCACCAGCCAGGCGGCCTTGCCGCGCCCGAAGGCCCAGACCGAGACTTCGATGCGGTCCTTCTGCACGTCGGCACCGGCAGTCAGCAGCAGACCGCCAGCGGGCACGGTGCCGATGCGGTAGTCCTCGCGACGTTCCAGCAATCGTTGCCAGTCGGGCGCTTCGCCCTCTTCAACCCAGGCCTCACCCAGTTCGGTGTTCTTGAAGGTTTTGATGGCCGAGGCCGAGCGGGAATCGGACATGGCGGCCGACTCCCAGGCCCGTGCGATCTCGATCCAACTGCGCCAGCCCACGGGGCTGTACAGGCTGGACAGATGAAACCCCGCCGTGCGCCCCGCCTGTTCTGGCGCACACGCCTGCCACTGGCCGTTGTCCAGCATCCAGGTCTTGTGGTGCTCAGCAATCGGTTCACCACAGGCCTCGCAGATGTAGGCCGCTGTTTCGGGCTGGCCACGTTCCCAGCGCAGCTGTTCAAACCGCAGCCACTGGCGGTGGTCGCAGTGCGGACACGGCACGAAGTAGCGTCGCTGGTCAGATGCCTCGAACTCGCGCTCCACCGCACTGGCCCCGGCAATCGTCGGGGTCGAGACGATCAGGATCTTGCGCCGCGCAAAGGTGCGGGTGCGTGCCTCGGCCAGCGAGATCGCATCGCCTTCGCCTTCCACATCCAGCGGATAGCCGTCGACCTCATCGAGAAACAGATAGCGCACCGGCATGGAGCGAAGACCCACTGCGCTGTTGGCGCCGGTCATCACCAGCACGCCGCCATGGAACTCCTTGGCGAGAATCGTGTTGCCGGAGTCCCGGCTGCGGGCAGGCGCGATGCGCTCCTGGATGGCGGGACTCTCCTCAATCAGCGCGTCGATGCGCTGCTTGGAGGCTCGCTTAGCCATTTCCACCGTGGGCCACACCGCCATCATCGGTCCCGGGGCGTGGTGGATCACGTAACCCACCCAGTTCAACCCCAGTTCCGTGCCACCCACTTGGGCGCCTTTCATGAACACCACCCGCTCGATCGGAGACATCGGGGACAGGCAATCCATGATCTCGCGCAGGTAGGGCGTGCGGCTGGTGCGCCAGCGTCCTGGTTCGGAGGCGGCCTTACTGGAGAGCACCCGGTGCTTGTCGGCCCATTCGGACACGGTCAGTTGTGGATCGGGTGTGATGCCTTCGCGCCAGGCACGCTCGATGGCGTCCCAGCCTTCGTAGTAAAGCTCTTCCATCATCAATCCACTGATCAGTCCACTTTCGGCTGCAGGTCGCCCAGGTCCTGCAGTTGCTGACGCACGGCGGCGTCCAGCGCCACATGCAAGGCATGCGGATCGACACCGAGTCCGGCGGCCATCTGTGACGAAATGCGTGCCGGCCAGTTGAGCCAGGCATCGCGCTCAGCACGGGCCAGCTTGAACACATGGGCCACGGCCTGTGACCGATCGACCAGTTCGCCCTTCAAGCGGGCCAGGCGCACCTTGTTGGTCTGCGCCTTGACCACCTCGTTGACCGTACGCGCCTGAAGCAGCGAAGTGCCACCCGATGACAACGCCGGGGTGGGCGGCTCTGGCGCGTCACGCAGAACCTTTGCGGAAGCCTGCGGAATCTCGCGGGCAGATACGGAAACCTGCGGGGCCGGTTTGTCACTGGCGACATCTGCCACCGACCGTCGGGTCGGTGTGGTGTTGGCTGCCCACTGGGCATCGGCCACCACCGGATCGATGGTGCCGTCCGGCAACTGGCTGATGCGCCCGGTGTCGATGGCCTTCTTGACGGCCACGTGCGACACGCCGCGATGGCGCGCGTAGGCGCGAATGGACAGTCCCATGGTGTTGATCTACTCAGTGCAAGTGGGTGGCCTCCTGTATGCGGTTTTTCATGCAAAGGCGAGTGAATCACCCGGGATTAAAAAGCGCTTGGCTTCTGTGGCGCACAGCGCGTGAATGCGGATGTCGATTGACAAGCAACCCACCAAGGAGCCCCACATGGCCAAACCCAAGCAACCCACCGCACTTTCCCCGGACGAGATCGAGCTCTTGCTCGAATCGATCGCCCTGGACCACCTGTTCATCGAAACCCTGCAAACCCGCCACCGCGACAGCCTTGACTTCCACGACGTCAGCGTCTGGGGTGTCAAAAGCGCCTTGCAAGCCGCGTTTGACGCCGGGCTGCGCGCAGCCAGTGGAAGCCTGAAGCAGGCCGTGCACCGCACGCGCAAGGCCCATCCCGGCAACGGCAGCGCCGCCGCCCTGCAAGCGTGAGGGCACCATGACCACCGCACTCAACCCCAACCAGCAGGCCATCCTGGAGCACGCCGTACAAGACAGCGGCGGCAAGATCGCCTGGTTCCCCGAGCACATCAAGGGCGGCGCCCGTGCCAAGGTGCTCGAAGGCTTGTTCAAACGTGCCCTAATCACGCCCGACGGCGATGATTGGGTGGTGGCCGCCGAGGGCTACAACGCCCTGGGCCTGCCCCGACCGGGCGCCTTGCCACCGACCATCACGCTGGACGATCCGGAACTGGAGGCCGATGTCGCCAGTGCAGAGGCCAGTTGGCAGCAGCCCGCCAAGGGCAAGCCGGTTCGCACCCGCGCCGACAGCAAACAGGCCCTGGTCATTGGCCTGCTGCAACGCCCCGAGGGCGCCACCATCGCGCAGATCATGGAAGCCACGGGCTGGCAGCAGCACACCGTGCGCGGAACCCTGGCCGGCACGCTCAAGAAGCGTTTGGGGCTGACCATCACATCAGCTAAGGATGCCGACGGTCAGCGGGTGTACCGCATCGAGTCCGCGTCCGCAGGCACCGCTACCGCCACCACCACTGAATCGGAGGCCCCATGAACGCCCGTCCCAACTTGGCGCGGATTGATGAACTGGGGCAGCGCCTGGCCGACCAGGCGTTTCGCACCCTGATCAGCCTCTGCCCCGAAATCCGCAGCGCCAGCCCGGCGCGCCAGGAGGCGGTGTGCGCCGCGATGCGGGCCAAGGTGGCACCAAGCATCGACCGCCTGCTCGAAGACGCGCGGCTCGCGCCCTGTTTGACCGAAGCGGCGTTTCACAACGCCGTGCTGACCCTCGCACTGGCGGGCGTCGAAGCCTTGCAGGCCAAGGCCGTGAGCCCCAAGTACCAATCAACCAACCAAGTCTTCAATCAAACCAGAAAGGCCCGTCATGCCCAGCATGTCCATCACCATTGAACGCACCCCGCTGACTCTCCAGTGGGAGGGCCAGGACATTCAAGTCGAGCAACTCGGGATCCGACTGCCGTTTGCGCGCAAGCCCGAGAACCTCAAGGACATGAGCGCCAGCGGCGACTACCTCGTCTACGTCACCGAGACCCGGACCATGACGCCCGAGGAGTTCGATGGCTTTGCCGCCAACCTGCTGGTCTCGCGCGACTGGCTGGCCGGCAAGGGTGGTTATGTTGGCCAGGGACGTTTGTGCGTGGAAGTTCACGCACCCGGACGCCCGTACCTCTATGTCGACCCGTCTGGCGGCGACTACGCCCGCTACGCGGCCCGGCTGGGTTAGTGGCTCTGCCGCCACGCTGTTCATCTTCTTCCATCAAAGCCTTGGCTTTGCATCGCAACAGCGCTTCAATGGGGTCATCGCCCAACGATTGAAGGAGCCCCACCATGACCCTCGACCTCGACACCTTGATGCGCCAGATGACCGAGCAAAAGGCCAAAGACGCCTTGCTCACCGCCCGGTCCACCCTGGAGCGCAGTTTGCGCGAGTTGGACCACTACATCGAGCGGCTCGACACGGCCGAGACGCCGCACGACAAATCACAGGTGATGAACTGGGCGCTCAACGCCCTGGCCTGCAACATCACGCCCAACCTGCGCCTGGACCTGATCGCCAACGCCCAAGCCGAACTGGCCAGCGTCGCAAAATGATCACGCTCTCAAAAAAATGATCGAGAAAGCCTTGGCTTCCATGCCCTACAGCGCGTCAATGGAGTCATCGCCAACACAGACACGGAGCCGACGATGACCACCACCCAGCAAGCAAAAATTCCTGCAACTCAAAATGAGTCGTGGGGCTTATTTGGGACCCTCGGCGAGCACGCCGAAGCCGCCTGGCCAATAGCGATGACGGCGATCTCGGACGCGACCTACCAACCATTGGACTCGGTGCGCGCCTTCCTGGACAGCCGCCATGGCCGCCACTTTGCCGACGATGTGCTCAACGGTCTGCACGCCGGCGCCAATCTGCAGGAGGCGATCCACGCCGCCACCCAACGCTGGATGGGCTGGAGCATCGGTCGCCTGACCAGCAAGCAGCACGGGATTCCCAAAGGTCTACCCTACCTGACGGGCTTTGTGATTCACTGCGAGATCGTCGAAGAGGCCCTGGCCGACTGACAGCACATGTTCCATTTTGGTCCCTTATGGGCTATCATAGACCCATTCAAAGGAGGTTCGTATGGCCATCAATGTCAAACTGCCCGAAGCCTTGGTTGAGACCGCCAAGCGCTATGGCACCATCGAGCACCGCTCGGTGCCCAAGCAAATCGAATACTGGTCTCAGATCGGCAAGATCGCCGCAGAAAACCCCGATCTTCCGTTCAGCGTCATCCGCGACATCCTGATCGCTGACCAGGAAGAACCCGTGGGTGAGTACCAGTTCGGCTGATGCGCGTCCTTGTCACACCGACCTTCGAGCGCGCCGTTAAAAAGCTGCACAAGCAGCAAAAAGCCGCGCTTGACGAGGCAGTTCGAACCATTGTCGGCCAGCCGGAAGCCGGTGAAACCAAAGTCGGCGATCTGGCTGGCGTGCAGGTTTACAAGTTCCGCATGGGCAACCTGCTGTGCCTGCTTGCCTACCGCATTCTGGATGAGAACACGCTCAAGTTGCTGATGGTTGGCCCGCACGAGAATTTCTACCGCGACCTCAAACGCACCGAGCATTGACATGGACTCAGGAGGCGAACAATGCCTCCTGTCGTTGTCTCATCAAAACGCTATCCAGGGCGAATTCGAATTTCGCATCCTCAAAGTAGCGGCACTTGACGCCACCATCACCATAGCGGACCCCGGGTACGCGCAGCGCAATGCAATCGTTGTGGGTATCGGCCAATGCATAGTAGGCAATCAGCCGGCGATCCAGGGCGACCAATGCCAGCACATCAAAATCATCGCTGCTGTACCGCCGTCGCCCACCTTTTCCAGCTCGACGGGTGTGAAACACATACAGCGGAGAGCCGCGGTTGAGCGAACCGGGTGTCTTGGGCGTCTTGGTGGATTTCACCTGAACCCGGATCACCCGCTGGCCAATGTCAACAGCAATGTCATACGGCACGCCTTGTGATGTCGGGTACGCTACCCAACCATTGAGCAGCAAATCTGCCATCACCAAATACTCACCCGCTCGGCCAATCTCCATTTCGGCGCTGACCCGCAGGTTGTGGTGCCGAACAACAGCACTTTCGTCGATCAAGCCGTGGTCCTTGGGCTCAGCCACATCCAAGAAGCTGAGCTGCCTGATCACGCCGGAGCCTCCTGGATTGTGACCTCGTCGAAGACGCGTTGGCTGTATTCAGAGATAGCCTTGCCGCCACTGAATTCCTGCCAACGGCGAACAATGACATCGCAGTACTTCGGCTCCAACTCCATCATGAAGCAGCGGCGCCCCGATTTCTCAGCGGCGATCAGCGTGCTGCCGGATCCGCCAAAGCAATCGAGGACCACATCGCCTGGTCGGCTCGAATTGCGGATTGAACGTTCCATCAACTCGACAGGTTTCATCGTGGGATGAAGATCGTTGCGGGCAGGTTTCTTGATATTCCAGACGTCACCTTGATCGCGATCGCCACACCAATGCCGACTGCTGCCTTCCGGCCAGCCATACAGGATCGGTTCGTATTGACGCTGGTAATCCGCTCTGCCCAGGGTGAAGGTGTGCTTGGCCCAAATGATGAACGTAGACCACTTTCCACCGGCCGCGCGAAACGCGGCTTGTAGCGTGTCAAGTTCGCTGGAGGACATCGCAATGTAGACCGCGCCATCGCAGTGGGGCAACATCAGCGAGAGCGCATCGAAGACGAAGTCATAAAAACCCTCGCCCAAGTTGTCATTCAGGATAGGTCGGTGCTTACCACGCAATTTGTCTTTCGCGCTATTGGCATAGTTGACGTTGTAGGGCAAGTCGCTCCAGATCATCTGAACGCGTTGCCCGGCGAGCAACTGCTCGTAGCTGAATGGCTGCGTAGCATCACCGCAAACCAGCCGGTGATTGCCAAGAATCCACACGTCACCGGGTCGGCTGATGGCTGTTTCGCTCAGTTCTGGAATGGCATCCTCATCTGTATTGCCATCGACCGTGGTCTCTTCGCCCGCCATGATCTCGGCCAGCGCGTCGGCATCGAAGCCGGTGATGTCGAGATTGAATCCATCTTCCTGCAGCGACTGCAACTCGATGCGCAGCATGGCGTCGTCCCAGCCGGCGTTTTCTGCAATGCGGTTGTCCGCAATGATCAGCGCGCGGCGCTGGGTGGGTGTCAGATGATCGAGGACGACCACCGGCACGGTATCCAGACCGAGCTTTTGCGCGGCGGCGAGACGTCCATGGCCCGCCACGATCACGCCATCGGACCCCGCCAGGATCGGATTGGTGAACCCGAACTCGACGATGGATGCCGCAATCTGCGCCACCTGCTCCTCTGAGTGGGTACGGGCATTGCGGGCGTAGGGCACCAGTTTCTCGGTGGGCCAGCGCTCGATATGGGTGGATAGCCAGGGTTCAGACATGGACCAACCCCGTTTCATAGACGGTCTTGCCCTGGTTCAGCTTGGCCGTGAGCAACTGGGTGCGCTCATTCGAGATCGCCACTGCCAGATGGGTCCACCGTCCGAACTCGTGAATGATCTGCACGCAGGGCAGCTTCAACTGGTGGGCGGCTTGGCACACGAGCAACGGCGTCATACCTGGCACGATGAGGTCAGCCGCACGCCCTTGCATGTGGTGACTGGTCGGACTGCCCCCAATGGCGCGGTTCAGCGCTGGCGAGCGGTAGCCGGAGGTGATCACCACCGGGCGCTTGAGGTGAACGCGCAGCGGCTGCAGTACCGATTGACACAGCCGACGCAGGTTCTCGATGACCTCGGGTGTGGGCTCGTTGGCAATGCCACGGCGAGCCGCCGTTTCTGAGACCAGAAACTCGGCCAGTTCGAAATGTTCAGACAGTTGCATGTTCGCTCTCTTGTCGATGCTCGGCTTTGCGTTGTTGAGCAACAACCTCAAAGGGTTCTGCGGTGGCGGCCAAGGTGACCGGCACGCCAGGGAAGTTCTGTTGGAAACGGAGCAGCGCCACGTCGACGTATTCGGGCGCGATCTCCACCGCGCGGCCAATACGCCCTGTCCGCTGGGCGGCCATCAGCGTGGTGCCGCTGCCGCCAAAGGGCTCAAACACGACCTCACCTTCATCGGTGTAGGCCTCGATGACCTCCACCGGCAGCGTCACCGGAAAGACGGCCGGGTGATCGATGTCCTTGCCGATCTTTCCCTTGTGGCGCATGACCCGGATGACCGAGTCGGGAATTCGGCAGTCCTGCGTCGGCTGGCCGGCAGCGGTCCAGCCGTTGACCTGGCCATCCTTGCCACGCATCGCGGTCGAGGATCCGTCGGCGCGCAGGTGCGTTTCCTGACCGGCAAACTTGCAGGGCACGGTCTTGTTGGGTTTGCGCGTTTGCCGGTTGAAGTGGAAGATGAATTCGAAACTCGGTGCCAGGCGACCTTGCCAGTCACCGGGCATGCCTGGCCCCTGGTCCCAGACGTACCAGGCAAAACGTCGCCAGCCTTGGCTGCGCATCCAGTCGAGCCACTGATCCCAATACGGGATGAACTCGTTGTCACGGTGGATCAGGCCGAGGTTGACCAGCACCTGGCCATCGGCGGCCATGGGCACTTGCGCGAACACGCCGCGTATCAGGCCATCCCAGTCGGCAATGCCGCCGGACGTGTAGTCGCGCTGGTTGCCATAAGGCGGCGAGGTGAAACACAGGCTGGCCTGCTCGCCCTGCATCAGGGTGGCGATCACCGATGGATCGCTGGCATCGCCGCAGATCAGGCGGTGCGGACCCAGTTGCCAGACATCGCCCGGGCGAGAGATGGGCTGCTTGGGTGGTTCGGGAACGTCGTTTTCCTCATCGGCATCCGACTCATCTCCAGACTCGCTGCCTTCACCATCACCCAAGTCGGCCAGCATCTTGGCGAGCTCGTCATCGTCGAATCCGGCGAGCAGCAGGTCGTATCCGGCCTCGGATAACTCGGCCAGTTCAAGCGCCAGCAACTCGTCGTCCCACCCGGCGTCCAGCGCCAGGCGGTTGTCGGCGATCACGTAGGCACGCTTTTGCGCCGGGGTGAGGTGGCCCAGTTCAATGACCGGGACCTTGGGCAACTCCAGCTTGCGGGCCGCTGCCAGGCGACCGTGGCCGGCGATGATGCCGTTGTCGCCATCGACCAGGATGGGTTGCGTCCAGCCAAACTCCACGATGCTGGCCGCAATCTTGGCGATCTGGGCTGGCGCATGCGTGCGCGGATTGCGCGCGTACGGCAGCAGCGCATCGATCGGCCGGTATTCGATCTGCAGGTTGGGCGTCATGGAATTGAAAAACCCGCCGAGCGTTGCCGCCGGGCGGGTGGGAAATATTCAGGGGGTGGTAACTGTCTGGGGTGGTGGTAACCACAGGCCGGTAACCTGGCCGGGTGGTAACCTGTTTTTAAGGGCAGACGCTATCGAAATCTCGCGCTGTTGCCCCCCGCATACCGTTTTGGCCAGGAAGGACCCATCGATTGTCCGCAGGACTCCGCGATCATCTGATTGGCATCAGCCATCAGGTGTTTGCATCGCTTCGCATCTGTCGGGGTGCAAGGTTCGAGTCGGAAGATCACGCCCGCTGCTCACACCGCTGTCCTGACCATAGCTGAAACTGTAGGCCCAAACCGGGCAAAACGCGACAGGGGGTGTTTTGGCATCTGTCATCACCATCCCGCACCACCCCGCCCCCGCCATCGATTTGCCTCGACTTCAGTCAGCGTCCCTTGTTCAGGTGCAGAGTGACCAGATGGATGGCAGCGTCGTACCGTCGTTGGGCAGTTCTTGCCACGCAGGCAAACCGCCGACCGATCTGCTCCCAGCGATACCGGTTCGAACGCATCCACACCAGATGCCGCTGCTCCACCTCCAGCCACTGCACCCAGCGCATGGTCTCGAGCATCCGCTCCACCGCCTGGGGGCTGGGGGGCATGGGCCTGTACAGCCGCTCGGGATCGGGGTAGCGCTCGGGCACCTGCATGGCCAAGGTCATCCACGGGTTGAAGTAGCCGCCCGGTCTGACCCGGGGCAGCTTGTGTGCAATCTCGGCAGCCTCAGCAAACCGGGCGGCCACATCGTCCACAGTCCATTCGGTTCTGGCCTCAGTCATGGCGCTTGCCTCCATCACCGTAGAGGCGTTCACCCAGACGACGGACGAACTGTTGCTCCACCCAGTCGAGCCGTTCGTCGTGCTCGCTGACCACCAGGATGTGATCGGTGCGCCAGCCCTCGCGTTTGACCGCGTCCAGATCCGGCGTGGTGGGCTGCAGATTGCCCAAGGGGCAGCGGTAGCGGTATTGGGGCACTTTCATGTCACACCCCCTCCGTGGCCATCTCACGGGCCAGGTACAGCAAGGCGATGGCGTCAGCCTCGTTGTCGTCGGTCGGGGCATGTCCACGCGCACGGACAGATGCCACCATTTCGTCCTTGCTGGCGTTACCTTTACCCGTGGCGTGCTTCTTGATCGTGCCGACCGGAATGCCCTGGTAGGGAATCTGGTGGTGCTCGCACCAGGCAGTGAGCTGTCCCATGAATCCGCCGTAGGCATGGGCCGCGTCGACACCAACGTGGCGGCGGACCTCTTCGAAGACGACTTGGTCGATGCCGTCGTTGCACTGCTTGATGTCGGTGAGCCAGCGCTTGAACCGCAGAAAGCGCATGCCGCCGCCTTCGAAGCGTTGGGGTTTGAAGGATTGGCTGCCACTGGTGATGCTGCCGTCACGGCTGGTCAGTGCCCAGCCGGTTTGTGTGCCCAGATCAAGGGCGAAGATGGTCATTGTGTTCATTGGTCACTCCATGCGTTTTTGGCATCTGGTGACCGAAGGTGACCCGTTTCTCGTTATCCGCTCGCGCCTGCGCACGTACACGTGTAGAGAGATAACGATATGCCGGTCACTTTCGGTCACCCACTGGGGTCTGTCGATTCGGTCAGTCGTCGCGATAGGGCATGTAGCCGCCCGGCTCGCGGGGTTTTAGCGACAGGCCTAACAAGGCCTTTGCCCCGCCATGCAGGCGTGTGCGCGCAAACCCACGGTTGATGAGTTGCTGGGTCAGCCAGCGGCTGGTGCCCACGTACTCGCCACGCCGCTCAGCGCGCTCACGCCAGCGCTGGTAGATCGCGGAAATCGCTTCCCGCGCCACGGGCGATTGCTGGCAGTCCTCGTCCAGGAACTCACCGATCGCGTCCTCTTCTTCGAAGTACTCATCGGTGGCATCGAGCACCTGCTGGGGTGGGTCGAGCCGGCCCTGACGCTGCCACTCCAGACAGCCTTGAACCGCCCAGGCTAGGATCCCATCCCGTTCAGCCAGCAGCTTTTGCTGCAGGTGCTTGTCACGCCTTTCCGGGGGGACGGTGATCGTGAAAGGGATCAGGTGGAGCCGCCGCTTCATCGCTTCGTCGATGTTGCGGATAGCCGGTTTGTGATTGCCCGCTACGATCAACTTGAACTGCGGCATGAACTCGAAAAAATCCTGGCGCATGAAGCGCGCAGAGATCTTGTCGCCACCGGTCAAGCTCTTGACCTTGGACTCGGCCCAGCGTCGCCCTTGCTCGGTTTCGATGGCGGCGACAAACCGGGCCCCACGCAGGCTGGCCATATCGGTCGGGTGCCTGTCTGTGCGGGTCTCCATGAACGTGTCCATGGGAGCATTGGTGGCGTAGTCGCCCAGGATGGTGGCCAGGGTATTCACGAACACCGATTTGCCGTTGGCACCCGTGCCATACAGAAAGAACAGCGCGTGCTCGCGTGTCGATCCAGTCAGGGCATACCCTGCCATCCGGGCAAGATAGGCCTGCAAAGACTGATCACCGCCCGTGACCTCATGGATGAACTGCCGCCAGGTGGGGCAATCACCCGCGGGGGTGGCCGTCGTGATCTTGGTCAGTCGGTCCAGACGGTCGTGGGAGCGCAGCACGCCATTCTTGAGATTCACCACACCGCCTGGCGTGTTGAGCAGCCAGGGGTCGGCATCCCACTCGTCGGCGGTGGCGGCATGACGCCGATCGGAGCGTGCGAGCCGCTCCAAGCCAGCTACCGCGCCACTGCTGGCGAGTTTGGCGGCCACCCGGTGAGAATCAGCCTTGAGTGCGGCCTCCCGACAGATCTGGCGCATCAGGTGGTGCGCCGCCAGAGTCTCCTCGGTTTGCCAGCGCTTGCCAGTCCAGAACACCCACTTTCCCCACAACGCGACATAGCGCCAGTCCTGGGCGTACCGACCCGAGAAGGTCAGCGCCAGTGCGTCTTCAGTGGCCCACACCGATTGCTCGGTCGGATCTGCTGCCTGCGTGATGTCTGGCGTTGAAGGCTGGAACTGGATGCGCTCACCGTGGGCAAGGAAAGCCTCCACATCAAAGCCCTCAGCAATGGCGTCGGCTGCGTCCCAGCCATCCGCACTTCCTTGGGGGTCTTGCGACGTAGGATTGGACGGCGGCATCAACACCGCGCAGTGCTGGGCTCCTGCTGCCATGACCGCCTCGGCGGCATTCATGGCGTACTCCCAGCCGGGTTTGTCGCGGTCGGGCCAAATCAGGACTTGCTTACCCTGAACGGGCGACCAGTCGGTCTTGTCGATCGGTGCGTTGGCACCGTGCATCGCGGTGGTCGCGCAGTGGCCCACGTCGATCAAGGCCTGGGCGCATTTTTCGCCCTCGACCAGAATCACCCGGTCGGCATGAAAAATGCCAGGTTGGTTGAACAACGGCCTCGGATCGGGCGGCGCCATTTTGCGACGCTTGGCATCCCAAGGGCGGAATTCCTTACGTCCAGGACTGGGCTCATAGCGATACACGCAGGCAATCAGACTGCCGTCAGCGGCAAGATAGTCCCACTTGGCGGTGGCTGGACCCAATTCATCCACCGGCGCGCTTGCCTTGCGTCTGGCGGGTGACACGGCGGGCGCTCGGCCGAGCAGTTCCCGGGCGAAGCTGAGGACGGCCGCGAAATCACGATGCGTGTCCCAATGGCGGTGCGCAGCGATGAGCGCAAAGACATCGCCACCATTACCCGTGGCGCGGTCGATCCACAGGCCCGCCCGTTCACCATCCAGCTCGATCTCCAGACTGCGACCTGGGCTGCCTAGCACATCGCCAACGACGAATTTGCCGTGTGTCACCTTGCCCGCCGGAAATAAAGCAAACAGCACGCCCTCGAGCCTTGCCATCAAGGCCGATCGCAGTTCATCCCGCTCGGAATTTCCGCTGGGTGATGGAGCTGCGGGTTCTTGGTCGTTGAAATCAAGCATGGACACCTCCTTCATCGGTGTCTGATGGATTCAAGTAGCCAGCCTTGGTCGCGATCTCTCGCATGAAGTTGGGGGACAGACCGACCTGGTCGCACCACAGCTCCAGGCGCCCGTCTCGAAAGAAACGTCTAGCCTCAGTGCGCAGATGTTTAGAGGGCGAACACAGGTCAATGAACGCCTGTTTGATGACAGCCACGACCAGTCGCGACTCCGGACACACGACAGCGACATGGCGAAGTAGCAGACGCTCCAGCAGGGATGCACCGATCAGGGGTTTCTGGCGACGAGTGGTCACCGTCAATGCCTCGATGACGGGTTGAGGAAGACGCGCATTCATGACTTCACCCCCGATGCGCTCACACCCTGCTCGCGCCAACACCGACGCGCCCAGGCGCAGTACTTGCACTCGTAGAAACTCGGCTCAGAGGCCACGCGCGGCAGCAATTCACCAGCCTCGGTCGCCTGGATGACTTTGACAGCGCGATCAGACATGCGCTGCGCAAGCGCTGCATCAAACGGCACCAGCTCCAACCAAAGCTCCTGGGTGTCCTTATTGATGGCGGTGAACAACGCAGGCTGAGATGCGATGCCAGGAATGCTCGGCTCCATGTACGCCTGATAGATCGCCATTTGCGCGGCGTAGATCGGCTTGGTCACGGTCACGCCCTTTTTGGCGGTGTCGCGCCAGTGTTTGTCGTTCATGGTCTTGCACTCCCAGAGCATGGGAAACGACAAATCCAGGTCGGCAGGAGCACCAGTGATCACGCCGTCGATATGCCCCTGGATACGGCCACCCGCGACGGAGAAGCCGAATTGCTCGCCATCCTGCTTGCGGGTGTAGAGGTCGAAGCCAGCCAGGCGCAGCCAGCGAATGGCCAGGTCCTCCATGACATGGCCGACTTCAAAGATCCGCAGCGTGCGACCCGGCAGCTCGGCACCGTCGTCCACCGGCGCGTCGACGTACTCGTATTGCAGGGCGCGCTCGCAGGGCACACCGAGGCGTGAGGCGCCCAGATAGCGCCGGCGGGCCTGCTGGCTGCGCTCGGCTTGCAAGGCTGCATCCAGCAGCATTGACACCTGCTCGTGAAATTTGGGTTGATGGTTCAGGTCGATCATCAAAATGGAATCCTGTGGTGATCGCCACCCGTGCTGGCAGTGGCCTTGCGGCTGGCGAGTTGTTCAAAGAAAGTGCGATCGCGCTCGACCATGCGTTCGTGCTCGGCCAACATGTGGGCCTGATAGGCGTCGACCACGACCTCCACCAGGCGCAGGACTTCGTCCTTGCCGTAGTCGGCTAAAGGGCGATCCATGCCGATGGAGGCGACGTACTCACCCAAGGGAGCCAGTGCCGATTGCATGGCGGCGATCTCCATGTCGCTGGGGTCAATCACGGGGTCCTCCTGAAACGGGGTCTGGCGCTCCATCAGTCGGGAGAAGGCGTTTTGGCACCGCATGGAGCAGAACACCCACCGGTCGTTGTAGCGGCGGGGGTCGGAACGCCGTAAGCGTGGGTTGAAATACCCCAGGCCTTTGGCTTGACGGGAACACACAGCACATCTCACGCAGCCTCCCGAAACTCGGCCATCACCGCATCGTTGGCTGCGGTAACCAGGCGCTGGATGGCCGCCTTGTTGAACTGGAAGGTCAACAGCGCTGAGACCTGATAACGGGTCAGGCTGAAATCCGCGCGCAGCGACGCAGGCAGGTAACGCAGTTGCCCAGGTGTGGGCGACTCCTGCAACCAGCGACGGGTCTTGTGAGCGGCATCGTCAACTTCCTGGTCGTTGAGCCAGTCATTAGCCTGGGCCAAACACACCGTGCGCTCCCCGGAACCCAGCAAGCGAGGAGACAGCTTTTCGGCACCACCCACCGCGTACCAACGCCCACCCAGGAAGAAGACACCCGCCCAGGCTTTGAAACCGGTGGCCAGAAGCGCGCAGTCGTCGCCGAAGAGGTCGCACCAGGCAAAGTTGGAGCGTTTGAGCAGATCGATTTCGGTCATCACGAAATCGCTGATCTGGTGACGCGCTTCCTCGATCGTCTTGGCAAAGCTGTGGCCACAGAGCGGACACTCGCGACTGGCCATCGGCACTTCGGCATCGCACTGCGGGCAGCGCTTGGTCGGCGCCTCGCCATCACCGGCAAAACCATCCAGATCGACTTCCTGCTCCAGACTGCCATGGCGCAGAGAGGCGGTGCCAAAGTCCAGCACCACGCAATCGGTCTTGATGACGCCGGGGTGCTCGGCAGGGTCGACCACGCGCAGGCCGCGTCCGACCATCTGGATCAACGTGGACTTGTAGGAGCTGGGGCGCAGCAGCACGATGCATGAGGTGGGCGTGTAGTCGTACCCTTCTGTGAGCACGGCGACATTGACCAGCACCGTTACATCGCCGGATTCATAGGACCTCAGCGTGGACTGACGTTCTGCAGGCGTCATCTCGCCATGAACCACGGCGGCCTTCACCCCTGCTGCAATGAATGCATGGCAAACCGCATAGGCGTGATCGACGGTGGCAGCAAAGGCAATGGTCTTGCGACGGGCGGCATGCGCCTGCCAATGCTGGACCACCGCCGCATTGACAGGCGTGGTGTTCATGATCGACGCCACGGCATTCATGTCGTAGTCGTCGGTCAGTTTGCGCACGCCGTCGAGTGCGTCACGCGTTCCGACATCGACCACGAAGGTGCGTGGTGGGACCAAATGCCCAGAGCGGATCAGCTCGCCCAACCTGATCTGGTCTGCGACATTGGAGAACACCTCACGCAGGCCCTTGCCATCCCCGCGATTGGGCGTAGCAGTCACGCCGTAAATCAGCGCATGCGGGTTCTTGGCCAAGACCGAGTCGATGATCTGTCGGTAGGTGGGCGCCGCGCAGTGGTGAGCCTCGTCGATCACCAGCATGTCCAGCGTGGGCATCTGCTCCAGGTTGCGTGCCAACGTTTGCACCATGGCAAAGGTGGCCTGACCCGACCACGATTTCTGGTGGGCATCGAAGACCGAGGTGCTGACGTGCGGATTGACGCGGCCAAACTTCGCCAGGTTTTGCGTGGTCAATTCGTCGCGGTGCGCCAAGATGCAGGCCTTGGCGTCCGGATGTTGAAGAAACTCCCCGGCGGTGCCGGACAGGCAGATCGTCTTGCCTGCACCGGTCGGCGCCACACCGAGGGTGTTGCCATGGGCTTTCAGGGCCGTGACGCAGCGGGTGACAAATTCCCGCTGCCGAGGACGCAGCATCATGGGTAGCCCTCCTTATTGCGCCCAGGCAGGACGAGTGGGAACGGCCGGCGCCGATGTCATAGGGGGCGTACCGGTGGGAGCCGAAGGCGCTTGGCTTGGGGTGCGCATCGGCTGCCCCATCAGCACGGCATACTCTTTGTGATCTGGCTGAATGGCGGCCTTGATCACGTTCTTGTCGTCGCCGTTCTGATCCTTCTCGACATCAATGCGAGCGACAAACTCCACACCATCCAGATCGGCAAAGCCCTTGATGCGGCGCGCACTCTGCGCCTGTGGCGAGTTGTCTGCCGGATGGATGCCTCGTGCCGAGTTCAGGATGGCGCGCAGGAAGCTACGCCCGATATGGGTCCACTCCGGGCCCTTGGGACTGGACAGGCCAATCAGCCCGAACACCACGCGTTTGGCAAACGGTCCTTCCAGAATGGTGAACTTGGCGTTGAGATAGATCGCACCGGTCTTGTCGGAACGGGTCGCGTAACCGCCAGTCCAGCCTTGGCTTGGATCGTCATACCCACCCGGGCGAATGGCCATGATGACCTTGGCCAGGGTTTTGGGTGGGATCAGGGCGTACTCGCGCTGGTCTTCGGCATCGTTGAAGTCATTCCAGGCGGCGTTGTTGCTGTAGCTGTTCATGAATACTCTCCTGCTTATTGCGCGCGCGGCGCAGTGATCTTGGAAATGAGGCGGCCCAGATGCGGCTCCTCGACGACCTCCAGTCGTCCGGAACGGTCTTTGGCGGGGTAGCCCCAGGGGTTGATGTGCTGGCAGACGAAGGCGCGATAAGGGGTGCCGTCATCCGACTTGAGCACCACCATCGAGATGACCTGATCGACAATGCCGGGCAGTTCCAGCGCGGCTTTGGAGCCTTCAATCTGAGGGCTGAACACCTTGCGGTTGAAGTCATCGAGCTTTTCGTCGAGGATTCCGACCAGCCAGATGTCCTTGTCACGGACATGCTGCAACTGGGTGAGCCACCCGACCAGTTCGCTGGCATGCAGGCCATAAGCACCACGCGTGTCGGGCTTGCCGGTTTTTTCGGAGAAGGCCTGCGGCTGCCCCTTGGCCCACTGCAGACACAGGCGCCCCGCAACCGTGATCGAGTCCAAAAAGATCAGCGAGTACTTGGCCAGCATGGCGGGATCGCCATACAAGGCACACACTTGGTCGTAATGCGCCTGGCTGTAGGACTGGTCGTCACGCAGCGCGGGGTTTGGGCCACCGATGTAGCAGGCCAGATCGCGGCATTCCTGCCAGGTGCGTGGCCGCACGCTGTCGCCAGGCCAATCCAGCACGGCCAGATCGCCAGCCTCCAGGTCAATGAACAGGGTGCGGGTCGCATCGGCGGTTTTGAGCAGCGTGGTTTTGCCCACACCTGATGGCCCAAGAATGACGCCCTTGGAGCCGCGCTTTTCTGCGAGGCGCTGCTCGGCGGTGATGAAGGGAAAGCTCATATCAGACCTCCCCACCAAAGATCTCTGTGACCTTATCCGTGCCTAGCGCGCCCCGGGCGCGGGCCAGATCGTGCAGGCGGCGCAAGGAATGCAACTGGCAGGAGATCTCAGACGAGCGGGCTTCCAGGCCCTGGATAGCGAAGGCCAGGTCATCGACGGATGCCTGATCGAGGGGAAGGCGGTCGATGTCGGTCTGCCCGGCGTGACCCGGGACGCGGATGGTTTCCGGCAGGTCCGACAGGGACAAGGTTTTTTTGCGCAGGGATTCGATGAGGTTTTTGAACATGGTGATTACTCCGAAAGCAGGGCGAGACGGAAGCTGGGCTTGCCCACCTTCACGGTTCGCGCGGGGATGAATTGCTCGCGCAGGGCACTGGCCCAGGCGGAGAACTTGGTCTCTGAGACGCGATAACTGACGTCGATAAATTCGCGGGGGTTGTCGCCGTTGGCGGCAATGCGCGCATCCAGGTTGGCCAGCAGCGCCTGATCCCATTCGACTTTCTTGGGCAGGTCGGCCGTGATGCGCACCTCGCCGTCATCGAAATGGACGACACCGCTGTCTTTGCCGGCGACCTGGCGCAGGTGCTTGGCGCGCTCGGCATACTTCAAGTTCAGGGCGTGTTCGATGTGATCGACTTCAGCCTTGGCAGTGGCCAGACGGTCGGCGGCCAGCGTCTTCAGCTGGAAAAGGCTGCGGGCATCGAATGCGGCCAATTCGGTCGCCGGGATGGACAGCAAATCCTCGTGTGGAGGGGGTAGATGGCGTTGGCTCATGCAACACCTCCGGCCATCACGCGCGACGACGTGCTGCTGTGCAGACTCCTCGCCTCG
The DNA here is from genome assembly GCA_051297135.1 of Halothiobacillaceae bacterium. Lineage (GTDB taxonomy): Bacteria > Pseudomonadota > Gammaproteobacteria > Halothiobacillales > Halothiobacillaceae > Thiofaba. The sequence continues at coordinate 37,744 of JBEVAM010000013.1, forward strand.
TACTCTTCGATGTCCTCGACGCGGTAGAGGACGCGGCCCTGCAATTTCAGGTACACAGGCCCGATACCGGCGGATCGCCAGCGCTCGAGCGTGGCCTCCGCGACATTCCAGCGCTCAGCCAGTTGGCGCTGATTCAGGTGTTTGACACTCACGTTCTTCTCCTTTCAGGTGATTGCGAAAACGTGAGTGCAGTTTGGGATTCAGGGGGTGGGCAAACCGGTGGGCAAGGTGGACGCAAAGGGTGGGCAGATCGGGCAATTGCTGCCCGTGCCAGCATCCAGATGAAAAAAACGCCTGCAGTGGGCGCAGGCGGACAGATGAGGAGCCGAAGGTGAAGAGAACCTGTTTCTGCCGTGATCAGGCCATCGGCCGAAACCCCAGCAACTGTCGCTGCTCATCCCAGTCCACAGGCACGTCCGCCTGCCGGCCCCGGATCGCGTGAAGATTGAGGTGGCGCGGCTGCCGCCCATCCAGAATGGCCTGCACGATGTCAGGTGCGAGGCGCGTGAGCCGCAGCACCTCGGCGACCCAGCCTGGCTCTAGCTTCAATTGCCGCGCCAGATCGGTGGCATTGGCGACCTCACCGCTGTCGAGCAGCTTTTGCCAGTAGAAAGCCTTGCCGATCGTTCGGATCATGGGCAGGTCAAATGATGAGCGGACCTTGGCATCTTCCTGGCCAGGCGGCGCAATCAGCAGTTTGCGGGTGTGACGACGCTTGATGGTCAGGGGGACGAAGGTCACCGCCAAGCCCTGGCTCTGGTATTCACGCGACGGACCCGATACGGATATCTCAATCTTGCAACGTTGCGGGGTGGATTGGCTCATGCCATCACCTCTTCATCATGGCCGAGGCGCCCCATGGCGGGCGCATCTTTCTGCTCCACCACAAAGGGGTGCTGGGCCAGTTCACGCCGGAATCGGTGCCATCCGTCTTCACGCCAGACAATGTCGAGGCCATTCGGGTGCAGTTGCACACGCTCGATCAGCAGCCGCATGATGCGGTGCTGTTCCACCGGGAACATCTGCGCCCAGATATCCCCGATACGGCGCATAGCCACCACGATCATGGCTTCATCGAGTCCGGGTTGCTCCTGCATTGCCAGCACTTCGCGCCACACGCCGATGATCATCTCGGGCTCCTGCAACACGCGCAGAACCTGCATCAGCACAGCTGATTCGATTTCAGCGGCCGGCATGGGCCCCATGCTGCGCTGGCCAGGGATGCGTGATGCACCAGCGGTCTGGCGCTTTTCCAGGTAGGGAACGTAGTAGTGGTACCGCTTGCCGTTTTTCTTCTGCGTGTAGGTAGGCAGCATGCGTTGGCCGTCGGGGGCATAGAGGAATCCCGCCAGCAGCGCCGGCGTCTCGTTGTACCGGTCACGGGTCGTGCTGCGCTTGCGTTGCGCAATGATGGCGTCGACCGCCTCCCATTGCGCCGTCGAGATGATGGGCTGGTGTTGGCCTTTGAAAACCTCGCCCTTGTGCGTGATCTCACCCAGGTACAGGCGATTGCGCAGCAGCTTGAACAGGTACTGCTGATCAATGATCCGACCGTGGTGGAACTTCCCGGTCTGGGTTTCCCAGGACTTGGTGGTGTGGCCTTCGACCTGCAACTCGCGCACCAGACGTGCGGCCGATCCATGCTCGGCGTAGCGCATGAAGATATCGCGCACCAGCGCTGCCTCTTTGTCATTGACGACGAGTTTGCGATCCTTGACGTCGTAGCCCAAAGGCGGCACGCCGCCCATCCACATCCCCTTGGCCTTGCTGGCGGCAATCTTGTCGCGGATGCGCTCGCCGGTGACCTCGCGCTCAAACTGGGCAAAAGACAGCAGGATGTTGAGCGTCAGGCGTCCCATCGACGTCGTGGTGTTGAACTGCTGGGTCACAGACACGAACGAGACTCCGTGCCGATCAAAGACTTCCACCAGTCGCGCGAAGTCTGGCAGGCTGCGCGTGAGGCGGTCGATTTTGTAGACCACGACGATGTCGATCTTTCCGTCCTCGATATCGTCCATCAATCGGCGCAGCGCGGGCCGCTCCATATTGCCACCCGAGAAGCCGCCATCGTCATAACCATCGGCCACAGCGATCCAGCCTTCATGGCGCTGGCTGGCGATGTAGGCCAGTCCTGCATCGCGCTGCGCCTCCAGGCTGTTGTATTCCATGTCCAAGCCTTCATCGGTGGACTTTCGGGTGTAGACCGCACAGCGCCGCTTGGGCGTGATCGCTGGCGCTTGCGTATTGGGATAAGGGACGGGCTTTCTCATGCGGATACCCCCCGCTTGGACGGCTGGCGCAGTCCGAAGAATGCCGGCCCAGACCACGCGGTGCCGGTAATGGCCTTGGCCACCCCAGACAAGCTCTTGTAGGTGCGCGTCAAGTATTCAAAACGCCCGTCATCCAGCACTTTGACGTGGTGGGGCATCCCGTTGTATTCCCGGATCAGGGTGGCACCCGGCGCCAACTGGTTTTCTGCTCTGCGCTTCTGGTTAGGCACCTCGCCGGTCTCACCGATTTTTTCCAGGCGGCGCTTGAGCGATGAGGACATGGCACCAAACGCCTCTTCCTGAATCTTGTAAGCCAGCCGACTTTCAAGCCAGGTGCGGTGATGGTGGCCAGGGCGACGATCAAAATACTGATCCCAGAGCGCCCAGAGGTTTTCCATCGGCAGGTAGGGCAGTTGCGCCAGCCGTGCAGCCACGGTTTCTTGGCTTGCGTGTGTCGTCATACGGAAACTCCTTCTTGTTGAGACGGGTTCGTATGAACGCGCTGGTGGCTAGTGAAGCCAAGCGGAATGTCGCCAGCCGTGGCTTCATGCTGACATGGGCTTGCCACGGTGGGAACTGTGTGTGCCCGGAGGATGCCGGCAGCGAGCAGTTGCGCGATTTCCTGGCAAGGCGAGCGCCCAAGCTCGCGGGTATCGCGGCTGGCGGATTTGGAGTGATGTTCGAGATGTGACATGGCAGGCTTTCGTGATGAAAAACTGCCACCATTTCACCGGCTGGCCACCGGATTTCCGAGCAGGGAATTGCGGCCTGCTGCGGGTGATTGCGAACGGAGGTTAGCCGTTGCGGATGGGCGCTTGCTGGTGACAAACGCCACCGAACCATCCGGCCGTGCCGTCAGCGCACCGGCGGTTGACCGTTGCGGACGAAACGATCGAAGGTGTTTTCAAGGCCGTCGTCGTCATCGTCCGTCTGGTTGCGCTCCCAAGGTTTGACCTCGGGCGGGAGGATCAACAGGGTCATCGTTTGACGATAGAGATCAGACGCGATGCGCATCTCCCGCGCCACCATGCCATCGGGCTCCTGTGGGAACCAGATGCGTGCATCGATCGGGGTGCCTAGTCGATCGACATTGGTATCGGTGTCCAAGCGGGTGGCACTCCTTGCGGGAAGTGGCCGTCGCTGACCATTGGCCAGCCGTTTGTTCAGAGAGATGGAGAGCCACTTGCCGGACCCGCTGCCGGAAGCCCACTGGACGATCCCGTTCTGGGACATGACCAGCACCGCACGGTGGGGCGTGAGCTCGAGCCACTTCAGTATGGCCGACGTCATGGACACGCCATACCGATCCGCGCATGCACCGAGCACGTCCAGATCGATGGTTGCCCCGTGGATCTGCCGACGGAAATCATCCGCAGGCATCAGCAGGTAGGACGCAAACGTGTTCGCCTCAAATTCAATCTGGCGCTCTTCGCTGTCCCACTGGGTAGTGTCGACTTCGCTGCAGTTGAAAGACGTCTGCAGATGGCGATGCACCAGGTAATGCCCCAGCTCGTGTGCCAGCGTGAAGCGGATTCGCCCCGGTGAGCTGATCGCCTGGTTGTAGATGATGGCCCAGTTGCCCTTGCCCGGCGCATCGGCATTCAGGTTGAACAGCGCCCCCTCGAACTCCGGGTCCATCGCCTCGCCCTGAATGGTGATCGGCTCGCCGGTCTGGAAAGTGCCTGGCACTTCCCGAATCAGCGCTTCCACATCGACCGGGAATCGCTCGCCACCATGGACGGTGTGAAACTGATCCAAGAGCTTGTTCAGCCGGTTGGCCCAAGGCGCCGGCTTGTTGGGCGGGGCACTCATCCTTGGGTTTTCTTGAGGGTCTTCAGGATCTCAAGGAGCTGATGCTTGGTCTCGGGCTTTAGCGTCTTGTAGTTGCGGAAGAACGCCTTGTCGAAGGCGTCCTCGGGCTGGTCTGCCAGCTCGTTGTGCGCCAAGAACTCTGGCGTGACGTTCAGGACAGCGGCGATGCTGGCCAGTTTTTCCATGGTGGGGTTGGCATCGTCGTTGTTCTCCAACTCCCACAGATAGCTCTTGCTCATGCCGGCTGCGGTGGCCAGTGCGTCGAGACTCAACTTCTGCTCACGACGCAGTCTGCGAATTTTGTCACCCAGTGGGGTTGCCACGGTTTCTCCTGTGTTCTCTCAGCCCCACGCGAACAGGGGGACGGGTAGCGTTTTGCACAGACCGAGATATTACGTTATTTCGAACGAATCCGCACCGGCTTGACAACACAATCATCCACCGTTAAATTCCATCAAACACCCGATATAGCGAACAAATACATTTTGCTTTGTTGTGCGATACGGTGTTGAGAACAGTGTAACCAACCCAGGCCTCTCGCGCACACAAGAAGTCATCGGCACGGCGGCCCAGCAAAAAGGAAAAACAAGATGGCCGCCTTCAACTACCGCCAACTCATCCGCCAAGTCCCAGCGCACGCCTGGAAGTTCTACCTGCAGTCTCGCAAGTTGGAACTGCCCGCCGATCCTGTCGACGATAAGCTGGTCAATGCCGTTACTGAGATCATCGATGCCCTGCCTACCGTCCAACGAGAGGTGTTGTACGCCGAGATGCGGCGCGTGCATGACTTGGCCAACGGGCGTGGTGTCGATGCCCTGCGCAACACCGCCCCACCGGACTCCGCGATCCACGAGGATTTCACGAAATTCTCCAGCGATGCCGAGCGCGCCTTGTGGGTCATGGCCAACTGGCCTGACCTATTCGCCACGGCCGAGGCGATCTACGCGGTGAGCCTGCGCATTGGCAAGCGTGGGTGGAAACGCTTGCAGGTGCCGCCCGTCGATGCGCTGTTCCGTGGCCAGGAAGACATTCGCGCCCTCGAGGTGGCACTGGCCACCGCATTCACGCCGAGCAAGGGGACGCCGCGCGCCTGTCAGATCGACACCTTGGACCGGCATCTGGATGGTGGCGTGCAACTGGGCATCCTCATTGAGGACAACGCCCAGCGTCAGCTTGAATTTGGCGACGACAACCGGGCGCACTGGCGTGACGTCAGACCACCCATGGCCATGGATGTCGTCATCTACCCGGCCAGCGGGGTGATTGATGTGCTGGCGCCCGGTGGTGCCAAGACACAGCAGACCTTGCTGGAGCACCTCGGCAAGCATGTATTCAAGCAGGTGCTGCAGCCCCAGGACATCGAGAAGCCGATGTTTTTACTGAACCGTCTGCGGGATGGTTTCGAGCTTTTCGATGACAGCGAATGTGACCTGGCGGCACACCGGGTTGAGCGCATCCGTTTGTCACAGGCGAAAGTGCGGGCCATCCATCCCCCGATCTGCGACTACCAGATCAAGCCGCCGGGGGAGAAAGACGCGCCCGATGTGCTGGCCTGTCTCGCTGCTCAGCAAATCAGTCCCATCCTGATGGGACAAGGCTTCAACATCATCGACGCCGTGGTCTCGCTGTACTTCGAGCCGTTGCAGCCCGGCAAAGCCAGCCGGGTGCTGCACATCGATCTCAAGCAAAGTGGGATCAGCAATCTGCGCGACATGGAAGAGGCTGATGCTCGCCTGGTGGAATCGTTGCTGCGCGCACTGGGTGTAATGCAATCACCCGCGACGGCCAAGCTGGCGGAGGAAGCCGAAGGAGTCATGCATGAATGAGGCGGTCGCGGTCATGAACGACCAGGGGCTGGCCGAGATCTGCCGCCTGCTCGAGCGTGAAGACATGCTGATCTCCCCCGACGCGGTCTGGCTTTCGAGCCGACCCGGGTTCTATGGCCATCTGCTGGCCCTGGATGCCATCGCCGTCAGCCGTGAGCGAGCACTGGACATCCTCTGCCCGGAGTGCGGCACCGAGGCCATGCGGCCGCAGCCACACGCCGCGCCAGATTCGCAACCCTATCGCGGCTACTGCCCGGAGTGCGGTTGGGTTGGACTGGCGAATCAACAGGCGCACTATTGGCAGGTGCAACCGCAGAAGCTGGCCAAGTGGTTGTCAGCAGGATTGGGGCTGGCCCCGCGCTATGCCGTCGAGCCGATCGTCGACAACGTCTTGTGGCGGCTGGGTGAGTTCGAACATCGGCGCCGGCGGCACACGGTTTTCTTTGGACGTCGCCTGAGCGCGATGTCCGATCCAGTGGCCGCCAAGCTGGCGCAATTGGTGGCGCCCGGCGCTGAGGTGATCATCACGGCGGGAGAGCCTGCGTCCTTGCTCGGTACTGCCTTGGGCGATCGCCTGTTGGTGCCGCTGCGGGCCATTGCCCACATCCGCAAATCCGGCCTGGTGATCGAGAACCTTGAGGCATATCTGACCCGCCCAGCACCGGTGCAGGAATCGACGGAGACGTCCCTGCGACTGATGCACACCCAGCGCGTGGCGCTGATCGATGGTGAGCCGGTCGACCTCTCACCACAGGTCTATCTCTTCCTGAAGATTCTGGAAGACGCCGATGGCGACGAAGTGCACAAGCGGCACATGGCCGAAGGGCTGGGCCTTCAGCCTGGCGCCAGCTTCCGGACGGCGGACATTTTCAAACGCCACAAGCAGGTCTACGCCACATTCGTCGACAAGGACGACAAAGGGCACTACTGGCTCAAGCCTGACTTCGTGATTCTGGAAAGGGGGTGACTCGACAGCCAATACCCCGACTTCCAGCATCCACCCAACCTTGAAAGGATTTTGAATATGGCCGGCAAAAACCAACATGTAGTGAAACGCGACGACGGCTGGGCTGTGCGCGGCGCAGGCAACCAGCGAGACACCTCGCATCACCGCACGCAGTCCGAGGCCGAACGGGCCGCTCGTGACATCGCCATCAACCAGCGTAGCGAGGTCTTGATTCATGGCGAGAACGGTCGCATCCGCGAGCGCAACAGCTACGGCAACGATCCGCACCCGCCCAAGGGCTGAAGATCGCTGGCCCTGAAATCATCGGGTTCGACTATTGCAGTAAGCCTAAATCCGGCAGTTGACGGCTGCTGATTGCCTGCTGATCAAGTTCTGGCGCGGCTTTATCAGGTCTTGGCATACTCACCTGATGGGTGAAGCAAGACGCAGGGCGCTGGCGGCACGCCGGGAGGCTGGTGCGCAGCCGGCCGAGCCGCAGGTGGTGGACACACTGGGCGGGCGCATGCACGTGCGCTGGGACGAAGGTGCGGCGGCCACGCCGCACGGCCAGTTGGTGTTCTTTGCGGAGTTCCTGGCCACCACGGGCGTGTTTGATCGCTGGGTGTCCGAATGCCCGCTGGCGTACCGCAGCGGCAACGCCCCGCACAAGCGCGACGTGCTGGGCACGCTGCTGCTGGGGCTGCTGGCTGGCCACCGGCGCTACGCCCACATCACCGCGCTGCGCGGCGACGCGGTGGCCGCGCAGGCATTGGGCATGAACAAGGTCGTCAGCGAAGACGCGCTGCGTCGGGCGCTGGAGCGCATCGACGAGGCGGCCAGTGCGGCCTGGATGCGCCCGAGCCTGATGCACTCGGTGCGCGAGGCGCTGGACCGACCGTGGGTGCTGGACATCGACGCCAGCATCAAGCCGCTGTACGGGCGGCAGGAAGGCGCCGAGATCGGCTACAACCCGACCAAGCCGATGCGGCCCAGCCATGTGCTGCACACCTTCCTGGTCAGCAACCTGCGCCTGGTGCTGGACGTGCAGGTGAGCGCGGGCAAGCAACACACCAGCGGCCACGCCAAGGCAGCGTTGGGTCGACTGCTGGATGAGCTCGGGGACAAGCGCCCGGCGCTGGTACGCGGCGACTCGGGCTACGGCAACGAGAGCATCCTGCTGGCGCTGGAAGAGCGCAAGCAGCCCTACCTGCTGCGGCTGCGGCAGACGAAGAACGTGCAGCGCCTGGTGGCGCAGCAGTTCGCTCGCGACGACTGGAGCCGGCCCGACAGCCAGGGCTGCCAGATGGTCGAGGCGCAGTTGCAGCTGCACGGCTGGAGCAAAAAGCGCCGCGTCGTCATCGTGCGCCAGCGCATTCGCGGCGGCATCGCGCGCGAGCGGCGAGTCGACGGCAAACAACTGCGGCTGGACCTGGCAGGCCCCAGCGTGCACGAGGGCGAGCGGCTGTGGGAGTACGCGGTGCTGGTCACCGACGTGGCCTACCCCCTGGAGGCCATCGCGCAGCTGTACCGCGACCGCGCGGATGCCGAGAACGCCTTCGACGAGCTGAAGAACCAGTGGGGCCTGGGCGGCTTCACGACGCAGGACATCAACCGCTGCCAGACCGTCGCCCGGGCCTGTGCGCTGGTCTACAACTGGTGGAGCTGGTACTGCCGAGCCGCGCACCCCACGGGCCGCTTGGAGGCCATCACCAGTCGCCCGCTGCTGCTGGCCGCGGTGGGCAAGGCTGCCAGCCACGCCAACCAGACCACGCTGTACCTGACGCCGCTGCACGGCCGCACCGACATGCTCAAGCGGCTGATCGCCAACATCGGCGCGGCTTTGCAGCACGTTCGCTCAGCTGCGGAGCAGTTCAAGGACCTCGACCGCTGGGGCTGCCTGCTGCGCTACATCAGCGACCGCATCGCGCCGGTCATCGGGCCGCCGAAGCCCCCTCCGGGCCTGCCGGCGACGGGGTAACTGCCGGATTTAGGGTAAGTGGTCCATGCGTCGAACCCGATGCGGCGCATCAATGGCAACCACTTGTCACGAAAGGGTTTCTGCGTGTGCTCGGCTGGCGAAGTTCTGGCCGATTTTTTGAGAACAGAGACCAGAAAAGAGTCAAACTTGCCGGGTCGGTGGGCGCTTTCTCGCCGGCGCGATATGGCCTGTGGCACACGCAAAGTCGGCGGAATCCCCGCACAGTGTGGGGAAAGCACAGATGTGAAAAAGCCCAACCGAGAAGGGTTGGGCTTTGAAAGTGGTGGCCAGGGAGGGAATCGAACCCCCGACACGGGGATTTTCAGTCCCCTGCTCTACC